>NZ_JBNYXO010000010.1:0-225434 GCF_051380715.1 Janthinobacterium kochi
ATTATTTCTTGTGAACATTTGATATTTTAAGTTAGACGCCCATCCGAAGATTGACGCTGCACTTACATCAAATGCCCACACTTATCGACTGTTAATTGTTAAAGAACGGTATTCGGTGCTGCTTATTTACTACTCTCGCGCTATCGACAAAGCGTTGTGTTTGTCAGCTGCGAAGAAGGAAGAGTATGAAGCATTTCGCTACGTCCGTCAACTCCTTCTTTTTTACTACATCACCGTTTCCGGTGATCCTCAACTGCCGCAGTGACTGCGTCTCATTGGGGAGGCGAACTATAGCCAACTCCAAGCCAGGAAGCAAGCTTTATCCGGAGAAATCATCGTGTGCAGCGTAAAATGGCTGCTTTCCCTCGATCCGCACCTGTCATGACCATCCTGCTCTCCACCCTGAACGCCCGCTACACCCACGCTTCGCTGGGATTGCGCTATTTGCTGGCCAATATGGGCCCGCTGCAGGCGCAGACACGGCTGCAGGAATTCGTCATCGGTACCAAGACAACAGAACTGGTCGAGCGCATCCTGACGAACAAACCGCGCATCATCGGTTTTGGCGTGTATATATGGAACGTCGAGGAAACCACGAAACTGGTGGCCATGCTCAAGCGCGTGGCGCCCGACGTCATCATCGTGCTGGGCGGGCCGGAAGTGTCGCATGAGGCGGGCGAGCAAGAGATCGTCAAGCTGGCCGATTACCTGATCACGGGCTGGGGCGACGTCACCTTCCCTAAACTGTGCGGCGAGATCCTCAACGGGCCGAAGCCGCTGATGAAGATCCACGCGGGCGTGCAAGCCCCGCTGGCGGAACTGCAACTGCCCTACTCCTTGTATACAGACGACGATATCCGCCACCGCACGATTTACGTGGAAGCGTCGCGCGGCTGCCCGTTCAAGTGCGAATTCTGCCTGTCGGCGCTGGACAAGACGGCCTGGCCCTTCGCCCTGGACAACTTCCTGGCCGAGATGGAATCCTTGCATGCGCGCGGCGCGCGCCTGTTCAAGTTCGTCGACCGCACCTTCAATCTGAACATCAAGACCAGCTTGAAGATCATGCAGTTCTTTCTGGACAAGATCGAAGCCAACCCGGACGACCCGATCTATGCCCACTTCGAACTGGTGCCCGACCACTTGCCTGACGCCTTGAAAGAAGGCATCAGCAAATTCCCGCCCGGCGCGCTGCAGTTCGAGATCGGCATCCAGAGTTTCAATCCGGACGTGCAATCGCTGGTCAGCCGCAAGCAGGACAATCAAAAGGCGGCCGACAATATCCGCTGGCTGTGCGAGGAATCGAACGCCCACCTGCACGTGGACTTGATCGCCGGCTTGCCGGGCGAGGATGAAGCGAGCTTTGCGGCCGGCTTCAACAAGCTGGTGGCATTGAAACCGCATGAAATCCAGTTCGGTATATTAAAGCGGCTGCGTGGCACGCCCATCATCCGCCATACGGAAAATTATGGCATGGTGTTCGACCCGCACCCGCCCTACACCATCCTGGCCAACAAGCAGCTCGATTTCATGAGCATGCAGCGCCTCGTGCGCTTCGCCCGCTACTGGGACCTGGTGGCCAACTCGGGCCGCTTTGCCAATACGGTGCAATGGATGCTCGGTGATGCGCCGTTTGAAAACTTCATGGACTTTTCGAACTGGCTGTACGCCCATACGGACGCCACCCACCGCATCGCCATGGAACGCCTGGCCAAGCTGGTGGCGCAATGGCTGCAGACGCGCGGCATGAGTGCGCTCGAAGCCAATGCCCTCGTGGCCAGCGACTACGCGGGCGGCGCGCAGGCGGCCGCGCACGCCAAGCCAAGCGAAGTGAGTACTAGCAACGCCAAGGTGCGCCCGGACGTGGCCCTGCCGCAGCGGCAGGCGCGCCACCTGGCGTCCTGAGTGGCCGGCGATTGAACAGCGGTGGCGGTCTGCGCCATTCTCCCTTAAACTGGCACGATGCCGACTGTACAATCGCCGAAACTGACCCTCTCCCAGACCAGCTCCCAACAGGGAGCCCTTGTCACTGCCAGCGGCACCTGGCAGGTGCACGCTCTCGCGCATGACAATGCCATCAAGGCCATCGACGCCCAGCTCAAGCCCTTGCAGGGCGACAAGAAGGTGCAGTGGGACCTGTCGGCCATCGACAGCATGGACCATATCGGCGCCCAGCTGTTCTGGAATGCCTGGGGCAAGCAGCGCCCGGCGCAGCTGACCCTGGCGCCATCGCAGGAAGAGTTTTTCCGGCGCATCGAAGAAACGGGCCCTTTGGCAACGCCACCTTCGCGCGCCAACCGCCTCACGCCCGTAATGAAACTGGGCATGGCCATTTTGCTGTTTTTCGAACATTTGAAGGGGTTTATTGCCCTCGTGGGCCAGGTGACGCAGGATATCGGCCGCTTTGCGCGCCATCCCATGCGCGGACCCTGGCGTGAAATTTCCGCCAATATTTTCCATGCGGGCTTTCAGGCGCTGGGCATCACGGCCCTGGTCGGCTTTCTGATCGGTGTAGTGCTGTCCTACCTGTCGGCACAGCAACTGCGCGCCTTTGGCGGTGACATTTATCTGGTCAACCTGCTGGGCATGAGCGTCATCCGCGAACTGGGGCCTTTATTGGCGGCCATCCTCGTGGCTGGCCGCTCGGGCTCGTCCATCACGGCACAGCTGGGCGTCATGCGCGTCACGGAAGAGCTCGATGCCATGCTGGTGATGGGCATTTCGCACGGCTTCCGCCTGATCATGCCGAAAGTGCTGGCTCTGGCCATTTCCATGCCCCTGCTCGTCATCTGGACGGATACGGCCGCGCTGATCGGCGGCATGGTGGCGGCCAAGGTGGAATTGAACTTATCGGCGCGCTACTTCATCCAGAAGCTGCCGGACGCCGTGCCGCTGGCCAACTACATGATCGGCCTGGGGAAGGGCGTCGTCTTCGGCATGCTGATCGCCCTCGTCTCGTGCCACTTCGGCCTGCGCATCAAGGCCAATACGGAAAGCCTGGGGCACGGCACCACCACTGCCGTCGTCACGGCCATCACCGTGGTGATCCTGGCTGACGCCGTGTTTGCCATCGTCTTCAATGGAGTGGGCTACTGATGGACGACACCAATATCGCCTGCAAGGAGAGCGGGGGCAAGGAAGGCCAGTTCAACCTGCATGGCAGCGCGCCCGTGGTGGAAATCACCAATCTGTGGACCAAGTTCGGCCGCACCGTCGTGCACCAGGACTTGAACCTGGAAATCGAACGGGGCGAAATTCTCTCCATCGTGGGCGGTTCCGGCACCGGCAAAACGGTGCTGCTGCGCCAGATGCTGGGCCTGGAACATCCGGCGCGCGGCTGCGTCAAAGTCTTTGGCGAAGATATCAACCAGGCAAGTTCGGACCAGTTACAACAGTTGCGCAACCACTGGGGCATGCTGTTCCAGCAAGGCGCGCTGTATTCGGCCCTGACCGTGTTCGACAATGTGGCCCAGCCGATGCGCGAATTGCGCGTGCTGCCCGAAGCGCTGATACACGACGCGGTACTATTAAAGATGAATATGGTGGGCCTGGGCCCGGAACATGCGCTGAAAATGCCATCGGACTTGTCGGGCGGCATGATCAAGCGCGTGGCCCTGGCGCGTGCCCTGGCGCTGGAACCGAAGCTGCTGTTCCTCGACGAACCGACGGCGGGCCTGGACCCGGACCTGTCGGAAAGCTTTGTTTCTTTGATCCAGTCGCTGCACCGCGAACTGGGCTTGACGGTGGTGATGGTCACGCATGACCTCGACACTTTGTTCGCCCTGTCCACGCGCATCGCCGTGCTGGCGGAAAAACACGTGATCGCCATCGGCCCCACGCGCGAGGTGATCGAAGTCGACCACCCGTTCATCAAGCAATTTTTCCTCGGTGACCGCGGCAAGCGCGCGCTGGCCGTCCTCGATGAAAAACAGGCGGCGGCGGGCAAGTCGGCGCAGCCAGGCGACGACGCCGGCACAGACAAGAAAGCGGAGAAGTAATGGAAAACAGATCACATGCCCTGATGACGGGATTTTTTACACTCACCTTACTGGTGGCCGCTATTCTGTTCGGCGTCTGGTTCAACCGCGACCGCGTGGAGCGCGTCCCGTATTTGCTGGCCACCACCCTGTCCGTGCCGGGCCTGAACCCGCAGGCCACCGTGCGCTACCGGGGCCTGGAGGTGGGCAAGGTTGACACCATCGATTTCGACACGCAAAAGGCGGGGCAAATCCTCGTGCACATCAGCGTCGCGCCCGATACCCCCGTCACCGACACCACCTTTGCCACCCTCGGCTACCAGGGCGTGACGGGCATCGCCTACATCCAGCTCGACGACGAGCAGGTGGGTTCCAAATTATTGGGAACCAGCAAGGACAAGCCTTCGCTGATTCCCCTGCGCGCAGGCTTGCTCGACCAACTGGAAAAGCGCGGCAAGCGCATCCTCGACCAGGCCGAGCAGATCACCAACAAGGTCAACAACCTGCTCAGCCCCGACAACCAGGCCGCCATGCTGGGCGCCTTCAATGAAGTGGGCAAGGCGGCCAAGGCCTTTGGCGCCATTCCGCAGCAACTGGAGCCGACCTTGACGCAATTGCCGCAACTGACGGAACAAACGCGCCAAACCTTGACGGCCGTCAGCACGGCCAGCAAGAACGTGTCGGACCTGACGGCAACGTGGAAAAAGCTGGGCAACGACATCCAGGCGCCCGGCGGTGTGCTCGACAAGGTCAATGGCACGGTCGACCGGGTCGGCAATTCGGTGGAAACGGTGGCCAATGGAGTGTCGCTGGAAGTGCTGCCGCAGGTCATCGAGCTGAGCGGCGAGGCGCGTTCCTCGATGCGCGCCCTGAAAACCACCATGAGCACGCTCAATGAACAGCCGCAGAGCATCTTGTTCGGCGCCCCAGACATCCCGCCCGGTCCGGGCGAGCCCGGTTTTTCGGCACCGGGCAAATAAGGAGAACACCGCATGCCTATTCCACGCAATCTCAGCGCACTCATCCTGGCCGCCGCATTCCTGCTGGGCGGTTGCGCCAGCCGCGGCCCCGTCCCAACATTTTATGATTTCGGGCCGGTGGCGCCGATGGCGACCGTGCCGGCAAGCTCGCCGCCCTTGCCAGTGCTGGTGATCGCCGACGCCAACGGCCCCTCCTGGCTGGACAGTCAGCGCATGTATTACCGCTTGCTGTACGCCGATGCACAGCAATCGCGGCCGTACGCCTACAACCGCTGGAATACGCCGCCGCTGCAACTGTTGAGCCAGCGCCTGAAAACCCGCGTGGCGCAAAGCGGCGTGAAAGTGCTGTCGACCACGGACGCGGCCGCCGGCATGCCCCTGCTACGCATCGACGTCGATGATTTTTCGCAAAACTTCGATACGCAAACGCACAGCAGCGGCCACGTCTCACTGCGCGCCTCGCTGTTCCGCGGCCACCGCCTGATCGACCAGAAAACCTTCAGCCGCAGCGGACCGGCCGGCAGCGCCGACGCGCAAGGCGGCGCGCAGGCGCTGGCGGCGGCATCGGATGCCATCGCCACCGACCTGCTGGTCTGGCTGGGCACGCTGACCATCCCGAAAGAATGACCGTCACAGAATGACCGCCTCCGCAGCCCCTGCCAGCCCGCCAGCGCCACTGCCGCCCGTACGCTCGTCGCCCGTGTCGCGCGCGACCCTGCTCGCCTACGTCTTCCTGATCGTGTACGCCAGCTGGTTCCCGTTCACGGGCTGGCACAGCAATGGCTTGTCACCGCTCACTTTCCTGGAAAACACGCGCATGCCCCGCTACTGGACGGGATTTGACGTGGGCATCAACGTCGTCGGCTATATCCCGCTGGGCGCATTGATCGTGTATTCGCTGTTTCCACGCATCACGGGTTTCTTTGCCGTCATTGTCGCCAGCCTGTGCGGCATGTTGATTTCCGGCAGCATGGAAGCCGTGCAAACCTATCTGCCCAGCCGCGTATCGTCGAATCTGGATTTTTATACGAATGCGGCCGGCTGCTTTATCGGTTCCATCATCGGTGCCTTGACGGCACGCAAGCTGCTCGACCATAGCAATCTGTACCGTTTGCGCCAGCGCTGGTTTGCCCAGCACGCCAGCCAGGGCCTGGTGCTGGTGGCCTTGTGGCCGCTGGCGCAAATCTATCCGCAAGGCTATCTGTTCGGCCTGGGCCAGCTGCTGCCCATCCTCTCGGACTGGCTGTCGCAGCTAACAGGCATGGAGATCGACCTGGCCACGTATCTGCGTCCCGATGTGGTATTGACGGTCGAGCAATATTGGCTATCAGAAACCATCATCACGGCTTGCGGCATGACGGGCGCCGTGCTTACCTTGCTGTGCCTGCTGCGCCGCGCTGCACCGCGCACCGTGCTCATGCTGGCCCTGATCGCCGCCGCACTGATCGTGCGTTCGATGGCCAGCGCGCTGCTGTTTTCGCCCGAAAACGCCTTCGTCTGGATCACGCCCGGCGCCCAGGGCGGCTTTTTGATCGGCCTGATCATGCTGGGCGGCCTGGCCTTCGCCCCGCACGTGGCGCAGCGCCGCATCGCGACCGCCACCTTGCTGCTGAGCCTAGTGATGGTGAATACGACGCCGATCAACCCGTACTTCATGTCCACCTTGCAAGGCTGGGTACAAGGCAAGTTCCTCAACTTCAATGGCGCGGCGCAATTCCTGGCCCTGCTGTGGCCCTTCATGGCCCTGTGGTTCCTGTGCCTGCCCTCGCACCGCCTGAACCGGCAGGAGGAAGTGCAGCGCCAGCGTCGCGAAGAGCACCCATAAGCGCTATCATGGCGCATTGATGAATCAGCAGGAGCATAGTATGAGCGACGCACCGTATTTTGAACGCCACGTTTTTTTCTGCATGAATAAACGTGAAGACGGCCGCAACAGCTGCGGCGACCATGGCGCGGAAGCGGCGCAAAAACATTGCAAGCGCCGCATCAAGGAACTCGACATGAATGGCGCGGGCAAGATCCGCATCAACCAGGCCGGCTGCATGGACCGCTGCGAGGAAGGCCCGCTGCTGGTCATCTACCCGGAAGCGACCTGGTACACCTATGTCGACACCAGCGATATCGACGAGATCATCGATACGCACTTGGTGGGCGGCAAAATCGTCGAACGCCTCAAGATTTAATGCCAATTTAAGAGATAGCCACCAGTATGAGCGTCATGAACAGAAACTCGGAAAAATTTACCCTCGCCGGCCATGCAGGCAGCATGGAAGGCTTGCTCGATTTCCCGGCAGACACCCCGCGCGGCATCGCCCTCGTTGCCCATCCACACCCGCTGTACGGCGGCACGATGGATAACAAGGTCACGCAAACCCTGGCGCGCGCCTTTGTCGCCCTCGGTTACGTGGTAGCGCGCATCAACTTTCGCGGCGTGGGCGCTTCCGAAGGCGTGCATGACCATGGCGCGGGTGAAACGGACGACATGCAATTGCTGTATGAACACATGCGCAGCCTGTACCCGGGCTTGCCCGTGGCCTTGTCCGGTTTCTCGTTCGGCACCTTTGTGCAATCGAAACTGCAGGAACGCCTGGCCGCCGCCGGCACGCCCGTCGAGCGCCTGGCGCTGATCGGCAGCGCGGCCGGCAAGTGGGCCATGGCCGATATTCCCGCCGACACCATCTTGATCCACGGCGAACTGGACGACACGATTCCCCTGTCCGCCATCTTCGACTGGGCCCGTCCACAAGACATTCCCGTGATCGTGATCCCCGGCGCAGACCACTTTTTCCACCGCAAGCTCAATCACATCAAGAACCTCGTGATTGCCCTTTGGCATGGTGACAAACCCGCCATCGCAGCAGATGATCATTGAAGTGTGGGCTTACTAGCGCCTCCACGGCTATAATTGATCCGTTTTTTCCACGCGGCCATGTCAGCAGCAACAACATGGCCCTCAGCCTTCATCTTTTTCGCAGACCAGCCTCCATGAAAAAACTTTTAGCGGCACTGGCCTCCAGTGTATTTTTCTTTTCCGCCGCCTACGCCCAAAGCGTTCCAGCCCCGACCATCGCGGCCAAGTCCTGGCTATTGCTTGACGCCACCAGTGGCCAGATCATTGCTTCGCAAGATCCGGACGCCCGCATCGAGCCGGCATCGTTGACCAAGATCATGACGGCATACCTGACGTTTGCCGCCATCCGCGAAAAGAAACTGGCGCTGGATCAAAAAGTGAACGTATCCGTGCGCGCATGGAAAGTCGATTCGAGCAGCTCGAAGATGTTCATCGACCCGGCCACCCCCGTGTCGATCGACGACTTGCTGCACGGCCTGATGATTCAATCGGGTAACGACGCCGCCGTGGCGCTGGCTGAAGCCGTTGCCGGCGATGAGGGTACTTTCGTCGTGCTGATGAACCGCGAAGCCCAGCGCATGGGCTTGAAAAACACGCGTTTTGGCAATCCGCATGGCTTGCCTAGCCCCGATAACTATTCCACCGCACAAGATTTGTCCGTGCTGGCCAAGCGGGTGATCGCCGACTATCCGGAATTCTACAAAATCGATTCCGTGAAAAGCTTTACCTACAACAAGATCACCCAGCCTAACCGCAACCGCCTGCTGTGGCTGGACCCGACCGTCGATGGCATGAAGACGGGCCACACGGAAGCGGCCGGCTATTGCATGATCGCATCGGCACGCCGTCCAGGCGGCACCGGCGAGCGCCGCCTGATTTCCGTGGTGCTGGGCACCACCTCGGACCAGGCCCGTACGCAGGAAAGCCAAAAGCTGCTGAACTGGGGCTTCCAGAACTTCGATACGGTCAAGCTGTACTCAAAAGGCCAGGCCGTGGCCACGCCGGAAGTGTGGAAAGGCTCGAAAGGCACCGTGAAGATCGGTTTCGCCCGCGATGTGCTCGTCACCGTCCCTAAAGGCATGGCTGCCAAGATGAAACCGGTGCTGGAACGCAAGGACCCGCTGGTCGCGCCACTGGCTGAAAACGCGCCTGTCGGCAAACTGAAAATGATGGTTGACGACAAGGTTCTGCTGGAACTGCCTGTCGTGGCATTGGAAACCATCAACCAGGCCACGATCTTCGGCCGCGCGTGGGATTCGATGCGCCTGTGGATGAAGTAATTATTTCTTGTATCCCATAAACAATGCCCGCAGATGCTGCGGGCATTTTTTTCGTCTGTCTCGCCGCCGCTTTCTCCACAGCATGCTGTAGCGTAGCTGGCTATAATCGTAGGGTATCCCTTCACGCCACCATCAGAAAGCCAGCCCATGAGCCATGTATTTCCCGCCAGCCTGCAAGCACCGCGCAGCCGTTTGAGTGCCAACGGCCCCGAACTGTCGCGCATCGTCGCCGGCATGTGGCGCATCGGCGAGTGGAATATGTCGGCGCAGCAACGCCTGGCCTTCATCGAGCAATGCCTGGCGCTCGGCGTATCGAGTTTCGACCACGCCGATATCTATGGCGATTACAGCGCCGAAGGCTTGTTTGGCGAAGCGCTGGCCCTGCAGCCGGGCTTGCGCGACAAGATGGAGCTGGTCAGCAAATGCGGCATCAAGCTGCTCTCGCCGCACCGTCCCGGACACGCCATCCAGCATTACGATACGAGCGCGGCGCACATCACCAGTTCCGTGGAACATACCTTGCGCCAGTTGCACACGGACCGCCTGGACTTGCTGCTGATCCACCGTCCCGATCCGCTGATGGATTTCGACGAGATCGCCGGCGCGTTTACCCAGCTGCAACAAGCGGGCAAGGTGCTGCACTTTGGCGTATCGAATTTCAGCCGCCACCAGTTCGAGTGCCTGCACCGGCGTTTCCCGTTGACAACAAACCAGGTGGAATGCTCGCCGCTGCACGTGGCGCCCCTGTTCGACGAAACCTTCGACGGCTTGCAGGATGTGGGGGTGGCGCCGATGATCTGGTCGCCGCTGGCCGGCGGCAGGCTGTTCCAGGGTGGCGATGCGAATGTGGAGAACTTGCGCAATGTCATCAAGCAGATCGCCGACCAGCTGCAGCGCCCGTTTGCCAGCGTGGTGTTTGCGTGGATCATGCAATTGCCGTGCCGCCCCCTGCCACTGACGGGCACGGGCCGCATCGAGGCCGTCGGCGTGGCCGTGGAAGGCACGCAATTTTCGCTCAGCCGCAGCGACTGGTTCGCCATCCTGCGCGCCGCGCGCGGGCACGAGGTGGCATAGAATTCAATCGATCTCGTCGGGGTCGTTAAACACTTGAGGTAGCGCAATACCGCGCCAACCCAGGTACCACGCCAGGTTCAGCGCCAGGGTGGCGGCGATGTAGACGGCGAAGAACAGCGCGAAGAAGCTGGTCTTCAGCCACACCAGCAGGGCGATGGCCACGATCAGCACCAGCAGCGCGGCCAGGCTTTTCTTTTGCTTGGAGCTGGGGAAACGCAAGGTCGACACCATCAGGCTGCCCACGCCGACGAGCAGCAGCATCAGCAGATAGCTGTGCAGCATGGAATCGATGGGCGCCGGCCAGGCCACCACCACGGCCGCCACGCAAGCGGCGCCGGCCGTGATCGGCATGCCGACGAAATACAGGGGGTCGGTACGCCCGACATTCACATTGAAGCGCGCCAGGCGCATGGCGCCGCACGCGACGAAGAAGAAGCTGGCCATGCCGCCAAAGCGCAGCAGCAGCGGATCGTGCACGCCCATCTGCACAAAGCCGTAGCAGTACAACAAAACGGCCGGGGCACAGCCGAAATTCATCACGTCGGCAATGGAATCGAGCTGCACGCCGAACTGCGAACTGGTGTTCGTCAGCCGGGCCACATAGCCGTCGAGCGCATCAAACACCCCGGCGAGCACCAGCAGCGCCGCAGCCAGGCGATAGGCATCCGCGTCGCCCACCGCGGCGTTGTCGACGGAAATGACGATGCTGGCAAAGCCGCAGGCTATTGACAGCAAAGTCACCATGCTGGGCAAGGCGTACTTGGCGCGCTGCAGGCGCGACTTGGGCAATGTGTTCAAATTATGGGCAATCAAAGTAGCGGTAATGAGGCAAAGCAGCGGCAAACGCTGCACTATGCTCATTCTACCCTGCGCAGCTGCGGCGCCGTCCGCGCACGAGCGCGCGACATATCTTTTCATGGATGCTCTACGACAGATCAAAATGCCTTAGAATCGTCTCACAGGGCAGCACACCGGCCCCCACCTCTGTCTGCCTACCGATACAGGAGTCAACTTGATTGTCTCGTCACTGCGTTGGAAACACTGGATACCCGCTCTGCTGAGTGCAGCCTTGTTGAGCGCCTGTGGCGGAGGCGGCAGCGACAGCAGCAATGCTGCGCAAAGCACCTCGACCCCGGCCGGGCAGCTGGTACAGGAACCGGGCGCTCCCGTCCTCAGCAACAATATTGCCACCGATGGCTTCAACTGGTTCAACTACCGGCGCAGCCAGATCGGCCTGTCGCCACTGGTGCGCAATGGCTTGATCGACAGCGCCGCCCTGGGCCATTCCAACTATCTCAATCTCAACAGTACGGTGGCGCACGAACAAGTACTGGGCAAGCCCGGCTTTACCGGCGTCAAACTGGGCGAGCGCCTGGCCAAGGCCGGCTACATCGTCACGTCGCTGCAGGGCGAAGTCATCGCCGGCGCGAGCAACACGTCCGGCTTTTACCTGGCCGAAGAGCTGGTCACGGCCATTTATCACCGCTTCGTCATTTTCGAACCGCTCTTCAAGGAAGGTGGAGCGGGTGCGGCCGTCAGTGGCGCCGGCTACGCCTATTTCACCACCGACATGGCCGGCAACCGCAACTATGGCCCCGGGCTGGCGGCGGGACAGATCGTCGCCTATCCCTTTGGCGGGCAGCAAAAGGTGGCCGTCAGTTTTTCCAGCGATAACGAAGCGCCCGATCCCGTGCCGAACCAGGACGTGGTCGGCTACCCGATCAGCGTGCATGCCAACTACGGCACGAGCGTCAGCGTGACGGCGTTCAGCGTGCGCCAGCGCGGTGCCGGCACGGACCTGACGGTGCGCCTGCTGACGAGCGGCAACGATGTGCATACGCCGGTCTCGGCCGCATCCATCATTCCACTGGTGCCCTTGAGCGCGAACACCACCTATGACGTGAGTTTCATCGGCAAAGTCAATGGCGCGGACATCACGTATAACTGGTCATTCACGACGCGCTAAGCTCGGCAAGCGGGCGCGGTGTTGAGCACGACAGGATGTAAAATAGTACTTCCTGCTTTACTGACAGTGACAAGTTTTGGGGCTCTCTGCACAGCATGCTGAAACCACACGCCACTTGCGATGATGATGCCGCCGTCGCGGCATCCGACATGGTCCGTATTCTCGACGTCGAGAACGGACTGGGCCGCATCATGGGCGACCGCATCCTGTACCTGAAAATCCTGCGCCGCTTCCTGCATGACCACGGCACCACGCCGTGCCAGATCCGCGCCGAATTCGACACCGGCAACTATGCCTGCGCGCGCCTGAAGGCGCATACCCTGAAAGGCGCCGCCGGCATGATCGGTGCGCACCACGTGCATGGCCTGGCGGCAACCTTGGAGTCGGCACTGCGTGCGCAAGCGCCCGACCTGGCCCGGCAAATGCTGCAGCTGGAACTGGCACAGGATCAATTGCTCGGTGCGGTCAGCAGCATGCTGGGCACGCCCGAAGCGACCCATACGGCGGCGCAGGACGTGGCGCCCGATCCTGCCGCTCCCGCCATCCAGCTGTTGCTGGCGCGCCTGGCCAGCCATCTGCGCGAAGGCGATGGCGCGGCCATCGACATCCTGGAAAACTCGGCCAGCCTGCTGGCCGCCAGCCTGGGCGTGCACGTCTACCAGGAAGTGGCGGCCGCTGCGCATGAGTTCGACTTTGACGGCGCACTCGCGGCGCTGCTGCGGCGCCGCTAATTACCGAACTCAAGGGTGGTATTGCGCCTCTTCCGCGTAAGCCATGCCGCAACTCTTGCCGCAAAAACGGCGCACGGCGTCGAGCGGCTTGTCGCAATACCAGCAGGCGCCTTTTGGCGGCAAGCTGGCGATCAATTCCGGCATGGCGGGCAATGGCCGCGCCAGTACCCCATGTTCGCCCTGCACGATGTCCGGCTGTTTGCTGTCCATGGCGCTTCCTTTCCTAGCGGCACTTCAAGGCCGCTCAGCAAGATTACGTCAGCGCAGTTTGCAGCCCATGACATTTCTCAACGGCGGCCACGCTTGGCCCATCGTCACCTTGAAATTTCCAAACGACAACGTTGCCACTTAACACTACAATCAGTGTTCCGTTCACTTGTGCGTTCGCCATGAAACCTATCCCTCTATTGCTCTCCTGCTTGCTGCTCAGCGCCTGCGCCACGCGCGCGCCCACCGCCTACACCCTCAATTCGGGTGCCGAACGCACGCCGGAACAACTGGCAGTGGTATTCGAACACGCCGACCTGACCCTGCGCATCGAGCCGGCCAGCCGCAGCATCGCCGGCGATGCGCGCCTGACCTTCCTGGCGACCCAGCCGATCTCGCGCTTCGCGCTGGACCTGGACCGCAACCTGCCGGTCGATGCCATCGAAGTCGACGGCAAGGCGCTGCGGCCACAAGACTATTCCAACCCGGACGGACGCCTGAGCATGACCTTGCCGGCCACCCTCGCGGCAGGTGCGCGCACCACCATCCGCATCGTCTACCACGGCGTGCCGCACGTCGCCGTGAAAGCGCCGTGGGATGGCGGCATGGTGTGGTCGAGCACGGCAGAGGGCGCGCCATGGATCGCCAGCGCAGTGCAAGGCGAAGGCTGCGACCTGTTCTGGCCCTGCATCGACCACCCGATGGGCAAGGCCCAGCTGATCGACCAGCACATTCAGGTGCCGGCGCCGCTGGTGGCGGCCGGCAACGGCATCGCGCTGGGCATGGATGAGGCCGATGGCTGGCGCACCTGGCACTGGCGCGCCAAGCATCCGAGCACCTATGGCATCGCGCTGAACGTGGCGCCCTACCGCAGCCTGCAGGGCGAGTATGCGAGCCGCTACGGCAACCGCATCCCCCTGCAGTTCTGGTATCTGCCGGAAAGCGAGGCCAAGGCGGGCGCCCTGTTCGCGCAATTGCCGCCCATGCTCGATTTTTTTGAAAGCATCATCGGCCCCTACCCGTTTGGCGACGAAAAAGTCGGCATCGCCGAAACCCCGCACAAGGGCATGGAACACCAGACCATCAATGCCTATGGCAACAAGTTCGCCAAAACCAGCTACGGCTACGATGAACTGCTGCAGCATGAATTTGCCCATGAATGGTTCGGCAACCAGCTGACCAACAGCAACTGGGACGATATGTGGCTGCACGAAGGCTTCGGCACGTATATGCAACCGCTGTACATGCAATACCTGCGGGGCGATCAGGAATACTTTGCCTCGCTGCAGCAAATGCGCGCCGGCATCGTCAACAAGGCGCCCATGGTCTCGGGCAAGCCGAAAAGCGAGGAAGAGGTCTACGACCTCAAAAAGGGCGGGCCGGGCGGCGACATTTATGTGAAAGGGGCGCTGGTGCTGCACACCTTGCGCGGCCTGATCGGCGACGACGCGTTCTTCCGCGCCGTGCGCCTGCTCGTGTATGGCACGGAACATCCGCAACCGGGCCACTTCCAGCCGCGCTATGGCAGCACCAAGGAATTCATGGCCATCGTCAACAAAGTCACGGGTGGTAATTACGACTGGTTCTTCCAGGCCTATCTGTACCAGGCCGCGCTGCCAGAGCTGTCCGCCGTGCGTGACGGCGACACCTTGCGTCTGCTATGGAAGACGCCAGCCGACATCGCCTTCCCGATGCCGGTGGAAGTGCGTATCGGCAAGGAAATCCATACCATTTCCATGTCGCTGGGCTTTGGCGAACTGCCCCTGCCGGCTGGCGCCACTTACACGCTCGACCCGCACTCGCGCGTGCTGCGCCGCGCCGAGCATATCGAGACGTTCCAGCAATTCAGGGAAGAACAGGCGAAGCGCAAGAAGAGCTGAGCTGCTGCAAGCCAGGGCAGCCGCTATTTCCGGAAACTGCGCACCGCGTCATTGGCATTCTCGGCAATGACTTTTTGCCACTTCGGCTGTCGCGCATACTTGGCGGACAGCCGCTTCCACTGGCGTTGCGCCTGGCCGCACGATTGCTCGATGGCTTGCGTGATCTCGCGCTGGCGCGCCTTGTCGTGCTCATCCCACTCGCCGGCAAAGTGCTCGCACATTTGCGCCTGCTCAATGAACTGCGCCACGTCGCGCGGCAACGTTTCCTCCGCCGTCGCCAGCAAGGGCAGGCAACCAAACACGAAAGCGAGCACAAGCTTCATCGAACCCTCCTTACTTGCCGATGCAGAAACGGCTGAAGATCACGCCCAGCAAATCGTCAGGCGAAAACTCGCCCGTAATGCTCGACAGCTGCACCTGTGCCAGGCGCAGCTCTTCAGCGAACAGGTCCAGCGACTGGTCATCCTGCGCCGCGTGCGCGGCCGCGATGTTCAAATGCTTGCCGGCCGACTTGAGCGCGATCAAATGGCGTTCGCGCGCCAGGTACAGCGATTCGCCCGTCTGCTGCCAGCCGGCGATGCGCAAGAGCTCGGCACGCAGCAAATCGATGCCGATGTGCTCGTGCGCCGACAGATACACGTGCGTGGCGTCCGGCAAGCTGTCAACGCCGGGTTTGTGGCCCGACAGGTCGATCTTGTTCCACACGCGCACCACCGGCACGCCTTCGGGGAAGGCGGCGACGATGGTTTCATCGGCCAGGGTGGGGCCATGGTCGGCGTCGAGCAGATGCAGGATCACGTCCGCCTTGCCGATTTCACCCCAGGTGCGTTCGATGCCGATGCGCTCGACGGCGTCGATGGTGTCGCCAGCGCTGCGGATGCCGGCCGTGTCGATGATGTTGAGCGGAATGCCCTCGATCTGGATGGTTTCGCTGACCTTGTCGCGCGTGGTGCCGGCGATCGGCGTGACGATCGCCACGTCGGCGCCCGCCAGCGCGTTCAGCAAGGATGACTTGCCCACGTTGGGCTGGCCCGCCAGCACGACATTGAGGCCTTCGCGCAGCAACGCGCCTTGCGCCGCCTGCGCAAACACTTTATTCAAGGCTTCGATGACGGCTTTCAACTGGCCGCGCGCATTCGATTTTTCCAGGAAATCGATTTCTTCTTCCGGGAAATCCAGCGTCGCCTCGACCAGCATGCGCAAGCCCGTCACCTGCTCCACCAGCGCATGGATGGTGTTCGAGAACGCGCCGGACAGCGATTGCGAGGCGGACTTGGCCGCCGCTTCCGTGGAAGCGTCGATCAGGTCGGCCACGGCTTCGGCTTGCGCCAGATCAAGCTTGTCATTCAAGAACGCGCGGCGCGTGAATTCGCCCGGTTCGGCCAGGCGCAAGCCGCTGTCACGGCCCGCTTCCAGCACGCGCGCCAGCAGCAGCTGCAACACGATCGGGCCGCCATGGCCTTGTAATTCCAGCACGTCTTCGCCCGTGTACGAATGCGGGCCCTTGAAATGGATGGCGATGCCCTGGTCGATGATGGCACCGTCACTTTCCGTGAAGGGCAGATAGGTGGCGTGGCGCGGTTTCAGTTGCTGCGCGCCGAACAGAGCCGTCATCAAAGGGGCGAGGTTTTTGCCGGAGGCGCGTACCACGCCGATGCCGCCGCGTCCGGGTGCGGTGGCGATGGCGGCGATAGGGGAAGAGTCGAGTTTCATGGGGATATTGTAGATTAAAAAAAAGCCCGCGCAGGCGGGCTTTCTGGTCGCTGGCCGGAGTTACTTGACGGCTGGCGCGTATTTCTTGGTAATCACCCATTGCTGGCCGATCGACAGGACGTTGTTGACGACCCAGTAGAGTACCAAGCCCGACGGGAAGAAGAAGAACATCACCGAGAATGCCAGTGGCATGAACAGCATCATCTTCGCTTGCATCGGATCGGCCGGGGCCGGGTTCAGCTTGGTCGTGATGTACATCGAGATCGCGTACAGCACTGGCAGGATGCACCATGGGTCATGCTGGGCCAGGTCGGTGATCCAGCCGATCCATGGCGCACCGCGGATTTCCACGGAGGCGTTCAGCACCCAGTACAGGGCGATAAAGACGGGCATCTGGATCAGGATCGGCAGGCAGCCGCCCAGCGGATTGATCTTTTCCGTCTTGTACAGCTCCATCGTGGCCTGATTCATCTTTTGCGGATCGCCTTTGAAACGTTCGCGGATGGCTTGCATCTTCGGCGTGACCAGTTTCATCTTGGCCATGCTGCGGTAGCCGGCGGCCGACAGCGGGAAGAACGCCAGCTTGATCAGGATCGTGAAGGCGATGATGGTCCAGCCCCAGTTGCCCAGCACGCTGTGGATCTGTTCCATGACCCAGAACATGGGCTTGGCGATGATGGTCAGCCAGCCGTAATCCTTGACCAGTTCCAGGCCAGGCGAGACATTTTCCAGCAGGTGCGCGATTTGTGGACCCGAGTACAGTTTGCTGTCCATGCTGGCCGTGGCGCCTGGCGCCAGGGTAGGCAATGGCAGCACGTTGCCGATGGCGTACAGGTTGGGGCCGACCTTCTTGGTGAAGATGTCGCGCTTGGCATTTTCAGGCGGAACAAAGGCGGAAACAAAGAAATGTTGCGAAATCGCAAACCAGCCGCCATTCGCCGTGGCCGGGTGCAAGCCCTTCATGGCGTTGTCGTTGCCCTTCTTCTCGTCTTCCAAGGCCGCTTTTTCGATTTTCTCGAACGTCAGCTTCTGGTATTTGTCTTGCGGCGTGTACAGGGTCGGACCCGTGAAGCTGCTGTTGAAGAACGAGTCGCCAACCGGCTTGTTGCCGTCATGCGTCAATTGCAGATACAGCTGCGGCGTGACAGGCGCTGCGCCCACGTTGGCCACATCGTGGCGCACGTCGATGACGTAGTCGCCGCGCTTGAAGGTAAACGTCTTGGTCAGCTTGACGCCACCTTCGACCGCTTCCATCACCAGTTGAATCTGCTTGCCATCGGCCAGGGTACGCACGCCAGGCTGCACGGTGAAACCGCTCGCGTGGGTAGGGAAAGGACCGCCGACCAGGCCCGATTGCGCCAGGTAAGTATGGTTCGCGCCTTCGTCGAACAGCACTTCATTTTGCTTGCCGTCGTCAGGCTGGCATACCTTGAACAGGCCGAAGCAGCCGCCAAACCAGCCCGGATTGCCCGCGCCCTTGAATTTCAGCAATTCCAGACGCTTGACCTGGCCGCCCAGGGTGTCGATATCGACCTTGATGACGTCGGTGGTGATGGTAATCACTTCGCGCTTGAACGCGGCGGGATCGACAGCCCCACCCGGCAGGGCAGGCACGCCTGCCGCAGCCGAGGCAGCCAGGGCATCCGTCTTGGCAGGGGTCGCAGGCGCCTTGGCGGTTTGTTCCGTGTTCGCGGAGAACATCGACGGCTTGCCGTTCGAGATCATCCATTCGTTCCAGAGAATTACCAGCGAGACGGAAAACACGATCCACAGGATGGTACGTTTATTGATATCCATTAGGGTATTTGTCAGGAGTGGTTGCAACCGCAAGCGGTCGTTGAAGATTGTTTAGCATCGGCCGGCGGCACCGGGTCGACACCCCCTTCATTCCAGGGGTGGCAACGGCACACGCGTTTGGCAGCCAGCAGGCTGCCCTTGGCGGCGCCGTGCACGCGCAACGCTTCCATCGCGTAATGCGAACAGCTCGGATAGAAACGGCAATTCTGTCCCAGCATGGGGCTGATCAGCAACTGATAAGCGCGCAGCAGGAACAGCAGCAGGGTTTTCATGGCGCGGACGGTGGTGGCGCAGCAACAGAACGGGCCTGGGCGGCGATTTGCGCCGCGAACAGGCGGCTCAATTCTTCACGCAGCTCGGCTTTGAGCCGGGTCGTGGTGGCCGGGCCATCCTTGCTGTTGACGGCACGCGACAAACGCACCACACAGTCGACCGGCGGCATCGCGCTGTTGCGAAACAGCTCGCGCGTGACGCGCTTGATCGTGTTGCGGGTCGCCGCGCGCGGCGCGAAACGCTTCGCCACAACGACGCCCAGCCGCGCATGCGGCAATTGATTGTGTCGGGTGTACAGCACAAAATGCGCTGTTTTTTGCGAAGGGCGCAAACGAAAAACGGATGAAAATTCATCCGTTTTAACGATACGCCGAACGCGCGCGAAGTCGTGTGAACCTTCGCGTTGATTGCCGACTGGAGTACAGCTAGCCACGCGATCAGCTGTCAACGACAAGCCTAGACGGCCAGACGTTTGCGGCCCTTTGCGCGACGTGCGTTGAGCACATCACGGCCACCACGGGTAGCCATACGAGCGCGGAAGCCGTGCGTACGCTTGCGGCGAACGACGGAAGGTTGGTAAGTACGTTTCATGTTGGTCTCGCTAAAAACAAAAAAAATGCAAAATCGGGTCTGACGTCCCGTCAGTTTTTGGTGCCAATGACAATCGCGCACTTATGCCAAGGCACAAGCTGGCCAATCTCATCGCCCGCTTGAACGCGCACCAAATCTACTACGCGGAGCGATTTGCGGCCTCCGGTGCTCACTGTGCCTTCGCACAGTTGCGCGCCTCAGCCACAACTCATCACCGCTCGCTACGATTTGGTACTGCGTCGTTAATCCACGCTTAGTCCATATTGTCGTTCCAAATGAATAAACACGGAATACGGGCGGGGAACCCTGAATTATTCAGCATATGCCCCCCTCTTGTCAAGGATTGCCGTGATCGCCCGGAAATTTTCGTGTCGCCCCCCATTCGCCGGCAAGCCCCCGCCACAGGCCGCGCCAGCCCTGCCTGAGCCGGGATAACCGGGGGATAAGTCGACTCTTATGCACACGGCGCCCCGCCCTGACACAGAAAAATAACAGCCGTGCCTGTGGATAACTTTGGCAGTCGGGAGTAGAATAGCGCGTTACGTGTGGCGAGCCCTCGCGCGACGCCGGCCTTGCAACACGGTGAACGCAGGGCAGAATCGATACGCCCTCCCACACCTTTTCACATAGACATACATGGATAATTTCTGGCAGGCCTGTTCCGCGCAGTTGGAACTGGAGCTGACACCGCAACAATTCAGTGCGTGGATCAAACCGCTTATCCCTCTCGATTACGAAGAGGGCAAGCTGCGCATTGCTGCGCCCAATCGCTTCAAGCTCGATTGGGTCAAGACCCAGTTCGCCAGCCGCATCACTGCGCTGGCCATTCAGTACTTCGAAGCGCCCACGGAAGTGCAGTTCGTGCTCGACCCGCGCCTGGCCCTGCCGAAGAAGCCCGTCACCGCCAGTACCCCGGCCAGCGATCCGAATGGCGGCGCGCCCAGCGCGCGCGCCGCGGAGCCGCAACCGAGCGTGCCTGAGCTGAGCATCGGCGCGGCGCCGCGCCGCGAGCAGAGCCGCATCAACACCGACCTGACCTTCGACAGTTTCGTGACGGGTAAGGCCAACCAGTTGGCGCGCGCCGCCGCTATTCAGGTAGCGAACAATCCGGGCGTGTCCTATAACCCGCTGTTCTTCTACGGCGGCGTCGGCCTGGGTAAAACCCACTTGATCCACGCCATCGGCAACCAGGTGATGGCCGACAATCCGGGCGCGAAGATCCGCTACATCCACGCAGAACAGTACGTTCGCGACGTAGTGACCGCTTACCAGCGCAAGGGTTTCGACGATTTCAAGCACTACTATCACTCGCTCGACATGCTGCTGATCGATGATATCCAGTTCTTTGGCGGCAAGAGCCGCACGCAAGAAGAGTTTTTCTATGCGTTCGAGGCATTGATTGCTGCGAAGAAACAAATCATCATCACCTCGGATACCTATCCGAAGGAAATCACGGGCATGGACGACCGCCTGATTTCACGCTTCGACTCGGGCCTGACGGTGGCCATCGAACCGCCGGAACTGGAAATGCGCGTGGCCATTCTGTTGAAAAAAGCCAAGCAGGAAGGCGTGACCTTCTCGGACGACGTGGCCTTCTTTGTCGCCAAGCACTTGCGCTCGAACGTGCGCGAGCTCGAAGGCGCGCTGCGCAAAATTCTGGCGTACTCGCGTTTCCATGGCAAGGACATCACGATTGATATCGTCAAGGAAGCCCTGAAGGACTTGCTGTCGGTGCAGAACCGCCAGATTTCCGTGGAAAACATCCAGAAAACGGTGGCCGACTTCTTCAATATCAAGGTTGCCGACATGTATTCGAAGCGCCGCCCCGCGAATATCGCCCGGCCACGCCAGATCGCCATGTACCTGGCCAAGGAATTGACACAGAAGAGCCTGCCGGAAATCGGCGAGCTGTTCGGCGGCCGCGACCACACCACGGTGCTGCATGCCGTGCGCAAGATCGCGCTGGACCGCACCAAGAACCCGGAATGCAACCACGAATTGCATGTACTGGAGCAAACGTTGAAGGGCTAACAACACCTGACAAAACCTGCTGCGCGACGCGCTTTGCGGCCTGCGATGCTCACCGTGCTCTAGCACGGTTGCGCTTCTTAGCCACAAATCACTGCCGCTCGCTACGGTTTTGTTCGGCGTTCAGCACAACTTGGCAAGACTGGCTCAAAACGTGCTTTACCCTTATCATCTGGGAGGGCACCGCAGCCGGTCTGTCGGGGCTCCCTATGGCAACAATTGTTAAATTAATACGTTAAACGTCGTACTGTTCAACCTATACATTGAGGATAAATATGCAATTGGTCAAAACCACCCGAGATACCCTTCTCCGGCCACTGCAGATCGTGAGCGGTATTGTCGAGCGTCGGCACACTATGCCGATTCTGGCCAATATCCTCATCCGCAAAGACGGTGAAAATGTCTCCTTCCTGTCGACCGACACCGAAGTGCAGATCACCACGCACGCGGAAATCGGTTCCGGCGCGGACGTCACGGGCACCACCGTGGCCGCGCGCAAGTTGCTGGACATCCTGCGCGCGCTGCCCGAATCGGGCGACGTCACGATGACCCTGCTGAACAAGCGCCTGACCGTGCAAACGGGCAAGTCGCGCTTCGCCCTGCAAACCCTGGCGGCGGAAGAGTTTCCAACCGTGCAACAGGCGGAAAGCTACAACGCCTCCGTCACTCTGCCGCAGAAAACGCTGAAACACCTGTTCAACATGGTGCATTTCTCGATGGCGCAGCAAGACATCCGCTATTACCTGAACGGCTTGCTGCTGGTTCTGGATGGCCATCATGTCATCGCCGTGGCCACCGACGGCCACCGCCTGGCGTTTTGCCAGGTGGCCACCGAGCAGACGTTCGCACGCCAGGAAGTGATTATTCCCCGCAAGACCATCATCGAACTGCAGCGCCTGCTGGAAGAGAACGATGAGCCAGTGCAGCTGGACATCGCCGCCAACCAGGTGAAACTGACCTTTGCCGACATCGAGCTGATCTCGAAGCTGGTGGAAGGCAAGTTCCCCGACTACACGCGCGTGATTCCAAAAGGCTACAAAAACGACTTCACCATCGGCCGCGATGAACTGCTGCGCTCACTGCAACGTGCCGCCATCATGACCAGCGACAAGTTCAAGGGCGTGCGCTGCATCATCACCCCGGGCAGCATGAAGATCAGCTCGACCAATGCGGACCAGGAAGAAGCCGTCGAAGAGCTGGAAATCGACTACGGCGGCGACTCCGTCGACATCGGCTTCAACGTGACGTATCTGCTGGACGTGCTGAACAACCTGAAATGCGAATACGTCAACATCGCGCTGGGCGACTCGAATTCGTCCGCCCTGATCTCCATCCCTGACAATGCGGACTTCAAGTACGTTGTCATGCCGATGCGCATTTAAGCCTTAGTCGTAGCATAAAACTGGGGTCAGACCCGACGGGTCTGACCCCAAAATCAGCAATCGTTATTTGAGAAAGCAGTCCATGTCCGAGAATCCACAAGACACCCCGATCCAGGCCAAAACGGAAGAATACGGCGCCTCCTCCATCCAGATCCTGGAAGGCCTGGAAGCCGTGCGCAAACGCCCGGGCATGTACATTGGCGACACCTCGGACGGCACCGGCTTGCACCACCTGGTATTCGAAGTGCTGGACAACTCCATCGATGAGTCGCTGGCCGGCCACTGCACGGACATCCACGTCACCATCCACAGCGACAATTCGATCTCGATCACCGACAATGGCCGCGGGGTGCCGACCGGCCTGAAAATGGACGACAAGCACGATCCGAAGCGTTCGGCGGCGGAAATCGTCATGACCGAGCTGCACGCGGGCGGCAAGTTCGACCAGAACTCGTACAAGGTATCGGGCGGTTTGCATGGCGTGGGCGTGTCCTGCGTCAATGGCCTGTCGAAATTGCTGAAACTGACCATCCGCCGCGATGGCAAAGTGCATCACATGGAATTCGTGCGCGGCGTGCCGCAAGACCGCCAGATCGTCATGGTGGGCGACATCGCCACCTCGCCGATCAAGGTCATCGGCGAGACGGACAAGCGCGGCACCGACGTGCATTTCTGGGCAGATGAAGAGATTTTCACGCACGTGGAATTCCACTACGAAATCTTGGCCAAGCGCATCCGCGAACTGTCCTTCCTGAACAATGGCGTCAAGATCAAATTGTCCGACCAGCGCACGGGCAAGGAAGAAATCTTCGCCTTCGAAGGCGGCACGCGCGGCTTCGTCGAGTACATCAACAAGGCCAAATCAGTCTTGCACCCGACCATTTTCCAGGCCACGGGCGAGCGCCTGTCGGACCAGGGCACGAACATCTCGGTCGACGTGTCGATGCAGTGGAACGATGCCTACAACGAACAGGTGCTGTGCTTTACGAATAACATCCCGCAACGCGACGGCGGCACCCACCTGACGGGCTTGCGCGCGGCCATGACGCGCGTGATCAACAAATACATCGATGAACACGAGTTCGCCAAAAAGGCAAAAGTGGAAATCAGCGGCGACGACATGCGCGAAGGCCTGACCTGCGTCTTGTCGGTGAAAGTACCGGAGCCGAAATTCTCGTCGCAGACGAAAGACAAGCTGGTATCGAGCGAAGTGCGCGGCCCCGTCGAAGAGATCGTCGCCAAGACCCTGGCTGATTACCTGCAAGAAAAACCGAACGACGCCAAGATCATTTGCGGCAAGATCGTCGAAGCGGCGCGCGCCCGTGAAGCGGCCCGCAAGGCCCGCGACCTGACGCGCCGCAAAGGCATCATGGATGGCCTGGGCCTGTCGGCCAAGCTGGCCGACTGCCAGGAAAAAGACCCCGCCCTGTGCGAACTGTACATCGTCGAGGGTGACTCGGCAGGTGGCTCGGCAAAACAGGGACGCGACCGCAAGTTCCAGGCGATTCTGCCGCTGCGCGGTAAAGTCTTGAACGTGGAAAAAGCCCGTTTCGAGAAAATGCTGTCGTCCGAGCAGATCACCACCCTGATCGCCACCCTCGGCACCTCGATCGGACCGGACGAATTCAACGTCGAAAAGCTGCGCTACCACCGCATCATCATCATGACCGATGCGGACGTCGACGGCGCCCACATCCGTACCCTGCTGCTGACCCTGTTCTACCGCCAGATGCCGCAACTGGTCGAGCGCGGCCACATCTACATCGCGCAACCGCCGCTGTACAAAGTGAAATCGGGCCGCGACGAGCGCTATCTGAAAGATGACGCCGAAGAGGCGAGCTACATGATGACGGTGGCGCTGAACACGGCCGTGCTGGTGCCGCGCACCGGCGCGGAAGGCATTTCCGGCGAAACGCTGACGGAACTGGTGCGCAAGTTCAACCTGTCGAACACCATCATGACGCGTCTGACGCGCGTCATCGACCGCGCTGCCCTGACGGCCATCATGACGGGCGTGCAGCTGGACCTGTCGACGCTGGACCTGGCGGAAACTTCCGCCCTGGCCCTGCAGACGGCCATCAACGACAGCGCCGTGCGCGTGCATGTGCGTTCCGACGACTTGTCGGAAAAACACATGCTGCGCATCGAGCGCATGCACCACGGCAACATCAAAGTGACGGCCATCGACGCCGACTTCGTGCAAGGTCCGGACTACGCCGTGCTGAGCAGCGGCGCCGCCACCTTCGAAGGCTTGATCGGCGAAGGCGCCTACGTGCGCCGCGGCGAAGGCGAGCGCGTCAAGGAAATCGCCATCGTCGACTTCCACCAAGCCATGCAATGGCTGCGCGACGAAGCCGAACGCACCGTCTCGAAACAGCGCTACAAAGGTCTGGGCGAAATGAATCCGGACCAGCTGTGGGAAACGACGATGGACCCGACCGTGCGCCGCCTGCTGAAGGTGCAGATCGAAGACGCCATTGCGGCAGATCAAATCTTCACGACCCTGATGGGCGACGACGTGGAACCACGCCGCGCGTTCATTGAAAACAACGCGTTGCGCGCCGGCAATATTGACGTGTAAGCCAGCGTCCTTGGTTTCCGTTGCAGCCAAGGCGGCCCTCTTCAGGGCCGCTTTTTTTATGCACGCCAGCATCCTGCCGCTAGATTGACATACTTGCTAAAAGCAAGCAATAATCTGCTATAAGCAAGCAAATGGGAGATATCACATGCAGGCGGATCAACTCGGCGAACGTACGGAGATCGTGCGTCGTTTCAACCGTTTCTATACGCGCCAGATTGGCGTGCTGCATGAACACTTGCTGGACAGCGCTTTTTCGCTGACAGAGGTGCGCATCCTGTATGAACTGGCGCATCGTGAGCAACTGACCAGCGCGGACCTGTGCCGCGAGCTGGGCTTGAACGCGGGCTACCTGAGCCGTGTTATTTCCGGCTTCGAAAAGCAGGGGCTGATCGCCAAGACGCGCTCGCCCACGGATGCACGCGCGGCGCAATTGCAGCTGACCGAACAGGGCCAACGCACGCTCGCGCCACTGGTCGACGCCTCGCGGCGCGAAGTGGCCGCCATGCTGGGACGCTTGCCGCCAACGGCGCAGCAGGAACTGGTCGCTGCCATGGGCCAGATCCAGGGTTTGCTGGGGGAGCCATCGCCCGCTTATGTCCTGCGCAATCCGCAGCCGGGCGACATGGGCTGGATCATCCACCGGCAAGCCATGCTGTATGCGCAGGAATATGGCTGGAACAACGAGTACGAGGCACTCGTTGCCGACATCCTCGCCAAGTTCGTGCGGGAATTTGACCCGGCCCATGAGCGCTGCTGGATCGCCGAGAAGGACGGCAAGGTGATCGGCTCGGTCTTCATCGTGCGCCAGGACGACACGACGGCCAAGCTGCGCCTGCTGTATGTCGATCCCTGCGCGCGTGGCCTGGGCATCGGCGGCCGCCTGGTCGATGAATGCCTGCGCTTCAGCCGCCAGGTGGGCTACACGAAAATGGTGTTGTGGACCAACAGCATCCTCACCGGCGCGCGCCGGATCTACGACAGGGCTGGCTTCGAGCTGGTCGAAGAAGAGGCGCATCACAGCTTTGGCAAGGACTTGGTCGGCCAGGTACTGGCACGCGACCTGTAAGCCGGTGCTTGCCAGCCCCTGGCATGGACGCGACTGTGGCGGCGGCAGGACAGTGGCCGCCAATTTCCTCGTCTGGATCACCAATCCCCCCAAGAAACCAGTACACTAATTCCTGAGCGCAACTAATTTTGTGCGCGCACCAAGCCGCCTGCCGTTGCCGGGAGGCGCCTCTGCCGCAAGGCGTGTTGTCTGCCTGGACAAATGTCATGTTCACTTCGCGCAGCCTGTCTCCTGCCTTCTATTACCTGTTCTTTTCAGGAGAACGGGAGCAGCAGCAGCGCTTTTTCAAGGAACTGCATTTCATTTCGATAGCCATTCTGACGTTTGGCCTGGCTTGCTGGCTGGTCACGTTCAGCCTGACCCTGACGCGCGCTTCGCTCGATCATGCGCAGGCGGCGCTGGGTGTGATGGGCATGCTGGTCGGGCTGTTGCTGACCGTGTATGCAAAATCCTTGCACGCCATCATCGCCAGCGGCAGCATCAGCGTGCTGTTCATCGCTTTCGGCTTTCGCGTGCTGATACTGGGCACGGAGGACCCCGCTTTCTGGGTATTGCCGCTGGGCGTGATGATCACCTTGACGACGGCGCCCATCTTCAGCGGCATCGCGTATTACCTGGGCGTGTCGCTGTGCGTGTGGGCCATCCTGGGGCTGGGGCAGTTTCCCGTGCATGCGGGGCGTATCGACCAGCATTGGCCCGTGCTGGCCGTGACCATCAGCGTGATCATCGGCCTGGCGCTGAATATCTATTTTCTCGTCTTGCGCATCCATAACTACCGTTCCCAGCGCGAACTGGCGACGATGGCTTACAAGGATGGCTTGACCGGGCTCAACAACCGGCGCATGTTCACGCAAAGCGCGCGCATCCTGCAGCGTACGGCCCACACGCCCGCGTATTTTTTAATGATCGACATCGACGACTTCAAGCAAATCAACGACGTGCATGGCCATGACGTGGGCGACGAGGTGCTGAAAAAGATCGCCGATGTCATCGCGGGGCTGTGTGGCGAGCACCTGTGCGGCCGCCTGGGCGGCGAGGAATTTGCCATCATTTACCTGGGCGAAAAGAGCGCCGCCTGCGCCTTTGCTGCGCAACTGGTCGACAGCGTCGAGGCGGCTTTCGTGCCGGAACGCAAGGTGTCCGTCAGCATCGGCATGGCGGAAATGATCAAGGAAGCGGACTTGTCGCACAGCTACCGGCGCGCCGATGAATCCTTGTACCAGGCCAAGAAAAGCGGCAAGAACCGCTACGTGCTCAACGCCGCCTAGGCATTGCCGTCCGGCTTTGCATCGAGCAGCGCCAGCAAGGCTTGTGGCGAAATCTTCCAGGGATCGCGCTGCTCGAGGTCTACCTCATCCCAGCTGTCCCGGGCGCCGATCTTGAGGATGGTCAAGGGAATGTCCTTGCTATCAAAGAACGCCAGCATGCGGCGAATCAAACGGCTCACCTTGGCGTGGTCATCACGATACAAGGAACAGGTATAGAAACAGCCCGTCTCTCCCATGCGCAATCTCCTGGCCGCGCCGAGACGCGAGTGGAGCACGTACTTGTGCACGAACTCGGTCACTACCTCATCGTCGACGGCAATACTGCAGGAAATGGTGAGCTTGGCCATGATAACGGGGGACAGTGATTCAATAGCCAAGCTTAGCAGAAAGCGTTTCATTCCTGAAATGCTAAGATCGCGGCGCGCGCATGCCGGCAAGCGGACCGGCATGGCGTCTCGACAAGGATTGCCATTGAACGCCCCAGGAAACATCACTCTGCGCATGCTGTCGCTGTGCGCCGCCTTGTGCCTGCCACTTTCCAGCATGGCACAAGCCATTTCTGCCGAGGATGCCGCCTTCGTGGCCGCCACCGTGCCCGTCTCCGTGCCATCGCCGCCGCTCAGCCTGAACGAGCATCCACAAATCCGCGCCGACGTCTTCAGGCTGCTGGGCTATGCGCGCGGCAGCTATACGCAGGGCGATACCCTGATCGCGCTCCAGGTACTCGACAGCATGCGTTCGCTGCATGATATCCAGCGCACCATGCTGCCCGACGGACGCTCGGTGCTGGCCTCCATCAACCCCAGCGAACACGGTGCGCAGCGCGCCGCCATGCTGTTCGACTCGCATCGCACGCTGTTGGCGCTGGCCCTTGTCAACGGCCATTGCCAGGCCGCCATTGGCGATGCCGCCCCCGCCTGCCTGCCGTCCACGCATGCCGTGCTGACCTTGTTCCTGCCACCAGGTGCAGAGGACGAGATGGCCGCGCCGCTGATGGTGTGGGCGCGGCAGCGGCCACCGATGCTGGCGCAGGCTGCGCCGGAGCAGCGGCAAAGCATTGCTGTGCTGGAATACATCACCACCCGCCCCGACCAGCCCGGCTGGGAGCAGCGCGACGTGCCGCCCGGCTTTCCCCCCAGCTTGCTGCACCTGCTGCTGCCGAACGCGGAATTGAACAGCAGCTCCAGCGGTGGCAAACTCATCGCACCGGTCGGCCTGGCCGGTTTGCCCATGCGCACGCCCACGGAAGCGGCCGAGGCCGGCGACGAGCCCATGCCCGATGCCAGCATCACCCTGCGCAGCTATGCCGACTTCCACTGGGTGCTCAACACCTACGCCAAACTGGCCAAGGGTGCGCAAGTGAAGGGGCATGACGACAAGGTGGTGTTCACGGGCAGCGATACGAGCGGCCGCTACACGGTGACCTTGCGCGAACAGGGCAAGAAAGACAGTGTGTTCATCACCGTGGCCAGCTGGAAGAAAGAATAGCTCCTACAGGTAGGCGCCACCCGAGACTTCAATGCGCTGGCCATTGACCCAGCGGTTGCTGTCCGACAACAGCGAAGCGATCATGGCGCCGATGTCATCCGGCTGGCCCACGCGGCCCAGCGCCGTTTGCGCGGCGATGAACTGGTTCGTCTGCGGATTGTCGCGCACGTCGCCGCCGCCGAAATCCGTGGCGATGGCGCCCGGCGCCACCGTGTTGACGGTGATGCCGCGCGCGCCCAATTCTTTTGCCAGGTAGCGCGTCATCACCTCGACCGCGCCCTTCATGGCCGCGTAGGCCGACATGCCCGGCAAGCTGAAGCGGGTCAAGCCGCTCGACAGGTTCAGGATGCGCCCGCCATCGGCGATCACTGGCAGCAGAGTCTGGGTCAGGAAGTAGACACCCTTGAAATGGATATTCAT
Source organism: Janthinobacterium kochi (assembly GCF_051380715.1). Lineage (NCBI taxonomy): Bacteria > Pseudomonadati > Pseudomonadota > Betaproteobacteria > Burkholderiales > Oxalobacteraceae > Janthinobacterium > Janthinobacterium kochi. The sequence goes on from NZ_JBNYXO010000010.1 coordinate 29,551, forward strand.
GAGCTGATCGAACATGGCCTCACTGGTATCGGCAAACGGCGCCATCAGGCCGATGCCGGCATTGTTGACCAAATAATCCAGGGTATCGCGGCCCCAGCCTTGCAAGATGGCTTGCAGCGCATGCGAAAAACCGTCGAACGAGGCCACGTCGCCACAGTCGAGTTGCAAGACGGCGGCGCGGCGGCCCAGTTGCCCGATTTCTGCCGCCACGGCTTCGGCTTCGCCACGCTGCGCATGGTAGGTGAGGATGACGTCGACGCCTTGCCGGGCCAGGTGCAGGGCGGCATTGCGGCCCAGGCCGCGGCTGGCGCCCGTCACCAGTGCGATTGTTTGAGTGGTTGACATGTGCATTCCTTGGGTGGGTGAAGAGGCGACCAGTGTCGCGCCGCAGACAGTCCGCGTGAATAGGCAAAACTCCACATTCCATGCCTAAAACTCCAAGCCGCTTGCCAGCCGGCTAACAGGCGCGCTACGATGGCTGCATAAAAAATAGTCAGCACCGTTGCTGCTATCAGACCGGGATGCCATGTCCACTACCCCACTGGCGGCCGCCATCGCCGCGCATACCGCAACGCGCAACACGCCGGATGGCTTTTATGCGACCGAGATCGCAGCGCTGAAACTGATGCGCCTAGGCGAAAGAACCCTGCCCGCCTATGCGCTATACACGCCTGCCCTGTGCCTGGCCGTGCAAGGCGCCAAGCAAGTGATGCTGGGCGATGCGCTGTTCGATTACGGCGCCATGGAATTTTTGATTGTCAGCGTGGACTTGCCTATTCTTGGCAGGGTGACGCACGCCACGCCGGAGCATCCCTTCCTTGCGCTAATCCTCGAACTCGACGTCAAGCTGTTGCAGGACGTGATCCGCCAGCTCGACGGGGAGGCTGTCGCGCCGGGTACGGCGGCGCTGGGCGTCTTCGTGGGACGGCTGGAAGAGCAGGCGGCCGATTGCCTGCTGCGGCTGGTACAACTGCTGGGCCAGCCGCGCGCCATCGCCATGCTGGCGCCATCCATCCTGCGCGAACTGTATTACTGGCTGCTGAGCAGCCCGCAAGGCGAACAATTACGCCGCCTGGTGGCGCCCGACAGCCGCACCCTGCGCATCGCCGAAGCCATCCACCTGATGCAAGCGGATTTTGCCGCCCCCATCGGCATCGGGCGCCTGGCGGCGCTGGCCGGCATGAGCGTCTCGTCCTTCCATGCACACTTCAAGAGCATCACGTCGCTGACGCCGCTGCAATATCAAAAGCAGCTGCGTCTGCTGCAAGCGCGGCGCCTGATCGTCACGCGCGCGGCCAATGCCTCGCAAGCCGCGTATCAGGTGGGCTATGAAAGTGCCTCGCAATTCAGCCGCGAATACACGCGCATGTTCGGTACGCCCCCCAGCCGCGAACGGGTGGCGGGTGATGTCATGCAGCACTGAAAGATTGCCCCCACGCATAGGCAAATGGGATTTTGCTATTTTGCGGTATGATTTTTTCCGTGCGGCTACGCCGAATCCCTGCCCAGCGCATCTATTGAACATCAGTTGCCGCCTTGTTGAAATTCATCCCGTTTGCCGGTCCGCTGGCGGCCGCCGTCATCGCTGTGGTGGTGGCCGGTTTCAGCGGCTTCGATCACCTATTCTGGCTGATCGGCTTTATCGCCGCCTACCGTTTATTCCAGGATTACGTGGTCAACCCGTATTTGATGAGCGAAGGCGTGGAAGTGAGGCCGCTGATGGTGATCGTCGGCTTGCTGGCCGGCGACCAGCTCGGTGGCGTGGTCGGCATCTTCCTGTCCGTGCCCGTGATGGCGGCCATCAAGATCGTCTTCGTGCGTGCGCGGGCAGCCTTGCGGGCGCGCCATGATGCGCATGAGAAAGCAGAACAGGCGGCGGAAGAAGCGCGCGCCCAAGCCTTGGCCGAGGCGGCGCGATTGCAGGAGCAGGGCAGCAAGGCCACCCTGCCAGCGCAGTAACTTAGAACTCTTCCCACTCGCCGCTATTATCAGCAGCGGGCTTGGCTGGACGCGGTTTTGCAGCAGGGGCAGGTGCTGCCGCAGCGCGGGACGGCGCCAGGCGCAGCGCCGGGCGTTTCAAGGCCGTGCTGGTGGTGGCGGCCACGACAGGCTTGCGCAAGGCAGGCTTGGCCGCTGCCGGGCCGCTATGGTTGGCGTCGAGCTTGAAAAAGCTGACCATCTCGGCCAATGCCGCCGCCTGCTCCTGCATCGCTTCCGAGGCGGCTGCCGCCTCTTCCACGAGCGCCGCATTCTGTTGCGTCACGGTATCCATCTCGGCCACGGCTTGATTGATTTGGCCAATGCCCAGTTCCTGTTCGCGGCCGGCGGCGCTGATCTCGCCCATGATGTCCGTCACGTGGCGGATGCTGGACACGATCTCGTCCATCGTCGTGCCCGTCTGGCTGACCAGCGCGCTGCCGGCACCCACGTTCTGCACCGACGCTTCGATGAGCACCTTGATATCCTTTGCAGCCGAGGCCGAGCGGTGCGCCAGGTTGCGCACTTCCGTGGCGACGACGGCAAAGCCACGCCCCTGCTCGCCGGCGCGCGCCGCTTCCACGGCCGCGTTCAAGGCCAGGATGTTGGTCTGGAAGGCGATGCCATCGATCACGCCGATGATGTCGGCGATCTTTTTCGACGATTCGCTGATGCTGCCCATGGTATCGACCACTTGCGCCACCAGCGCGCCGCCCTTGACGGCCACGTCCGAAGCGGAGACGGCCAACTGGTTCGCCTGGCGCGCATTGTCGGAATTCTGCTTGACGGTCGAGGTCAGCTCTTCCAGCGACGAGGCCGTTTCTTCCAGGCTGGAAGCTTGCTGCTCTGTGCGGCTCGACAAATCCAGGTTGCCCGAAGCGATTTCATTGCTGGCCGTGGCGATGGCGCCACTGCCGTCGCGCACGCCGCGCACAGTGGTCGACAGGCGTTCCTGCATTTTCTGCAAGCCCGTCAGCAAGGCGCCCATCTCATCGTGGCGCGTGATGACGATGTCGTTGGCCAGGTTGCCGTCCGAAATGGCACCGAAATGGCGCAAGGCCTGGTCCAGCGGGTTAAAGATGGCGCGCAGCAGCAAGATGCTGGAAATAATGGTCAGCAAGGCGCCCACTACCATGCCGATGATGGCCATGGTCACTTGCGTGCGGTAACTGGCCTGGCTTTCCGCATACATCGCGGCGGCCGAGGTGGCCTGGAATTGCGTCAACGTTTCGGCAGCCTGGTCCAGGGTGCCGTGCAGCGGCGTCAGCCCCGTCATCATCAAGCCGTCCGCTTGCGCGATGTTGCCTTCACGCAAAGCCTTGCTCATGACCAACAAACCGTTGCTTATGTATTCGCTGCGCTTCTTGTCCATGTCGTCGGACAGGCGCTTTTCGTCCGCGCCTTGCGGCAAGCCCAGGTACTCCTTCCAGGACTTGTTGGAAGCCTCGATGAATTGCTCGGAGCGCGCCAGGGTATCCTTGGCATTGGGCGCGTCGGGGTGCACCATCACGCGGTCCATCGTGAAACGGGCGCGGCCCAACAGAATCTGCGACTCGCCGATGGCTTGCGTCGATGCCAGCTGATTGCTGTAGACCTCGTTGAGGCTGTTGTTGGCCGATTTCAGGCTGATGATGCTCATGACGCCCAGCACGGCGGTCAGCACGCCCAGCACACTCATGGTGGCGATCAGGCGCATTTTTATTGTTAAGTTCGACAGCATGCAGTTTTCCTTGGTAGGGGCGTAACCATGCCTGCGCTCACCAAACGGATAGCAGCAAGCGCCAGCTAGGCGGGTCACGTGAATTGTTCAGGACAGATCGATACGGCGTGTGCGGCGGCAGGGGGGAAGGCGGCCCGCGCATATCGTCAGGAGTGCAATACAGGGCAACGAGGTTGAGGTTTCCCGTATTTTTAATTTCCTTGCTGCAAGATACAGGGAAAGATTACTGGTAGCAATATGCAGCCGGAATTTTCACGCTTTGTAACAAACGGATGATGTTTTTTGCGCAGAACTGGCATTCCGCTGCGGTGTACGGTCGTGCGGAAATGCCAAATATGTTAATAAACGGTTTCTGTAAAGAGCTTGCTGTTGAGCATGGTCAGCATTTGCCGGCCACCGTCCGGCGTCGCCTTCTTTCACGGGCCCTGTTTCACGTCATCGACGTACAGACCGCCGCCACCAGGCTCGACCCACTGGCCCTGCTTCCTGCCATTCACATAATTGCCCTGCCATTGCAGCACGCCACCGACGCGGCGCTCGCTGGGACCGTCCAGGCGGTCTTTCACGAAATGGTCGTAACCGGTGAAACTGTGCATGTCCGCTGCGCGCCATTCGGCCACGCCCGGGCTCACTTCCCAGCGGCCCGTGCGCTGGCCCCGCTGCATCATGCCCGTGGTGGTTTCGTCGCCGCTTGCATACGTCCACGGCCCTTCTGCCTTGTCGTCGACAAACGCGCCAGACGAGCGGATGGTATTCGGCTCCTCAAAGTGCCACTGCCCCGTGCGCTTGCCCTGCGCATACAGGCCACGGGCATACACGCTGCCCACACAGCAATTCACGTCGTATTCGATGAATGGCCCATCCTGGCTGGCGGCAAAGCGCTGCGGCTGCGTTTCCCAGGTGATCCATTTGACGTGGTAGCTGGGCGCGCGGGCCCCTTCCCAGCCCTTGCCCAGCAGATACGTGACGGTCAGAAAATGGCCATCCTTTTCCTGGAAGGTTTTTTTATAGGCAAACGCAGGCGCGTCGGCCGGTTTGTCTGGCAGTAACTCGCCGTCGATATTGAAATAGCCGGCCAGGGTGCCATGGCCATGCTCGATGGCGTCGAATTCGGCCACGCCCGTGGGCACATACGCGATGCTGTAATCGATCAGCTGCAAACGGCCCAGCGCAGCGCGCACGCGCGCCTCGTCCATGGTTGTCGCACCGCGCACGATGGCGTCCAGCGCAGGCTGCAAGGTCGCCACCTTGAACATCCTGCCGCCGCTGCGCTCGTAGCGGTAGGCATGCAAGCCAAAGAGCTTATCGCTGCTGCGGCTGAGCACGAACGTCGTCTCGCCTTCGCTGTCGAGGTCAAGCTGGAACACGGCCGCGATGCTGGCCTTGCCATACTTGTCCAGGTTCATGCGTTTTTCGCTGCCCTCATTGCACTGGCAGTAGTAGCCGTTGACTTCGCCATTTTCCCGCAGGAAGGCCAGCACCACGCCGCCGTCGCGGCGCTCGACGGCAGTGGCGGTGGCCATGGGCTGGCCTGCATAAAAACGCGGCGCCGCCTGCGCCGGCGCCAGGGTACCCAGCGCCAGCAGCGCCGCCATCGTGCTCATCCAAAATGTTTGCCGCATGCCCACTCCACTGCCTGAAAACCGCCATTATGCATGGCCGTTCAGGCAAGACCGGACACCTCAGGACGCTGGCGCCACAGCGGCCGCTGCACCGTCTGCGCCAGCAGCACGCCCAGCAGCGAAATGCCGCCGCCGATCAGGTGATACATATGCATGCTTTCGTGCAGCCAGACGATGGCCAGCAAGGCCGTCAGCAAGGGCAGCAGGTTGACGTAAATGCTGCAGCGGTTCGGTCCCAGCAGTTTCACGCCTTCGATCCACAGATAGGACAGCACGATGGACGAGCCGATGCCCGCATAGCCGATCAGCGGCAAGGTGGTGGCGTCCAGCCTGGCGCTGCCCGCTGGCAGCAGCAGGAACGGCGGCAGCATGCACGCCAGGGCCGCCAGCGCCTGGCAATAAATGGCTTGCCAGGCGGGAATGGATAAACGCCAGCGGCGCAGCAGCACGCCGTACAAAGCAAAGATCAGGCAGGCCAGCAGCATCAGCGCGTCACCCGCATGCAAGCCCTGCTGCAGCAGGACCAACATATCGCCGCGCCCTACCAGGTACAGCAAGCCGCCAAACGACAGCACGCCGCCGGCCGCCATACCCACCGTCAGACGCTCACCCAGCAGCAGCACGCTGAGCAGGGCCGTCATCAATGGCGCCAGCGCCGTGACGATGGCCATATTCGTCGCCGTCGTCGATTCGGCGGCGCGGTAGGACAGGCTCTGGAACAGCGCCATCGACATCACGCCGCACAGCGCCAGCTGCCACCACTGGCGCCCGATGGCGGCACGGTTGCGCCACATGGGGCGGGCGATAAACGGCGTCATCACCAGCAAGACCAGCACCAGGCGGTAAAAGGTGATGGCCGTGGGGGCGATGCTGGACGCGGCCAGTTTCGAGACGACGACGTTGCCGGCCCACAGCAGCATGGCCAGGAATGGATACAAATAGGCGCGCACAGGCATGCGAGGCTCCATAAAACATTGAGGGTATTCATCTTGCCGCAGGCGCGCGGCGCCCTCTCGCGCTAAAATGTCTGAACCTATCGCAAAACTGACCTTCTTTCATGGATTGTTCCTCCCCCGCCTTTCAGCAATTGCTGCCCGTCACGGCGCGCGCCATGGCGCTGGCCGTCGACTATGCGCATGGCCACGTGATTTCCGTACACCGCCACACGCATGCGCAATTGCTGTATGCCATCGAGGGCGTGATGACCATCGAGGCGCAGGGCGGGCGCTGGGTGGTGCCGCCCACGCGCGGCGTGTGGCTGCAGCCCGGCATCGCGCACCAGGTGCGCATGAGCGGCGCGGTGAAAATGCGCACCGTCTTCATCGATTGCGCCAGCTCACCGCTGCTGCCGCGCCACAGCTGCGTGCTCGACATCAGCCCCCTGCTGCGGCAATTGATCGTGGCGGCGGTCGACATCGCGCCCGATTTTACGGAAGGCAGTCGCGACTGGCATCTGCTGCAATTGCTGTTGCACGAGCTCGACAGCCTGCCCGTGCTACCCCTGTATTTACCGTTACCCGTGGATGCGCGCCTGCGCGGCATCTGCGCGCGGCTGATGGCGCAACCGGGCGAACAGCAGACGGTGGCGCACTGGGCGCAGGAACTGGCGATCACCGAGCGCAGCCTACACCGCTTGTTCCAGAAACAGACGGGCATGCGCTTTGGCCAGTGGCGCCAGCAGGCGCGCCTGCTGCGTGCACTCGAACAATTGGCGCATGGCAGCAAGGTCATCGACGTGGCCATGGACAATGGCTACACCAGCCAAAGCGCGTTTAGCGCCATGTTCAAGAAACATTTCGGCACCACGCCCACCGCGTTTTACCAGGCAAAAGTCATCGCGGCGTAAAAAAAATGCTGCTGTGCATCAATAATCATGGGCGTTCGTCGCCGCTCTTGTTATCATCGCAAGCCTTATCGCAGCGCGCCCATCCTGGCAGCGCTGTTGACCTTCTTTCCACACCACCATGACACAGAATTTCTTCCAGACTTTTATCCTGCTTTTGCTCGTCACCGATCCGTTCGGCAACGTTTCCCTGTTCGTCAATGCCTTGAAACGGGTACCGGTCGAGCGGCGCTGGAAAGTCGTGGTGCGCGAATGCATGATCGCCTTCGGCATCTTGCTGCTGTTTATGTTCTTCGGCCGCCATTTCCTGAACGCCTTGCAATTGTCGGAAGTGGCCCTGCGCATCGGCGGCGGCGTGATCCTGTTCCTGATCGCCATGCGCATGGTGTTTCCGCAGCCCAACGCGGGCAATAGCGACCACGAGATGGCCGGCGAACCGTTCATCGTGCCGCTGGCCATCCCCGCGCTGGCCGGCCCATCGGCGCTGGCGACTGTGCTGCTGTTTTCCTCGCATGAAATGAACGACGTCATCGCCCACGTGGCCGGGCTGACGGCCGTGGCCATTGTCTGGCTGGCCGTCTTCCTGTGCGCCGAACGCTTGCAGCGGGCACTCGGTCCAAGGGTCATGACGGCGTTCGAGCGCCTGATGGGCTTGATTTTGACGGCGATGGCCATTGAAATGCTATTAGCTGGCATACGCGCATTTTTGAAATCCGTCTGACATAGAACATTCATCCACTGAAGGAGTCACCATGAGTCGTTGCGCCCACCTTTGCCTGATGGCCGATTACAACCAGTGGATGAATGCCAAAGTCTACGCGGCGGCGGCCAGCCTGCCGCCCGACGAGCTGCAGCGCGAGAGGGGCGCCTTTTTCGGCTCCCTGCTGGCCACCCTGAACCACGTGATGGTGGGCGACACCCTGTGGCTGCAGCGCTACGCGAAACATCCGGCAGGTTTCCCGTTGCTCGATCCCATCCGCGCCATCACGCCGCCCGCGTCGCTCACGCACCCGCTGTTCGCGGCCGAGGATTTTGCCGCCATGCACGCGCACCGGCTGTGGCTAGACCAGCTCATCATCGACTGGGCCGCTTCCATCACGGAAGCCGACCTCGACCACCTGCTCGATTACCGCAACAGCAAGGGAGCGAACCGGCGCGAGTTTTTCAGCTTGCTCATGCATTTCTTTAACCACCAGACGCACCACCGGGGCCAGGCCAGCACCCTGCTGTCGCAAGCGGGCGTGGACATCGGCGACACGGATCTACTGTTTCGCATCCCCAACCATATTGCCGACTGACGACGGGCGGTACAGCCACGCCTTGAGCAAGATCAAGGCCAGCGCCAAGGCACCGAACAGCGCGCCGCACGCCAGCGCCCCCTGCATGCCATAGCGGGCGATGGCCATGCCGCCTGCCAGCGCGCCCACCGTCACGCCCAGGTTGATGGCGGCGATATACACGCCGATGGCGAACGCGGGCGCCTCGCGCGCTTCGCTGCTGAGCCACACTTGCGTGACGATCAGCCCGCTCGTATGCGCGGCGCCCCAGAACAGCAGCAGCACCGCCATCGCCGCCCAGCCGATGTCGCTGCCCGCAGACTGGTACAGCAGCCAGTAAGCCAGCCCCAGCAACACGGGTTGCAGCAAGACCGTGCGCAGCACGTGCGTACCCAGCTGGCGCCCGGCGAACAGATTACCGACCACGCCGCCCACGCCAAACACCACCAGCGCCAGCCCCGTCTGGCGCGCCGACAAGCCCGCTTCCTGCTGCAGATACGCGGCCGCATACGCATACACGGCAAACATGGCGGCAAAGACAAAGACGGCGGCGGCAATGGTGAACCACAGGGCGGGTTTGCGCAGCACGGCCAGCTGGCGCCCATATGCCAGCGGCGGCGCCTGCGGCGTGTCGGGCAAGAACAGGTACAGCCCCAGCGCCGCCAGGGCATTGACGAGGGCGCAGGCAAGGAACGATGCCTCGTAACCATACTGCGCGGCGATCCAGGTGGTGAGCGGAATGCCCAGCACCATGCCCATGCTGGTGCCCGTGAACGCATGCGCGCCGGCCCGCGCCGATTGCTGCGGCGGATACAGGGCGACGGCCGCCACCATGGCCAGCGAGAAATACACGGGATGGAACAGGGCCGGCACGATGCGCAGCGCCAGCAGCCACCCGAAGCGCGGCGCATACGCCGAGGCCACGCTGGCCAGGGCAAATACCAGCAGGGAGACGATCAGCACCGGTTTGCGGCGCCAGCGCGTGGCCAGCAGCACGAGGAAGGGGCCGCCCACGGCGATCACGAGGGCGAACAGGCTCACCAATGAACCCGCCTGCGCGGCCGTCACGCCATAGCGCTGCATGATCATCGGCAAGATGCCCACCACGCCAAACTCGATGCAATACACGCCGAACAGGCCCAGAGCGAGGAAGACGATGGGCATCATTGCCCTTGCTCCACGCCATACACGGCCTGGCACAGTTCCATCACGAACGGCCCCGCCATGCCCTCCAGCGCCGTATTCGTGAACGCCACCACAGAGAGTTCTTGCGCAGGGTCAACAAACCATGAATGGCCATACGTGCCGCCCATGCGCCAGCTGCCCACGGATTCCTGCGTGGCGGCCAGTTGCGGGTCGGTCAGTACCGTAAAACCCAGACCGAAGCTACGGCCCGGCCAGAACGGCAAGTCGAAATTTCCCGTCTGGTTTTCGCCCATCTGGCGTGCCAGCGCAGGCGGCAGCAGCGGTGCGCCGCCCAGGCGCAGGATTTCCAGCAGGCGCATGAAGTCGGGTGCCGAACCGACCATGCCGGCGCCGCCGGACGGGTAAGCGTGTGCATCGAGGGCACGCGCCGGCGACAAGCTAAAACCGGCCATGCCGTCGATAAATGGCAAATGGTCATCCCCCGCATCGAGCAAACGGCGCGGCCGGGATTCTCCCGCTGCGCGGTCCGCATAGGCGACGGCCAGGCGCGCCGCATCCGTGCATATAAAACCCGTATCGCGCATGGCCAGCGGCGCCGTCACCAGCTGTTCCACGGCGTGTGCCAGCGGCAAACCAGTCACCGCTTCGATCACGGCGCCCAGCACGTCGGTGGCAATCGAATACGCCCAGCGCTCACCGGGCGCATACGCCAGCGGCACCGTGGCCAGGCGGCGCAGGTTGTTCTCCAGAGAAATACGGGACGCATCCATGCCGTCCGACACGCCCGCCTGCGCATACGCGCCACCCGGCGACTGGAAAAAGCCGTAGTCAAGTCCGGCCGTGTGCGTGAGCAGATGGCGCACGCTCATCGCCGCCACGGCACCGTCCGGCTGGCACGGTGCAAAATACGGCAGCCAGCGCGCGACCAGGTCGTCCAGGCCCAGGCGTCCCTGCCCCACCAGCGCCAGCGCGGCCGTCGAGACGATGGGTTTGCTGACGGACGCCAGGCGGAAGACGGCATCCTCGCGCATGGGCGTGCCCGCCTCGCGGTCCAGATAGCCGGCAGCGCGACGATAGATTTCCTGGCCCCGCTGGCGCACCAGCACCACGGCGCCCACCAGGCGCTGCTGCAAGACGGCATCGAGCAAGGGATCGATGCGGGCGGACAAGGCCGCAGGAGAGAAGTGGTACATCATGGCGTAGCCTTTCAAATGATCAGGCTGCCAAGGTAAGGCAGGCACGATCAAAGAAAAACAGGCTATAGTTTCTGTCTGTGCGGACGTTGGCATCCGCAATTAAAGGTCAATAATGGATAACCTGGCGGGATTCACGGCCTTCGTGCAGGCGGCAGAGACGCGCAGTTTTGTGGCGGCGGGCAGGGTGCTGGGTATTTCCGCCTCGGCCATCGGCAAGAGCATCGCGCGGCTGGAAGCGCGGCTGGGCGTGCGCCTGTTTCACCGCAGCACGCGCAGCATCGCGCTGACCAGCGAAGGCACGGTGTTTCTCGAGCGCTGCCGGCGCATCCTGGGCGAGATCGAAGCGGCCGAGCTGGAGTTAACGAACAGCAAGAGCGCACCGCAAGGCCGGCTGCGCGTCAGCCTGCCACAGGTGGGCAGCCTGCTCAATCCCGTGCTGGCTGCCTTTGCGCGCGCCTATCCGCAGGTAGAACTCGATCTCGATTTCAGCGACCGCCGGGTCGACGTGATCGAAGAAGGCTACGACGCCGTGGTGCGCGCGGGCGAAAGCGCCGACAGCCGTTTGATGAGCCGCCAGCTGGGCCAATTCCAGCTGCAACTGGTGGCCGCGCCCGCCTATCTGGCGCAGCACGGCACGCCCCTGCTGCCGGCCGACCTGCTGCGCCATACCTGCCTGCTGTACAAGTTTCCCAGCAGCGGCAAGGTCGAAGCCTGGCCACTGCCCGAATGGCCCGCCCTGCACGCGGCGGGCTTGCCGGCCCTGCTCAACTGCAACAATGTGGAGACCTTGCTGCACTTTGCCGAAAGCGGCCTGGGCATCGCCGCCCTGCCCGACTTTGCCGTGCGCGCGGCACTGGACGCGGGCCGCTTGCACAGCCTGCTGGATGCGCACCACCAGCACGACGGCGCCTTGCGCATCCTGTGGCCCAGCAGCCGCCACCTGACGCCGAAACTGCGCGCCTTCATCGATTTCATGGCCATCCACGTGTTTCCCCAGCGCTGATGTTTCCTGCTGACGCCGTGCTCGTTGTTTCCACACGACAACTTATTTAATTTGCTACCATTTTTTAAATTTTTCGGGGACTTGATACAATTTTTTGTATTGCAGTGCGGAATTTTGAGGAACAATTACAGACAGGCCGAGCCTACGTATAAACCCGTAGTCCTGGCTTGTCGACGTTTTCCCTCACTTCCGCACCACGAAAGCAATCATGTCACTCACACAATTCAAAATCGGCACCCGGCTCGGAATCGGGTTTGCTGTCGTCCTCGGCCTGCTGGTGGCCGTCTTGCTCGTCGGCCTGTATTCCATGGGCCAACTGAGCGCACGCACCCACGACATCGTGGCCGACAAGAACGTCAAGATGGCCGCGGCCAACACCATGAGCGACAACGTGCGCAACATTACCCTGGCGATCACCAGCGTGGTGGTGGCGCCGACGGAAGCGCTGGTACAGGCGGAACTGGCGAAAATCGGCGAAGCGCGCAAGAAATACGGCGCCGCCAAGGAAACATTGCAAAAGAAAATCTCGACGGACAAGGAAACGGCGCTGATGGCCGAGCTGGACGCTGCCCTGAAATCGGGCGCACCGCTGAACAACAAGGTCATCGAGCTGCGCAATGCGGGGCAGACGGAAGAGGCGATCGCCTTTTTGACGCAGCAGGCGGCACCGAGCCTGAAGATCGTGCTGGGCGCGCTCGACAGCCTGGTCGCGTATGAAGCGCAGCAGGCGGCGCAGGCGGCAACGGACGCCGAAACGCTGAGCGCCAGCGCGCGCGCCTATATGATTATCCTGGGCAGCGTGGCCGTGCTGCTGGGCGCTTTTGTCGCCTGGATCATCACACGCTCGATCACCCATCCCATCAATGCGGCCGTCAGCGTGGCCGAAACCGTGGCGTCCGGCGACTTGTCTTCGCACATCGTCGTCAATTCCAGCGATGAAACGGGGCGCCTGCTCGGCGCCCTGAAAGCCATGAACACCAGCCTGCTGGGCGTGGTGGCGCAAGTGCGCCACGGCACGGAGGCGATTTCCACGGCATCGAGCGAAATTGCCGCAGGCAACCTCGACCTGTCTTCCCGCACGGAAGAGCAAGCCAGTTCGCTGGAAGAAACGGCGTCGGCCATGGAAGAACTGACGTCCACCGTAAAGCAGAACGCGGACAATGCGCGCCAGGCGAACCAGCTGGCGAAAAGCGCGTCCGAAGTGGCCGTGCGCGGCGGTAGCATCGTCTCGCAAGTGGTCGACACCATGGGTACCATCAACGCGTCGTCGAAGAAAATCGTCGACATCATCGGCGTCATCGATGGCATCGCCTTCCAGACGAATATCCTGGCCTTGAACGCGGCCGTGGAAGCGGCACGCGCGGGCGAGCAGGGACGCGGCTTCGCCGTCGTGGCAACAGAGGTGCGCAACCTGGCCCACCGCTCGGCCTCGGCCGCCAAGGAAATCAAGGAACTCATCGCCGCCTCCGTCGCCAACGTGGACACGGGTTCGCGCCTCGTCAATGAAGCGGGCCAGACCATGGGCGACATCGTCGACAGCATCGTGCGCGTGACCGACATCATGGGAGAAATCACCTCCGCCACGCACGAGCAAACCATCGGCATCGAGCAGATCAACATGGCCATTGCCCAGATGGATGAAGTGACGCAGCAAAACGCGGCCCTGGTGGAAGAAGCGGCAGCCGCCTCGCAAAGCATGCAGGAGCAAGCGGGCGAACTGGCGCACGTGGTGGGCTTCTTTAAAACCGGCAACCATGTCGCCAGCGCAGCCAAGCTGACGCCTGTGCGCGCAGCACCGGCAGCGCCTGCCATAGCACGCCCCGCAGCCAAGCCCGCACCCGCGCGCCAGGCCGTGGCGGCCGCACCGGCACGCCGCAGCAATGCAGGTGCCGAAAGCGAATGGGAAGAGTTTTAACCAATAGCAACGCCCTCCCCACGGGAAAGCCAGGCAGGAAGTTGCTGCCTGGCTTTTTTTCGTCCGCAATCGCCACTTTTTTTGCGGCAAAGCCCGCGCAATAGGCGAATGTGCAAAACACGCGCCGCGCATACCCTTTACAATCCTCGCTCGCTTTACAAAATATTGGTCATCATGAATCAGGCAGAACAGCAGCGCCTCCTGGCTATCCTGGAGTATTGGCACAAGATCGAATTCTTTATCCCGTTTGACCTGAATCAAATCACGGACGTTGAAGACCAGTCCACCGTGCGTCTCCTGCACCGCGAACAGCTGGCGCAATTGCCGCTGCAGTTCGCCACGCAATGGCAAGTGCCTTCCGACCGCGAGATCGACGGCTTCTCATTGTTCCTCGGCGTGTTCGACAAGGCCGAAATCAACAAGGCTTGCCCGCCAGCCAGCGGCCCGGAAAACATCGCCGAAACAGAAAAAACGGAACTGGCCGGGCGTTCGTGCTTTGCCCGCCTGTCCCTCAATGCGCTGGGCGAGCCGCAGTTCGATCCCGTGTCCGTGTCGACCTTGCCGTGGGCGCTGGGCCGCGCTCGCACGCCGGACTGGTCGGGCCTGAGCCTGGACGCCTTCAGCGACAGCCAACTGGTGCTGCAAGACAGCCTGCGCAATTTCGCCGCCGCCCGTGCCCCGCAGCAAGTGACGGACGAGGCCGGCAATGTCTCGTCGCCCCTGTCCGGCCTGGAAATGGCGGCCCTGGCCGACCTGCTGCGCGACTGGGCCGGTTTCCACCCGTCCGCCTGCCAGCCGCTGGCCGTGCTCGAATTGCGCACGCGCAAAAAACGCGCCGCCGTAATGGAAGCCGATACGCTTGAGTCCAGCCAGAACCGCACCTTGGACTTTGGCGACGCGGTGGAACCATCGATCGATATCCTCAACAGTTTTTACCTCGATGACCTGGAACAGATCATCCGCGCCTTGCGTGGCGGCAAGCTGCCCGCCACGGTCGCCGCCTACCTGACGCCGCTGGCGCAGGATGAGCGCATCGACCTGTACAGCCCGGCCGGACGCCAGGCGCTGGCCGCCATGCTCAATCCGGGCAATATGAACCGCGGACACTGGCTGGAAGACGCCAGCTACGCCATGAGCCTGATGCAGCAGTTCGCCATCCACGGCGCGCGCACCAGTTTGCATGAACGCGGCATCTTTTCCGTCAACGGCCCACCCGGCACGGGCAAGACGACCTTGTTGCGCGAATTGTTCGCCGACAACATCGTGCGCCGCGCGGCCGTGCTGTCCTGCCTGGATCGCGCCGGCGACGCCTTCATCGGCAAGGTGGCCGTGGCCTTCGAAGGCGTGCGCGACCCGATCACCATCGCCCGTTTGCGCCCGGAATTGACGGGCTTTGAAATGGTCGTCGCTTCGTCGAACAATGCAGCCGTGGAAAACATTTCCGGCGACCTGCCAAAACCCAAGCAGCTGGGCAAGGAATGGGCGCGCACGCGTTACTTTGAAAGCGTGGCGCGCCGGGTCGTGGCCGACGGCAATGGCGCCAACCGCGCCCTGGGCGAGGCGGAAGCGCCATGGGGCTTGATGTCCTGTGCGCTGGGCAATAGCGCTAACCGCCGCCGCTTCGTCAGCAATTTTTATGACGACGACTGGGACAAGGCCACGACGCGCAAGACGCCGAACGCGCAAAATATCCGCCAGTGGCTGGCCAGCTACCAGGGCGTCAGCTTCGCCCAGGCGGCGCGCGAGTTTCGCGAGACGGAACACGTGGTGGAAAAAGCCCTGGCCGAGCACGCCCAGTACGCGGCCCTGTGGCAAGCCGTGGGCACCTGCACGGAAGCAGACTTCATGCAGGCCAGCCAGCAAGCGCTGATTGCTGCCGAGCAAGAGATGGATGCGGCGAATGGTGCCCTGTCCGGCGCGCTGGCGCAGCAAGATACCCTGCTCGCCAGCAAGAAGGAATTGCTGGAAGAAGAACGCCTGGTGGCGCTGACGCAGCCCGGTTTCTTTGCCCGGCTGTTCCGCACCGCACCGGCGCGCGCCTACAAGGACGCCGTCATCGCCAACGCCGAAGCGCAGCGCCAGGCCGCGCGCGACGTCTCCGCCATCAAGCTGCTGCTGAAGGGCGAGCTGGAACCGCGCTGCGAACGGGCCCGCAACAGCCTGCACATCGCCCTGCGCACGGCGCAGTCGCGCCAGCGCGAATGGGATGACAGCACGGAACTGTTGCGCCGCGCGCGCATGCGTTTCCCCACCATCATCGCCCCGGCCACCCTGGACGAGCTGGACGGCGACGCGCTGCAGATAGCCGGCCTGTGGCATGAACCGGCGCTGGCGCGCCTGCGCTCGCGCCTGTTCGCCAAGGCCCTGGCCCTGCATGAAGCGTGGCTGGCGGAAGTGGCAAAGAAGGGCGGCCCCGGCTTTGGCGGCAACTTGCTGGCCGTATCGAAATTGCTCAAAAACAAGCGCGCCTATGACCAGTCGCACATCGCCATGGTCTGGCACAGCCTGTTCATGGTGGTGCCTGTCGTGTCGACCACGTTCGCTTCGTTCGCGCGCCAGTTCCAGGGCATGGGCCCCGAATCGCTGGGCTGGCTGTTCATCGATGAAGCGGGCCAGGCCGTGCCGCAAGCGGCGCTGGGCAGCCTGTGGCGCGCAAAACGTGCTGTCGTCGTGGGCGACCCGCTGCAGATCGAACCCGTGTTCACGGTACCGGGACGCCTCGTGCAAACCTTGTCCGCCCTGTCGCCGCACACGCAAGATGGCAGTTACGCACCGACGTCCGTTTCCGTGCAGACATTGGCGGACAAGGCCAACCGCTATGGCGCGACTGTCGGCGCCGGCAGCACCCAGCCGCTGTGGATAGGCAGCCCCTTGCGCGTGCACCGCCGCTGCGTGGAACCGATGTTTTCACTGGCGAACAGCATCGCCTATGAAGACAAGATGGTCTATGGTTTGAGCGAACGCACGCCGCCGGCTGGCGCACGGGGCCTGACGCGTGGCCCCAGCCGCTGGATCGATGCCGTCGGCCCCGTCAGCTACAAGCAGGTGGTGCCCGTGCAGCTCGATTTCGTGCTGGAAGTGCTGCTGAAACTGTATCGCCGCGACGGCAAACTGCCCGACATGTATGTAATTACGCCATTCAAGGCCGTGCGCAACGAGTTGCGTTCGCGCATCGTCGATATGGACTGGGACCGTCGCCTCGGCTATGGCAAGGCACCGACCGCGCGCGAATTGCGCCAATGGAGCAGCCAGATGGTGGGCACCGTGCACACATTCCAGGGCAAGGAACAAAGCGTGGTGATGCTGGTCCTCGGCGCCGACGACAGCACGGCCGGTGCCGCGCAATGGGCGGCGGCCACGCCGAACCTGCTCAATGTGGCCCTGACGCGCGCGCAACACTTTGTGTACATCGTCGGTAACCCCTTGCTGTGGGGACAGTTGCCGCACTTTGCACCGGCGTGTGCGCAAATGCCGCATACGGGCATGCATGAGTTTTTGGTGGAAATGGGGTAGAACACCTGATCAAACCTACTGCGCGTCGGTATAGGTGGTCTGCGATGCTCACTGTGCGTAAAGCACAGTTCCGCTTCTCAACCACCTCTCCCTTCCGCTCGCTACGGTTTTATCAGGTATTCTCAACGGGGAAAACAAGAGTAAACGTCGTGGCGGCCGCGTCGGATGCGACCGTCGCGCTGCCGCCGTGCAATTGCAGGATGGCCGTGACGATGGCCAGCCCTAATCCTGTGGAAGCGGCCGAATCGCTGCGGGCCGGGTCGGCGCGGTAAAAGCGCTCGAACAGGTGCGGCAAATGGCGCGCGGGGATGGCCGTCCCCTGATTGGTGACGCTCAGTTCCATGCCCTCGCCCGTTTGATGCGAACGCAACAGAATTGTGCTGCCTGGCGCCGCGTGACGGATGGCGTTCGACAGCAAGTTGCCCAGCGCGCGGCGCAGCAGTTGCGGCTCGGCCGTCACTGTCCCGCTGCCGTGGCAGGCCAGCGCCAGCTCGCGCTCTTCGGCCAGGCCTTCAAAGAAATCGGCCAGGCGCAAGAACTCGTCCTGCACGGGCAAGACTTGCTTGATGAGCACCATTTCATCCTGCTGCGCGCGCGCCAAAAACAGCATGCTGTCGATCATGCGCGACAGCCGTTCCAGTTCTTCCACATTCGACGACACCAGCTGTTCATACTCGTGCGCGCTGCGCGGACGGGCCAACATCACCTGGCTTTGCCCCAGCAGATTGGTGACGGGCGTGCGGAATTCATGCGCCAGGTCGGCGGAAAATTGCGACAGCCGCGCATAGCCTTCCTGCAGCCGCGCCAGCATGGCGTTCAGGGCCTGAATCAGGGGCAAGAGTTCCGTCGGCGCGCCGCTCGCCTCCAGCTGCTGCTCCAGCTTGCCCGGCCGCACCAAGGCCGCATGGGCGGCGATATTGCGCAGCGGCCGCAGTCCCCGCAGCAGCATCACGCTGGCCAGAATCGCCGCCACCAGCGCGCTGACGGCGACGGACACGACGATTTGCCAGCGGTAGGCGGCAAACATGGCCGTGCGGTCGCCGTAGACGCGGGCGACGGAAATGTCGGCCATCTGCGCCGGGTCGCCGATGCGCGCGCTGGCCGCCACGACCCTGGCTGGATAGCCGTCGCGGCTGGTCCAGCTGACGATGTCGTTGGCTGTGACGGTCGCATCGACAGCCACGGGAACAGCATGCGCCACCGTCTCGCCGTGCGGGTTGACATCGATCAAACGCGTGCCATCGGCGCGCACGATGCGCACCAGCGAATTTTCTTGTCCGCTCATGGTGTCGCGGAAATACTGGGGCCGCTCGCGGATAATGTCCAGCGTGCCCGCATTCCCCAGCAACTGCTGGATTTGCCGCAATTTTCCCAGCAATAAAATATCGTCGCGGCGCTCGATTTCCGCGACGAATGAACGGTACAAATGCATGCCCAGTCCGGCCGAGACGAGCGCCACGATCAGCACGAACACGAGCGTGACGCGCAGGGTCAGCGAGCGGCGCAATTGTGCCAGCTTCATTGCGCGGTGCCGCTGTCTGGAGCGGATGGCGCGCGCAATTCACAGACATAGCCCATGCCCCGCAAGGTGTGGATCAGCTTGGGTTCGAACGGGTCGTCGAGCTTGCTGCGCAGGCGGCGGATGGCCGCGTCGATGACGTTGGTGTCGCTCTCGAAATTGATGTCCCACACTTGGGAGGCGATGATGGAACGCGACAAGACCTCGCCCTGGCGCCGCGCCAGTAAATGCAGCAAGCCGAATTCCTTGGCCGTCAGGCTGATGCGCTGGCCTTGCCGGCTGACCTTGCGTTTCATCACGTCGATTTCCATGTCGCCGATGCGGATGACGTCGTCTTCACGCGGCGGCCCGCGCCGCAGCAAAGTGCGGATGCGCGCCACCAGTTCGGCAAAGGCGAACGGTTTCACCAGGTAATCGTCGGCGCCCAGTTCCAGCCCTTTCACGCGGTCCTGCACCTCGTCGCGCGCCGTGAGGAAAATCACGGGCACGTCCGCGCCGCCTTCCTGCAAGCGCAGCGCGCGCAGCACTTGCCAGCCATCCATGATGGGCAGCATGACGTCGAGCACGATCAAGTCGGGCGCGTCCGAACTCGCCATGTGCAAGCCGTCGCGACCATTGCGCGCCAGGCTCACCGTGAAGCCGGACTCGGCCAAGCCGCGCAGCAAATAGTCGCCCGTCTTCGGTTCGTCTTCGATGACCAGGATGCGCATGGATGGGACTTTCATGAGGGAAGTTGAAGCATTTTACGCCGCGCGCAGGCCGCTGCGGATGATAAAAATGTCATGCGGCGATCATCTTCTCGTAGGGTAGCACTGGCCATACTGGCGTCACTTTACTCAACGGACCGCCGCATGAAAACCCTGTTACTCGGCAGTACCCTGCTGTGCCTGCTGGCCAGCCCCGCCCACGCCCAGCTGCGCAAGGTCGATGATCTTTCTCTGGCAACGGCCAAGCAGCTGGCCGATGCGGCCATGGCCGCGTGTCAGGCGCAAGGACGGCACATCGTCGTCACCGTACTGGACCGTGGCGGCAATGTCATGACCGTGCAGCGCGCCGATGGCGTCGGGCCGCACAACACGGAGGCCAGCCGGCGCAAGGCCTACACGGCTCTGTCCACCAAAAGCGATACCTACACGCTGGCCGTGGCGGCCCGCAACAATCCGGACATGCACAATCTAACCACCGTGCCAGAGCTGTTGCTGCTGGGTGGCGGCCTGCCGTTGATGGCCCAGAGGCAAGTGGTGGGCGCCATCGGCGTTGCCGGTGGCGGTGGCGCCCTGCAAGACCGCGCCTGCGCCCAGGCTGCCTTGGTCGCCATCCCTGAACTCGATTCCCCCACACCTTGAAAGAAACGACGATGACCTATCTGAAAAAAACCGCTGCCGCCCTGGCCTTCGCCAGCCTGTCCAGCATGGCCCTGGCCGCCGCCAATCCCTTGAGCGTGCACATCCTCGATCTGCAGAGCGGCCAGCCGACGGCGGGCGTGACGGTCACCCTGGAGCAAAAGAACGGTGAAGGCTGGCAACAGCTGGGCAGCGCCGTGACGAATGCGCAGGGGCGCATCACGGCCATGTATCCGGTCGATGCACCCATGCAGACGGGCGACTACCGCATCGTGTTTAAAACAGGCGAACACTATGCGCGCCTGAAGCAGGAAACCTTCTTCCCGGAAATTCCCGTGCAATTCCACGTGGAAAAGACTGACCAGCACTATCACATTCCCTTGCTGCTCAGCCCTTTCGGTTTTTCCACTTACCGGGGTAATTGACCGTTGCTCAGGCTACCGTCTTCGCCGTCTGGCCGAACAGCACGCTTTTCGCGTCGCCGCTGACGGTAGGCTGCACATTGATTTCGGCCGCGCGGGCATACGCGCGCACGGTGGCGGGACGGGCGGCAATGGCCGCGAACCAGCGCGCCAGGTGCGGGAAATCTTCCAGCTTCTGGCGCTGGCGGGCGTGCGGCACGATCCACGGGTAGATCGCCATGTCGGCGATGGAATACGTGTCGCCGGCAACGAATTCGCGGTCGGCCAGGCGCTTGTTCAGCACGCCGTACAGCCGGTTCGTTTCGTTCACGTAACGCGTGATGGCATACTCGATGGGCTCGGGCGCATATTGCACGAAATGGTGGTTTTGCCCTGCCATGGGGCCAAGGCCGCCCATTTGCCAGAACAGCCACTGCATGACCTCGGCGCGCCCGCGCACGTCCGCCGGCAGGAATTGCCCGCTTTTCTCGGCCAGGTATTGCAGAATCGCGCCCGACTCGAACAGGGACAAGGGTGCGCCGCCATCTTCCGGCGCCTGGTCGACGATGGCGGGGATGCGGTTATTCGGCGCGATGGCGAGAAACTCGGGCTTGAACTGCTCGCCCTTGCCGATATGCACGGGAATGATGTTGTAGGGGATGCCCGTTTCTTCCAGGAACATCGTCACTTTGTGCCCGTTGGGCGTGGTCCAGTAATACAGGTCGATCATCGTGGTCTTTCCAGGTAGATGAGTAGGGCAGGCGGCCTCCGCATAACTATTGTCGCGCCGCAACTGATATGCATGGATATAATGCCACGTAAGCGGAAAACACGACGGCGCCCAAGAAAGGCTGGCGCCCTCAAGCAGGCATCCCGACATTCCCGAGCACCAATCCAGAGCACAAACAAAGAAAGCCGACCATGCGCAAACTCCTGATCGTCATGCTGTCCGTCCTGCTGTCAGGCTGTGTCCAGGACTTCGCCATCTATATGTTCGATGGGCAAGACCATTCCCTGACCGTGCGCCGCCAGCAACGTTATTTTTGGCAAGATACCGTGGAAGTGCAGCTGATGGCGACCAATTTGCCGCAATGCCAGCGCCTGCATACCCTGTCGACGGATGCGCCAGCCGACATCACCGTCGAGCTGTTTGCGGCCGGCGATGGCCTGTGGAATATTCGCATGGGCAAGCAGTTGTGGCAGGCGGAAACGACTACCTGCAATGAACTGACGGAAATGGAAAACGACCCGAAAGCCGACCTGGGCCAGCCGGTCGGGCAATTCGTGGTCGTCGATGACAAGCTGGAATTCGAACCGGCGCCGCAGGCGGCGGCGCCAGCCCAATAAAATCCTAGCGCGCCGCCAGGCTGCGCAGCGGCTTTTTCGCCACGGCGCGCGGCGCGCCAGCCGAACTTGCCGCCAGGCGCGGCGACGTCCCCGGCTCCTGCGCCGACAGTTTGAAGCGCGCCACCAGTTGCGCCAGCACGGCCGCCTGGTCCTGCATGCTCGACGCCGCTGCCGCCGCCTCTTCCACCAGTGCCGCATTTTGCTGCGTCACGCTATCCATTTCCGTGATCGCCTGGTTGACGTGGCCGATGCCCGTGCTTTGCTCGTGCGAAGCGGCCGTGATGTCGGCCATGATGTCGGTCACGCGCGAAACGGAAGCCACCACCTGATCCATGGTCGTGCCCGCCTGTGCGACGAGCGTGCTGCCGGCCGCGATGCTGTCGACGGAAGCGCCGATGAGTTCCTTGATTTCCTTCGCTGCGCCAGCGGATCGCTGAGCCAGATTGCGGACCTCACTGGCCACCACGGCAAAGCCGCGTCCCTGTTCACCGGCGCGTGCCGCTTCCACGGCCGCGTTCAGCGCCAGGATATTCGTCTGGAAGGCGATGCCATCGATGACGCCGATGATGTCGACGATCTTGCGCGACGAAGCGTTGATGGTGTCCATGGTGCCGATCACTTGCGCCACCACGGCGCCGCCCTGGCGCGCCACGGCAGAAGCGGACTGCGCCAGTTCATTTGCCTGCACGGCATTGCCCGCGTTTTGTGTGACGGTCGAGGTCAATTCTTCCATCGAGGCCGCCGTTTCTTCCAGCGAACTGGCTTGCATTTCCGTGCGCGCCGACAAGTCCATATTGCCGCTGGCAATCTCGCTCGATGCCGTGGCAATCGTCTCGGCACTGTGGCGGATTTCGCTGATCGCATCGACCAGGTTGGCCTGCATGGTTTTCATCGCATACAACACGCTGTGGCGGTCGTTGGCATGCGTGCGCACGGCAACGCTCAGATCGTTATTCGCGATCTGGGCGGCCACGTCGGCCGCATACTCGGGATCGCCGCCCAGCGCATGGCGCAGGCTGCGGTTGATCGCCACGACGACGGCCGCCAGCAGGCCGCACACCAGCACCAGCACGCCCAGCGAGGTCAGCAGTGACTGGCGGAAGGCCGCGTCGATATCGTCCATGTATACACCTACCACGATGGTCCAGCTCCATGGCTTGTAAGCCACCACGCGGCTCATCTTCGGCTCGGGGTTTTTCTGGCCGGGACGGGGGAAATAATAGTGGACGAAACCCTTGCCCGCATCGCTCTTGCCGACGGCAACGATGTCGCGGTACAGATAGGTGCCGTTGGCATCTTTAAAATCCGACATGTTCTTGCCGTTGGTTTGCGGCGCGGCGGGGTTCATCACGACAACAGCATCGAGGTTGATGATGGACAAATATCCGGTCTCGCCGAAACGCATGCTCTTGATGACGGCGCTCGCCTGCTTTTGCGCCTCTTCCTTCGTCAAGGCGCCGCTGGCGGCCAGGTCGCCGAACATCTTGACGGCGCCCAGGCCCAGGTCGGCGGCATTGCTCAGGTCGGCGCTGCGCTCTTCAATGCGGATCTTGCGCACTTCCAGGGCGTTATAGACAAAAATGACGGTGATGCACAACAAGCTGCAAATCAGGGGAATCCATAACTTCTGCTGGAACGTCAATTTCTTCATGCTGTGTCTCCAACTATCTATTTGCGGCGAGGGGGCGTGTCCCGCTTCCAGCTCGGCTGGCCAGAATGCGGCGGCGACGGTGCTCTGGCGGCACCGTTCAGACGTCTCCAGCATACGCTCGAACGACCGATATTTACAATGCCGGGAAGCAATGATTTTTGCCCGGTGTTGTTAATGCGTTGCGACAATTGATGAGAATTGATGCTGCATTGCAGTAAAAAAGCAGGCAGACAGGCAGTGGCAAGGCAGGCGGGGGTGGCGTGCCTGTGTCAAAATGCACGCCAGATCGATTGAATCACGAAAGCACAGCATGACCAAGAATGAAGCCATGAAACGCATCAACGACCGCCTGGGCAAACCCACCCTGACGGACAAGAACACGCATTTTGCCAGCGTCGCCAGCTATGGCACGGACGAAGGCTGGTGGCTGAAGATTCCCTTCCTGACCTTCAAGCAGGAATTGCACTTCATCCTCAACAATGAAAAGACGAAAAGCTTCCAGCACCTGAAAATCGGCGCCAACCAGATCCTCAGCCCCGGCATGAAGTTCCGCAGCACGGGCGGCGCGGCCGACGCTTTCATGTCGGCCTCCGCGCCGAAACGCCTGGTTGACTTGCTCGACGGCGGCAGCAAGTACAACTTCACCAAGCACTTCGTCAACGACTACCGCTACTGAAACACCTGACCAAACCTGCTGCGCGTCGGTATAGGCAGCCTGCGATGCTCACTGTACTAAAGTACAGTTCCGCTTCCCGGCTACCACTCCCTTCCGCTCGCGACGGTTTTGTCAGGCGTTGTGTAGCCTTGTCAGATCATTTTTGGGGCGGCAGCCATGCCTTCAGCAAATGCTGCGCGATGTCGAGCGCGTCGTCGCGGCTGGTGCCGAAATGCAGGGGATAGCCCCAGAACTTGCCGAACATGATGGCAAAGGCCTTGCCGGCCAGGCGCTTGGCGGCGCTCGGCTCGACCAGCACCATGCCCTGGATATACGCGCGGATCGCCGCCTTGTTCTGCTTCATCCATAGTGCAGCCCGCTTGCGCTCTTCCTGCGGATGGTCATGCCCATCCTCGTCCAGGCCTTCTTCGCTGAGAATGACAAACGCCTGCCGGCGTGCCAGCAGGGCCTCAAACTGGGCGAACAAGGCATCGTCGGGGCCGCTTGCGGCGCTGTCGCGGCGCATCCAGACGAGAGGGAATGTGGAAAAATCGAGTTGCATGGGATGACTCCTTCAAGGGGGTTGCCGTTCCTCCTGGCCTTCATCAGAACACTGGCGGCGGCGGTTGCCGTTGAAGCGGGGCTGCGGATGCATACACGATACCGTCGACGGCATTGCGCGTCATTGCATAAAATAGCCACGATATTATTCAATCCAGCCAAATTTTCCCCATGCCCCATCTCCTCCTGCCTGATCTGCTCTCTACGCGGCTGGGTGCAGCCAGCGTCACCATCGATTTCGACGTCGATGGCGTGCTGCGTCCGCTGCTGGCCGTGGGCCTGGCCAGCGTGCGCGAGGATGCGGAGCAGGCGCCGCACCAGCACCGCAAGGGGCAGCTGCTATACGCCACGCGAGGCGTGATTCATTGCGAAGTGCAAAGCGGCGTGTGGATCGTGCCGCCCCAGTGCGCCGTGTGGATACCCGGCGGCCTGATGCATGCCGCGCAGGGCGTGGGCGAGGCCGAATGTTATTGCCTGTTTGTCGAGCCGGCCATGGCGCCGGCCCTGCCCGCCGTCTGCTGCACCGTGGCCGTCTCACCCTTGCTGCGTGAACTGATCGCCAAGGCAGCCGGCTTTCCCACCTTGACCGCGCTGCATGGCGCGCAGGAACGCCTGGTGGCCACCCTGCTCGATGAATTGGCGGCCGCGCCGGTGGAAGACTTGCATTTGCCGATGCCGCGCGATGCGCGCCTGCGCCGCCTGGCTGCCCTGCTGCTGGCGCAGCCCGCCGATAAAAGCACCTTGGCCGAATGGTCCAGCCGCATCGGCATGAGCGAGCGCAGCATGACCCGCCAGTCATTGGAAGAAATGGGCATGAGCGTGGGCCGCTGGCGCCGGCAATTGCACGTCATCCTTGCCCTGCAAGGACTGGCGCAAGGCCACAGCGTGAAAGCGGTGGCGCTGGAACTGGGCTATGAAAACACCAGCGGTTTTGTCACCATGTTCCGCAAGGCGATGGGCAAGCCACCGGCGCGCTATCTGGCGGAGCGGGAATCCGGAAGAATATAAAAAAAGGCGGCATCAGCCGCCTTCGTCCTGCATCGTCGCCAAAATAATCAAACTTCGCGCGCCAGGGCCAAAAATTCCGTGCGCAGCGCCAGGTTCGGCTGCATCTCGCCCAGCATCGCCGAGGTGATGGTTTCTTCGCCCGGCGTGCGGATGCCGCGGCTTTCCATGCACAGGTGACGGCAGCGTACGACCACGCCCACCGATTTCGGTTCCAGCACTTCCATCAGGGCATTGGCGATCTGCATTGTCATGCGTTCCTGCACTTGCAGGCGCTTGGAGAAGCAATCGACCAGGCGCGTCAGTTTCGACAGGCCGACGATCTTGCCATTGGGCACGTAGCCGATGGTGGCCTTGCCAAAGAAGGGCGCCAGATGGTGTTCGCAATGGCTGTAGACGGGGATGCCGCGCACAACGATCAGCTCGTTATACTGTTCCGCGCCATCTTCAAAGGCTTTCAGCAAGTCCACTGGATCCTGGCCATAGCCGGACGTCCAGTGCTTCCACGCCTTGGCCACGCGCATCGGCGTTTCCAGCAAGCCAGGACGCTGCGGATCTTCACCAAAGCTGCTGATCAGCCGGCGCCAGTCGTTTTCGGAAAATTCTTCTTGAGACATGCTAAACCACCCTAAAATTTGCAATTGCCGCCAGTATATAGAAAATGCGGCAAGCTGCCCGAGCGGCCCCGGCTTTCCTATGCCGCTGGCGGACGGTGCGCTCTCACCAGCAGCGCCGAAATCGACACGCTCGAACTCGCTTCCGGCCACGCATCGCCGGGGCCAAACCAGCGCGCCTCGGCGATCTCGTTCTCGTCCAGGCGGATCTCGCCATCGAGGTAATCGGCTGTAAACGCGATCATCAGCGAATGGGGAAACGGCCAGGACTGGCTCATGAAGTACTGCAGGTTGTGCACGCGCAAGCCCACCTCTTCCATCACTTCGCGGTGCACGGCTTCCTCGATCGATTCGCCCGCTTCCAGGAAACCGGCAAGCGGACTGAAACGCTGCGATGGCGAATGCTTGTGCATGGCCAGCAGCACGGAGTCGCCCTTGCGGATGAGTACCATCATGGCCGGCGAAATGCGCGGATACGCGAGCATGCCACAGGCGGCGCACGTGAAGCAGCGTTCGCCACGCGTGCGCTGCATGGGCGTGGCGCACACGCCGCAATGGCGGTGCGTGCGCGCCCACTCGGCCAGTTGCACGGCGCGGCTGGCCAGGCCCAGAAAGTCATCATCGACGGCATTAAAGAGCGAACGCATGCCGTGCCAGGCCAGACCGCTATTGGCGGGCAGCAGTTCCTCATCGGTCCAGACGGTCTGGCAATAGCGGCCCTGCCACAGGCCCACGGGCTGCGCGCGGCTCAGGTCGATATCGAGCGCGGCCGCCTCGGCGGCAGTGGGCAGGGCCAGCTCGGGCGTACGCAACAGCAGGCGCCCGCGGTAAAAGATAAAGGTGAGCGTCTCGATGGCGGCCGGGGCCGGTTCCGGAGGGTCGAGCAGGGGGACGAAGGCATCGGGAGTCTGCAGCATGCTGGGCGGAGATTTGTAAAGGTTGCTCATCATACTCCCGCTCCAGAGCGCTTGCGCGCATAGCAGCGGCCAGGCAGCAAAGCAAGTATTCATGCGCCATGACAGTGTTTTTTTTGCAGCACCCCAAATCCGTTGCGTAAATGATACTGATAACGATTCTCATTTACGAAATGGCGCCCAGTTATTACAATACGGCCTTCCGTCTCCATCGCCAGCCACTTGCCCGCGTGCCCAAGCACCGCGTCGCAGAGCCAGCCAGGAACCACTACCCTGACCTTATCGAGAGAGCAAGATGGCAATCAAGAGCCGCAAACACGCCCCAACCCGTTTCAACCAGCACATCGGCGCCGCCCTGGCCGTGATGCTGCTGCCCGTCGCCGCCCAGGCGGCCGACCCGGCCGGCCAGAGTGCCCCGGCATCGCAGCAAACCCTGAACGAAATCAAGGTCGTGGGCTCAAAGGAAAATGATTTCAAGGCCGAAAAAGCCTCGTCGCCAAAATACACGGAAGAGCTGGTCAATACGCCGCAAACCATCGTCGTAATCAAGAAGGAATTGATCGAACAGCAAGGCGCGCTGACCCTGACGGATGCGCTGCGCAACACGCCGGGCGTCGGTACCTTCTTCCTCGGTGAAAACGGCAACACGAACACGGGCGACGCCGTCTACATGCGTGGTTTCGACTCGTCCGGCAGCATCTATGTCGATGGCGTGCGCGACGTGGGCTCCATCTCGCGTGACGTCTTCAACATCGAGCAGATCGACGTATTGAAGGGCCCTGCGGGCACCGACAGTGGCCGTGGTTCACCTACCGGTTCGATCAACCTGGTCAGCAAGACGGCGACCATGGAAAACAAGTTCAATTCGCTGCTGACGGCCGGCAGCGGCAAGCAGAAACGCGCCACGGCCGACTGGAACCGCATCCTCGACAGCGATACCGGCACGGCCTTGCGCCTGAACCTGATGACGCAGGACAGCGGCAACCCGGCGCGCGATGAAGTCAAGAACAAGCGCTGGGCCTTCGCCCCCACCGTCACCTTCGGCATCGGTAAACCAACGCGCATCACGGCCAGCTACCTGCACGTGGATCAAGACAACGTGCCCGACGGCGGCGTGCCGACCATCGGCTTGCCTGGCTACTCGACGCCGGACGTTGCCACGAAGGAGCAACCGGTCATCCGTACCTTCCTGAACGGCGCCGCCAAGGTCGATCCGAAGAATTTCTACGGTTCCACCTCGGACTACGACAAGGTCAAGGCCGACATGGGCACCTTGCGCATCGACCATGATTTCTCGCCCAACGTGCAGCTCCAGAACACCACGCGCTACGGCAAGACCCAGCAGGACTACCTGCTGACGGCCTTCATGGGCAGCATGGGCAACCTGAAGACACCGGCCCCGACCGATCCGTCGACCTGGACCATGGCGCGCAATCTGCGCACCGTCAAGGACCAGGAAAACACGATTTTGACCAACCAGACCGTGGTCAGCGCGCAGTTCGACACGGGCGTGCTGAAGCACTCCATGGTGGCAGGTGCCGAGTTCACCAGCGAAAAACAGACCAACTACAGCTATGTGCCAGCCAGCCTGGGTACCTTGCCGGCAGCGAACCTGTACCAGCCGAATCCGCGCGACACCGTCACCGGCCACAACCCCGTACGCAGCGGCGCCTTCACCGAAGGCGAAGTCAACACGCAAAGCCTGTATGTGTTCGACACCGTCAAGTTCGGCGACAAGTGGATTTTCAATGGCGGCGTGCGCTTCGACCATTTCAACACCACGTATGACGCCGTCTCCCTGCAAACGGCCGTGGCCAAGGACCAGGTGCAAAAACTGCCGGTCGGCACACCGATTCCCACTCACCTGACCCTGAGCGACACCCTGGCCAACGGCAAGATCTCGGCCATGTACAAGCCGACGCCGGACAGCAGCGTGTACGCCTTGCTGGCCACGTCGAAAGCGCCGCCTGGCGTCAACTTCGCCCTGAGCGCCGCCGCCAACAGCGCGCAAAACCCGAACTATGACCCGCAGGAAACCGTCACCAAGGAAATCGGCACCAAGTGGGACTTCCTGAAGCAAAAACTGTCGCTGTCGGCCGCCGTCTACCAGACCACCGTCAAGAATGAAGTGGAACAGGATCCTGTCATCTCGACCATTTATTACCAGACCGGCAAGAAGCGCGTACAAGGCCTGGAACTGGGCGTGGTGGGCGAGATCATGCCGAACTGGCTGGTCAGCGCCGGCTATACCCGCATGAATACCAAGGTCGAGTCGAACAAGGTCTTCACGGCCAGCGGCGACAAGAGCCTCACCTACACGCCAAAACAGGCGTTCACCAGCTGGACCTCGTACACCCTGCCGTTCGGCCTGAAGATCGGCGGAGGCGCGCGTTACGTGGGTGAAATGCTGCGCGGCACCGATGGCGCCGTCGGCACGCCGGCCCGCGTGGATGCGTACTGGGTCTTCGACGCCATGGCGACCTATACCGTCAACAAAAACCTCGACTTGCAGTTGAACGCCTACAACCTGGCCGACAAGACCTATGTGGCGGCCATCAACAAGTCCGGTTTCCGCTACACCCCGGGCCAGCCACGTTCGTTCAGCCTGACGGCAAATATCAAGTTCTAACAGCTAGCGCTAAAATCAAGGAAACAGGTATTGCGCGACATCGAGCCCCTCTTCGGAGGGGCTTTTTTATTTTCCTGATAATCTTGTCTTTTTGGCGCACCGCCCCCCTGCCGCGACTAGCGTATGAAAAGTCATACAGCGATGCCCCGCCGCGTCCAATATTTCGCGCAAGCACGCCAGATTGCGACATCCTGACAACAAAAAAACTTCATTAAATCAATAACTTAAGAAGTTAGCTACCAAATTTCCATTTCAGGCATATCCTTTGCTATGTACAGGTTTTGCTGCAAATAATCGCTAGCATGCAAGGGCTTGTTTTTGAGAAATATTGACTCCAAGCTTAAGTTGCTCGCTATCAATAATCCGCTCACAGCGGCGTTTCACCGGAGGAGTCAAAATGAAAAAGAAACGGCCATTAACCCTGTACATCCTGATTGCCATGATCCTCGGCATTGCCGTCGGTTATGGATGCAACACCGCTTTCCCTGATGCCAAGCTCAGCGCTCAGATCGCTGGCAATATTTCCATCGTCACCGACGTCTTCTTGCGCCTGATCAAGATGATCATTGCGCTACTGGTATTTTCCACCCTGACAGTCGGCATCGCCCACATGGGCGACGGCAAAACGGCGGGCCGCATCGGCTTGAAAGCCATGTGCTGGTTCGTGGTTGCCTCACTGGTCTCGCTGGCGCTGGGCATGGTGCTGTCGAACCTGATGCAGCTGGGCACCAACCTGGGCTTGCCATTGCCGGACGTGCACGCTTCGACCAATTTGAAAACGGCTGCCTTCACCTTGAAAGATTTCTTCACGCACCTGGTGCCGAAGTCGCCGATCGAGGCCATGGCCAACAATGAAATCCTGCAAGTGCTGGTGTTCTCGATCTTCTTCGGCGGCGCACTGGCCGGCCTGGGCGAATCGGGCAAGACCCTGACGGCCGTCGTCGACCAGCTGGCGCAAGTCATGCTGCGCATCACCGGCACCATCATGAACCTGGCCCCACTGGCCGTGTTCGCCGCCATGGCCTCCGTCATCACCACCCACGGCCTGGGCGTGCTGGTCACGTTTGCCAAGTTCATGGGCGGCTTCTACGTGGGCCTGTTGTGCCTGTGGGCCCTGCTGATCGGCGCCGGCTTTGTCGTCATCGGCCCGCGCATCTTCAAGCTCGTCGGCCTGATCCGCGAACCGTTCCTGCTGGCATTCTCGACGGCCAGCTCGGAAGCAGCCTATCCAAAACTGCTGACGGCGCTCGACCAGTTCGGCGTGGACCGCAAGATTTCCAGTTTTGTGTTGCCAATGGGTTACTCCTTCAATCTCGACGGCTCGATGATGTACTGCACCTTCGCCGTGCTGTTCATTGCGCAAGCCTACGGTATCGACCTGTCGATCGGCACGCAGATCACCATGCTGCTGCTGCTGATGCTGACATCGAAAGGAATGGCTGGCGTGCCGCGTGCCTCGCTGGTGGTGATTGCCGCGACCCTGAACCAATTCAATATTCCGGAAGCGGGCTTGCTGCTGCTGATGGGTGTCGACCAATTCCTCGACATGGGTCGCTCGGCCACCAACGCGGTTGGCAATGCCGTCGCCACGGCCGTCGTCGCCAAGTGGGAAGGTGGCCTGGCCACCGAGGAAGAAGCAGCCGCGGCCAACGCCGCCAACCAGAACACGGAAAGCCATTGGGGCGAAGCTGACCACGCTAGCAAAGCCTGATAGCGCCATGGCCCGCCACAAGCGGGCCATTTATTTGTTGTCCATGTTGAGTAACAAGCAGTCAGGTAGTGCGATCAATAGTCATTCCAACTTATTAGAGAGATTTTCATGAAAAAAGTCCTGTTTACCCTGCTGGCCCTCGGCGCAGCTTCCGGCGGCGCACTGGCGCAATCGAGCGTGACCATGTATGGCGTGGCTGACGCCGGCCTGGTGTTCGACAAGGATGCGGCTGGCGACCGCCTGAACCGCGTCGCCTCCGGCGTGGCCTCGGGCTCGCGCATCGGCTTCAAAGGCAAGGAAGACCTGGGTGCTGGCCTGGCAGCTACCTTCGTGCTGGAAAGCGGTTTCAATATCGATACCGGCACCTCGGGCCAGGGCGGCCGGCTGTTCGGCCGCCAGGCGTATGTGGGCCTGAGCGGCAGCGCCGGCGCCGTCACCCTGGGCCGCCAGTATACGCCGTACTACCTGGCCCTGCGCGACGTGGCCGATCCGTTTGTCATCGGCCTGGCCGGCACCGCATCGAACATTATGGCGACGACGAATTACCGCGTCGATAATATGGTGCAATACAGCACGCCGACCTGGAACAAGCTGTCGGCCGACCTGGCGTATGGTTTCGGCGAAGTGGCCGGCGACAATGCGAAAAACCGCAGCATGGGCGGTGCCGTGCATTACATCGACGGCCCGCTGAACGTGACCCTGACGCACCACCGCCTGGAAAATTTGGTGGCGAAGCAAACGCGCAACACCCTGCTGGCCACGCGCTACGACTTTGGCGTGCTGCAAGGCAACTTCGGCTACGCCGACAACCGCGCCACCGACGACAGCAAGAGCAACGATATCCTCGTTGGCTTCAGCGCCCCGTTCGGCGCCACCAAGCTGGTCGCGTCGTACATCCGCCACAATGACAAGAGCAACGCGAACCGTGACGCCCAGCAGTGGGCCATCGGCGCGTTCTATGCGCTGTCCAAGCGCAGCGACCTGTACACCGGTTACGGCCACATCAGCAACAAGAACGGCGCTCCCTACAAGGTTGGCAATGCCACCGACGATGGCACCGGCACCAGCGGCTTTAACCTGGGCATGCGCCACACGTTCTAAGGACATCGAGCTGTCCGTGACATAAAAGCGTGAGCCGCCGGATGCATATCCGGCGGCTTTTTCTTTTTACGCAATATTTAAATGCGATACTGTGGGTTCTTGCAAGTTGGCAGCTGATTTTATGAATAGCAGTAACAAACCCTCCCTTTCCTGGCGCCAGCGCCTGGCGCAACGCTCGGGCCGTGAAACGTTGGCCTGGGGCGTGGTGCTGGCCGCCTGCCTGGCCACCGTCTGGCTCGTGTATTTCTGGACGGAGCGCATCGCCATCGGCAAACTGCAGGCGAGCGGCGCGCAGCGCCTTGAGGTGTATGTCAGCAGTCTTGAAAATGCGCTGGAAAAATACGACTTCCTGCCCAAGACGCTGGAGCTGAACCGTGACGTCATCCGCCTGCTGCAGCACCCGGAAGACCCGGTACTGGTCGATACGGTCAACCATTACCTCGAGCAGATGAATGCCCAGGCGAAATCGTCGACCATTTTCATCAGCAACCTCGACGGCAACACGCGGGCCGCCAGCAACTGGCAGCAGCCCGACAGCTTCATTGGTGACAATATCTCGTTCCGCCCCTACGCCCAGGACGCGCTGCGCGGCACGCCGGGGCGTTTTTATGGCGTCGGCACGACGCGACTGGAGCCCGGCTACTTCTTTGCCCACGGCATTTACCAGAATGGCCACATGCTGGGCCTGGCAACGGTGAAGGTGAACCTGGAAACCCTGGAAAAACGCTGGGTGCAAGGCGCGGACAAGGTGATGCTGGCCGACGAGCACGGCGTAATCTTCCTCAGTTCCATGGCGGACTGGAAATACAAGACCCTGGCACCGCTGTCGCCCGCGATCGTCGAAGAACTCAACCGCACGCGCCAGTATTACTCGAAACAGCTGGAAGCCATCCCCTTCGTTTCCGACCGCCAAC
Organism: Janthinobacterium kochi; assembly: GCF_051380715.1. NCBI lineage: Bacteria > Pseudomonadati > Pseudomonadota > Betaproteobacteria > Burkholderiales > Oxalobacteraceae > Janthinobacterium > Janthinobacterium kochi. The sequence goes on from NZ_JBNYXO010000010.1 coordinate 63,128, forward strand.
TGGGCAATGGTGCGCGCGTGATCAGCGTGCGCGAGCAGGAACACGCCGACACGCCACCGAAGATCAGCTCGAGCGTCATGACGCAGATCAAGCTCAAGTCACCGCAAGGCTGGACTTTTATTTACCTGTCCGACCTGGCGCAGGCGAAAGCGAGCGCGCGCGCGGCGGCCGCATTCTCTTGCGTGCTGCTGGGCTTTTTCATGCTGCTGTTCTTTTACCTGCGCCAGCGCCGCGCGGCCGTGGCGCAAAAATTGCGCGCCCGCGAAGATCTGCAACATGCCTACGACAACCTGGAAGCCATGGTCGAGGAACGCACCTCGGAACTCAATGCCATGACGCAAAGCCTGAGCCAGGAAATCGAGGTGCGCAGCAAGGCCGAGCAAAAACTCCACATCACGCAAAACGAACTGTTTCAGGCCGGCAAGATGGCCGTGCTGGGGCAAATGTCCGCCAGCATCACGCATGAACTCAACCAGCCCCTGACGGCGCTGCGCACCATGTCCGACAATGCCGTCATCCTGCTCGAGCGGGGACGACTCGACGATGCGCGGCGCAACCTGGCGAAGATATCGCAAATTGCGGCCAGGATGGGGACCATTACGGGGCAATTAAAGATTTTTGCGCGCAAATCGACCACCAGCCTGACTTCCGTGTCGATTCCCACAGCGATCAGCAATGCCCTGTTCCTGGTCGAGCGCCGGCTGCAGGTGGAAAATGTGCGTTTCACCCTGCAACTGCCGCCTGAAGACATTTTCGCCATGTGCGAAAGCAACCGCCTGGAGCAAGTGCTGGTGAACCTGTACGCGAACGCGCTCGACGCCATGAATGGCAGCGACGTGCGCAGCTTGCGCGTGTCCGTCGCCTGCACGCCCGAGCACGTGCTGATCCATGTGGCCGACACGGGACCGGGCCTGTCGACGGAAGTGTACGAACACCTGTTCGAACCGTTCTTCACGACCAAGCCGCAAGGACTGGGACTGGGACTGGGCCTGGCCATTTCCGAACAAATCACGCGCCAGTTCGGCGGCGTGCTGCGCGCCGAAAACGCCCCCGGCGGCGGCGCCATCTTCACCATCGAACTACAGATTGCAACGCAGGAGGAAAAACATGTTTGACGGCTTGAAGGTCTTGCTGGTCGAGGACGACCCCACCGTACGCGAAGGCAGCGAGCAGGCACTGCAGCTGGCCGGCCTGGACGTGCTGGCCTTCCACTCGGCCGAGCTGGCCTATAAACTGCTGACGCCGGATTTTCCCGGCATCGTGGTCAGCGATGTGCGCCTGCCGGGCATGAGCGGCCTGGAATTGCTGCAAGCGGTCAAGACGCTCGATGCCAACCTGCCCGTGATCCTCGTCACGGGCCACGGCGATATCACCATGGCCGTGCACGCCATGCGCACGGGCGCCTACGATTTCATCGAAAAACCATACTCGTCCGAGCAACTGGTCGACGTCATCCTGCGCGCGCTGGAAACGCGGCGACTCACCCTGGAAGTGCACAGCCTGCGCCGCCAGCTCGAGGACGGCGGCGGCATCGAAGCGCGATTACTGGGTAATTCCGTGGCGATGCGCGACATACGGCGCCTGATCCTCGATGTAGCCGACGAACCGGCCGACGTGCTGATCTATGGCGACACGGGCACGGGCAAGGAAATGGTGGCCCGCTGCCTGCACGACTTCAGCCATCGCCGCAAGCACAACTTCGTCGCCGTCAACTGCGGCGCGATTCCCGAAAGTATTTTTGAAAGCGAAGTCTTCGGCCATGAACCGGGCGCGTTTACGGGTGCGGCCAAGCGGCAAGTGGGCAAGATCGAGCATGCCGACCATGGCACTTTTTTCCTCGACGAAATCGAAAGCCTGCCCCTGTCGCTGCAAGTGAAATTGCTGCGCGTGCTGCAGGAACGCTATATCGAACGGCTCGGTTCGAACGTGCCCACGCCCGTCGACGTGCGCGTCATTGCGGCGGCCAAGCTGGACCTGGAAGACTTGTCGCAGCAGCAGAAATTCCGCAGCGACCTGTACTACCGCCTGAATCTGATCGTGCTGCATCTGCCACCGCTGCGCGAACGGCGTGAGGATATTCCCATCCTGTTCGAGCACTTTGTGCTGGCCGCCGCCGCCCGCTACAACCGCGCCGCGCCCGTGGTCTCCAGCGCCCAGATGCGCAACCTGATGGCCCATTCCTGGCCCGGCAACGTGCGCGAACTGCGCAATATCGCCGACCGCTTCGTGCTGGGCATCGCCGGCGGCGCCTCGAGCCTGCTGGCGGGCAACCAGACCAGTCCCCTGTCGCTGGCGGAGCAGGTCAACGGCTTCGAACGTGCGCTGATCGAACAGGAACTGCGCGCATATGCCGGCAACGTCAGCGAAGTGAGTGCGGTGCTGGGCTTGCCAAAGCAGACCTTGTACCACAAGATGCAGAAGTACAACCTGGTAGCCGAAGAGTTCAGGTAAGCATGCCGACCCGGCCCGTGCGCAGTGGCACGACCCAGTCGGGCCGGCCATTCGCCAGCGCCAGCCTGGCCGCCTTGTCCCAGTCATACTCCACCGCATGAAAGTGCGCCGTCCAGGCGCCGTCCCCGCCCTGTTCGGCGATGACATAGCGCGCATGCGGCGTGCCATTTTCCATCACGTGCGGATAACCATGGTCATCGTCGTAGGCTTGCAAGCCCACGCTGCCCGGATTGACGATCAGCCGGCCATCGGCCAAGCGCACCTGGCGCGGCATGTGCGTGTGACCGCACAGGATCAATGCCGCGTCCGCCTCGCCGGCGCGCGCCGCCACCTCGTCAGGCGTGGCCGCACGGCTGCCTTGCGGCGTGACGCTGTCGAGAAAATACACGAGGTCGCTTGTCGGGGTGCCATGCACGAGCAGCACATCGTGGCGCAAGTGCAAGGTGGCCGGCAACGCATCTATCCACGCGAGTTGCTCGGGCAACAGTTGCGCGCGCGCAAATGCGTCCGAGATGCCCATGCGGGCCGGATCAGCCAGTAGCTGACGCTCGTGGTTGCCGCGGATGGTGGGCAAGCCGAGGTCCGTCAGGCGCGCCGCCGTGGCACGCGGCTGCAGATGGCCCGAGACGATATCGCCCAGGTTGACGATCATATCCACGCCCTGGCGGGCGATGTGGGCCAGCACGGCTTCAAGCGCATCCAGGTTGCCATGGATATCGGAAATGGCGGCGATTTTCATGCAGTGTCTCCTCCTTGTGCGCACCATTCTGCACGCGTCCCGCGTTGCAGGCAATGCCGGTGCGTGTACCAGCTGTTACACACGGTAGGACAAATCCGACGGGAATTTGCGACGTGCGGCTACGTGATCTAAATGTCACAGTTGCTACCATTTCCTCATTGCATTACCGCATAACGCAAGCCGCCCTGACGTCGCGGCAGTTTTCACTTTATCTTGAGGAGTAGCCCCATGTTTGCCATGTCCGTGTCCACCCGCCTGTCCCCACCACGCCCGCACCACCTCGCCTTGCGCGGCGCCATGATGCTGGGCGTGCTGGGCATGGCCACGGCAGCCGCCACGGCGCGGGCCGAGCCATCACCCAGCCTGGACCGTGTCAGCATCTCGGTAGGGGCATTTTCCGCCGATCCGCGCATCAATATCGGCGCCGACACGCAATTTGGCCGCATCGACGCGCCGGAATCGACGCCCAGCCATACCACCATCCCGCGCATCAAGGCAGACTTGCTGATCGGCGACCGCCACGGCCTGGCATTCGACTACTACCGCTACGACAAATCCTACACGCCAAGCCTGACGGGCGAGACCATCATCAATGGCCAGCCCGTCACGGGCACGGCCACGGCGAATGCCGACCTGAAACTGGACCTGGCCAAGCTGGCCTACAAATGGTGGCTGGGCAGCGGCAACGACACCTTCGGCATCGGCCTGGGCGCCGCCTACTATCATGCCAGCCTGAACGGCACGGCCACCGGCATCGTCAATGGTGAAACGGCCACGGCACGCGACTCCATCAGCGAACACGCGTTTGCGCCGCTGCTGGAAGTGGGCTGGCGCCACGCGTTTACACCGGACTTGCGCATGTATGCGGAAGCGTCCGGCATCAAGAAAAACGGCGGGCGCATCAATGGCCACATCTACGGCGGGAACGTCGGTGTGGAATGGTTTCCGTTCAAGAATATCGGTTTCGTGGCCGATTACGGCATTTCGAAAATCAAGCTGCACCGCGACAGCGAACGCGATGCCGACCTGAACATCCGCCTCACGGGACCGTCGGCGTATGTGAAAGTACGCTTCTAAACCGGCTCAGGCCGCCGGTTTCAGCAGAGTTAGCTGAAACTGCGGCAGGCTGGCATCGTCCCACGCCTCGACCCTGGCAAACGGCAGGCGCGCAAACGCCTGCTGCCAGAACGCGCAGGCAGCGGCATCGGCACGAAACATCGCCACCAGCCACGTCTGCGCGCTACCCAGCAACACTCTGCGCACCACTTCCAGCGCCACGCCCCGACGCCGGTATTTCTTCAGGATGAAAAAGTCGCTGAACTCCTGCACGGCCATCTCACCCGCCATGCCAGGCTCCGTGAGGAAAAAGCCCGCCAGTTCGCCATCGACCTCGATCCAGCTGGCCGTATGGCCTGCTGCGTGCACATACGACGCCAGCCCCGCGTCGCACACGTCATAGCGGCCGTCAGCCAGCAACGCCTCGCCGCTCCAGGCCGAATTATCGTAGCAATACAGCTGGAACAACTGCGCCAGCGCTCCCTCTTCGCCGGGCGCAACGGCGCGCAATGTCATGTTCTGTACTACCGGCATCATCGCGTCTTTCCGCCACCTGGCATCGCTAAAAATGGCGAGTGTAGCACCACGTCACTCATCCGTCCCTCCTGTCTTTCAGCCCTGCATTTCCACCCTTGGTCGCAAAAAGATTACTTTTTTCCAATTGCTTATATATTATTTCCTTTAAGTAACGTCCGCCATCGCGGCTGAAAAACAAGGGTGATCCCCTTTTACAGACCGGCAGGCAGGTATCTGCCGGCTTTTACACCCAAGCTCTGGAGAGTGCTGCACATGCTATCGATCAAACAGCTGAACAAAACATATGCCAATGGCGTCAAGGCCATCAACGATGTCAGCCTGGAGATTCCCAACGGAATGTTCGGCTTGCTGGGACCAAATGGCGCAGGCAAGTCCTCGCTGATGCGTACCATTGCCACCTTGCAAGACCCCGATAGCGGCAGCATCCACTTCGATGGCCTCGACGTGCTGCAGGACAAGGCAGGCTTGCGCCGCCAGTTGGGCTATCTGCCACAGGATTTCGGCGTGTACCCGAAGGTCAGCGCGGAAACCCTGCTCAATCACTTCGCCGTGCTCAAAGGCTTGACGGAGAAGGGGGTACGCAAGGAAGCCGTGGAAGCCTTGTTGCAGCAAACCAATCTGTGGGAAGCACGCAAGCGCAATTTGGGCACGTATTCGGGCGGCATGCGCCAACGCTTCGGCATCGCCCAAGCCCTGCTGGGCGCACCGCGCCTGGTGATCGTCGATGAACCCACTGCCGGCCTGGACCCGGACGAGCGCAACCGCTTCCTGAACCTGCTGGCGAAGATCGGCGAGCAGGTGGTGGTGATCCTGTCGACGCACATCGTCGACGACGTGACGGACCTGTGCCCGCGCATGGCCATGATCGTCAAGGGGCAGGTGCTGGTGCAGGGCGAGCCGCAGGCCGCCATCGACACCCTGCTCGGCAAGGTGTGGCGCCGCAGCGTCACGACGGAAGAACTGGCGCAGTACCAGCAATCGCACAATGTGCTGTCGACGCGCCTGGTGGGCGGCAAGCCGCAAATCAATGTGTATGCCGACAGCCAGCCCGACAGCGGCTTCGTGCAGATCGCCCCGGACCTGGAAGACGTGTACTTCCTGCATGTGCGCAACGCTGCCCGCCACGGCGCCGCCGCTTCCGCCGCAGTACCGGCCGCAGTCGCGGCGTAAGGGGCCGCCATGTGGAAGGAATTTTTCAAGTTTGACCTCGGCTATCAGCTGAAACAGCCGCTGCTGTGGGTATTTGCCGTCATCCTGGCCTTGCTGGCCTTTGGTGCCAGCAGCAGCGATTCGATTCAGATCGGCGGTGCCATCGGCAACATCAACCGCAATGCGCCCACCGTGGTGGCGCAGTTGCTGACAATGTTCAGCCTGCTCTCGATGTTGCTCATCACCATCTTCATCGCCGGCGCCGTGCTGCGCGACAGCGAAGTGGGCATGGCCGACATGCTGTTCGCCACGCCCATGCGCAAGTGGGATTACCTGTTCGGCCGCTTCGCCGCCGGCTTTGTCGCCTGCCTGGTGATCTTTGCCGCCATTGCCCTGGCCCTCATGCTCGGCCCCCTCATGCCCTGGGTCGATGCGCAGCGCGTGGGGGCGTTCTCGTTGCATGCGTATGCGTGGAGCTTCGCCGTGATGGTGATCCCGAACCTGCTCTTCATCGGCGCCCTGCTGATGCTGCTGGCGGCCACCACGCGCTCGATGATGCTCGTCTACGTGGGCGTGCTGGGCTTTTTCGTGCTGTGGGGCACGGCCGGCGCCTTCACGCGCGACATCAACAACGAATGGATCGCCGTCCTGCTCGACCCGTTCGGCATGCGCGCCCTGGGCCGCATGACGCGCTACTTCACGTCCGCCGAAGCGAACGCGGGCCTGCCGCCTTTTTCCGGCTTCCTGCTGGCCAACCGCTTGCTGTGGCTGGGTATCACGGTGCTGATGTTCACCGCCACCGTGATCCTGTTCAAGCCGCAGCGCACAGGCACGGGAAAACGCCTGTTTGGCAGGCACAAGGCCGTGGCCGCCGCCCCCGCCGTCACGGCGCCGCTGCAGCTGCCGCGCAGCCTTCCCACTTTTACCCCGGCGACGGCCTGGCGCCAGTGGTGGCATATCCTGAGCTTCGACGCGGCTGGCGTCTTCAAGAGCCTGCCCTTCCTCGTCATGCTGCTGTTCGGCATGATCAACCTGATCGCTGCCGCCAATGTCGGCGAGAACATGTACGGCACGGCCGTGTATCCGATGACGCATTTGATGCTGCAGCAGATCAGCAACAGCTTCAGCTTCCTCCTGATCATCATCGTCACGTTTTACGCGGGCGAATTGATCTTCAAGGAACGGCAAGCCAGGATCGCCGATGTCAGCGACGCCATGCCCGTGCCCGATTGGGTGCCCCTGCTGGCCAAATGCACGGCCCTGATCGGCGTCATCGCCGGCTATCTGCTGGCGGGCGTCATCACGGCCATCGGCTTCCAGCTCGTCAAGGGCGGCGCGCCCGTGGAACTGGGGCTGTACCTGAAAGGCACTTTGCTGGGCGCCCTCTTCTTCGTGCTGATGGGCTTGTGCGCTCTGACCCTGCAAGTATTGTCGAACAACAAGTTTATCGGCTACCTGCTGGTGATCCTGCTGATGGTGGCGCAAGCCGTGCTGGGCATGCTGCACCTGGAACACAATCTGTACGCCTTCGGCGGCACGCCGGCCATCAAGTACTCGGACATGAATGGCTATGGCCATTTCCTGACGGGCTGGGCCTGGTTCGCGCTGTACTGGAGCCTGTTTACCGTGGCGCTGGTCCTGCTGGCGCAGGCGTTCTGGGTACGCGGCCTGTCCACCGGCTGGCGCGCTCGCGTGCGCCTGGCCGGCCAGCGCCTGAACGGCCATGCCGGCGCCGTGCTGGCCGCTGTCCTGCTGTGCTGGGCCGGCACGGGTAGCTGGATCTTCTACAACACGAATGTGCTGAACCAGTACGTAGCGTCGAACATCGGCATGGACAAGCAGGCGCGCTACGAGAAATTGTACAAACAATACAAAGACTTGCCGCAGCCGAAGATCACCGATGTCCAGGCCGATGTGGATATTTATCCTGAGCAACGGAAAGTGTTGATCAAGGGCCACTACGTGCTGCAAAACAAAACGCAGCAGCCGCTCGACACCCTGCGCATCCAGCTCAACCCGGACCTGGAAACGCACTGGTTGAATTTGCCTGAGCACAATGTCGCGCTCGATGACAAGGAACTCGGTTTCAGCATCCTCAAGCTGGCCCAGCCCCTGGTACCGGGCGCCACCCTGCCGCTGGACTTCACGGTGGCGGTCACGCATCAGGGTTTCACCAACGATGGCGCACCGGACCAGCTCAACCTGAACGGCAGCTTCTTCAACAACCAAGCCTTTTTCCCCCACTTCGGCTATGCCAAGGAAATGGAATTGCTGGATCGTAATGAGCGCCGCAAGCGGGGCTTGGGCGAGCCGCAGCGCATGGCCAAGCTGGAAGATTCTTCCGCGTATGGCAACACGGTGCTGGGCGGCGATGCTGACTGGATTCATTTCGACACGACGGTTTCCACCAACGGCGAGCAGATCGCCCTGGCGCCCGGCTATCTGCAAAAGAGCTGGGAACAGGATGGCCGCCGCTACTACCGCTACAAGATGGATCAGCCGATGCTGCCGTTCTTTGCCTACCTGTCGGCGCGCTGGGAAGTCAAAAAAGGCGAGTGGAACGGCCTGCCGATCGAGATTTATTTCGATAAAAAGCATGGCTACAATACGCAGCGCATGATGACCTCCGTGCAAAAGTCGCTCGACTACTACAGCACCCAGTTCTCGCCCTACCAGCACAAGCAGGTGCGCATCCTGGAATTCCCCGGCTACCAGAGCTTCGCGCAGTCGTTTGCCAATACGATTCCGTATTCGGAAGGCATCGGCTTCATCGCCGACCTGCGCGACAAGGAGGACATCGACTACGTGTTCTACGTCACGGCGCACGAAATGGCGCACCAGTGGTGGGGCCACCAGGCGATTGGCGCCAACGTGCAGGGCGCCAGCATGCTGATGGAATCGCTGTCGCAGTACTCGGCCCTGATGGTGATGGAAAAGGAGTACGGCCGCAATAGAATGCGCCGCTTCCTGCGCTATGAACTGGACCGCTACCTGAGCGGACGCGGCGGCGAAGCCATCGAAGAACTGCCGCTGGCACGCGTGGAGGGACAGCAATACATCCACTACAACAAGGGCAGTCTGGTGTTCTACCGCCTGCGTGACGAAATCGGCGAGCAAGCCCTGAACCGTGCCCTGAAACGCTATCTGCAGGACAAGGGCTACCAACAGGCGCCATTCACCACCTCGCGCGAACTGCTGGCCTACATCCGCGCCGAAGCGCCACAGGACAAGCAGGCGCTGATCACGGACCTGTTCGAGAAAATCGTCTTCTACGACAACCGCGTGTCGCAAGCGACGGCCGTGCAGCGCAAGGACGGTCAGTGGGATGTCACCATGCAACTGCACCTGGCCAAGCTGGAGTCCGACGGCAAGGGCAAGGAGAGTGCGCGCGGCTATGACGAGCCGGTGGAAATCGCCATCTTCGCGCGCCCCCCAGGCGCCAGGGAAAAGGATGAAAAAGTCCTGTTCACGGACAAGCGCGTGTTGTCGGGCAGCGATCCCGTGGTAACCATCACCGTGAAGGACAAACCATTTGAAGTGGGCGTCGATCCGTACAACAAGATGATCGACCGCGTCTCGCGCGATAACCGCAAGGAAATCACTTTCAATTAAGGCTAGCTTGAACCAACGCAAACAGGCCACGCCGTCACCGACAGCGTGGCCTGTTTTTTATGCCATCAGTGTTTTAACGATACACGAGTCCACCATCGATCAGCGGAGCCTGGCCCGTCATGTAGTCCGAGTCCGGCCCCGCCAGGAAGGAGACCAGCCCCGCCACGTCTTCCGGCGTCTCGGCACGTCCCAGCGCGATGCCGTCCACGTATTTCTTGTACGTCGCGCCCAGCTCGGCGCCAGTCAGTTCGGCCATGCGCTTGTCGATCTCGACCCACATGTCGGTACCGACAACGCCGGGGCAATACGCGTTGACGGTGATGCCGTCGGCCGCCAATTCCTTGGCCGCCGCCTGCGTCAGCGCGCGCACGGCAAACTTGGTGGCCGAATACACACCCAGCAGGGCGAAGCCGTCATGCCCAGCGATGGAACATGCATTGATGATCTTGCCCTTCTGCTGGCGCGCCTTGAACTTCTTGGCAGCTGCCTGGATGCCCCACAGCGTCCCTTGCACATTGATGCGCATGATGCGGTCGACCTCGGCCGGCGTCACGTCGAGCAGCGGCTGCACTTGCGCGATGCCGGCATTGTTGACGATGATGTCGAAGCCGCCCAGTTCCTGCTCGGCAAACGCCACTGCGGCGCTCACCTGATCGAGCTGCGCCACGTCGGCAATGAAGGTGACGGCGCGGCGCCCCAGCGCGCGCACCTCGGCGGCGGCAAGGTCCAGCTTGTCCTGGTTCAAATCCACCAGCGCGATATCGGCGCCGTCCTTGGCCAGGCGCAAGGCGATAGCCTTACCTATACCTTGCGCGGCACCCGTGACCAGTGCGACTTTTCCGGAAATACCCATTTGCGTTCCTTTCAGTAAAGGGAAGAAGAGCAGCAAAAAACCGGTCCGGCGCAGCAGCGCCCGCGGCCGGTTCCGCAGCGTAGAGACGCTTCAGCCTACCTGAAATCGGCATTTGGCCGCATCTTGAAACGTGCGCACCCCAAAAAAGTACCTGGGTCAAGAAAGGTGGAAAAAACCGTCCTCGAACTGGCCCTGCGCGCGCTGCCGTACAGGCGCCTGGCAGCCACTGGCGTAAGATGGGCAGCATCGCCATCGCCTGGTTTTTATCCACGTTCAAAGGAAATTTCATATGCTGCGTCGTCCACTGCCCATCTGCGCCAGCCTGCTGCTGGCGGCACTCGTCTTTGCCACGCCGGCCTGGAGCGCTGATCCTGTCCACAAGGAAAACGTCGAATTGACGGCAGACAAGAAAACGCACAGCGTGAAAGGCAAGATCAAGGGCTACGCCACGGCCGAATACACGGTGACTGGCAAAGCCGGCCAGACCCTCAGCGTCAAGCTCAAGACCAATCGATCATCGAATTACTTCAACATCCGCCAGCCAGGCCAGGATGAAGCCCTGTTCATCGGCTCGACCAGCGGCAACAGTTACCAGGCGAAACTGCCGGCCGATGGCGAGTACACGGTGCAAGTGTATTTGATGCGCAACGCGGCGCGCAGGAATGCGGTGGCGGTGTACACACTCGATATCGGCTTGCGCGATTAGGCAAGGGAGCGGCCAACGCGGTCGATGCGGGCCGCATAACAGCCCCGCTTGGCATTGTGGACGTGAATATAACTGACGTCCGCATGGCCAAATAGTTGTGCAATGACGGCCTCTACAGCGGTGCCGTCCACCACTTCCGCATCGAGCATCATGCCATCGGCAGCATAGGCGCGCAGCGACAATAGACGCCGCCGCATCGATTCAGGCACTTGATTGATGGCATCGTACGCTTGTGTAGCGCCCTCACGGACAAAAATGGCGTGGGAAGCCCGGTAGGGCGTCATGGCGGGCTGGCAGACATGGTTCAACAACAACACGGTCTCGCCCAACTCGGCATCCACCAGCGTTATACGGTCAGGAAATCCGGGATCTTGGTCGACCACACAGCGTCGCATGCCGAGCGCCGTTAACTCGGCATCGGATAAGGAAAAAAAGGGCAGAAAAGGCTCGGGCGCTAGCCCCGCAATGCGAAAATCCATGCTGTGCTCCGGCGTCGTCAAAACCACCATCAGACCAGCATCCGGACAGCGCCGCCATCCGTTTCTTGCTGTGAAATGGGACGATGCGCCCCGGATTGCCGTCTACAGCCCGTGCCTACAAAAAAAGCCTGCTTCACGAATGAAGCAGGCTTTTTATCGACAGTGCCAGACGGCAAGCGTCAGAACGGCAGATTTAAAATGGAATATCGTCATCCATATCCGAGAAGTTCGGTGCTGGCTTCGGTGCCGGGCGTGGCGCCGGTGCCGGGGCTGGACGCGGAGCGGGTGCCTGGCGCGGCGCCGGGGCGTCGTAGCCACCACCACCACCGCCGTAGCTGTCATCGCCACCGCCGGCGTCGCCGCCCATGCCGGAGCGACCTCCCAGCATTTGCATCTGTTCCGCGATGATGTCGGTTGCGTACTTCTCGACGCCGTCCTTGTCCGTGTATTTACGGGTTTGCAGACGGCCTTCGACGTAGACGGACGAGCCTTTTTTCAGGTATTGGCCGACGATTTCCGCCAGGCGGCCGAAGAACGAGATACGGTGCCACTCTGTCAATTCTTTTTGTTCGCCCGTGTTGCGGTCCTTCGATTTGTACGAAGTGGCCACGGCGATATTGGCGATCGCGTCGCCGCTAGGCATGTAGCGGATTTCCGGGTCACGGCCCAGATTGCCGACGATGATGACTTTGTTGACTGATGCCATGAATAACTCCTGATGAACTGCAGCGGGAGCCGGTGTCCCGCGCGTTAGTTTAGTGTACTAAACGAGGATTATAAGCGACCACGCGGCGCAAAGCACCCGCTTTCTAACGGACGCCAGCTACCGTGCGGCAGCACGTTTTTTTCACGGCAAGGGAAAACAAGAAACTTGAATACTGGTATTATATACAGTGTTTAAACGTCGGCACGCATCTGTATCAAACTTTGTCGGGGCACGTTCGCCCGGCGGCGCAATCCGCCCATGGACGCCCCAGGCATGCAGAGCAAAACCCGGCTATAGTTACAGGTTGACCCGTTGTGGCTCCTCATCTGCACCCAGGCACAATGCGCCGGCCGCACCACTCACTGAAAGCAAGGCAATCACATGGAACAGATCCGCATTCGCGGCGCTCGCACGCATAACCTCAAGAATATCAATCTCGATTTGCCGCGCAATAAGCTGATCGTGATTACCGGCTTGTCCGGCTCCGGCAAGTCTTCGCTGGCCTTCGACACCTTGTACGCGGAAGGCCAGCGCCGCTATGTCGAGTCGCTGTCGGCCTATGCGCGCCAGTTCCTGCAATTGATGGAAAAGCCCGACGTCGACCTGATCGAGGGCTTATCGCCCGCCATCTCCATCGAACAGAAGGCAACGTCGCACAACCCGCGCTCAACGGTGGGCACCGTGACGGAAATCCACGATTATTTGCGCCTGCTGTACGCGCGTGTCGGCACGCCCTACTGCCCCGATCACCCGGAAAACGCGCTGGCCGCCCAGTCCGTATCGCAAATGGTCGATGCCGTGCTGGCCATGCCGGAAGACACCAAGCTGATGATCCTCGCGCCCGTCGTCGCCAACCGCAAGGGCGAGCATGTCGACCTGTTCGAGCAGATGCAGGCGCAGGGTTTCGTGCGTTTTCGCGTGCAGAGCGGCACGCATGCGGCCAAGATCTATGAAGTCGATGACCTGCCGAAATTAAAGAAAACAGAAAAACACACGATCGACGTCGTCATCGACCGCATCAAGGTGAACCAGGAAATCAAGCAACGCCTGGCGGAAAGTTTCGAGACAGCCCTGCGCCTGGCCGATGGCCGCGCCATTGCCTATGAAATGGATACCGCCCAGGAACACGTGTACTCCAACAAGTTCGCCTGCAATGTGTGTGGCTATTCCCTGCAGGAACTGGAACCGCGTCTGTTCTCGTTCAACAACCCCATGGGCGCCTGCCCCGAATGCGACGGCCTGGGACACATTGAATTCTTTGACCCGAAACGCATCGTCGCGTTCCCGAACCTGTCGCTGGCGTCGGGCGCCGTCAAGGGCTGGGACCGCCGCAACCAGTTTTACTTCCAGATGCTGTCGAACCTGGCCGCGTATTACGAGTTCGACCTGGACATGCCGTTCGAGCAGCTCGCACTGAATGCCCAGCAAGCCGTGTTGTACGGTTCCGGCAAGCAAGTAATCCCGTTTACTTATGTCAACGAACGGGGCCGCACCGTCATCAAGGAACACACGTTTGAAGGCGTGGTCAACAATCTGCAGCGCCGCTACCGCGAGACGGACTCGATGGCAGTCAAGGAAGAACTGGCCAAGTTCATCAATGAAAAATGCTGTCCGTCATGCGATGGCGCGCGCCTGCGCGTGGAAGCGCGCTTCGTCAAGGTCGGCACGGGCAAGCAGCAGCGCGCCATCTATGAAGTGGCGGCAAAACCGCTGCGCGAAACGCTGGAATTCTTTGAAAAACTGAAACTGACGGGCGCCAAGAAAGAGATCGCCGACCGCGTGGTCAAGGAAATCATTTCGCGCCTGAAATTCCTCAACAATGTGGGCCTCGATTACCTGTCGCTGGACCGCAGCGCCGACACGCTCTCCGGCGGCGAAGCACAGCGCATCCGCCTGGCGTCGCAAATCGGCTCCGGTTTGACGGGCGTCATGTATGTGCTCGATGAGCCGTCAATCGGCTTGCACCAGCGCGATAATGACCGCCTGATCGAAACGTTAAAACACTTGCGCGACATCGGTAACAGCGTGCTGGTGGTCGAGCATGACGAAGACGCCATCCGCACGGCCGACTACATCGTCGACATGGGCATCGGCGCAGGTGTGCACGGCGGCGAAATCATCGCCGAAGGCACCCTGCAAGACATTCTCAAAAACAAGAAATCGCTGACGGCGCAATACCTGAATGGCAAGCTGAAGATCGCCGTGCCCGCCAAGCGCCACGCCAGCAATCCGGAAAAGCAGCTGGTCATTACTGGCGCGACGGGCAACAACCTGAAAAAGGTTTCGCTGAACTTGCCGGTGGGTTTGATGACGTGCGTGACGGGCGTATCCGGTTCGGGCAAATCGTCGCTGGTCAACGATACCCTGTATCCAGCCCTGTCGCGCCATCTGTACGGTTCGCAGACGGAACCGGCGCCGCACGAATCGATCAGCGGCCTGGAGCACTTCGACAAGGTCATTTCCGTCGACCAGGCACCGATCGGCCGCACGCCGCGCTCCAATCCCGCCACCTACACGGGCTTGTTTACGCCGATCCGCGATCTGTTCTCCACGGTGCCGACAGCCAAGGAACGCGGCTACAGCGCGGGCCGCTTCTCGTTCAACGTGAAGGGTGGACGCTGCGAAGCGTGCCAAGGCGATGGCGTGATCAAGGTCGAGATGCATTTCTTGCCCGACGTCTACGTGCCATGCGACGTGTGCCACGGCAAGCGCTACAACCGCGAAACCCTGGAAGTGCACTACAAGGGAAAGAACATCACGGAAGTGCTGGGCATGACGGTGGAGGAGGCGCATGAATTCTTCAAACCCGTCCCCTTGATCGCGCGCAAGCTGCAAACCCTGCTCGATGTGGGCCTGGGCTACATCAAGCTGGGCCAGAGTGCCACCACCTTGTCGGGCGGCGAGGCGCAGCGCGTCAAACTGTCGCTGGAATTGTCCAAGCGCGACACGGGCCGCACCCTGTACATCCTCGATGAGCCGACCACGGGCTTGCACTTCCACGACATCGATTTGCTGCTGAAAGTCATACACCGCCTGCGCGACCAGGGCAACACCCTCGTCATCATCGAGCACAACTTGGACGTCATCAAGACGGCCGACTGGATCGTCGACCTGGGCCCCGAAGGTGGCGCCGGCGGCGGGCAGATCATCGCCACGGGCACGCCGGAAGACGTGGCCATGAACCCGGCCAGCGTGACGGGCAAGTACCTGGGGCCGCTGCTGAAGCAGTAACGACGGCAGCGCAATAAAAAACGGCGCGGATTGCTCATGCAATCCGCGCCGTTTCTCTTTTTGCTAGCACCCCAGTCATTGCCGGCGTGTCATTTATCGCACGCCAGTCTTCGCCGACGTGTTTCTCCCCCCACTACTAAACTTTATGCACTCAGCCGCTTTTCCAGCGCAGCCTTGTTATCTGCCAATTCTTGCGGCAGATGATACGCGAGTTTTTCAAACAATTCCGTATGCAATTTCAATTCTTCCACCCACGCCGCCTTGTCGATCGACGTGATGGTGTCGAACTGTTCTTGCGTGAATGGCAAGCCATCCCAGTTCAGGTCGCCATACTGCGGCGTCGTGCCAAACAGATTTTCCACGCCGCCCGCCTTGCCTTCGATGCGTTCCAACATCCATTTCAACACGCGCATGTTGTCGCCAAAGCCAGGCCAGACGAATTTGCCCGCGTCGTCCGTACGGAACCAGTTGACGCAATAGATCTTCGGCAGGGCGGCGGGGTTGACTTTGCCCACCTTGACGCCCATGTCCAGCCAGTGCTGGAAATAATCGCTCATGTTATAGCCGATAAACGGCAACATGGCAAATGGATCGCGGCGCACGACGCCCATCTGGCCCACGGCCGCGGCCGTCGTTTCCGAGCCCATGGTGGCGGCCATGTAGACGCCTTCGACCCAGTTGCGCGCTTCCGTTACCAGCGGCACGGTGGTCGAGCGGCGGCCACCAAAGATGAAGGCCGAGATCGGCACGCCGGCCGGATCGTCCCAGGCAGCATCGATCACCGGGTTTTGCGTAGCCGCCACCGTGAAGCGCGCGTTCGGGTGCGCCGCCTTGGTGCCGGATGCCGGCGTCCAGTCCTTGCCCTGCCAGTCGATCAGGTGGCTTGGTGCTTCTTTCGTCAAACCTTCCCACCAGACATCGCCATCGTCCGTCAGCGCCACGTTGGTGAAGATCGTGTTGTCGCGCATGGACGCCATGCAGTTGTAATTGGTTTTTTCGTTAGTGCCCGGCGCCACGCCAAAATAACCCGCTTCCGGGTTGATGGCGTACAAACGGCCATCGACGCCCGGCTTGATCCAGGCGATATCGTCGCCGATGGTGGTCACTTTCCAGCCGTTAAAACTTGCCGGCGGGATCAGCATGGCGAAGTTGGTCTTGCCGCAAGCCGATGGGAAGGCTGCCGCCACGTAATGCTTCTTGCCTTCCGGCGATTCCACGCCGAGGATCAGCATGTGTTCGGCCAGCCAGCCCGGATTGTTGTCCGATGCTTGCGCTTCCTGATAGCCCATGTTCGAGGCGATGCGCAGGGCGAAACATTTCTTGCCCAGCAAAGCGTTGCCGCCGTAGCCCGAACCGAAAGACCAGATTTCGCGCGTTTCCGGGAAATGCACGATGTACTTGGTGCTGTTGCATGGCCATTTCACGTCGGCTTGGCCGGCAGCCAGCGGTGCGCCCACGCTGTGCACGCACGGCACGAAGGCGCCGTCGGTGCCCAGCACGTCGTACACGGCACGGCCCATACGGGTCATGATCTTCATGTTGACGGCGACATACGGCGAATCGGACAGTTCCACGCCGATGTGCGCGATGGGCGAACCCAGCGGGCCCATCGAGAATGGCACGACATACATGGTACGACCGCGCATGCAGCCATCGAACAGGCCGTTCAAGGTGTGGCGCATCTCGCCAGGCTCGGTCCAGTTATTCGTCGGGCCCGCCGCTTCTTTCGTTGCCGAGCAGATATACGTGCGGTCTTCGACGCGGGCCACGTCGCTCGGGTCGGAGCAGGCCAGGTAGGAATTCGGGCGTTTTTCCGCGTTGAGTTTTTTCATGGTGCCGCTGGCAACCATTTCGGCACACAGGCGCTCGTACTCTTCTTGCGAACCATCGCACCAGTAGATGCGCTCCGGCTTGGTCAGCGCGGCAATGTCGGCCACCCAGTTGATCAGTTTCTGTTGTTTAATATAAGCTGGGACGTTGAGTGCGGCGACGCCACCCATGACGGGCTGATTCATATTACCTCCAATACCAATAAAAGAAATTCTGGTCATTCCGGCAAGACAGGCAGCATCGTTGAGAGGTGGCTGCGGCTCACTGCAGGCGGCGTCTTCACGCGAGCAGGGCTCTGGTGTCGTTTACCTGGATCATGCACCCAGGCTGCGGGAACAGTTTGCGCTATAACTATACTCAGGAAGCTTCAAAAGTGCCGGCGATTGTACACCCGCCAATCAGCTATTCTCGCAAAAATGTAGGAGCATAGCTTGACTAATGTAGTAGGCTATTCCGCATTTCCCGTATCCTGTTATTTCCCTACCAAATTCTTACTAAAATCGGCCATCCACCATGAAAATTGCCATACTCGATGATTACCAGGATGCCGTGCGCGGCCTCGATTGTTTCCCATTGCTCGCTGGCCACGAGGTCAAAGTGTTCAGCAATACGGCGCGGGGACTGGGCCAGCTGGCCATCCGCCTGGCGCCGTTCGACGCCCTGGTGCTGATCCGCGAACGCAGCAGTTTCAACCGCGCCTTGCTGTCGAAACTGCCGAACCTGAAACTGATTTCGCAAACGGGCAAGGTCAGCGGCCACATCGATGTGCCGGCCGCCACGGAGCTGGGCATCGCCATCGCGGAAGGTATCGGCTCGCCCACGGCGCCGGCCGAACTGACGTGGGCGCTGATCATGGCTGCGCAGCGCAAGATCGTGCCGTATGCGCAACATTTGCAGGAAGGGCTGTGGCAAACGTCAGCAATCGAGCCGGCGCGCAATACGCTGGGGACGGTATTGAAAGGGCGCACCCTGGCGATCTGGGGCTACGGCAAGATCGGTCAATTGATCGCCGGCTATGGCCGCGCCTTCGGCATGACCATCCTCGTGTGGGGCAGCGAAGCGAGCCGCGCGGCGGCCGTGGCCGCTGGCGACACGGCGGCAGAGTCGCGTGTAGCCTTCTTTGAACAGGCCGACGTATTGACCCTGCACCTGCGCCTGTCCGAGACGACGCGCGGCCTGGTAACAAGCGACGACCTGGCGCGCATGAAGCCGACGTCCCTGTTCGTCAACACCAGCCGCGCCGAGCTGGTGGCCGAGGGCGCGCTGGAAGCGGCGCTGCAGCAGGGGCGCCCAGGCGCGGCCGCGCTGGACGTGTTTACGGACGAGCCGCTGGCGCCAGGCGCGCCATTGCTGCTGCTGCCGAACGTGTTGGCCACGCCACACCTGGGCTACGTCGAGCGTGACAGCTATGAGCTGTACTTCCGCTACGCCCTGCAAAACATCGTCGATTTTGCGCAGAATCAATGCACGCGCCTGCTCAATCCCGAGGTGTTGCAGCACGCGCGGCAAGCCCCTCAGGAGCGCTGAAACCCCTTGATAAGGTCAGGCTCGCCGGTGATGCGGATGGCGGGCGCCGGCAGCACGTGCCGGCCGCGCCACAGGCCGGCCCAGCCGGGCGGCCAGGCGATGTCCGGCCCCTCGTACGGCGCCACGCCGGCGCGCACGGCGACCACCGGCACGGGCGGCATGTCTTGCAAGGGCTCGCCCGGGGTGCGCTGCATGTCCAGGCTGTACATGTAATTGGGCAACAAGGCGTCGCAGACGCGGCCAAACCACGCGCTATGGTCGTCGTCGCGCCCCAGCGCCTGCGCCAGCCCCTGCGGGTCGAAACGCGCCAGCGCATCGATCAACTCGCCGGTAGAGGCGCCGGGCGTATCGCCCCAGCCCATCACGGGGTTGACGTTGTAATCGGCGCCCGAGCCATACCAGCCTTCGCGCCAGGGCCGCTGCATCCAGTCGCGCGGCCCCGTAAACAAATGCCAGCGCCAGTGCAGGCCCGACGGCTTGGGCCAGGAATACAGATACAGTTTTTGATAGCCGGCCTGGTGCAGCTCGCGCACCATGGCCATCAAGCGCGCATGCGGCATGCGGTCGGGCGGCGCGCGGCGAAACAGGATCGCTTCGCCATCGGCAAACTGCACATCGTCGGTCGACAGGTTCAAGTCCAGGGTGCGCGCTTCGCTGCCGAAACGGGCGGCGATCCAGCCCGTCAGCAAATTGACGGACGTGATGACGCCATAGCCGCGGTGGCGGTGAAAAATGACGGTACCGGGAGCGAGCGCTTTCATACGGAGTCAGGGTGGCAGGCAAACAAAGAAACCAGTGTACTCAGAGATGGCCAAATTTTCCAGAGGCGATCTGCAACGGCCCGCAACGGGCCCGCCATTCACGCAAGGCGCACAATCCACGCTATCATGCGCGTCATTCTCCACTGACATCGTGACCACATCATGACTTTGCGCATACTCGCCACTGGCGGCACTTTCGACAAACACTACAACGAATTGAACGGTACTCTGGGCTTTTCCGACAGTCATTTGCCGGCAGCGATTGCCCGCGCGCGCATGACGGCACCCGTGGCCCTGGAGCAACTGCCCCTGCTGGACTCGCTCGACATGCAGGATGCGGACCGCCAGCGCGTGCTGGCCTCGTGCCGCGCGGCACAGGAAAAAGCCATCGTCATCATCCACGGCACCGACACCATGCGCGAAACGGCGCAAGTGCTGGGCGCGGCGAACCTGCAGCAAACGGTGATTTTGACGGGCGCCATGATTCCCTATGAGATCGACAATTCCGATGCTCTGTTCAACCTGGGCTTTGCCTGCGGCGTGGCGCAAACCTTGCCAGCGGGCGTGTATGTGGCCATGAATGGCCAGATCTTCGCCTGGGACAATGTGCAAAAGAACCGCGCCGCCGGCGTGTTCCAGCCCTTGTAAGACGATGGCAGGCAGGATGCAAAAAGCAGACTGAAAAACGGTCTGACTGACATCCTGTCACAATTCGACAAGCCCGTTTTCAACGGGCTTTTTTTACGTTTTTTCGCCTTTCATAAATTCAGCAATACAACAGATTTCATCAAATTATTATAGGTAAAACATCAAATTGCCAATACAATAATTTTATGTTGTAAAAAAACACCATCTATCATTTTTAAAAACATCGGCATTATTAAATATAAAACTGCAATTTAACAATTGAGTTAAATATTCTTCTGTATCCATAATTTATTGCCAAATCCGACACGGTTGATGTGCATTTTTTCTTGCTGAGACGACATAATGTTTGCCTCGACAAGTCATAAGTGCATTTATAACAATATTGCGCTAAGTAGTCTTCCACTTCCCACCGACGTGGTTCCGCCTACCGTACACGAGCACCCTGGTCATCTATCCGATGGCTTGATACGTGCTCGTGTACCGCTTGTCGTTATTAAAACTACTACGGAGTAATTGTTACAATGGCATTTAAAGAAAAAATCGGCGTGCGCAGCGTACGCCTGGCCCTGACCGTCCTGGCAGGTAGCGTGTTGTTCTCTGGCCAATCCATGGCTGACGAAGCAATTCAAAAAGTTGAAATTACCGGTTCGAGTATCAAGCGTATCGCCGTCGAAGGCGCACTGCCTGTGCAGCGCCTGACGCAAGAAGCGATCGCCAAATCGGGCGCCACTTCCGTAGCCGACCTGATCCAGGCCCTGCCCGCCATGCAAGGCTTTACCATCGGCGCGGTCGCCGCTGGCTCGAATTCGGGCGGCAATACCAGCGCATCGCTGCACGGTATCGGCGAGACCTACACCCTGGTACTGCTGAATGGCCGCCGCATCGCGCCACAAGGCTCCGGCACCACGGTCAACCTGAACGCCATTCCGATGAGCGCAGTTGAGCGCGTCGAAGTCCTGACCGACGGCGCTTCGGCCCTGTACGGCTCGGACGCCATCGCCGGCGTAGTCAACTTCATCCTGAAGAAAAACCAGCAAGGCGCCACCCTGGAAGCCACCTACGGCGGTCCGGAAGACAAGGGCGGCAACGCCTGGAACACCAGCGTCACCTACGGTTTCGGCGACCTGGACGAAGACCGCTTCAACGTGCTGGTGTCGTACCGCCACGACGAGCAATCGAAACTGCGCGCTACCGACCGTACGTTCGCCGATAGCTCGTACCTGAAATTCGCCCGCGGCGGCAAGAACTACATCTGGGACCGCACCAGCACCTCGGCGGCACCGGCTGGCGCCACCGTAGCCTACAAAACGAAGGACAGCGTATCGACCGCCTTCACACCATATTATCTGCAAAACAACAAAACGTGCCCTGACGGTTTCGACCTCACCACCAGCAATGCCCGCGCTTGCGGTTTCGACACCGGTTCCACGGTGGAAATCGTGCCGCAATCGAAACGCGACAGCCTGTTCACCAAGGGTACCTACAAGCTGAACGACAACCTGAACGCGTTCGCCGAAGTCGCCTACTCGCGCTTCGACCTGACCGCGCGTATCGCCGCCAATCCGATTCCGATTTCGATCGCCAAGGACAGCGCGCTGTACAACACCTATGTGTCGCCCTACCTGACGCCAGCGCAACGTGCCGACGTCAAGTCGGTCACCGCCAACTACCGTACGACGGACTTTGGCCTGCGCGCCAGCAACACCATCACCGAAACCAAGCACATGGTGCTGGGCGTGGAAGGTGAACTGGGCGCTTGGAACTTCGAAAGCGGCCTGACCTGGTCGCAAAACTCGATCGACGAGCGCTACACGAGCGGTTACGCGACAAATCAGGGCTTCAAGGACATTCTGGCCAATCCGGATTTCAATCCGTTTGCAACAACGCAAAAGCCATCCGTGCAGTCGCAAATCGCTGGCGCGCAGTTCATCGGTTCGATCCGTACCGCGTCGACCACCATGCGCGGCATCGACACGCACGGTTCGCGTGAACTGTTCTCCTTGCCAGGCGGCAAGGCCAGCCTGGGTATCGGTGGCGATTACCGCACCTACCGCTATGAGCAGTCGCCAGACAGCAACGGCACGTCGAAGGATATCTACAACTTCAACACCTCGCCTGCCTACGACTTGAGCCGCGATACCTATGGCGCCTTCGTCGAGTTGCTGGCACCGCTGACCAAGTCGTTCGAAATGACCGTTGGCGGCCGTTACGATGCCGTCAAGGCGATCGATGACAAGCTGAACAGCAAAACTGTCGGCAAAAAAGACAGCGCCAATACCTACAAGGTATCGGCACGCTGGCAGCCGGTACAAACCGTGCTGATCCGCGGTTCCTACGGCACGGGCTTCAAGGCGCCAAGCATGCTGGATCTGGCACAGCCATTGGTCACTGCAGGCTTTACTGCCAAGAAATTTGATTGCCCTTACCCAGGTACGGCACTGTGCCGCGCGGAAGCAACGCAATACAACGCCATGTCGGAAGGCAATCCTGAGCTGCAATCGGAAAAATCGAAACAGTTCACCCTGGGCTTCCGTGTCGAGCCTAGCGCGGCCTTCTCGTTCGGCGCCGACCTGTGGGACGTGAAACTGCGCAATGCCGTATCGGAAATCACCGAAGCGCAGGCATTTGCCGATCCAGTCAAGTACGCGACGAGCTTCACGCAATATATCGAACCATCGACCGGCAATCCCTACTACGCGTTCAAGAAACTGTCGGTCAACATCGGCAAGAAGGAATACCGTGGTATCGACTGGGATCTGTCGGCCAACCACAAGTTTGACTTCGGCAAGCTGACCGCCCAACTGAGCGGTACGCACATGTTGCACGCCAACTACACCAAGGCAGGCAGCAACAACGTGTTCACCAGCAACATGGACTTCTTCGGCGACACCAACGAAGTCACGTTCCGCAACCTGATGAAGCTGACGACAACCCTCGATACGGGCCGCCTGAGCAACACGGTAACGGTCAACTACCGTAACGGCTACACCGATGCAGCCGCTACCGTGTACGACGTAGCAGCCGCAAAAGAAGTGAAGGATTTCCGCCTGCAAGTTCCGTCGTACACCACGTTCGACTGGCAAGCGCGTTTCGCCTTTGACAAGCAAACCACGATCCGCGCAGGCATCAAAAACCTGTTCGACCGTGCACCGCCGCTGTCGCTGCGTTCTTCGTCAGGCCACCAAGTCGGTTTCGACCCACGCTACGCCGATCCAATGATGCGTTCGTTCTACATCACCGGCAACTACAAGTTCTAATTTGACGTCGTGAATTAGCTTGTCTGGAAAGCGCCTTGCACTTCACCGTGCAAGGCGCTTTTTTTATGCAGCAACATACTCCACAGGCGAAAAAAAAGGAGCGTCAGCTCCTTTTCCGTACCTGTACAACTGCTTTTATGCAGTCGCTTCGCCGCCCAATGCTTCGACCACGTCGGCCATCAGCTTGGCGAGCTCGCCCGTCATCAGCATCAGGTCGCCGTCGAAACGCTCGTCGTCGTTCTTCGTGCTCGATTCCGTTTCCTTGATCACGTCCAGCGGCTTGACGCTCTTGATGGCCAGGGACTCCGTCAGCACGAACGAGATCTTGTCGTTCCACGTCATGGCCAGGCGCGTGCACTGCTTGCCGGCCGCGATGTGGCGGCGCACGTCGTCCGCTTCCAGGGTGTGGCGCACGTAGCGCACGGTGGCCTTGCTCTCGCCCGTGGCGCGCAATTCAGTGTCCATGTCGACCGTGAAGCCGGCAGGCGCATCGTCGGCCTGCAGCCACTCCGTCATCACCGCCACGGGCGAGCGCTGCACGCGCAGGCTTTCCAGCGGCAGTTTGTCCACGGCTTTCAACAGCAGCTTGATGACTTCATCGGCTTTTGCCGGGCTGGCGGCATCGACCACCAGCCAGCCATTGACCGGGTCGATCCAGGTCCAGACGTTGCTGCGGATGCTGAAGGCGCGCGGCAGCAGCTCGTCGGCCACGCGTTCCTTCAATTCTTTCATGGCTTTCTTGCCAGGCGCAAATCCTTGCGCTTCTTCCATCTCGGCAGCGCGGGCCTTGGCCACCTGGTTGATAACGGTGGCTGGCAACAGTTTCTTTTCCGTGCCCAGCAAGATCAACATTTGCTTGTTGACCACGTGCACCAGACCACCGTTCGGGCGCGGCGTATCCCAGCCCTGGCGCATCAGATCCATGCTGGTCGCCGGCGTAAATTTGTTCGAGGACAAGGCCTCTTCCAGTTGTTCTGGCGTGTAAGCCCACGGTGCGGGCAGGCGGTAAATCTGAAGATTCTTGAACCACATAGTTTTTGTCTTCCGTTTGTTTCAGTAGTGCCAGGGGAACGCCATTCTACACTTTCGACGTGAAAATGCCGTCAAAAGCGCGGTCCGGCGCGGTATGTATCTTGTAGGAAACGCCGCTAGAGGCTGGGAAACAGCTCCGCCTGGGCCGGCGCTTGCCGCGTCACCACGGCCGGATCGCACAAGGTCGAGATGCGCACGCCCAGCAGGCGGATTTTCTTTTCAAATGGCACGCGCCGCAAGCAGTCGCGGCTGGCGCGCAGGATGGCGGCGGCGTCCGCCGTGGCGCTGGGCAAGGTGATGTCGCGCGTGACGGTGCTGAAATCCTCGAAGCGCAGCTTGATGCCCACCGTGCGCCCCGCCAGCGATTGTTTATCCAGATCGCCCGCCACGCGCGTGCACAGGCTTTCCAGCTTTTCCGACAGGGTGGCGCGGTCGCGCACCACCTGCAAGTCGCGCTCGAACGTCGTTTCGCGGCTGACGGACTTGGTTTCCCGGCTCGTCTGCACGGGCCGCTCGTCGATGCCCAGCGCCGCCTGCCGCAGCCAGCCCGTGTACAGGTCACCGAACTGCGTGCGCAGCATGGTGAGATCGGCCCGCGCCAGCTCGCCGATGGTGACAATGCCCAGCGCTTCGAGCTTGGCCGTGGCCTTCGGGCCGATGCCATTGATCTTTTTTGCCGGCAAGGGCCACACGCGCGATGCAACATCCTCGGGCGACAAAATAGTGAGCCCGTCGGGCTTTTCCAGGTCGGAACAGATTTTTGCCAACAATTTGTTGGGCGCCAGGCCGACCGAGCACGACAGGCCTGTCGCCTCGAACACGGCCGCCTTCAGGCGCGCCGCCATGGCCGGCGCCTGCTCGCCGTATTCCGTCAGGTCGACATAGATTTCATCGATGCCGACGTTCTGGATGATCGGGCACAGCTGGGCCACGGCTTGCTTGAAGCGGGCCGAATACTCGCGGTAAGCCTCGAAGTCGGCGGGCAGCAGGATGCTGTCGGGCGCCAGTTTGGCCGCCTTCATGATGCCCATGGCGGAAAACACGCCAAACTTGCGCGCCGCGTAGGTCGAGGTGGTGACGACGCCGCGCCCCACGTAGTCGCGCATGCGCGCAAACTGCCGCGTGCCATCTTCCTGCAGCACCGGTTGCTGCAATCGCCCGCCGCCGATGACGACGGCTTCGCCGCGCAATTCGGGATATTTCAGCAGTTCCACAGAGGCAAAGAAGGCATCCATGTCCAGGTGGGCTATCCAGCGGCGGGCGGGTGGCTCGGGAAGTGGGGAGGCAGATGTGGTCAAGGACACCTCGCGGCAGGATACTGTAGTTATATACAGTATCGCTGGAAATGCCCGTGGATGCAAGTTGAAACGCATGCGCACCGCAGTTGCTTTTCTCAATGGCAAGATTACAATCCTGACACAACTATTCAAAGGAGTCGCCTTGTCCATTACCCATCACGCTGCGCGCCGCCGGTCCGCCTGGTTATCCATCTTGCCGGCCCTGCTGTTGTCCACCCTGGCGGCATCCGCGCTGGCCGCCGACGCCGCCACCGCCCCCGTGGCCGCCAAGACAGCCTGGCAGGAAACGCGCCACGGCACGCTCGTCACGGACGACTACCGCTGGCTGCAAAAGAAGACCGATCCTGCCGTGATCGACTACCTGAATGCGGAAAACGCCTACACGGCGGCCGTCACGGCCCCGATCCAGCCGCTGGCCGACAAGCTGACTGCGGAAATCAAGGGCCGCATGCAGGAAGTGGACCTGTCCGTGCCTGCGCGCCAGGGCAACTTTTACTATTACACGCGCACGGAAGCGGGCAAACAATACCCGCTGCATTGCCGCCGCCCTGTCGGCGCACATGGCGCCTACGATGCGCAGGCAGCTGAGGAAATCCTGCTGGACCAGAATCAATTGGCCGAAGGTCACAAATTCTTTGCCGTGCGCGCGTTTGCCATCAGCCCGAATGAGCAATTGTTGGCCTACACCACCGACACGACGGGTTTCCGCCAGTACGAGCTGCATGTCAAGGATTTGAAGACGGGCAAGTTGCTGGGCGACACCATGCAGCGCGTCACCTCGCTGGCCTGGGCGGCAGATAACGCCACCCTGATGCTGACGCAGGAAGACGCCACCACCAAGCGCGCGGACCGTTTGTTCCGCCTGGCCCTGGGCGGCACGGCGCAGCAGGTCTACCACGAGCCAGTGGAACAGTTCGCCATCGGCGTGAGCCGCACGCGCGATCATCGCTACTTTGTGCTCACCGCGCGCAGCACGGATACCAGCGAAGTGCTGCTGCTGCCAACGAGCAAGCCGCAAGGCAGTTTCCAGTCCGTGCTGATACGCGAAAAGGGCCACCGCTACGGCATCGAACACCGCGACGGCCAGCTGTATATTCTCACCAACAAAGATGCGAAGAATTTCCGCGTCGTCAGCGCGCCGCTGTCTGCGCCGCAGCCGAAACACTGGAAGAGCGTCGTGCCGCACAACAAGGACGCCGTGATCCAGTCCATCGACGTCTTCCAGGGCCACCTGGTGGTGATGGAAAAGGCGCGCGCCCTGAACCGCGCGCGCATCTACGATTTCGCGCATAAAAACTGGAAGACGGTGCAGTTCGACGACCCCGTCTACCTGGCCACGGCGGCCGGCACACCGGAGTTTTCCGCCACACAATTTCGCATGTCGTACCAGTCGCCCGTCACGCCGCCCACGGTGATTGACGTCAACATGCAGGATGGCAAGCGCACGGTGCTGAAACAGCAGGAAATCGTCGGCGGCTTTGACGGTAGCCGCTACACGACACAGCGCTTGTGGGTGACAGCGCGTGATGGCGTGCAAGTGCCGCTGTGGGTCGTCTACAAGAAGGGCGTCAAGCTCGACGGTTCCGCGCCGCTGCTGCTGTACTCGTACGGCTCGTATGGCATTTCCACGGAGGCCAGTTTTGCCATCAGCCGCATCAGCCTGCTGGAGCGGGGCGTCATCTATGCCCAGGCGCATATCCGCGGCGGCACCGACATGGGCGAAGCCTGGCATGAAGACGGCATGCTGATGAAGAAGAAAAACACCTTCAATGACTTCATCGACAGCGCCGATTACCTGGTGCGTGAAAAATGGACCAGCCCGAACCGTCTGATCATCCAGGGTGGCAGCGCCGGCGGCCTCTTGATGGGTGCCGTCGTCAACATGCGTCCCGACCTGTTCCACGCCGTGCACGCGGCCGTACCGTTCGTCGACGTGATGAACACCATGATGGATGCCAGCCTGCCGCTGACCACGGGCGAATACCTGGAATGGGGCGACCCGAACCAGAAGGCGGCCTACGACTACATGCTCAGCTACTCGCCCTACGACAACATTGCGCGCAAGAATTATCCGGCCATGCTGGTGACGACAGGCCTGAACGACAGCCAGGTCATGTACTGGGAACCGGCCAAGTATGTGGCCAAGCTGCGCGCGTATAAAACGGACGGCAATGCGCTGCTGCTGAAAACGAATATGGGCGCCGGCCACGGCGGCGCGTCGGGCCGCTATAACGCCATCGCCGAGAACGCATTCAATATGGCGTGGATGCTGTCGCAGTGGGGTATTACCCAATAATGTAAAAAAGCGCTTGCACAAGGGTTTTAGCCATCCTATAATAGCGCCTCTTCCAGACGTGGTGACAAACGTCGGGATGGTTTTCTGAGACAAGCAACGGGTGCTTAGCTCAGTTGGTAGAGCGGCGCCCTTACAAGGCGTAGGTCGGGAGTTCGAGCCTCTCAGCACCCACCAAATCAGAAAACTGTCCAGTGCTTCATGGATCAGCAATACAGATCATACGAGCTTGGAGTGGTAGTTCAGTTGGTTAGAATACCGGCCTGTCACGTCGGGGGTCGCGGGTTCGAGTCCCGTCCGCTCCGCCAATAAAAGAAAAGCCCTTTGGTTCCCAGAACCGAAGGGCTTTTCCCATTTCAGAAGCAGAAAAAGCGCCAGCCCTCCCTCTCCCCGAAAATTTTTGCGTTTTTCAGCAAAAAACTGCTTTTCCCCCTCAAGAATAGTTGCACAAGCACGAAAGCGCCCCCTATAATAGTGCCTCTTCCAGACGTGGTGACAAACGTCGGGATAGTTTTCTGGGTATGCGGGTGCTTAGCTCAGTTGGTAGAGCGGCGCCCTTACAAGGCGTAGGTCGGGAGTTCGAGCCTCTCAGCACCCACCACCAATACAGAAAATTATCCAGTGCTTCATGGATCAGCAACACAGATCATACGAGCTTGGAGTGGTAGTTCAGTTGGTTAGAATACCGGCCTGTCACGTCGGGGGTCGCGGGTTCGAGTCCCGTCCGCTCCGCCAATAAAAGAAAAGCCCTTTGGTTCCTGGAACCGAAGGGCTTTTCCCATTCTGGGGTCAGACCCTCAACACCGCCAACGTCAAGCTCAACGCTAACTTGTCCGGGGGTCTGACCCCGGCTGTTAGAATCAGCGCTCATCCTGACTCTGCAGCTCCTGCCTGATGCGCCTGCCCCGCAGTCTTTCCCCCTACCTCGTCCTGCGCTTGCGCCTGGCCCATCATGCGTTGCTGCAATTTGCCGCCAGCCTGGCCAGTTCCATGGAAATCCTCGTGTTCCTGGCCGGTCCCGTCCTGCTGGGTTTACTCAGCGTCATCACCCTGCCCGGCTTTCTTGCCGTGAGCCTGCCCTGGCCTGCCGCTTTGGGTCTGCTGGGCGCGCAAGCTTTGCTGACCTGCCTGCCCGCCTGGCTGCTGCGCAAGCGATTGTTGCCGGCGAATACCGCCGCCTGGCTGCGCCAGCTGCCCTTGCCGACGCGTTTGCGCTGGCAAGCCGATATCGCCGTGGCCGGTGTGCTGATGCTGCCGCTGGGCCTCGCCTATGCCATCTCGGCCAGCATCTGGCTGCTGCAGTCGCCGCCCTGGCTACGTCCAGTTGCCGCGCCCGGCATGGCCGCCACCATTGCCGCCTGGCTGCTGGCCTGGCTGCTGACGACACTCATCGTGGCGCAGCGCCTGCGCGCGCCGCGCGCCGCACAAAGCGCGCGCCCACCCACGATGACGGCCTATGTGCCACAGCCTCCCCGCTGGCGCAGCGTGTTCCTGTGGCGCCAGTTGTTCTGGCTGCCGTTCTGGCGCAATGAAAACAGGATCGGCATCCAGCAAAGCGTGCTGCTGGCCACGGCTGGCGCCAGCATGCTGGCCTGGCTGCTGCGCGCACCGCTCGTGCCCGCCCCACTGCTGGGTTTGCTGGCCAGCGCCAGCCTGATCATTGTGACGGACCGCGGCGACAAGGCCGTGCGAGAACAGATCGGCTTGCTGCGCCCATCGTTGAACGCCTGGCCCCTGGCCAGCACGGCCTTGATGCGCCTGGCTTGCGCCGCCAGCCTGCTGCCGCCGTTTGCCGTGCTGCTGGGCGCTGGCGTCTTGTTGTACTGCATCGATCCCGCCGTCTTGCAGCAGCGCGTGACCCAGGTCTACGCCTTCACGGCCAGTGTGGCCCTGCTGGCCATCGTCGGCCTGCCCCGCCTCAAGGCGCGGGGTAGAGTCGTCCTCGTCGTCCTCTCCATCCTTGCCTTGAGCGCCATCGGAAGCGAATTATGGAATTGAATGCCTCTTCTCCCACCCTGCACATCGAACACCTCGATTTTCACTTCCCCACGCACAGCGTCTTCCAGGGCTGCAATCTGCAATTCGGCCCCGGCATCACCTGGCTGCGCGGTGCGAACGGGGCCGGCAAGACGACCTTGCTGAAGCTGGCGGGCGGCGCCCTGCTGCCCGCGCGCGGCGCCATCCGCCTCGATGACGTCGACAGTAGCCGCATGCCGCTGGCCTACCGCGCACTGGCCTTCTATTGTGGCGGCGACGCCCCTGCCCTGCCCTGGCTGCAAGTGCACGAATTTCTCGACCTGCACCTGGCTCTGTATCCGGGCAGCGACCAATCCCTGCTGAACGACGAGCTGAAGGCGTTTGCCATGACGTCCACCTTGCAGCAAAGCATCACCGCCCTCTCGCTGGGCCAGCACAAAAAACTGCAACTGGCCCTTGCCCTGGTCTTGCCCGTGCGCCTGCTGCTGATCGACGAGCCGTTCAATGGCCTAGACGCATCCGCCATGGCGTACTTGCGCCAGCGCCTGTCCGACCCGTCCCGCCTGGCGCGCCAGTGCATCGTGCTGACCAGCCACCTGGCGCCGGACGTGCCGCTGGCGGCGACGGTGGAAATATAGACAGGAAATACAGCTTTGCAAATCGGCCAAGAAACGCTTACGATGCCGTGCTGCAAAAACCGGCGATCCCGGTGCAGCTACGACGACAACACGGTGCGGTTACTCACCGCGCCTGGCTTATTCTTGGAGAAATCATGTTGATCACCCACCGCAGCACCTTGGCGATCCTGTGCGCCACCTTTGCCACCTCGGCCCTCGCCGCCGGTCCCACGGGCACGGCCGCCGACTATGGCAGCAGCGCCCCGCACGCCGCCGCCCAGCGCAGCATCGAACTGCAGCCGGACACGCGCCACATCAACGTCACGCGCGGCGAAACCGTCACCATCGCGCGCGCCGGCCAGCGTTTTACCTGGCACGTGCAAACTTTTAACCATCAAACGAAATTCGCCCTGAGCGAGATCGCGCCGAAGGACATGCCCGTCGATGGCGTGCAGGTGTATGTGGCCGCCAACCCGCTGTACGCCGGCAGCTAAGTTTCCTCTACACGTAAAAAAACCGGAAGCACCTTGCGGTGCTTCCGGTTTTTTTTGCGGCCGGACAGCTTATGCCGTCAGCGCTTCTTTCACTGCGGCTTCTTCAACCACTTCCTCGTCATCCGAGCGGATCAGGTGGTCAAAGGCGGACAGGGCTGCCTTGGCGCCTTCGCCGGTAGCGATGATGATCTGCTTGTACGGCACCGTGGTGACGTCGCCGGCCGCAAATACGCCGGGGATCGAGGTCTGGCCGCGGGCATCGACTTCGATTTCACCGTGGCGCGACAGTGCCACTGTCCCCTTCAGCCACTCCGTGTTCGGCACCAGGCCGATTTGCACGAAGACGCCTTCCAGCTCGACCTTTTTCGACTCGCCGCTGACCCGGTCCGTATAGCTCAGGCCATTGACGATCTTGCCGTCGCCGTGGATCTCGGTGGTTTGCGCCGAGGTAATCACGGTCACGTTAGCAAGGCTGTGCAGCTTGCGTTGCAACACCGCATCGGCACGCAATTCCGCGCCGAACTCGATCAGGGTCACGTGTTTTACCAGACCGGCCAGGTCGATCGCCGCTTCCACACCCGAGTTGCCGCCGCCGATCACGGCCACGCGCTTGCCCTTGAACAAGGGACCATCGCAGTGCGGGCAGTAGGCGACACCATGGTTGCGGTATTCCTTCTCGCCCGGCACGTTGATTTCGCGCCAGCGGGCACCGGTAGCCAGGATGACGGTCTTGGCTTTCAGGATGGCGCCATTCGCCGTTTCAATCTCGATCAGCTTGCCTGGCGTCAGCTTGCTGGCGCGCTGGGTGTTCATGATGTCGACGTCATAGGTCTTGACGTGCTGTTCCAGCGCCATGGCAAACTTCGGACCATCGGTTTCCTTGACGGAAATAAAATTCTCGATGGCCATGGTGTCGAGGGTCTGGCCGCCGAAACGCTCGGCCAGCACGCCCGTCTTGATGCCTTTGCGCGCCGCGTAGATGGCCGCTGCCGCGCCGGCAGGGCCGCCGCCGACGATCAGCACGTCAAACACATCTTTCTTGCTCAACGCTGCCGCCTGGCGTGCGCCTGCGTTGGTATCGAGCTTGGCGAGGATTTCCTCGACATTCGTGCGTCCCTGGCCAAAATGCTGGCCATTCAGGAACATCATCGGCACGGCCATGATCTGGCGCTCTTCCACTTCTTTCGGGAACACGCCGCCATCGATGGTGGTGACCTTGATGCGCGGGTTGATCACCGCCATGGCGTTCAAGGCCTGCACCACTTCCGGGCAGTTATGGCAGGAGAGCGAAATAAACGTTTCAAACTCGTAATCGCCGTCGAGGTTGCGGATCTGCTCGATCACGGCGTCGTCGAACTTGATGGTGTGGCCGCCCACTTGCAGCAGCGCCAGCACCAGCGAGGTAAATTCGTGGCCCAGCGGCACACCGGCGAAACGCACGCCGATGTCGGAGCCGGTACGGTTGATGCTGAATGACGGAACCCGTACGCCAGCGTCAAGGCGCTCGACCAGCGTGATCTTGTCGCTCAACAGGACTATCTCCTGGAGCAATTCCTTCATCTCGCTGGCTTTTGCGCTGTCATCGAGAGAAGCGACCAGCTCAAGCGGATACACCACTTTTTCCAGGTAGGATTTCAGTTGGGTTTTGAGGGTTGCATCTAACATGATTTTTTCTTCCTTTACAAATATTTAGGCGAATGCCGGGCCGGACGCCCGGTCCGGCATCGCGGTAACTACTTGTTTGCTACGTGGTGCATCGAAACTTAGATCTTGCCAACCAGGTCCAGCGATGGGGTCAGCGTTGCTGCGCCTTCCGTCCATTTGGCTGGGCACACTTCGCCTGGGTGAGCGGCAACGTATTGGGCTGCCTTGACTTTGCGCAACAGTTCCGATGCGTCACGGCCGATGCCGTTGTCATGCACTTCCAGCACTTTGATGAAGCCGTCTGGATTGATGACGAAGGTACCGCGCAGTGCCATGCCTTCTTCTTCGATCATGACTTCGAAATTGCGCGACAGGGTACCGGTTGGGTCGCCGATCAGTGCGTATTGCACTTTCTTGATCGCGTCCGAGGTGTCGTGCCATGCTTTGTGCGCGAAATGCGAATCGGTCGAGATGCCGTAGACATCGACGCCCAGCTTCTGGAACTCGGCGTGGTGATCGGCCAGGTCTTCCAGTTCGGTTGGGCAAACGAAGGTGAAGTCGGCTGGGTAGAACACGAATACCGACCACTTGCCTTTCAGCGACGCTTCCGTCAGGTCGACGAATTTGCCATTGTGGAATGCGGTTGCCTTGAATGGTTTAACTTGGGTATTGATGAGCGACATAATCATTTCCTCTCGTGTGGTGAATCAGTAAGACCCTAGTGTAAGGGGTTTTAGTCCATATTCAAAATTGATTGTTACAATAGTTTCAATTGGCTTTAACTATCGCGACACTATGGGAACACCATCATAGGCAGTTCCCGCAGGATTGAATAGCGGCAGCGCTGGAGATTCCGGCTGCCGCCCAGTGTTTAATTCTTGAGTTCTTCCGGTACCTTGCCGCCGTTTTCCGCCAGCTTGATCATCACCTGGCGGTGCAGCCAGATATTCATGCTGGCCGAATCATTGGTGTCGCCCGTGAAGTGCAGCTCTTGCGCCAGTTCCTTGCGCGAACCCAGGCTGCTGTCAAGCTGCAGCAGTTTCATCAGGTCGACGATGGACGTGCGCCAATTGAGTGTTTCTGCGTTCTTGCTGGCCAGGTCGACCAGCACCACTTCCACGTCCACCACCGGCACGGCAACCGCTGGTGCAGCTGCTGCTGCCGGTACGGCCGCCGCTGGCACGTCGGTAGCGGCAACTGGCGTGGCTGCCGGAGCTGCGTCGGACGCATGGTGGAAGATCTTGTTGTAGATATTGCTGAAAATGCCCATGAGGTCACCTCGAGTTGAGTGAATGGAAGAAGGTTTGCCTGCGCGCCCGGTTCATGACGCGAACCGGTGACAGCTGGAGCCGGGCGCAGGCGCCAGCCCGTCGAGTATAAGCCTGTTCAGGCCGGGAGCCCTGTCCCGCAGGGCCAGTGGACATCTGGTGGCTGAGCACGCCTGTTTCAAGGCTGCAAGGGCCGCCGGGCATGCAGCAGGGCATCGAACGCTTCGATGGCCAGCGGCGGCGCAAACAGATCGCCTTGCGCAAAATCGCAGCCGATTTCCAGCAACCGCGCGCGCTGCTCTGGCGTCTCCACCCCTTCGGCGATGACCTGCAAGCCCAGCTTGTGGGCCATGGTGACGATGGCTTCGCACAGCACCAGTTCGCTGGCGCCGGGCGCCAGTTTGCGCACCAGCACGCCGTCGAGCTTCAGGTAATCGATGCCGCATTGCTGCAATTGCGTCAGCGAGGCGGGGCCGCTGCCGAAGTCGTCCAAGGCGATCTGCAAGCCCGCGTCGCGCAAATGCTGCAACCGCTGCGCCATGCCGCTGCCGGCGCTGGCACCGGGTCCCAGCAGCGCATCTTCGCGCATGTCGAGCACGATGGCCGAGGCCGGCACATCGAGCGCCATCAACTGGCGCAGCCAGGTGCCGGGCGCCTCGGCTTCGCGCTGCAGCTCCAGCGGCGACTGGTTCAGGCACAGTTGCAGCCCCGGCAAGCCGATGGCCTGGCCCTGCGCCCGCCAGCGCAGCAGTTGCGCGGCCGCCGTGCGCAGCACCCAGTCGCCAATATCCACAATCAAACCGCTGCTTTCGGCCAGTGCCAGGAAATCCGGCGGACACACGATGCCCCGCTGCGGATGGTGCCAGCGCAGCAAGGCTTCCGCTTTGACAATATTGCCGCTATGCAGTTCGACAATGGGCTGGTAATGCAGCTGCATCTGCTGTTCGCGCACGGCCGTGCGCAAGTCCACCCCCATGCGCATGCGGTTGACGGCCGCCACCTGCATCGCGGGCGTAAAGTAGCTATAGCGGTTGCGCCCCGCGCCTTTCGAGACATACATGGCCTGATCCGCATGCTTGAGCAAGTCCTCGATCGTGCCCGCGTCGTCCGGATACAGGGTGATGCCGATCGAGGCCGAGACGAAGGCCTGCTCCTGCCCCAGCAAGAACGGCGCCAGCAAGCCGTCGAGTATCTGCCGCGCGATGCGGTCGACTTGCTGCAGATCATCGAGGTCGGACAAGATCACCGTAAATTCATCACCGCCCAGGCGCGCCACCGTATCCGTCTCGCGCACGCCCACGCGGATGCGCCGCGCCGCTTCGATCAGCAAAATATCGCCCTGGTGGTGGCCCAGGGTATCGTTGACTTCCTTGAAATGGTCGAGGTCGATAAACAGAATGGCCACGCGGCTCGTATCGCGCCGGCCCTGGGCCAGCGCCTGGCGCAGGCGTTCGTGGAACATGCGCCGATTCGGCAATTGCGTCAAGGTATCGAAATTGGCTTGCTGCCAGATCAGCGCTTCCGTTTGCCGCTTGTCCGTCACGTCTTCCAGCATGCACAGGTGGTGCGGCCCGCCATGGCGCGCCGTGGCAATGGCCGTCACCGACGCATCGACCCATACCACGCCGCCATCGGGACGCACGATGCGCTTGGCGTGGCGGAAGCCCTGCATGCGCCGCGCCAGCAACTGCGCCACCTGCTCTTGCTCGCCGGCCACATCGTCGGGATGGCTGATCTCCATCCAGTTCGACCGCTTCATGTGTTCCAGGCTGCGCCCGCTGATGGCCAGGTAACGCGGATTGATGTCGAGAAACTGCCCACTCACGGTATCGATCAGGGCGATCCCCATGGGCGCTTCCTCGAACATGGTGCGAAAGCGCAATTCCCCTTGCCGGATGGTTTCCTCCGTGCGGCGGCGCTCGCGTGCCAGGTTACTGAAGTGAAAGGCGGCCGACACGGCCAGCAAGCTGCCCGCCACACCCAGCGACAGGTACAGCCAGCCCAGGTCGACGCCCGGCACGGGGCGATACAAAAAGCCCTGGTAGGCGCGGCTGTCCGTGGCATTGCGCGGCAGCACGCCCATGGCGGCATAGGTATCGGCGATATGCTGCCAGCGCAGGGGGTTCATGTAGCCAAGTTCCACCAGCACGGGCTGCAGCAGCAATTCCATCTGCTGCGCCTCGTACAGCAGATGCGCCTGGTCATGGCGCTGGCTGTATTTTGCATGGATCAGATGCGCCATTTCCTCGCGGTGCGCCATCGCGTATTGCCAGCCGCGCAGGCTGGCCGCGCGGAACGCTTTGACGCGCTCGGGATGGCGGCGCAGTTCGTACTCGCTGGTAAACAGGTTGTCGCCGTAGAAATCGATGCCGGCCGTGCGCGGCGTAAACTGGTAATAGGAGAAGCCCGCCCGGTCCAGGTAGTCCGGTTCGTTGGTGGAATACGCGGCAATCGCGTCGACCTTGCCATCGATCAAATCCTCGATCCGGTAGCTGGGCGGCAAGTGGCGCAGCTGCTGCGGCGCGACGCCCATTTTCTGCAGGAACAGCGATACTTCATCGGATGTGGCTGCCACGTCGGTGGCCGCACCGATCATCACGGGCGCCCCCACCAGCTTGCGCATGTCGGGCGCGCCGCCATGCTGGCGCATCAGCAGCACGCTGGGCGAATGCTGGAACACCACGGCCAGCACCACCAGGGGCTTGCCCGCCATGCGGCTGAGCAACAGGGTGCTGTTACCCACGCCATAGTCGGCCTGGCCCGTCAGCACGGCCGCCTCGGCAAGCGGCACGCCGCTGCCTTCGACCAGCTTGACCTCCAGCCCCGCCTCGCGGTAATAGCCTTGCTCGATGGCCGCGTAATAGCCGGCAAACTGGAACTGATGCGTGAAATTGAGCTGCAGGGAAATGGCATCCAGCGCGCGGGCGGGCGTGGCCAGGCACAGCAGCAGAATGAAACAGCAGCGGAAAGCGTCGAATGCTTTCATCGGCATGGCAGGACACCACAGGAAACTGCCGAGCTGGCAGGGTACGACTATTGTAGCCGCCCCTTTTGCCGATGGATAATTATTTCACTAAGAACAATAACGTTGATGTTTTTGGCAAAAAATCTGGCGTTTGTTTGCGCTAGAACACGACGCCTGCCACCAAAATGATGTTGGCATACGGACTGCACTCACCCGTACGCACGATGGCGCGCGCGCCCTTGGACAGTTGCTTGAACTCTTCGTGCGTCACCTGGCGCGCGTCGGGCAAGGCCAGGGCCGCCACCTGCGCCGCCATGGCCGGATTATGCTGCGGCAACTCGCTGGCGAGCAAATGGTATTCCACCTGCATTTCAGTCAAAACCGTGTTGACGGTATCGATGAAGCCGGGGATGCCGCGCGTCAAGGCCAGGTCGATCAGGGGCACGCCCGGCTGCGAGGGCAAGCCCGCGTCGCCGATGACGAGCATATCGCCATGGCCAAGCGAAGCGATCAGTTGCGACAGCGCAATATTGAGCAGCGGTGATTTTTTCATGGGTGTGGTGTCGTTAGAACAGTTCGTGCAAGTGGGGGATCGAAGTTTGCGCACCAGGCTTGGTGACGCTCCAGGCGGCCGCGCGCTGGCCTTGTTGAATCGCTTCCGCCTCGTCCATGCCGGACGCCAGGCCCGCCACGAAGCCGCCGATAAACGTGTCGCCGGCGGCCGTCGTATCGACGGCTTGCACCACTTCGGCCGGGAAGGTGAATTCGCCGCCATACAGGGCCGCGTACACGCCCTTGGAGCCGAGGGTGATGATGACGTTGTCGCTGCCCAGCTTTTGCAGGGCGGCTGCCAGCGCCTTGGCATCCGCGCCTTGCGGGCTGACGCCGGCCAGCATGGCCGCTTCGATTTCATTCGGAATCAGGTAGTCGACCAGTTCCAGCACGCCTTCGGGCAAGCTGGCGGCCGGCGCCGGGTTCAGCACCACGGTCTTGCCCAGCGAGCGGGCCAGTTTGATCGCGTGCACGACGGTAGCCATCGGCGTTTCCAGCTGCAGCACGACAATATCGGCCTGTTCGATCAGCCCTTGCGCCGCGTCAATGTGCGCGGGGCTGAGCAAATCGTTGGCGCCCCCGGCAATCACAATGCTGTTCTGGCCCTTGTCGTCCACCAGGATCGAGGCGATGCCGGACGCCACGCCCGGCAAGGTCGTGACGTGGCTATCGATGATGCCGTCGCCCACCAGTGCGGAGCGCAACGTCGTGCCGAACGCATCATCGCCCACGCAAGCGACCATGGCCACTTGCTGGCCACCGGCGGCCACTTTGCCGCTCAGGCGCGCGCAAGCGACGGCCTGGTTGGCGCCCTTGCCGCCAGGAATGGTACGAAAAGCGCCGCCCGTCAGGGTTTCGCCGGGGAGGGGCATGCGCGGCACGCGCAAGACCAGGTCCATATTGATGCTGCCGATAACCACGATCATGATGTCATTCCCATCAGTTCAGTTGCAGGTGAAGAAGTAGGTGCGGAAGAAGTTACTGTGGCAGGTACAGCCACGCTGGAGCCGCGCACATGCAGTGCGGGCGCGATGCTGCGCTGCTGGCGCGGCAACGCGGGGTCGGCAATGCGCGCCAGCAGGCAGGCGGCCGTGATGTGGCCCAGCTCGCGCGTATTTTGCGCCACGCTGCTCAAGGCCGGATGCACGAAGCTGGCCAGATCGATATCGTCGAAGCCAACGACAGCCAGTTCGCCCGGCACGGCAATGCCCCGCTCGGCGGCGGCGCGCAGGGCGCCAAAGGCCATCAAGTCATTGCAGCAGAACAGGGCGTCGGGGCGCTGGCCTGGCGGCAGCGCCAGCAAGTCCAGCGCGGCCGCATAACCGCCCGCGCTCGTAAAATCGCCATGCACGCACAGGGCGTCGGCCAGGACCACGCCCGCGTCCGCCATGGCGCTGCGCGCACCGGCTATACGCTCGTTGGAAATGCGCACTTCGCGGGGACCGGCGATGCAGGCGAGGCGCCGACGTCCCAGGCCCAGCAAATGGCGCGCGGCCAGGGCACCGCCGGCGCGGTTGTCGACGGCCACCGCATCGATGGACAGGTCGCTGGGCGCGCGGTCGAGCAGCACGGCCGGCACCTTCATCTTGCGCAGCAGTTCGCCATCGCTGTCGGCCAGCGCGGACAGGATCAGGCCGTCGCAGCGCTTGGTCAGCAGCACGTTCAGGTAGTCGCGCTGCTTGACGGGGTCGTCATCGGAATTGCACAAAATCACGCTGTAGCCGGCCGCGTAGCAGCTATCCTCGATGCCGCGCGCTACTTCCGAAAAATACGGATTCGTATTATTCGGAATGATGAGGCCGATGGTGCCCGTGCTGCGGCTGCGCAGGGAGCGCGCCAGCGCGCTGGGCACGTAATGCAACTGCTCCGCCGCCGCCAGCACGGCGCGGCGCGCCGCGTCGCTGACGGGACGGGTATTGTTGAGGACGTGCGACACGGTGGTAAACGACACCCCCGCCGCCTGCGCCACTTGTTTGATCGTTGCCATGGGCCAGTATTATGAACGCTCGCCGCGGCGGCGGTAAGTGTCGAGCACCACGGCGGCGACGATCACCAGGCCAGTGACGATGCGTTTCACGGGTTCGGACACGCCCACCTGCGCCAGGCCCGCTTCCAGCACGGAAATGATCAACACGCCGATAAACGTGCTGATGACGGAACCGCGTCCGCCCATCAGGCTCGTGCCGCCGATCACGACGGCGGCGATCACTTGCAATTCCATGCCCACGCCGCCATTCGGGTCGGCCGCTTCCAGGCGCGACACCTGGAACAGCGCGCCCACGCCAGCCAGAAAGCCCATCAGGGCAAACACCAGCACTTTTGACGGTTTCGTGTTGATGCCGGACAAACGCACGGCTTCTTCATTCGTGCCGATGCCGATCCAGTGGCGTCCCAGCACCGTGCGCGTGAGCACCAGGTGGCCGATGACAACAATCGCGATGGCGGCGATGAAGGCCGGCGACAGGCCAAAGGCGATCGGCGAGCTGATGCCGTCCACGGCGCTGCCGATATATTCCGTGCGCGAATTGGTCACCTGGTAAGCCATGCCGCGTGCCATTTCCAGCACACCCAGCGAGACGATGAACGAGGGGATGCGCCAGCCGACGGAAATCAGGCCGGTCGTCGCGCCGCACAGGGCGGCGACGAACATGCCCAGCAGGGCCGCGCTCCACACGGGCCAGCCCCAGTGCACGACGGCCAGCGACAGCACGGAAGCGGCCAGCGCCATGACGGAGCCGACCGACAAATCGATGCCGCCGATGATCAATACAAAGGTCATGCCGACGGCCATCACGACCAGGGTCGGGATGTTGTTCGACAGGGTGCTGAGGGTAGCGAGCGTGAAGAAATTTTCGCTGGCAAACGAAAACAGCACGCACATGGCGAGCAAGGCGCCGATCAGGCCCGCATAGTTTTTCAGGTCGGCCAGGCTGCGCTGCAGATACGAAGGAGAGGAATGGGTGGTCATGGGAATCTTTCCGGCGGATCAGGCCGCAGCTGGAGTGGAAGTAGGAGTCAAATAGCCGGAGAAGGCAGCCGACAGCAGCGCGTCCTGGCTCCAGGCACCGCGCTCGAAGGTGTCGACGATGCTGCCGGCGCTCATGACGGCGATGCGGTCGCAGATCAGCATCAGCTCGCGCAAGTCGCTCGAGACGATGACGAGGCCCTTGCCCTGGCGCGCCTGTTCGGCCAGCACCTGATAAATATCAAACTTGGCGCCGATATCGATGCCGCGCGTGGGCTCGTCGAACAGCATCACGGGACAGTCGCGGTACAGCCAGCGGGCGATCACCACCTTTTGCTGGTTGCCGCCAGAGAGCTCGGCCACCGTTTGCGCGCTGTTGCGCGAGCGGATGCCCAGGCGCTGAATGTAATCGTCGGCCACCGACGCCTCAGCCGCATCGTTGAGCCAACCGGCGCCACTGACGGTGTCGAGCGAGGCCAGGGTCGTGTTGACGGCGATGGACTGGCGCAACAACAGGCCTTGTCCCTTGCGGTCTTCCGTGATCATGGCGATGCCGGCTTTCACTGCCGCCTGCGGCGAGTGCAAGGCGGCGGGCGTGGCGCTGTCACCGAGGAAAATTTCACCGGCATCGGCGCGGTCGGCGCCAAAGATCAGGCGCAGCAATTCCGTGCGACCCGAGCCGATCAGGCCGGCAATGCCGAGGATTTCGCCGGCGCGCAAGTCGAAGGACGTGGGGTTGACCACCTTGCCGCGCGCCAGGCCCCGCACGCGCAGCAACGGTGCGCCGATGCTGCGTCCGCTCAAGTCCACAGCATCGTCGGCCGAACGGCCTACCATCAGGCTGACCAGGTCGGCGGCGGAGTGTCCCGCTATATCGTCATCGCACACGAGCTGGCCATCGCGCAGCACGGCAATGCGGTCGGCGACGCGCTTGAGTTCTTCCAGGCGGTGCGAAATATAGATGATGCACACGCCTTCGGCCTTCAGGCGCTCGATTTGCAGGAACAGCAATTCCACTTCGCGGTGCGTCAGCATGGCTGTCGGCTCATCTAACACCAGCAAACGGCAGGAACCGATCAGGTTGCGCGCGATTTCGATCATTTGCTGGTGGCCGATGCCGAGCTCGCCCACGAGTGTCCACGGGTCGAGGCCGCCCAGGCCCACTTGCTCCATCTGTTCGCGCGCGTCGCGTTCGAGGCGCGTCCGGTCGATGAAGCCGAAACGCTGCGGCAAATTTTTCAGGTACAGGTTTTCCGCGATCGACAGGGTAGGAATCAGGTTCAGTTCCTGCATCACCATGCGGATGCCCAGCGCCTCGGCGGCACCGCGCGAAGCGGGCAGGTAAGGCTTGCCGTCGAGCAGCATGGTGCCCGTGGTGGCTTGCTCCAGGCCGCAGATGATCTTCGACAGGGTACTCTTTCCCGCGCCGTTTTCGCCCGTCAGCGCCAGCACCTGGCCAGCGGCGAAGTGCAAGCCCACGCCGCCCAGCACGGGGCCGACATAGGACTTGCCGATGTTGTCCAGGGTCAATATAGGGGCGGCGGTTGATGGCGCCGGGGGGATGTCGATGGGCATGATAAAACTCCGCGGTAGTGGCGGCGGGGCCGGCGCCGCCTACTCGTGAGTACGCTGGCGCCGGCCCCGGCGGGATCAAACGATCAGGACTTGGCGCCCTTGGCAACCAGTTCGACCTTGGTTTCGATGACGCCACCGAGCTCGGCCTGTTTCTTCTTCTGCGCCAGGGCTTTCAGCACGGTCTCGATGCCGAACACGGCTTGCTGCGAACCGAACTGGTCGGCGGTGGCCAGCACGCGGCCATCGGCCAGCATCGGCTTGATGGCGTTGATGTTGTCGTAGCCGACGACCAGCACTTTGCCCGTCTTGCCGGCCGCCTTGATGGCGGAAATGGCGCCGATGGCCATGTTGTCGTTACCGCACAGCAAAGCCTTGATATTCGGGTTGGCGTTCAGCATGGCGGCGGCCACCGTGTTGGCGGGAGCGATTTCCCACTGGCCCGACTGCACGCTGACGACCTTGGCACCGGCCGCGTTCATGGCGTCCTGGAAACCCAGGGTGCGCTGCTGTGCGTTGTAGGTGGTGGAGACGCCTTCGATGATGCCGACGGGATCACCCTTCTTGATCTGCTTGGCCAGATAGTCGCCGACGACCTTGGCGCCCTTGCGGTTGTCCGGACCGACGAACGGCACGCTGATGCCCTTCTCTTTCAGGGCGCCCTCGTCGAGCTTGTTGTCGATATTGACAACGATGATGCCCGCGTCGATGGCTTTCTTCAGCACCGGCACCAGCGCTTTCGAGTCGGCCGGGGCGATCACCAGCGCATTAACGCGCGAGACGATCATTTGCTCGACCAGCTTGATCTGGCTCGACGTATCCGTTTCATCCTTGATGCCGTTCGACAGCAAGTCGTACTTGGCGGCATTCGCCTTCTGATGCGCCTTGGCGCCATTTTCCATGGTCAGGAAAAATTCATTGGCGAGCGACTTCATCACCAGCGCGACCTTTGGTTTGGCAGGTGTCTGCGCCATCGCCGGCACGGCGGGCAAGGCACACACGAGGACAGCGGCGGCAAGCATTT
This sequence comes from Janthinobacterium kochi, assembly GCF_051380715.1. Taxonomy (NCBI): domain Bacteria; kingdom Pseudomonadati; phylum Pseudomonadota; class Betaproteobacteria; order Burkholderiales; family Oxalobacteraceae; genus Janthinobacterium; species Janthinobacterium kochi. Next base: position 106,371 of record NZ_JBNYXO010000010.1, read on the forward strand.
TCAGGCGAATACGGGATGTCATGAGCGTCTCCAGAGTTGTTGGTCAAGCACGTGTAGAGCATGCTTTTATGGAATTTCATTGCGCGCAAACGTTTGCGCGAAGCGAATAGTGCCTCAATGCCCTATTACAGTGCAAGCAAAACAGTATGTGCGGTGCAGCAAAAAGGCAGCGCCCGGAGGGAAGCAGGCAGGCCGATGCAATCAGCCTGCCGGGGAGAAATGCGCGCAAGTCAGGACTTTGTTGCGGGACGGGCGCTGGCCCACTGCACCGCCAGCACGCTGGCCAGCACCAGCAGCAAGCCCAGCATCGACCAGCCCGTCATGGCCTGGCCCAGCAAGGCCCAGCCCAGCACGACGGCCATCAGGGGACTGAGCAGTCCCAGCGAAGACACGGCCACGGGCGACAGCGTGGCGATGCCGCGAAACCATAGCGCATACGCCAGCAGGGCACCGGCCAGGCACAGGTAGGCGTAGGCCAGCACTTGCTGCAGGGACAAGGCCGGCAACGGAGCATCGGCCAGCCAGGCGACGGGCGCCAGCATCAGGCCGCCGAGCAACAATTGCCAGCCCGTCAGCGCCAGCACGGGCAAGTCCGGCTTCCAGCGCCGCGTCAGATACGTGCCGGCCGCCATGCAGGCCGTGCCGCCCAGCGCGGCGGCGATGCCGATGGGTTCCCACACCGTGCGCGGCGACAACAACAAGACGCCCATGCCGGCCACGCCCAGCACGCTGGCCAGCAGCGCCAGGCGGGCCGGACGGCGCCCTTCCACGCCCCAGGCCAGGCCCATCACCAAGAGCGGCTGGATGGCGCCCACCACGGCCGCCAAGCCACCCGGCAAGCGGTAGGCGGCGACGAACAGCAGCGCCTGGAACACGCCGATATTGAGCGCGGAAAGAATCAGCACGCGGCCCCAGTCGCGCCGCGCGGGCAAGCGCCGCATCAGCAGCAGCAACAGCAAGCCGGCCGGCAGCACGCGGATCAGGGCCGCCGTGAAGGGGCGATCGGGCGGCAGCAGTTCGGACGTGACGATATACGTGGAACCCCAGATCAAGGGCGCCAGCGCGGTGAGCATGATATCGCCCCAGGCGGGACGGTGAGCGGAGGCAGGCATGAACTATCTCGACATCAAGATAAAAATGGAGTGTGATCGTAAACTATCTTGATGTCAAGATAAACCATTGCAAGCGGCCAGCCGCTCCACCTATGCAGCGCGTTCAGGTTTGGATAAAGTCCGGGAATGGCAACAGCGAGTCGATCTGGCTGTTGCGGCACGTCGGGAGACGTTCCAAAACGCCGGCCAGCCAACGCAGCGAATCGAGTCCGTTGAGCTTGGCGGTGGCGAACAGGCTCTGGATGGCGGCGGCACGGCGGCCCGCCCGCTCCGAGCCGCTAATTAGCCAGTTCTTTTTGCCGATGGCAATGGGACGGATGGCGCTCTCGACCGGATTGTTGACAACTACCGAATGCACGATCCGGCATTACGGGCTTGAGCGTTAGCGACCGCGCACGCAACGCCAGCAAATGAAGCTTGAACGACAGTTCATATCCTTCCCCCACACTTGATTTACATCAAATGGGTGGGATCACTCATTGGCTCTTCTGGGTTACATTGGATTTCATCCGATATCGTAGCCGATGGAGGGACGATCGCATGCTGGCCAGAATCTTGCTGTTCGGAGCGACGACCTTATTGTCGGCTTGCAGTTCATTGCCCATGACGCCGACCACTCCAGACATTGCCGTGCCGGTGGCCTGGTCGACAACGCTCCAATCCCAGCCTACCGGCGACAAGTCCGTCGGCATCGCACTGGCCGCTTGGTGGGACAGTTTTGGCGACCCGATGCTCGGCATGCTGGTGCGCCGAGCATTGCAGGCCAATACTAGCGTCATGAGCGCGCAGGCGGCGCTACGTCAGGCGCGCGCCTTACGCGACGTCACAGCCGCGTCGCTGCGGCCAGTTGCGTCCTTTTCCAGTTCTGCGCAGCGCAGCAAGACGGGCAACGCTGGCGCAAATAGTCCCGCTAGCGCTGGCATCGATGCCAGTTGGGAAGCGGATCTGTTTGGTGCGAACCGCTATGGGGTGCGCGCTGCCGAGGCAGGTGCGCAGGCCTCCGTTGCGACGCTGGCCTCGGTCCAGGTATCGATTGCGGCCGAGGTTGCGCTTGCCTATATCCAGTTGCGTGGGGAACAGGCCAGGCTCGTCATCGCGCGCGCCAACCTGGCCAGCCAGCTGGAAACCCTTCAGATCACAGGCTGGCGGGTGCAGGCCGGCTTGCTCACTTCGCTCGAGGGCGAGCAGGCGCGTGCGGCCAGCGAGCAGACCCAGGCGCAAATTCCCGCATTGGAGGCCAACGTCGCCCAGATCGCGCACGCGCTGGCGGTGTTGTGTGCACAGCCGCCGGCGGGATTGCAATCGCAGCTGGCGGGTGTGGCGCCGGTCCCGCAGGCGCCAGATGAGCTGGCACTGAGCCTGCCGGCCGATACCTTGCGCCAGCGCCCTGACGTCGCGGCGGCAGAGTATGAAGTGCGCGCGGCGCTGGCTCGGGTCAGCGCCGCCGACGCCGCGCGTTACCCCGGATTCAGGCTGGCCGGTTCGCTCGGACTCAACGCGGCCAGCCTGGCCGCGCTCGGCAGCGGCGCGGTGGCGCGGACGATTCTCGCCAGCGTGTCCGGTCCGCTTTTCGACGGCGGTAGCCGGCGCGCCCAGGTTCGCGCGCAGCAGGCGGCGCTGGAGCAAGCACGGCTGGCGTATGGGGAGGCCATCCTGACCGCATTGAAGGACGTGGAGGACGCGCTGTCGGCACTGGAAGGCGATCGCGGGCGGCTACTCCACCTGCGTTATGCGGCCGAGGCCGCCGTGAATGCGGAGCTACTCGCCCGCCAGCGCTACACCGGCGGTGTGATCGACTTCCAGGTTGTTCTCGAGACGCAGCGCTCGCTGCTCGCTTTGCAGGATGCGGTGGCGTCCACCAGCGCCGACTTCAGCGCCGACCACGTCCGTCTGTACAAGGCACTGGGCGGCGGCTGGACGCCCGATCATGCGGCGATGCGTGGGCCGGATGGAACCGTGAGCGGGAATGCGCAATGAACATGGACAGCTCCCCTGCAGAAACTGCGACCGGCACCGAGACGCATACGCCGCTGAGCGAGCCCGGCGGGCAGCGTTGGTGGCGGCGCGCCATGCCTTGGGCATTGGGCGCAGTCATACTCGTCGCCGTGGCGCTGGGGCTGTACCAGTGGCAATTACAGCGCAAGGCCGGCGCCGCGCCGAGCTACACCACCGAGCAGGTCAAGCGCGGCGAGCTTTTGCTCACCGTCAGCGCGAACGGCAGTTTGCAGCCAACCCGTCTCGTCAGCATCGGTAGCGAATTATCGGGGACGGTGGCGCGGGTGATGGTGGACGTGAACGACAAGGTGAAGAAAGGGCAAGTGCTGGTGGAACTCGACACCGCCAAGCTGAACGACCAGATCGTCCGCTCGCGCGCAGCGCTCGCCGGCGCGAAGGCCGCCGTGGCGCAGGCGGAGGCCACGGTGAAGGAAGCGGGGGCCAACCTAGCCCGGCTGGAACAGGTGGCGCGCCTGTCGGACGGCAAAGTGCCATCGAAGGCCGAACTGGACGCAAGCCTGGCCGAACTCGAACGTGGTCGTGCCAATGAACTGAGCGCGCGCGCCAATGTCGTTAGTGCCAACGCCACCCTGTCCACCGACGAAACCAACCTTGCGAAGGCATCGATTCGCGCGCCCACCGACGGCGTCGTCCTCACCCGCAGCGTGGACCCCGGCAACGCCGTGGCGGCGTCGTTGCAGGCGGTAACGCTGTTTACGATTGCTGAGGACTTGCACCGGCTGCGCCTGCAGGTCAACGTCGATGAAGCCGATGTCGGCGCGCTCCAGCTTGGACAACAGGCGCGCTTCACTGTCAGCGCCTACCCCAACCGACAATATCCCGCAGTGGTGACGCGGGTCGCCTACGGATCGACCATCACGGATAACGTCGTCACCTACCTGACCTATCTGGAAGTCGACAACAGTGACCTGAGCCTGCGGCCGGGCATGACCGCTACCGCCGTCATTCGCGCCACTGAACGCCATAATGCGCTGCTGGTGCCCAACACGGCGCTGCGCTTCACGCCGAATCGGGAGGCGAAGCCTGCCGCCGGCGGCATCGTCGACAGCCTGATGCCGCGCGGCCCGGCGCGCTCGCCGCGCCGTCCCGCCGCCGGTGCCAACACGGCGGCGACGCGCCGGGTCTGGATATTGCAAGACGGTGCGCCAGCCGAAGTGAGCGTGATGCCCGGAATCAGCGACGGCCGCATGACCGAGGTGACCGGCGGAGACCTGCGTGAGGGCATGCAAGTGATCACCGATCAGCGCGCGGGAACGCAGCCGTGAGCGCGCCGCAAGCAGCGGGCCATGCTCCCCTGATCCGGCTGCGCGGGGTCAGCAAGGTGTATGGCTCCGGCCAGGCGTCGCTGATGGCGCTCAAGAATCTCGACATCGACATTGTGGCTGGCGAGTTCACGGCCATCATGGGGCCAAGCGGTTCGGGCAAGTCGACTGCGATGAACATCATTGGCTGTCTGGACACGCCGTCGGCGGGCGAATACCTGTTTAGCGGCACCCATGTCGAGATTTTGTCGCGCGACGAACGCGCGCGCCTACGTCGTCGCTTCTTCGGTTTCGTGTTCCAGGGATTCAATCTGCTGGCCCGCACGTCGGCACTCGAAAACGTCGAACTGCCGCTCATCTACCGAGGCGAGAGCGTGGCCGTGCGGCGTGCGAAGGCAACGCGGGCGCTGGCATCGGTCGGGCTGGCCGGCTGGGAGTCTCACACACCCGGTGAATTATCCGGCGGACAGCAGCAGCGCGTCGCAATCGCACGTGCCATCGTCACCGAACCGAAGGTTCTGCTGGCTGACGAACCTACCGGCAATCTCGACAGCCAGCGCGGCCGCGAGATCATGGATCTGTTAGTTGGGCTGAACCAGCAGCAAGGGATCACGGTACTGATGGTGACCCATGAACCGGACATGGCCCTCTACGCGAGACGGGTGCTGCATTTCCTCGACGGCAGGCTCGTCATCGACGAGGACGTCCAAGGTAGCGCTACGCCCTCGGTGGCGCGCGAGGCGGGCGCATGACCCATATGCTCCTTGATGCCCTGTCGTTGGCGCTGCGCTCGATCCATCGCAACATGCTGCGCTCGTTCCTGACCGTCCTCGGCATTGTGATCGGTGTGAGCGCAGTAATCACGATGGTCACACTGGGCAATGGCGCCACCCAGGCGGTGCAAAACCAGATTGCCAGCCTGGGCAGCAACTTGCTGATGGTGCGCACCGGGCAACGCCTGGGCTTCGGCGGCGGTGGCGGTGGCGCGCCCGCATTCAAAGAGGCCGATGCGGCAGCGATTGCCGCCGAGATCGGCGGCATCAGGGCAGTCGCACCCGAAGCGCGCACCAGCGTCACCGTCGTGGCCAACGGCCGCAACTGGACAACCAGCGTGGTCGGCAGCAGCAATGCGTGGTTCGACACCAACAACTGGAGGCTGGCGGCAGGACGGCGCTTTGAGGAGGCCGAGCTGCAGGCCGGCGCGCCGGTGTGCGTGATTGGTGAAACGGTACGGCGCGAAGTATTTGAATCGCGCAATGCATTGGGCGAACGCCTGCGCGTCAGGCAATTCTCGTGCGAGGTGGTGGGCTTGCTGGCAGCGAAAGGACAGGCCGCGATGGGCAATGACCAGGACGATGTCGTCATGATGCCACTGCATACCTTTCAGCGCCGCGTCACCGGCAATCTGCGGGTGGCGACACTGCTGGTGTCGATGAACGACGGCGCCGACAGTGCTAGCCTGAAAGCCAGCCTGGGCCAGCTGCTGCGCGAGCGCCGCAAGCTGGCGGCAGCCGACGAAGACGATTTCAATGTGCTCGACACGAAGCAGCTCGCCGAAACGATTTCCGGTACCGCCAAGGTGATGACGACCCTGCTCGGCGCGGTGGCGGCGGTCAGCCTGCTAGTGGGCGGCATCGGCATCATGAACATCATGCTGGTCAGCGTCACCGAACGCACGCGCGAGATCGGCCTGCGCCTGGCGATTGGCGCGCTGGAGAGCGAAGTGCTGTCGCAGTTCCTGATTGAAGCTGTGGTGCTGGCGGCCTTGGGCGGCCTGATAGGCATTGTGCTTGCCACTGCGGCGTCGGTAGTGCTGGCCAGGGTGATGGATGTGCCGTATCTGTTTAGCCCGTCCATCAATCTGCTTTCGTTCCTGTTCGCGGCGGCGATCGGCGTACTGTTCGGCTACTTCCCCGCGCGCCGCGCCGCGCAAATGGATCCGATCGAGGCATTGCGGCACGAATGAATCACGCGTTCTCCGTGATCAAACGAGCTTCGCGTCAGCAATGTTGGAGGTCGTTCCAAGCCACCGATTGCAGACCCGTAGCCTGACCTTGATAAGCGTTCGCTAAAGCGAAACCATTCGCTGCGCCGCCGGCTGACAGGCGGAAAAAAGCCCGGCACGGCCGGGCTTCGGGAATTGCGCCAGGCGGCACGCTGCGCCGCCGGGCCGGATGCTTAATCGCGCACGCGCTGCAGCACCGCAAACGGCATGCCACCGAGAGTGAGCGTGGCCGTGTTGTTATTGTCGCTCATGTTGATCTGCATGGCGACGTCGCCCCCGTCTTGCGAGACGACCGTCACGGCATCGCCCTCGGTGGTAAACGTCACCTTGGATTCCTTGCCGTTATCGATCACGCTGTCGCGCGTGAATTCCAGCACCGAACCCATCGGTCCCTTCCACTTGCCCACCAGCGGGTGGGCGCCAAAGCGGAACACGCTTTTCAGCTTGTCCAGCATGCCCGCTCCTTGCGCGCCGGACGCATGGCGCATGGTGCCGGCCATGGCCATGGCAGCCTGCTGCAATTGCGCGCGGTCGGTGACTTGCCATTGCTTGTCCACCAGCGCCAGCGGCAATTCCACTTCCAGGTCGCCATGCGGCAAGCGTTGCAGGATCAATGCGCGGTCCGGCGATTTGGCGAGCCACGCCGCCTCATCGGTCAGCGTCAGCGTGGCCGTGGCCATCGCCACCTGCTGCCCGCCCATCTCGCGTACCTGTTCGTAGCCGCTGACCTTGGCCACTTTCACGCCCTTGGCCACGCACAGCTTGTCGCCGCGCAAGGCAGCCTTGCCCGGTGCGGCCAGCGCGTAGACAAATTGCGATTGCGCAAGCCAGCCGCCGCTGCTTTGCTCGACGGGAGCGCTGTACAACCCGCCACGCACGAGGATATCGAGCCATTGCCGGGTCGAGCTGTCGTACGAGGCCACGCGGATTTCTTCCTTCTGGTACGGCAAGTTGCTCAAGCAGAGCAACTTGTCGCGCGCCGCCTCGTCGGCCGTCAGGTGAGCATCGATGGCGCGGCTGAAACTGCTGGCCGAGGCCGCTTCGGGCGCCAGCAACCACGCCAGGGCGCCACCGGCCACGATGAGCACCGCCAGCGCGCCGCCGGCCAGGATGAGGTGGCGCCGTTGCACGCCGGCCCCGGCCGACCTGACCGGCGCAGGTGCTGATGCTGGTGCTGGTGCTGCCGCGGCAGCCAGGGTCTTGCCGCATTCATCGCAAAAGCGCGCGCCGGGGACATAAGCGGTGCCGCATTTGGTGCAAAAGTGAGCCATGGTGTGCCTTACTTGAGTTTATGCGCGCATTCGCCGCAGAACGCATCGTCGGATGCGACCGGCGCCTTGCAGCTCGGGCATTGCAAGCTGTCAGCCGGTGCAGCGGCTGGCGCTGCCGGGGCGGCAGGAGCGGCTGGTGCCGTCGCCTGCTCGGCCAGGGCACGCGCACGCTCACGCGCTTCCTCGGCTTTTTTCTTGACCACGGCCAGGCCGTCGTTCAGGCTCGCTTCCGAGGCGCTGAAATCGACATTGCGCGTGGCGTTCAGATAAATGATGCACACGCCCTTGGTGAAGATCAGGCCCGGCACCACGGCCGCTGCCGCCATCAGCAAGCCGCCGCCCAGGCCGGCAGCGATGATATAGCCGGAACCGCTGCCGCCACCCAGGCCCGCGGCCAACGCGTACATGTTCATCTGGCCGCCCAGACCCAGGATGCCGGCCGACATGCCCGTGGTCAGCGACACGCCCGTGCCCAGCACGCCAAAGATCAGCAACGCGGTAAACGACGTGATCAGGAACAGCAGCACTTCCAGCAGAATCACCGAGACCAGCTTGGTGCGCACGATCAGGTTCAGGCGGGCAATGATCTGGAACACGGTGGCGCCCGACCAGGCGGCAGGGCCGGCCAGCGGCAGCATCACGTAGAACAGCGCAAACACCAGCACGCCCAGCACGATGGCCGACAGCGGGAAGACCACCGCGTACAGCACGGGGCCCAGCACGGGAATTTTGCAGACGAACAAGATGATGGCGATGGCGATCATGGCCGCCAGCACGATCAAAAATTCCAGGAAGACGACCGCGATCAGGCGATGGCTGGTGTACAGCGAGACGAGCACGGCATCCACCAGGCTCATGCCAGGCTGGCCCTGCACATCGCGCATCAGCAGGATGCCCACGGCATTGGAACCGTAAAACATCACCAGGAAAGCCATCAGGCCGCCCAGGAAGGCCAGCACGACACTGCTCATGCTGCCGGCGAGCATCGTCAGCACGCCACCGACGAGCACGGCGCCGATGAAGGTCAGGGCCAGCAGGGCTATCGCGCGGAAATTCTTGATGGCGTCGGTCGCTTCGATCAGCGATCCCACGGCGGAGGAAAAGGGAAAAGGTTTATGTGCTTCTGTGGAAATGGTCATGTCTAGCCTGGAAGGGATCAATCGGGATGGGACGGCCTGCCTGGCCGCCCCGTGGTATTGCTGTGTTAGTAGGCAAGCGCCAGTTGCAGGTCGGACGCGGGCGCCTGGCGCTGGACGATCTGCAGCTTGACGTCCTGGCCACCGACACGCTTGCTATTCAGGTACAGGGCCGTGCGCACCGGATAAATGCCTTGCGGCACGCCTTCGGGCATGGGAATCGAGAAGCCGCCCTTGTAGGCGCCACTGCCGTTGTTGCTGCTGACCACTTTGCGCACAGTTTTGATCAGCTCGCCATTTGGCTTGTACAGGCTCAATTCTTCTTCCACCAACGGATTCGGATCGCGCGTGCCGGCGGCCACTTCGATATACGAATTGGTCTGCGCCTTCTGGCCCGGACGCACGGAGGATGGCGTAAAGGCCGTCTCATACTTCACCAGCGTCGACTGCTCGGGCAGCTTGCCCTTGTTGGCCACCTTGTAGTCGGCTTGCACTTGCTGCGCCGTCTTGACTTGCTGGCTTTGATAATTCAAAGCCACGCAGGCGAGTGCGCCCAGGCTGGCGCCCAGGGCCGCGCCGCGCACGGTATTGTTGCCACCGCCCAGCAAGCCGCCTACGACGGCGCCGATGCCGGCCAGCATGGCCGTATTGCATTCACCGCTGGCCGCTTCCGTGCCTGCGGTGGTGGTGCCGGTGGCGCCAGGGCCACCCGGCGCGGCGCAACCGGCCAGCATCGAGGACACAACCAGCAGCGCTACCATGGGCTTGGCAATTTGTTTCAAGTTTTTCACGTTATTCTCCGGGAGGAACAAAATAGGGGGAAGGCAAGCAGCGCGGCTTACTCGATCTGGATTTGCGACAGCGCCTTGTCTTGCGCGTCTTTCGCCTTGCGCTTGATATCGAGCGCATAGCGGTTGCCCTTGTCCATGCGCAACACGGCATTCGCGTTGGCAATGGCACAGTCGTATTTGCGCTGGCTCATGCAGTGGCTCGCTTCCGAAAGGCTTTCCGTGATCACGCTTTCCAGGCCGTCAGCCTTGTTGGCGGGGGCGGCTGGCGGTGCTGCCTTGACGAGCTTGGCCGGCTTTTCCACGACCGGGGCAGGTGCAGGTGCTGGTGCTGGCGTTGGTGCAGGCTCGGGCGTGGGCGCAGGGGCGGCAACCGGTGCTGGCGCCGGGGCGGGCGCCGCTGGCGTCACGGCAGGCTCGGCCGCCGTGGCGCCATCGAACGCAGGGTCGCTGATGAGCAGCGGCTTCTCGGCGGCAGGCGCAGCTTCCGGCTGTAAGGTTGGCACGGGTTCCGGCGGCGGCGCTGGCGGCTTGCTTGACAGGAAATAATACGCGCCTGCACCGCCCAGCAGCACTACCGCTGCGACGGCTGCGGCAATCAGCTTGACGCGGCTGCCACCCGATGGGCTGTCGCTTGGCGCTTCGGGTACGCTGGCGGGTGCAGCAGCAGGTTCTGGTGCAGGCGCGTGGACAGGTTCTGGTGCAGGAGCGGACACGGCTTCCGGCTGGCGCTTTTCCAGCACGGGCGGCGGCGCCGGTACCGCGACAGGTTCCGCCACTGGCGCCGGGGCTGGTTCTGGCACGGGCTCGATGACGGGCGTGATGACGGGTGCAATGAGCGGCTCACTCGCCGCTGCAATAGCCGGCACAATGACCGGCTCCGGCAGAGGCGGCGGCACCGCTGCGGCGACGGGCGCCACGGCAAAGCTGAACGCGCACTTGGGGCAGAATTTGGCATCGGCCTTGCAATCATGGCCGCACTGGCCACAGGATTTGCCTGGCATCGGGGCGGCAACGGTCGTGGCAACGGCAAACGTCGTGCCGCAGGAAGAACAGAATTTTGCGCCCGGTTTATTCTCGGCCTGGCAGGAAAGGCATTTCAATTGGCATCTCTTTTCATATCAACGCTGACGCCGTACGCCTGTATCGCTTGCCAGAATGGCAGCATTGTTGCCGTACGGCTAAATATTCAACGAGTATATTTTCAAACACCAAGTTGCCACAAGGGAAAATTGCCTTTTGCTCTATTCAATTTTTAAATATTGGTAAAAATCCTGCCGCCAAGGGGGTGCCGCGCCCCATCTTGGTGCGCAGAAAGCAAAAAACCCGGCAACGCAGTACGCGTTGCCGGGTTTTCAGGCTATGCCTGGGGCCGAGGGCCGCTTACTTGCGTCCGCCCCGTGCCGGTGCGGCATGGCCGCCCTTGGCCGGTGGCTTGCTGCCACGGCCCATCGGCACGGCGGCCGGCTTGGCCTTCGTTTTGATGGTCGACAGGATTGAGGGCCGCACTTTCGATTCGACGGCCGTGACTTTCGGCGCCGCTGCCGTGCCGCCCAGGGCGATACGGCTCTTGCCTGGCGCCACCTTGAACTTGTCCGGCGTGCCGGCGCCATGCGTCTGGCGGCTGCGTTCGCCTGCGGCCAGGCCGCCCGATTCCGACGAGGTCCAGGCCGGTATCAAATGCTTGTCGCCATTGCCGATCAAGTCGCCACGGCCCATGTTGACCAGCGCTTCGCGCAGGATAGGCCAGTTGGCCGGGTCCTGGTAGCGCAGGAAGGCTTTATGCGTGCGGCGGATCTTGCCGCTGCGGGCTGTTTCCACCACTTCCGAATCTGCCGTGACCTTGCGCAAGGGATTCTTGCGCGTGTGGTACATGGTCGTGGCCATGGCCATCGGCGTGGGCATGAAGGTTTGTACTTGGTCCAGCTTGAAATTGTTTTTCTTCAGCCACAGGGCCAGGTTCAGCATATCCAGGTCCGTCGTGCCCGGATGGGCGGCGATGAAATACGGGATCAGATACTGCTTCTTGCCCGCTTCCAGCGAGAAACGGTCGAACATTTCCTTGAACTCGTCATACGCGCCAATGCCGGGCTTCATCATCTTCGACAAAGTGCCCTCTTCCGTGTGCTCAGGCGCGATTTTCAAGAGGCCACCGACGTGATGCGTGACCAGTTCCTTGACGTATTCGGGCGAACGCACGGCCAGGTCATAGCGCAAGCCCGAGCTGATCAGCACTTTCTTGATACCGGGAATGGCGCGCGCCTTGCGATACAGCGAAATGAGCTTGCTGTGGTCCGTGCCCAGGTTGACGCAGATGGACGGGTACACGCACGACAGGCGGCGGCACGACACTTCGATCTCTTTTTCCTTGCAGGCCAGGCGGTACATATTCGCCGTGGGGCCACCCATATCGGAAATGGTGCCCGTAAAGCCTTTGGTTTTATCGCGGATATGCTCGATTTCGCGCAAGATCGACGGTTCCGAACGGCTCTGGATGATGCGCCCTTCATGCTCGGTGATCGAGCAGAAGGTGCAGCCGCCGAAGCAGCCGCGCATGATGTTGACGGAAAAGCGGATCATTTCCCAGGCAGGGATATGCGCCTTGCCATAGCTCGGGTGCGGCGCGCGCGCGTAATTCATGTCGTACACGCCATCCATCTCGTCCATGGCCAGCGGCAGCGGCGGCGGGTTGAGCCACACGTCGCGTTCGCCGTGCGCCTGCACCATGGCGCGCGCATTGCCGGGATTCGATTCCAGGTGGAACACGCGCGAAGCGTGCGCATACATCACCGGGTCATCCTTAACGACGTCGTAGGCGGGCAGGCGCACGACCGTCTTGTCGTGCTTTTCCTTGGCCATGGCCAGGCGCTCTTCGCGGCTCATGATGCGGATCGGCTTGATGACTTCGGCCGATTTCGAGGCATTTTCCGTGGCGCAGGCGGTCTTGTCTTCCTGCACCATCTCATACGGGCTGTAGTGCGGATCGACCTTGCCGGGCACGTCGACGCGGGTGGAATTGTGCACGCCCCAGTCGTCGCCGGGCAACCAGCCAGCCGGCACCATGAAGGCCGTGCCACGCAAGTCGCGGATATCCTTGATGGCTTCGCCAGCGGCCAGGCGGTGGGTCAGGTCGACCAGCGCCCGCTCGGCATTACCGAAGATCAACAAATCAGCCTTGGAATCGGGCAAGACGGAACGGCGGACCTTGTCCGACCAGTAATCGTAATGGGCGATGCGGCGCAAGGACGCTTCGATGCTGCCGATGACCACCGGCACATCGGGATACGCTTCGCGCGCGCGCTGGGCGTACACGGTGACGGCGCGGTCCGGGCGCTTGTTTGGTTCGGCATTCGCCGTGTAGGCGTCGTCGGAGCGGATCTTGCGGTCGGCCGTGTACTGGTTGACCATGGAATCCATGTTGCCGGCCGTAATGCCGTAGTACAAACGCGGCTTGCCGAGGATGCGGAACGCTTCGGCCGACAGCCAGTCCGGCTGGCTGATGATGCCGACGCGGTAGCCTTGCGCTTCGAGCAGGCGGCCCACCAGGGCCATGCCGAAACTCGGATGGTCGATGTAGGCGTCGCCCGTGACGAGGATGACGTCGCACTGGTCCCAGCCCAGCGCGTCCATCTCGGCACGCGACATCGGCAGGAAAGGCGCCACGGCAGCGCGGGCAGACCGCTTGGGAACGGTCGCAAATAAATTGGTAGGGGAGCTCATAGGGTACGGATTGTACCGGAATTGGCCATTTCCAACCTGACGGCCTGCTTTTTACTGTTGGATTTTCGTATAAAAAACGTTTATTTTTCAATTACTTGAGAGAAAGAGGCCCTTGGCGTCAGACCCGCCGGGTCTGACCCCGAATGTTGCTTTAGGGTTAAATTAAATACCCATATTAGCTAAAATCTCACCCAACTCCCGCAGCGCCGGCTCCAGTTTCGGATGCTTGACGGCGAACTTCGCCGACAATTCCTGGCTGCGCTCGGCCAATCCATAAGTGGTCGATTCTTCTTCCTGTTCCTGCGCGGCGCGCTTTTCCATCAACAACTTGATGTCGACATCGAGTTTTTGCAGCAAACCATGCAGTTCTTCATCGACGGGGCCGCTGGTTTCCAATGCCGAATGCAGTTGTTGCAGCGATTCCTTGAGTTTGCTATCCATGTTTTTTCCTGTCAGTCAGTAAATTGCGTGTCCATGAACAATTGTTCCACCTTGCTCCTGGCCCACGGGGTCTTGCGCAAAAACTTCAGGCTCGACTTGATGCTGGGATCGCTGATGAAGCAATTGATATCGATGTGCTTGGCCAGGCCGTCCCAACCGTAGTGGGCGTGCAGGCGCGTCACGATACCTTCCAGGGTAATGCCATTCAAATCTTGCTGACTCATATACTCTTTCAACTGCCTTCTTGTTTACATCTTACTCAATTCTACGCCGCCGGCACGGAAAGCTTGCGTGCGCCATGTCAACGCAACGCAAGCTTCAGATGAGGACGGATTACTTGGCGTTCAAGCCACGGCGTTCCAGCAGCGGTTCCACGGTGGCGTCGCGGCCGCGGAAGTCGCGGAACAGTTGCAGCGCATCGACGCTACCGCCACGCGACAGCAATTTGCTGCGGAACCAGTCGCCATTCTTGCGCGTCAGGCCGCCGTTTTCCTTGAACCAGTTGACCGATTCCGCGTCCAGCTTTTCCGACCACAGATAGGCGTAATAGGCGGCCGAATAGCCGCCCGCGAAGCTGTGCGAGAAGTAGCTGGTGCGGTAGCGCGGTGGCACGGGCGCGTAGTCGACGCCGGCGTCTTTCAGGGCCGCCGCTTCGAAGGCCAGCACGTCGCTCGGCACTTGCGCCGGGGTCAGCTGGTGCCAGCGCTGGTCCAGCAAGGCCGCCGCCAGGTATTCCGTAGTCATGAAGCCCTGGTTGAATTTCTTCGCCGCCATCACCTTGTCGAGCAACTCCTGCGGCATGGCCGCGCCGCTCTGGTAGTGCTTGGCGTAATTTTGCAGCACTTCCGGCCAGACGGCCCACATTTCATTGACTTGCGACGGGTACTCGACGAAGTCGCTTGGCACGCTGGTGCCGGCAAAGCGCGGGTATTTCACGTTCGAAAACATGCCGTGCAACGCATGGCCGAATTCGTGGAACATGGTCGTCACTTCATCGAACGTCAGCAAGGTCGGCTGACCGGCCGGTGGCTTCGGAATGTTCAACTGGTTGGCGACGACGGGATGCGTGCCCATCAACATTGACTGCGACACGTATTCATTCATCCACGCGCCGCCATGCTTGTTGCCGCGCGCATAGAAGTCGGCGATGAACAGGGCCAGTGGCTTGCCGTTGGCGTCCAGCACGTCGTAGACGCGCACGTCCGGGTTATACACCGGTAGATCAGTACGCTGTTTGAAGCTGATGCCATACAGTTTATTGGCGGCAAAGAAGACGCCGTTGTTCAGCACGCTGTTGAGTTCCAGGTACGGCTTCAGCTCGTTTTCATCAAAATTGAAACGCTGCTTGCGCAGCTTGTCCGTGTAGATGGCCCAGTCGGCCGCCGCTACCTGGAAACCGCCCTTTTCCGCATCGACCACTTGCTGCAGGTCGGCCGCTTCGCGTCGCGCATTCGCGACGGCCGGTTTCGCCAGTTCCGACAGCAAGGTGTTGACGGCCGTGGTGGTCTTGGCCGTCTGGTCTTCCAGCGAATACGCGGCGTAGTTCGCATAACCGAGCAAGGTGGCCCGTTCGGCGCGCAGTTTGGCCAGCTTCAGCACGATGGCACGGTTGTCGAACTCGCCGCCGTGGCTGCCCCGGTTCAGCGACGCATCCATCAGGCGCTGACGTGTCTTGCGATCCGTCAATACCGCCAGTGGCGGCTGGCCGCTGGTGTTGACCAGGGCGATGAGGAACTTGCCCGTCAAGCCGCGCTCCTTGGCGGCGGCAGCGGCCGTATCGATATCGCTGTCCGTCATGCCGGCCAGTTCGGCGCGCGTGTCGACGACTAGGCCCTGGGCATTGGTTTCCTTCAGCACGTTTTGCGCGAAAGCCGTTTCCAGGCCCGCTTGCTCGGCGTTGTAGGCTTTCAATTTTTCCTTGTCCGCATCGGACAGCTTGGCGCCGGCGCGCACGAAATCCGTGTGATAGCGGGCCAAGAGGCGCAAGGATTCGGCATCGAGGCCCAGCTTGTCGCGCTTGGCGTACAGGGTGTCGATGCGGGCAAACAGTTTCGGGTTCAGGGTGATGGCGTCGCCATGCGCGGCCAGCTTGGGCGACACATCCACTTCCACCGCTTCCAGCACGGCATTGGTGTTGGTCGACGTCATGTTGCTGAAGATGCTCTGCACGCGGTGCAGCAGCTGTCCCGTGCGCTCGAGGGCCACGATGGTGTTCTCAAACGTGGGCGCCTGGCGGTTGCTGGCAATCGCATTGACTTCGGCCAGCTGGCGTTTCATGCCTTCGGCAAACGCCGGCGCGTAGTGACCATCCTTGATCAGACCGAACTGCGGCATCTGGAACGGCAGCGGACTGGCTTTGAGCAGGGGGTTCTGGGCGCTGACGGCGGCGGCAGGCGCGGATTTTGCGGTGGTGGCAGCCAGGGCGGATGGAGCGGCGTGGGCCAGCATGACGCTGGCAGCGATGACGAGCAGTTGTGGACGGATCATGACATCTTTCAGGAAGCGCGGGGAAGAACCGCGATCGCGTCGCGGGCCAGTGGCAGATCATAGCAGCCTGTCACACAGGCGTCATCCAACATGGGCGATCCTGTGGTGCAGCACGCCAAATGCGCGGTTTACCACGGTTTGCAATCAACATCGCCAAATAAAAAAGGCTGCCAATCGCTTGGCAGCCTTTTTCATTGACCTGGCCTTGAGGCCGGAATGACGCGGATTACTTGCCGTTCAAGCCACGGCGTTGCAGCAGCGGTTCGATCTTCGCATCGCGGCCGCGGAAGTTGCGGTAGATGTCGAGTGCATCGGCGCTGCCGCCGCGCGACAGCAGTTTATTGCGGAACCAGTCTCCGTTCTTGCGCGTCAGGCCGCCGTTTTCCTTGAACCACTCGACCGTATCGGCATCGAGCTTTTCCGACCACAGATACGCGTAGTAGCCGGCCGAATAGCCGCCCGCGAACGCGTGCGAAAAATACGTGGTGCGGTAGCGCGGCGGCGCCGGGGCGAAATCGACGCCGGCTTCCGTCAAGGCGGTTTTTTCAAACGCCAGCACGTCGGTGGGGATCTGTGCCGGGGTCAGCTGATGCCAGCGCTGGTCCAGCAGGGCCGATGCCAGGTATTCCGTGGTTTTATAGCCCTGGTTGAAATTGTCGGCCGCCGTCACTTTCGCCAGCAGCTCGGCCGGGATGGCCGCGCCCGTCTGGTAGTGCTTGGCATAGTTTTGCAGCACTTCCGGCCACAGCGCCCACATTTCATTGACTTGCGACGGGTATTCGACGAAGTCGCGCGGCACGCTGGTGCCGGCGAAACGCGGGTATTTCACGTTCGAGAACATGCCGTGCAGCGCATGGCCGAATTCGTGGAACATGGTGTTGACTTCGTCAAACGTCATCAGGGTCGGCTGGCCCGCTTCCGGCTTCGGAATGTTGAGGTTATTCGCAATCACCGGCTTGCGGTTTAGCAAGGTCGACTGGCCCACGTAGGCATTCGCCCACGCGCCGCCGCGCTTGTTGCTGCGCGCGTAAGGGTCCAGCGTAAAAATGGCCAGCTGCGTGCCGTCTTCATTGAAGACGTCGTACACCAGCATGTCGGCCGTGTAGACGGGCAAGTCGGTGCGCTGCTTGAATGTGAGGCCGTACAACTTGCCTGCGGCAAAGAACACGCCACGGGTCAATACGCTGTGCATTTCAAAGTACGGTTTGAGTTGCGTTTCATCAAAGTTGTAGCGTTCGGCGCGTACCTTGTCGCTATAGAAGGCCCAGTCGGCAGCACCCACCTTGAAGCCGCCTTTGCCTGCATCGATGACATTCTGGATATCGTCCGCTTCACGCCGCGCATTGACGACGGCCGGCTTCGCCAGCTCGCCCAGCAGGGCGTTCACGGCGGTGGTGTCGTGCGCCGTCTGGTCTTCCAGCGAATAGGCCGCATAGTTCGGGTAGCCCATCAGCGCGGCACGTTCAGCGCGCAGTTTTGCCAGTTCCAGCACTTCGGCGGTATTGTCAAACTCGCCGCCACGGCTGCCGCGCGCTTGCGACGCAGCCATGATGCGTTCGCGCAAGGCGCGGTTGGTCAGCTGCGACAGCGGCGCCTGGCCCGTCGTGTTGACGAGGGCGATCACATATTTTCCATCCAGGCCGCGCTTCTTGGCCAGGCCCGCGGCCACTTCGATGGCGGCCGGCGACAGGCCGTCGAGTTCTTCGCGCGTATCGACGACGACGGCCGAGGCGTTCAATTCCTTCAAGACGTTCTGCGCGAACTTGGTCGACAAGGCCGCCAACTGGCCGTTGTAGGCGCGCAGCTTTTGCTTGTCGGCCGCCGACAGCTTGGCGCCAGCGCGCACGAAGTCCGTGTGATAGCGTTCCAACAGGCGTTTCGATTCGGCATCTAGGCCCAGCTTGTCGCGCTTGGCGTACAGGCTATCGATGCGCTTAAACAATTTGTCGTTGAGCATGATCGCGTCGCTGTGAGCCGCCATTTTCGGCGCCAGTTCGCGTTCCAGGCCCTGGATCGTCTCATTCGTGTTCGAGCCGGACATCACGGAAAACACGGTGCGCACGCGGCTCAGCAGCTGGCCCGAGCGTTCCATGGCGACGATGGTGTTGTCGAACGTGGCCGCTTTCGGGTTATTCGCAATCGCGTTGATTTCCGCCAGGTTGGCGGCCATGCCTGCCGTAAAGGCGGGTGCGTAGTCGGCGTCCTGCACCTTGTCGAACGGTGGATAGTGGAACGGCAGGCTGCTGGCCTGCGCAAACGGGTTCGAAGCAGGCAGCGCTGCGGCCGCGGTGGCGGCAAAAGCGGCGGCGGCTGGCGCCAGCATCAGGCTGGCGGCGATGACGAGCATTGTTGGACGGGTCATGTCTTCTTTCAAGAAACGCAAGAGAGCCGCGATTGTGTCGCGGGCCAGCCTGAAATAATAACAGCCTGACACACTTGCGTCACCAGCAACTACTGACCTTAGCGGGTTGGCGGGTAATGAATGGTTTTCATGCACCCCGCGTCACCATGCCGATTTAGTAATGTGGCGGGCGTTCGTTGACCAGCCCGCCATTCGCCTGCTGCGCCCCGTCGCGCACGTGCTCGCCCAGCTTGTGCAGCATCGCCTCGAGTTGGTCGATGCGCTTACCCTGCTGGTACACCATCTGGTTCAGCGACTCAACCAGGTCTTCCTGCTGCGCCAGCTTGATTTCGATATCGACGAAACGTGTTTCCATCTGTTCTGCATTGTCCATGGTGCTCTCGGTGATTCCTGACTGAAAGGGGGCATTTTACCGCCGCAGTGGCGTGAGCCAGGACAAACTCCTTCCATTCGCCTCCAGGCGGGTCCGGATTTCTGTTTATTGTGCACATAGGAGCTCAAGCCGCTTGACGAATGAGAACAAACGATTACAATGAACACACCAACGCCATCCGAGCCATTCCTGATCGATACGCGCAAGACGGCTCAATACCGGCGCTGGGAAGACTCCCTGCATGACGTGGCGGCCGCCGCTATCGATGCGCGCATCAAGCATTTGCAGCATGGAAAAAAGGGCGACTGGCGGCCAGTGGGCGAAGGCGTGTGCGAGCTGCGCTTTTTGCAGACGGGGCCAGGCTGGCGCGTGTATTTTCACGAAACGAATCGGGGCACCCTGATCTTGCTGCTGCTGGGTGGCAATAAATCGAGCCAGCAACGCGACATCAAGCAGGCGCAAGCGATACTCAAGGACTTGAAAGCCCGGCAGGCGGCCCTGAAGAAAGCGGCGGCGGCATCCACAGGAGCACGAAAGAAATGAACCAAGACATCCATAGCGACACCTTCGATCTCGACGACCTGGAAGCCTTAGGCCTGAGCAAATTTGACCCAACGCAACACCTGACCAGCAAGGCTGCCGTGGCCGCCTACATGAGCGAAATCGTCGCCACCGGCAATGCCGAACTGTTCCAGTCAGCCATGAATGACGTGGTGCGCGCCTATGGCATGGGCAAGGTGGCGGCCAGGGCCGACATCACGCGTGAAGGCGCCTATAAAGCCTTGCGCGAAGGCAGCAAGCCGCGCTTCGAAACCATTTTAAAGATGCTCGATGCGCTGGGCATGCAGCTGGCCATCGTGCCAAAAACCACGCCCGACAGCGCCGTGGAAGCCTGAACGCCGCTTAAACTTTCGGCGCGGCCAAGAGCGCCTTCATGCGCGCCAGCCGTTCCTTGGGCGAAATGATTTCCGACTCCGTCGGCACGGCGTCGCCCACGTCGAGTTGCATTTCCTTGATGAAGCGCGACGGGTCGCAATGGACTTGCTCACCGGCCCGCTTGCGCTTCTTGCACCAGGTCACGTGCAAGGTGCGCTGGGCGCGCGTGATGCCCACATACATCAGCCTGCGCTCTTCCTGGATGCGCGCGGCGATGGTTTCGGCCGGCGCGTCAGGGTCGCCCTTGTGCGGCAAAATCCCCTCTTCCACACCGACCAGAAACACGTGCGGGAATTCCAGCCCTTTCGAGGCGTGCAGGGTGGACATGCGCACGGCGTCCTGCTCCTCGTCCTTGCCCTCGAGCATGGTCATCAGGGCCACCATTTGCGTCAGCTCCAGCACGTTCTTTTCTTCGCCGTCGCGGTCCTTGCCGCCCCGGCCCCGTTCCTTGAGCCAGTTGACGAATTCCAGCACGTTCTGCCACTTGCTTTGCGCTTGGCGTTCCTCGAAAGCATCGTACAAATACGATTCGTAGTGGATTTCCTTCATCATGTCGTCCAGCACTTCGGCCGCGTTGTCGCCGCTGCCGGCCGCACCCGGACGGCTGGCACGCGATTCAAGGTCATTGATGAAGTTGCAGAAGTCGCGCAGCGGCCCCAACTGGCGGTCCGTCAGCTTGGCCTCGATGCCGCCCTTGAACACGGCCTGGAACAGCGAGCACTGCCACTGCCCCGAAAACGCCCCCAGCACTTCCAGAGTCGACTGCCCCACGCCGCGGCGCGGCGTCGTCACGGCGCGAATGAAGGCCGGGTCGTCGTCTTCGTTCGCCAGCAGACGCAGGTAGCTGATGATGTCCTTGATCTCGGCCTTGTCGAAGAAGCTCTGGCCGCCCGAAATCGTGTACGGAATGCGTTCCTTGCGCAAGCATTGCTCGATGATCCGTGCCTGGTGGTTACCACGGTACAAAATGGCGTAATCGGAAAATTTATTCTTGCGCTCGAAATGGTCAGCCGAGATCATGATGGCGACCTGCTCCGCCTCCTGCTCGTCAGTCTGCATGCCCAGCACCTTGATCGGCTCGCCCAGGCCGTGTTCCGACCACAGCGACTTTTCAAACAATTTAGGATTGTTGCCGATGACGGCATTGGCGGCATTGAGCACGCGCATGGTGGAGCGGTAATTCTGCTCGAGCTTGATCACGCGCAAATCGGGGAAATCCGTTTCCAGCGTCTTCAGATTTTCTACCGTGGCGCCGCGCCAGGCATAAATGGCCTGATCATCGTCGCCCACGGCCGTAAACATCGGCTTCTTGCCGATGCCCGTCACCATCAGTTTCACCAGTTCGTACTGGCAAGTGTTCGTATCCTGGTATTCGTCGACCAGCAGGTAGCGCAGGCGGCGCTGCCACTTGTCGCGCACGGGGCCGTTGTTGCGGAACAGTTCCACGGGCAGGCGGATCAGATCGTCGAAATCGACGGCCTGGTAGGCCGACAAGGTAGCCACATAGCTGCGGTAGATGCGCGCCGCGTTCGCCTCGTCCTCGTCCTTCGCTTGCGCCAGCGCCGTGTCCGGATCGATCAAGCCGTTTTTCCAAAGCGACATGGCGCTCTGGATGCCGCGTATCACCTGTTTATCGGTGGTAATGGCAAGATCTTGCACGAGGGAAAAACAGTCGTCGCTGTCCATGATGGAAAAACGGTCCTTCAAGCCCACGCCGTTGGCTTCCTGGCGCAGGATTTTCACGCCCAGCGAGTGGAAGGTCGACACCGTCAACTGCTTGGCCTGGCGCGGCTGTTTCAACAGTTTGGCGATGCGCTCCTGCATTTCCAGCGCCGCCTTGTTGGTGAAGGTCAGCGCGGCGATGGTGCGCGGGTCATAGCCCCGGTCTTCGATCAAGTGGGCGATCTTTTGCGTGATCACGCGCGTCTTGCCCGAACCGGCGCCCGCCAGCACCAGGCAGGGGCCGTCGAGGTAGGTAACCGCTTCGCTTTGGGGCGCATTCAGACCGAACTGTGGTGCTTTGGACATCAGGGGTATTTCCGCAGGGAACAGCAGCCCATTGTAACAGCGTCGCGTGGGCCAATTGCATGGAGGGCCATGCCTGAAAAACAGGCAATGGCATTGATATCTCGCCCTGTGCCGCCATCTCGGCCCATGCAATGCGTGCGGCGATGTCAGCGCTGGAGTACCATTCCGCCTATATCGCCCGTGCGCGCCCACTTACCGAATGGCAGTCCCATGAAATTTGAACACCTGATTGAAATCAACGATCCGCTCAACCCGCTGATCGACACCCTGAGCCTGGAACAGGTCTGGCGCGGCCTGGTCTTGCGCGCCGAGTCGCCCAGGCTGTTCGTGCCGCACCTGGACGAGTGCCAGATCAGCCAGCGCAGCGATGCCGGTTTCGCGCGCAGCCTGCGCTATGGCGAGCTGGTCATCAACGACAAGGTGGTGCTGATACCGCAACTGCAGGTGCGCTACGAAGTGCCGGCGCAACAGGATATCAGCGCCTCCTCGCTGGTGATGACCATCGAGATGCCCGACGAAGCGAGCCTGTGGGTGCGCTTCCAGTACGATGACGGCCACGACGCGGCCACCGATGCGGCCAACGCCCTGTACGACGACTTCCGCCGCTCCGCCTACAAGGAATCCGACATCGACACGGTGCGCATCATGCGCGAACTGGCGCTCGAGGGACGGCTCGATGCGGGTCTGCTGAACTAAGCTCCCGCGCTAAATTCGTGCGCTGCGGCCCCACAACTGGTCGGGCCTGAACTGCAAGCCCGCCTGCTCCGCGCTGAGCACTTCGCGGATGGCGTGCAAGTCCACGCGCGTATCGCGCCGCAGCGGCACGTCCAGGCGCGCGCCACGGGGGCCGATCAGCGACTGCACATGGGGCGTGGTGGCGTTCAAGCCCTTGCGCGTGACGACGCCGATTTCCCCATTGAGCAATTTGACGAAGGTGCCGACCGGGTAGATGCCCAGTTCGCGCACCAGCAGGGAGGCCAGCGGCGCATCCAGGGTGGCCTTGTCGGCCATCAGCATCTCGCGCAGGGCCACATTCGGCAGCAAGGGCTGGCGGTAGCTGCGCTTCGACACGCGTGCGCAATAGCGGTCGGCCAGCATGATCAGGCGCGCGCCTATGCCGATCGCCTCGCCTTGCGTGCCCAGCGGATAGCCGCTGCCATCGATATTTTCATGGTGCTGCAGCACGGCCTGCAGCCAGACGGCGTCCGTGACGCCCACCGCGCGCAGCAAGTCGACACCGGCTTGCGGATGGGCGCGCAAATAGGCGCGCTCCTGCGCGTCCAGCGGCCCCGCCTTGTGCTGGAAATCCGCATGGCGTTCCAGCATGCCCACATTCATGCTCAGCGCGGCCAGCAGCACGCTGCGCACGACCTCGTCATCGAGTTTCAGCGCGCGCGCCAGCAGGGCCGCGATGACGGCCGTGTCGACGCTGTGGCGCACGGCAAAGTCGCCCGCGCCCTGGTTGTGCAGGATACAGGCCAGCGCCACATCGGCATCCAGAACAACGGCCTCTTCCACCAGTTGCGCCAGCGCCGCCAGGGACGCGTGGCTGCCCGCTTGCCCGGCGGCAATGGCCGGCAAGACGAGGGCCAGCCCTGCCGTGACGAGGTTCAGCATGCGCAGGGCCGACGGCGCTTCCGTGGCCGTGCGCGGCACGTCCGCACTGGTATCGGCGATGACGCCGTGCGCCAGCAGCAATTCGATCTGATTCTCGCTACTGATGACATGGCCCAGCCTGGCCAGCAAGCTGCCCGTCTCGCCGTGCACGTCCCAGGGCAGGGCTACGCCCAGCGCGAGTTCTCCCGCGTAAATGCGCCGAATTTTCACATCGTCTCCGTCATCGCTAGCCGCTACCCTTTTTACCATTGCGGCATGGGCGGCATGTGCCAATTGAAATGCTTTTTGCTTTTAATCAATATTTCAATGTGGCAGCGATGATCGCGCAATCATGTGCGCTTGTCTACAAAATTGTGTAAATACAAAAATTGCATCAGACGCCAGGCGAGCAATCGGCGCAGCCGGGCGCGTGTTCCGGGTCTTTTTCCAGGTGCAGCGCCAGTTCGCGCAAGGCCGTGCGCACGCCTTCCTCGATGACGGGGTGGTAGAACGGCATGTCGAGCATGGCCGGCACCGTCAGTTGGGCCTGGCATGCCCAGGCCAGCAAATGGCTCAGGTGTTCCGCCCGTGGGCCGATCAGCTCGGCGCCGAGAAAACGCTTGCTGCCGAACTCCGCATACACGCGCAGCAAGCCCTGGTTTTGCAGCATCACGCGGCTGCGGCCCTGGTTGCCGAACGACACGGCACCGACGGCGAAACGGCCCGCGTAGCTCACGCACAATTGCTGGTAGGTGGCGCCCAGGGTGGCGATCTGCGGCTCCGTGAAGGCGATCGTCAACGGCGTGCGGCGCAAGCCCGGCTTCACATTGGGAAAGTGCGCCGCGTTGTCGCCCGCAATGCGGCCCTCGTCGGCTGCCTCGGGCAGCAGTGGCAAGGCATTGTCGGCATCGCCGGCGATGAAAATCGCGCTCTTGCCGCACTGCATGGTATGCGGGTCATGCAAGGGAATGCCATGGCGGTCGAGCTCGATTTGCGCCGTCTCCAGGCCGATCTTGTCCACGTTCGGCGCGCGGCCGATGGCGGCCAACACATACTCGAACTGCTCGGTTTTTTCCACGCCGGCGGCATCGCGGCTGGTCAGCAGAATGCCGCTGCCATCGGGCGTTTTTGCCACGTGCGCGACGCCGGTCATGAAACGGATATCGAGTTCGCGCGCCAGCACGGCATCCGCCTCGCGCAGCACCAGCGGGTCCGTCAGTTGCGCGACTTTATTGCCGCGCGCAAACAGGGTCACGCGCACGCCCAGGCGGGCCAGCGCCTGGCCCAGTTCCAGGCCGATCACGCCGCTACCGACCACGGCCACTGAGCTTGGCAAGTCAGTCCATTCGAACACGGCGTCGCTGGTGATGACCCTGTCGCCGCCCGCCTGCCACTCGGGCGGCACGATGGGCGTGGAACCGGTGGCGATCACCACGCTGGTGGCCTCGATGATCGTATGTTCATCCACCTGCAGCTTGCCGGGCGCGATGAAGCGCGCATGGCCGCGCAGTTTTTCCTCGTCGGGGATGGCATTGACGCCGTCGAGCACGAAGCCGACAAAGCGGTCGCGCTCGCTGCGCACCCTGGCCATTACTTGCCGACCGTCGATGCGCACGGGGCCCGGATGCACGCCAAAAGCCGGCGCGGCAGCCACGGCATGGGCCGCCTCGGCGGCCGCGATCAAGAGTTTGCTGGGCATGCAGCCCACGCGCGCGCACGTGGTGCCGTAGGGTCCGCTTTCGATCATCAGCACGCGCTTGCCCTGCATGCGCGCCGCCTTGTGCGCCGTCATGCCGGCCGTACCACTGCCAATTACGGCCACATCCACCTGTATCGTCTTCATCGTGCTATCCATCCACTGAGGTTGCTCACAGCGTTCGATACTACCCGTTTGGCGAAAATAAGGTTTTACATTGCAGCAATATATGCATTAGTATAACTAATCATTTTCAAAATTTATAAGCTGAGCTAATGGGATCAATCGATTATCGCGCGCTGGCCGTGCTGGACGCCGTGGCCAGCCATGGCAGTTTCGACAAGGCCGCCCTGGCGCTGGGCATCACCCAGTCGGCCGTCTCGCAGCGCATCAAGGCGCTGGAAGACGCCAGCGGGCGCTTGCTGATCATCCGTGGCCAGCCAGCCGTGCCGACGGGACTGGGCCAGCGCCTGATCGTGCACCACCGCAACGTCAAGCTGATGGAAGCGTCGCTCGACATCGACCTGGGCAACAGCGTCAGCATGCCGGAAATCGCCATCGCCATCGATGCCGACAGTCTGGCCACCTGGTTCCCCGATACCTTATCGGCCCTGCTGGCGCCGCCGCGCTGCCAGCTCGACGTGCGCCTGGCCGACAGCGACAGCGCCTTGCAAATGGTGCGCGACGGCACGGTGTTTGGCTGCGTGGCGGCCGAGTCCGGCACAGCGCTGGACGCGGGGGCGGCCACCAGCGTCACGCCGCTGGGCACCTTGCGCTATGTCTGCGTGGCCACGCCCGTGTTTGCGGGCCACTGGTTCGGCGATGGTTTCAGTGACGAGGCGGTGCAACTGGCGCCCGCCGTGGTGGGCCAGCACGGCTTGCTGGCGCGTTTCCTCGCGGAACAATTAAGCATGCGTGAACCTTTTCCGCACCACACCTTACCGGTGGAAACGGCGCGCCGCAGTTGCGTCCAGGATGGCCTGGCCTACGGCCTGATGCCGCAGCGCCTGGCCGCGCAGGCGCTGGCGACGGACAGACTGGTCGACCTGATGCCGGGCAGCACCCTGGACGTACCGCTGAGCTGGCATGCGTGGACACTGGACACGCCGTTTACCAAGCTGCTGTCCGAACAGATCGTCAAGTCGGCGCGCGACTATCTGAACTAATCAGATATCCAGCGGGTCCACTTCCAGCGACCATTTCACGCGCGACTTCATGGCGCGCAGTTCCGCCAGCCATTCTTTTAAAAACGCCTGCAGCGCGGGCCGCGAGGGGGATTCGAGCAGCAACTGGGCGCGGTCCACGTTGTACACGCGCGTCATGCTCATGGGAATCGGGTCGTTGATGGTCACCTGCGGGTGCGCCATGCACTCTTTCGCCGCCTGCAGGAATTCGATGGCCGTGGCCAGCTCGGGTGCCTCGGCGCGCAGCAGGGCCTGGAACAGATACGGCGGCAGCGCCGCCTGCGCCCGCTCTTCCAGCAAGGTCGTGGCGAAATGGTCGTAATCGTGGTTGACGACGGCGTCGTACAGCGGATGGCGCGCATAGCGCGTCTGGATCAGCACCTCACTGACGCTGCCCCCTTCCGTCTGCGCAGCACGTCCGGCCCGGCCTGCCACCTGCATCAGCTGGGCGAACAGCCGTTCGCTGGCGCGGTAATCCTGGGAAAACAGGGCCGTGTCCGGATTCAAGATGCCCACCAACGTCAGCTTTTTGAAATCGTGGCCCTTGGCCACCATCTGCGTGCCGATCAAAATATCCACTTCGCCCCGGTGCACGGTGTCGAACGCTTCTTGCGCGCTGCCCTTCTTGCGCGTGGAATCGGCATCGATGCGCAAAATGCGCGCCTCTGGAAACAATTGCTGCAAACCCTCTTCCACCCGCTGCGTGCCCCGTCCCAGCGGCTGCAGATCGACGTTGCCGCAAGTGGGGCAATGGCGGGGAATGCGCAATTCCAGGCTGCAATGGTGGCAGCGCAGCCGGTGTTCGGGCTTGTGCAGCACCATGAACGAGGTGCAGCGCGTGCAATTACTGATCCAGCCGCACGATTCGCAGCAAATCACGGGCGAATAGCCGCGCCGGTTCAAAAACAGCAGCGACTGCTCACCTCGCTCCATGCGCAGTTTCAAGGCGGCGACCAGATGCGACGTCAAGCCATCTTTCGGCTTGTCGCGCTCCATGTCGAGTATCTTAACGCGCGGCAACACCGCATTCTTGACGGCCCGTTCGCGTAACTCCAGCTTGCGATAGCGCCCCGTCTGCGCGTGGTGCCAGCTTTCCAGCGAGGGCGTGGCCGAGCCCAATACGATGGGAATCTGCAATTGCCAGGCGCGCCACACGGCCAGGTCGCGCGCCGAATAGCGCAAGCCTTCCTGCTGCTTGTAGGAAGGATCGTGCTCCTCGTCGATGACGATCAACTTGAGCTGCGGCAAGGACGCCAGGATGGCCAGCCGCGTGCCGAGCACGATGCGCGCCTGGCCCTGGTGGGCCGCCAGCCAGTGCAGCATGCGCTCGCCTTCGGACAGGCTGCTGTGCAAGGTGGCCAGCATGACGCCCGGAAAGCGCGCGCGGATATTACCTTCCAGCTGGGGCGTGAGGTTGATTTCCGGCACCAGGATCAGAATTTGCGCCGCCTCGTCGCGCGCCAGCACCTGGGCGCAGGCTTGCAGATACACTTCCGTCTTGCCGCTGCCCGTCACGCCGTACAGCAGAGTCGGCTTGAAACCCCGGGCGCCGCCGATGGCGTCGGCCGCCTCTTGCTGGGCGGCATTCAGGGCCGGCATGTTCAGCGGCGTGCCGTCGTGCGCGTCGGCCAGCTTGGCCAGCTTCTTGATGGCGCGGTCCAGCGCCACGGTGGTGAGCACGCGCAAATTCTTCGGTAAACCCGGCAGGGCCACCTCGCCCAGCGGGCGCTGGTAGTAATCGGCGGCAAAGGCGGCCAGCGCCAGCCACTCTTCCGACAAGGGCGCCAGCTGGCTGCGCACGGCCAGCACGTCCTTCAATTTCGCGGCGGGCACGTCGGTGCTGTCGGACACGCCGACGATCAGCCCCATCACTTCGCGCCGGCCGAACGGCACCAGCGCCAGCTGTCCCACTTGCGGCAGTAATACGGCCACGTCCGCGCCGGCGTCCGCACCGGGGTCTACCGCCGCGTTCCAGCGGTAGTCGAACAGGGCGTTCAAGGGCGTGTCGAGCGCGATTTTCAGGATGCACGACGTCAAAATGCACTGCGACATGGGAAGTTGGCCTATCTCAATAAAAAAGCGCGCCGCAGAGTGGATGGCGCGCGGGATGTCAGGCATCAAGCCAGCGGGCCATGATACTTGTTTCGTCCGTCAAACGCCTAACGGCGGACAGGACAGCGTGTTCTCGCGCCAGAAGAAAATTCTGTGGATAACTTTGTGGACAAAGCAAAATTAACTTTCAAAAAAATGTGGATAGAAGATTTTGATCGCCGTCAAGAGGGGCACGCAAGAAAAATTAACTATTTAAAATCAATGACTTAAAAATTGATCCCAGGAAGGTGATAAATCCGTGGGGCATTTCCTCCGCTGTGCATAACTGAACCATTTCTCATTTTTTTGTACAAAAATAAGCACCGTTTTGACGCACTCCATCCGGGAAAACGCCTGCCGCATGAGGTAAAGTTGACAATTACCGGGCAAGCGTTCGTTTTTGCCAGCCGGGCGGCGAAACATTGTGCAATGATCATGCGCTGCAACATGCACTTCAGGTGAAACCTGAACATCTGCGCTAAGTATCGGTTAACAAAATACTTTTCAATTTTATCCACAGAATCTGTTGATAACTTTGTGGACAATGAAGGAATAAGGCTGGCAAACGGAAGAATAACCTTGTCAATTGCAATAAAGTCCGTCGGACAATGCATTTTTTATTTCTTAATAATCAAGCACTTGCATCTACTCCCCGGGCATGGCTTTTCGACTGCCTCTTATTTCCGCAGCAAAAAAAATTGTGCATAAGTCGGTATTTCTTGCTAAGGCGCAGCAAAGAAAAAGGCAGGCTTCCGCTGGAAAGCCTGCCTCGTGCGCCCCTGCGCCAGGGGAAGCGGTACTTGCTTACTGGCCGCTGCGCATGGCACGGCTCATGCTGTGCACGGCTTCCACCATGGCTGCCACCGATTCCGGCGGCGTGAACTGGGAAATGCCATGGCCCAGGTTGAACACGTGGCCCGTGCCTGCCGACGGCGCGCCAAAGGCGTTGAGCACTTTCGCCACTTCGGCGCGGATCTGCTCGGGGCTGGCGAACAGGATGGCGGGGTCGAGATTGCCCTGCAAGCCCACTTTATGTCCCACCAGCTGGCGCGCGCGCGTCAGGTTGACGGTCCAGTCCAGGCCCACGGCATCGGCGCCGATATCGGCGATCTGTTCGATCCACTGGCCGCCGCCCTTGGTAAACACGATGGCGGGGATTTTGACGCCATCCTTGTCGCGTTTCAGCTGCGCCACCACTTGCTGCATGTAGGTCAGCGAGAATTCCTGGTAGGCGCCATCGGCCAGCGCACCGCCCCAGGAATCGAAAATCATCACGGCTTGCGCGCCGGCATCGATTTGCGCATTCAGGTACTGCGCCACGGAGGTGGCGTTGATGGCCAGGATGTGGTGCATCAGGTCCGGGCGGTTGTACAGCATCTTCTTGATGGTGTGGAACTCTTTCGAGCCGCCGCCTTCCACCATGTAGCACGCCAGGGTCCACGGGCTGCCGGAAAAACCGATCAGCGGCACGCGGCCATTGAGTTCCGTGCGGATTTGCGTGACGGCCTTGAAAACGTAGTCAAGCGACTCCAGGTCCGGCACTTGCAACGCCTTCACATCCTGCTCCGTGCGCAGCGGACGCTCGAACTTCGGCCCTTCGCCATCGGCGAAATACAGGCCCAGGCCCATCGCGTCAGGCACCGTCAGGATGTCGGAAAACAGGATCGCTGCGTCGAGCGGGAAGCGCTCCAGGGGCTGCAAGGTCACTTCCGTGGCGTAATCGGGGTTCTTTGCTAGACCCAGGAAGGAACCGGCCCGCTCGCGCGTGGCGCGGTATTCGGGCAGGTAGCGGCCCGCCTGGCGCATCAGCCAGACAGGGGTGTGCTCGGTCGGCTGGCGCAGCAGGGCGCGCAGGAAAGTATCATTCTGGAGCGGAGCAAATTGTGGCATGGAAGGCAATCGAGCTTGGGGAAGCGGTATTATCGCATCCAATCGCCGCCATTTCATTGATTCCGGTGCCGCTTTGCAGCATTTGCCACGCACAGCGATGACTTTCGTTGTGCCTGCCCTTCCATTATGATGATGCACGCAGCCGCGCGCCCTGACCCTGCCTGGCGGCCCTTGATCCCCTCACTACACGGAGCCCGCATGACCTCGACCGCATCCAGCACCCCTTATGGCCTCTGGCCATCGCCGATCAGCGCGGCCATCGTCGCCGCTGGCGCCTCGCCGCTGACGCAGCTGGCCCTGGGTGGGGCGGATGGCACCGACGTGTTCTGGCTGGCCGGGCGCGCCAGCGAGGCGGGCCGCAACACCCTGCTGCGCCAGCGCGGCGCGCGGGTCGATGAACTCACGCCAGCGCCATTCAATGTGCGCACCCGCGTGCATGAATACGGCGGCGGCGCGTATGCCGTCGCCGGCGATACCGTGTATTTTTCGCATTTCGCCGACAACTGCCTGTACCGCGTGGCCGGCGACGGCGCGCCCGAAGCATTCACCACGGGCGGCAACACGCGCCACGCGGACTTCGTCGTTGATGCGGCCCGTTCCCGCCTGATCGCCGTGCGCGAGCAGCATCCGGCAGAAGGTCACGCGCATCCGGAAAACTGCCTGGCCGCCGTCGGCTTCGACGGGCGCGACACGGTGCTGGCGCGCGGTCACGACTTTTATGCGGCGCCGCGTTTGTCGCCGGACGGCAGCCAGCTGGCCTGGATCAGCTGGGACCACCCGCGCCTGCCGTGGCAAGGCACGGAACTGTGGCTGGCCGACGTGCAGGCAGACGGCAGCCTCGGTTCGCCACGCCTGATCGCCGGCGGCGCGCGCGAGTCGATTTGCCAGCCGGAATGGTCGCCGAACGGCTTGCTGCACTTCGTTTCCGACAGCAGCGGCTGGTGGAATCTGTACCGCCTGCATGGCGCCGACATCGAGGCGCTGTGCCCGATGGAAGCGGAATTTGCCACGCCGCATTGGACTTTCGGCGGCAGCATGTACGGTTTTCTGTCCGACGACGAGATCGTCTGCACGTATATCCAGGCCGGCATCAGCTACCTGGCGCAATTGAACGTGGCGGCGGCCAAGCTCGAGCCGATACCGCACCCGTATCAGGAAATCCGCGAACTGCGCGTGGGCCCCGGCTTCGTCGCGCTGCTGGGCGGCAGCCCGACCATCGCGCTGGAACTGGCGCGCATCGACCTGTCGAACCATGAGCTGGAAGTGCTGGCGCAGTCGATCGCACACCTGCCCGCGCTCGAGTATTTGTCCGTGCCGCGCAGCTTGAGTTTCCCTAGCAGCAATGGCCGCACGGCCTACGCCTTCTTTTATCCGCCCACCAACGGCGACGTACAGGCGCCGGCAGGAACCTTGCCGCCCGTCATCGTCATCAGCCACGGCGGCCCCACCAGCATGGCCAGCAATACCTTGAAACTGGCGACGCAGTACTGGACCAGCCGCGGCATCGGTGTGCTCGACGTCAACTATGGCGGCAGCAGCGGCTTCGGCCGCGAATACCGCGACGCGCTGCGCGGGCAGTGGGGCATCGTCGACGTGGAAGACTGCATCGCCGGCGCGCGCTACCTGGCGACCAACGGCCTGGCCGACCCGGAACGCCTGATCATCCGCGGCGGCAGCGCCGGTGGCCTGACGACCCTGTGCGCCCTGACCTTCCACGATGTGTTCAAGGCAGGCGCCAGCTACTATGGCGTGTCCGACCTGAAGGGCCTGGACGACGATTCGCACAAGTTCGAATCACGCTACAACGACTACCTGATCGCCCCGCAGCCGCAAGCCGAAGCGCTGTACCGCGGGCGCTCGCCCATCCACCACACGGATAAGTTGTCGCGTCCGATGATCTTCTTCCAGGGCCTCGATGACAAGGTCGTGCCGCCAC
The DNA here is from genome assembly GCF_051380715.1 of Janthinobacterium kochi. Lineage (NCBI taxonomy): Bacteria > Pseudomonadati > Pseudomonadota > Betaproteobacteria > Burkholderiales > Oxalobacteraceae > Janthinobacterium > Janthinobacterium kochi. Next base: position 138,701 of record NZ_JBNYXO010000010.1, read on the forward strand.
AGCAGTCGCAGCTGATGGTCGACGCCCTGCAGGCGCGCGGCGTGCCCGTCGCGTATGTCCCGCTCGAAGGCGAGGGACACGGCTTCCGCAAGGCGGAAAACATCGTGCGCACCTTGGACGCGGAACTGTATTTCTACCAGCGCGTGTTCGGCCTGCCCGTGGCGGCCGGTGAGCCGCCCGTGCATATCGCCAATTTGCCCGCATGAGCGAGCAGAATGGTGACCAACATCTGCTGGACGAGTTCGCCGCCCTGGAGCAGCATGAGCAGATGATCCTGGCCCTGCTGGCCGTTGCGGGCGAACCGGTGGGCAAGCATGCCGTGTATGAACACTTGCAGCGCGCCAATGTCGTCGAGCCGGACGGCACGCCGTTCGCCCTGCTCACCGTCACGGGCATGCTGCAGCATTTGACGCGGCACGCGCTGGCGTCCGAAGTGGTGGGACGCGGCTTTGCCTGCGAAGCAAAATTGCGCTGGCCCGCCATGCGCGCCGCCATCGAACACCTGGTGTTTCGCGACCTGTGCCAGGCCATCGAGCTGATCAACCCCGTGCGCCGCAACTGGGATGGCTATGTGGAATTGCGCAGCTATCGCCAGGGCGTGGCGCGCCTGCGCATCGCCCTCTTGCGCAATGACGAGGTACGCCACGTGGCCGCCATCCTGGCCGCCTGCATGGCGTGCTATGAAGCCCAGCAGCTGCATCCGCTGATCGAGATTTTCGGCCGCCCGTTCGAGCCGGAAATGCTGTCTTTCGTCATGCCGCAACTGCAAGATGACATCCTCGCCGTGCTGCTGGGCAATGCCCCACGCGAGCCGGCCACGGCGCACGCCATCCGCACCTACGCGCGCGCCCACCACGCGCGCCAGACGGCGGCAGGCGACCATATTGGCGCCGCCCTGCCGCTGGCACTGGCCGAAGACGCCCTGCTGTGCGGCGAACTCGACGCGGCCGCGCGCTACCTGGCGGGCCAGCAGGGGCCACAGGCGCTGTTTGTCGACAGCAGCATCGCCCTGTTGCGCGGCGAACACGCCCACGCCGTGGCGGGCTTTGACATGGCCTTGAAAGGGCTGCGCAAGGAAGCGGGCAAGCGCAAGCTGTGCTTTACGGGCATCGGCGGCCACCTGTACGTGCTGGCCCTGCTGCGCGGCAACGACGCCAAGCTGCTGAAAAGCGCGGAAACCTACCTCGATATCGCCCTGCACGCGCAGCCGAACCACGACAGCATCGTCTACCAGCAACTCAATACCTTGCGCCTGGTGCGCGCCGGCGTGCAGCTGGCGGAAAGCATCCCCACGCGCAGCTGGGAAACGGGACTGCAGGCGCAGCTGTTCCAGGCCTTGCTGTACTACTGGCTTGCGCTACCGCAATTGAGCGAACGCAAGGATCAGCTGCGATCGCTGGTGCAACAAGCCGACGCGGCCGGCTACGACTTGATCGCCGCGCAGGCGGCCGGCTTGCTGGGCTTGATGGGCGAGCCGCAGCAGGAGCGCTATGCCACCTCAAAGCGGGCGCAGCATGGCTTGACGGACATGGCGCCGTGGTTCGAGCGCCAGGAAGCGTGGCAGCGCCAGCTGAGCGCGCTGATCAACCTGCAGCAAAACGCACCCGCCGAAACCATCGGCAGCGTCTCGCGCCTGGTGTGGCTGGTGGCGTTCGACCCGCGTTTCGGCCTGACGGCCGTGGAAGTGCGCGAGCAGAAACGCGACGCGCGCGGCGGCTGGAGCAAGGGCCGCGCCATGGGTCTCAAACGCCTGGCCGAAGAGGCGGGCGACATCGATTTCCTCACGCCGCAGGATGCCCGCGCGGCCGGCAGCATCGCACCGTTCAAACAATATTATTCGTCGGCACCGCGCTATGAAATCGAGCTGGACAAGGCCGCCATCTTGCTGGTGGGCCACCCGCTCGTCTTCTGGCTCGATCATCCCGACACGCGCGTGGAACTGATCGCCGGCGCGCCCGAGCTGCTGATCAAGTCGCACGAGGGGCAGCTGTGGCTGGGCATGCAACCGCCATTGCCCGACAACGGCGGCAACGTCGTGGTGCAGCGCGAAACGCCGACGCGCTTGCGCGTGGTGCACATCCTCGACGAGCACCGGCGCATCGGCGCCATCGTGGGCCTGGGACTGTCCGTACCGCTGCATGCGGAAAAACAGGTGATGCAGGCGATCGGCGCCATTTCATCGATGGTCACCGTGCAATCGGATATCGGCGGTGGCGCTGGCGACGCGGAAGTCATCACGGCCGACCACCGCCTGCACGTGCACCTGCTGCCGTATCAGCAAGGTTTGAAAATGCAGATTTTAGTGCGCCCACTGCTCGACAACGGCGCCTATTACGCGCCCGGCAGCGGTGCCGAAAGCGTGTTTGCCGACGTGGCGGGCCGCGCCGTGCAAGCGCGGCGCGACCTGAACGGGGAGCGCGAAGCGCAGCGTCAGCTCATCGGAAAATGCCTGGTGCTGGAAGAGGCGGAAGAGGAGCATGGCGAGTGGCTGCTGGGCCAGCCTGCGCTGGGCCTGCAGCTGTTGGTGGAACTGCAGGCGCTCGATCCCGCCGGCATGGTATTGGCGTGGCCCGAAGGCGAAACCATGCGCGTGTCGAAACGCATCGACAGCGGCCAGATGCGCTTGAATATCAAGAGCGAAAAAGACTGGTTTGCCGCCAGCGGCGAAGTGCAGATCGACGAAGACAAGGTGATGGACTTGCGCGCCCTGCTCGACTTGATGCAGAACAACAAAAGCCGCTTCGTGGCCCTGGGCGACAACCAGTTCCTGGCGCTGAGCGACGAATTGCACCGCCGCCTGTCGGAACTGGCCGCGTACGGCGAAGCGCATGCCGATGGCGTGCACATCCACCCGCTGGCCGCCTTCGCGCTGGAAGAGCTGGCCAACGACGCGGGTGGCGTGAAAGCCGACAAACTCTGGCGCGAACACTTGCTGCGCCTGCGCGCCCTCGACGACTATCAGCCGCAGCTGCCCAGCACCCTGCAGGCGGACTTGCGCGAGTACCAGCTGGCCGGTTACGCATGGCTGGCGCGTCTGGCGCACTGGGGCGTGGGCGCCTGCCTGGCCGACGACATGGGACTCGGCAAGACGTTACAGGCGCTGGCCCTGATCCTGGCGCGCGCGCCCAACGGCCCCACTCTGGTCGTCGCGCCCACGTCCGTGTGCATGAACTGGATCAGCGAAGCGCAACGCTTCGCACCGACCTTGAACATCAAACTGTTCGGCAGCGGCGACCGGGCCGACATGCTCGATACCTTGCAGCCCTTCGACCTGGTAGTGGCCAGCTATGGCTTGCTGCAGCAGGAAGCCACGATGTTTGCCGGCGTACGCTGGCATACGATCGTGCTCGACGAAGCGCAAGCGATCAAGAATGGCGCCACCAAGCGCTCGCAAGCCGTGATGGCCCTGCAAGGGGATTTCCGCATGGTGGCCAGCGGCACGCCGCTGGAAAACCACCTGGGCGAATTGTGGAATCTGTTCCGCTTCATCAATCCCGGTTTGCTGGGCACCCTCGACCAGTTCAACCTGCGCTTCGCCGGGCCGATTGAGAAAGATCAGGACAAGCGCGCGGCGGCCGGCGCGCGCCTGCGGCTGCGCCGCCTGATCGCGCCATTCATCCTGCGCCGTACCAAGACGCAAGTGCTGTCGGAATTGCCGTCGCGCACGGAAATCGTGCTGGAAGTGGAACTGTCGCCGCAGGAAACGGCGCTGTACGAATCCTTGCGCCGCGAAGCGCTGGAAAAGCTGGCCATGGTGGAAGGGCCGGCGTCCAAGAAAGCCATCCAGATCCTGGCCGAAATCATGAAACTGCGCCGCGCATGCTGCAATCCGCAACTGGTGGCGCCGGAACTGGGCCTGGCCAGCAGCAAGCTGGCGGCCTTCGCCGAGCTGCTGTCGGGCTTGCTGGAAAACCGCCACAAGGTGCTCGTCTTCAGCCAGTTCGTCGACCATCTGACCTTGATACGCCAGCATCTGGAACAGCATGGCGTCAGCTATCAGTATCTCGACGGCAGCACGCCCATGCAGGAGCGCAAGCGCCGGGTCGACGCCTTCCAGGCGGGCGAGGGCGATGTTTTCCTGATCAGCCTGAAAGCGGGCGGCATGGGCATCAACCTGACGGCGGCCGACTACGTGATCCACATGGACCCGTGGTGGAACCCGGCCGTGGAAGACCAGGCCTCGGACCGCGCCCACCGCATGGGGCAATTGCGTCCCGTCACCATTTACCGGCTGGTGGCGAAACACACGATCGAGGAAGGCATCGTCGAATTGCACCAGCACAAGCGCGACCTGGCCGACAGTTTATTGGAAGGCAGCGACGCGGCCGCGCGCATGTCGGCCAGCGACATGCTGGGCATGCTGCAGGAGGGGTTGAAAAAATAAACGGGAAGCCGCGTTCCATGCGATGATCGTTTTTCCGTCCTTCTTTCTTGCCCCATGACCGACTACATCGCCACCAGCGCCGGCCAGCGCGCCACCTTTTTGTGCGGCAAATCCTGGACCGCCTACGTCAGCACTTTCGTCATTGCCGTGCTGCTATTCTTTGCCGCCCTGCCGCTGGCCTTCAAGTACAACGCGCGCGCCGCTTTCGTGGTGCTGATCGGCTCGGCCCTGATCGTCGGCTACCGCCTGCTGACCATCCGCAGCTATCAGCTGTACTACGACGAGGCGGGCGTGTGGCTGGCCTCCGGCATCTTGCCGTGGAAAAAGAAACTCATGGGCGTCAAATGGCGCGACATGGATGAAGCCGTCTACGAAACGAACTTCTGGAGCTGGCTGTTCCAGTCCTACACGGTGCGCGTCAGGCAGCGCTACACGCAAGACATCGAAATCCACGCCACCGGCATGGCGCGCGGCAAGGATGCCGTGGCGACCCTGAATGCACGCCATCAAGAGATGCTGCAAGGCAGCGCCATCGTCGTCTAGCGTGGCCGGCTTGCTGGCAAAAAACTGCGCAAGCGCGGCAATTAATGCTAATCTTTGGCCGCCCTGGCAAGCAAAGCCAACCTTTCAATAGTTGTTTGTTACTTATATTATCAGTTTATTATTTTCTGATCATAACAAACAGCAAAATATTCAAGAGATAAACTATGCTGATAAAAAATAAAGTTGCGCTCGCCACATTGATGCTGGCCTTTACCCTGACACCGGCCAGCGCCGCCAAGAAGCCGCAGAAGAACGGCAAGGCCAGTACCAGCAGCAGCAAGAAAAAAACCGTCGCCAAGAAAGCGGCCGTCGTCAGCGCCGCCACGGCAGCCACGGTCGCCGCCGTCGCCAGCGAGAACAGCAGCGACCGTTCCATGAATAATCTGAGCGGCCAATTCCTCACGGCCCTGTGGCGCCTAGACCCGGAAAGCGCGATTTCGGTCGGCAAGTACGATGGTGCCGCCAACCTGAGCATCCCCGACGCGGCCAGCCGCCAGAAGCAACTGGCCTTCATCGAAGAATGGCTGGGCAAGTTCGGCAAGCTGAATGCCAGCAAAATGTCGGACAAGCAACGCACCGACCTGGCCTTGCTGACGAATAAACTGCAATCGGACCGCTGGTATCTGACCACCTTCCGCGAATTCGAATGGAATCCCGCCCAGTACAACGTGGCCGGTTCGATCGACTTCATCCTGAACACGGAATACGCGGCGCAGCCGCAGCGCCTGCGCACCTTGCTCAAGCGCATCGCCAGCGTGCCGCAATACTATGCGGCCGCGCGCGCCAGCATCGTCAACCCCACGCGCGAACACACGCAACTGGCCATCGCCCAGAGCGCTGGCGTGCTCAGCGTGCTTGACGACCTGAACAAGACGGCACAGGCCTCCATCCTGACGCCGCTCGAGAAACAGCTGTACAACGCGCGCATCGCCGCGGCACGCACGGCCGTGCAAGGCTATGCCGCCTGGCTGACGGAACAGGATGCCGCGCTGGCGCAGAATGGCAACGCGCGCTCCTTCCGCATCGGCAAGGATTTATATGAGCAGAAATTTGCCTACGATATCCAGGCCAGCGTGAGCGCCGAGCAGATGTACCAGAAAGCCCTGGCCGCGCGCGAAAAGTTGCTCGAACACATGGATAGCCTGTCCGACGAGCTGTGGGTGAAAACCATGGGTGCCACGGCCAAGCCGGCGGACCGCACGGCGAAGATCGGCATGGTAATCGACAAGCTGTCCAGCAAGCATGTGGCCGCTGCCGATTTCGTGCCGGAAATTCGCCGCCAGATCCCGGAATTGCAGGACTGGGTGACCAGCCACAACCTGCTGACGATGGACCCGAAAAAGCCGCTGGTCGTGCGTGAAACGCCCGCCTACCAGCGCGGCGTGGCCGGCGCCAGCATCGAAGCGCCCGGCCCCTACCGTCCGCAGGACCGTACCTATTACAACGTGACGCCGCTCGACGGCGAAACGCCGGAACAGGCGGAAAGCAGCTTGCGCGAATACAACCACTGGATCTTGCAGATCCTGAATATCCACGAAGCCATCCCCGGCCACTACACGCAGTTGGTGTACGCCAACAAGTCGCCGTCGCTGGTCAAGTCCATCTTCGGCAACGGCGCCATGATCGAAGGCTGGGCCGTGTATGGCGAGCGCATGATGCTTGAATCGGGCTATGGCAACAATGCGCCGGAAATGTGGCTGATGTACTCGAAGTGGAACTTGCGCAGCGTCACCAACACCATCCTCGACTACAGCGTGCATGTGCTGGGCATGCCGCAAGAGCAGGCGCTCGACCTGCTGACGCGCCAGGCCTTCCAGACCAAGCGTGAAGCGACGGAAAAATGGCGCCGCGTGCAGTTGAGCTCGGTGCAGCTGACCAGCTATTTCAGCGGCTACAGCGAAATCATGGACTTGCGCGAACAGCGCAAGCAAGCGCTGGGCAGCAAATTCGTGCTGAAGGATTTCCATGAGCAATTCCTCAGCTACGGCAGCGCACCCGTAAAAGTCATCAAGGAGTTGATGAATTAACTGGCGCTCGCCATCCGCTGGCAAAGGGCGCTGCGGCGCCCTTTTTGTATCCGTTTGCGCCGGCGCAAACCGCCAGCGCCCCTGCCCATTAAGCTGACGGGAAGGCAGGCGCCACCGCACTCCTCACTGGCAATTGCCGATTTTTCTGCTAGGGTGATAGTCAGGAGCGTCCATGCATATGCCCATCCAGTTCGACACCCTCGATTACGCCAAACGCCTCGCCTCGGCCGGCGTGCCCACGCAGCAAGCGGAAGCCCATGCGGCAGCCTTGGGTGATGTGCTGGGGTCGGCAGTCGTCGTGCATGGCGAACTGGCGGCGCTGGAGCGCAATCTGCTGGGAGAAATCAAGCTGGTGGCGCAAAAAGTCGACACCAGGATGGGGGCCATTGATGTGAAAATAGATGCGCTGGAACTGAAACTCGACAGCAAAATAGATACACTGGAACTGAAACTCGATAGCAGAATAGATGCACTTGAACAGAAGTTCGATGCCAGATTCGACAATTCCGAGCAAAAATTCGATGCGCGCCTGGAACGCATGGACTTGCGCCATGGCGCGGACATGAAACACGTCTACTGGATGATGAGCACCCTGATCCTGCTCAACTTGGGCATCCTCAGCAAATTGATGCTGCAGTAAGCACTCACCCTCCCCTCTGGCAATAAAAAAGCCGCTGCTCCCGAGAGAGGTCAGCGGCTTTTGCTTGCAAGTATTGTAGAGTGTCTAGGATGCTTCTTCCGGCGCTTGGGTGGCCTTGACGAAGATGGGCGCCACCAGCAGACCCAGCTCGAACAGCAGGCACATGGGGATGGCCAGCGAGAACTGACTGACCACGTCCGGCGGCGTGACGATGGCGGCAATCACGAAGGCGCCGACGATGATGTAGGGACGCACTTCCTTGAGTTTCGCGATAGTAACCAAACCCATGCGAACGAGGATCACCACCACTACGGGCACCTCGAACGTGGCGCCAAAGGCCAGGCACATCGACATGACGAAATCAAGGTAGTTTTCGATATCGGGCGTCACCGCGATCGACGATGGCGAAAAATCGCTGATGAAGTGGAAGACGCGGCCAAACACGAAGAAATAGCAGAAGGCCACGCCGGCGATGAACAGCAGGGACGAGGAGATGACCAGCGGCGCGATCAGGCGTTTTTCATGCGTGTACAGGCCGGGCGCGATGAAGGCCCACATCTGGTACAGCACCCAGGGCAAGGCGACGATGAAGGCGATCACCAACGTCACTTTCATCGGCACCAGGAACGGTGAAATCACGCCGGTGGCGATCATTTTGGAGCCGGCCGGCAGCGAAGCGATCATCGGCGCGGCAATAAAATCGTAGATATGCGAGGGGCCGGGCCAGTAAAACAGCACGGCGCAGACGACGGCGATGCCGATCGAGGCCTTGACCAGGCGGTTGCGCAACTCGACCAGATGCGAGATAAAAGTTTCTTCCACCGGAGATTTGCTACTCATGAGTAAAAGGAGGAGGAACTGGCGCGCGGACGGAAGCGCGCCACGCGGGCGGCTGCCGACTGCACGTGCTGCTTGCCGCCATGGCGCTGCTTGTACCAGCCAGGGATGGCGGAATTGCGCACCAGTTTCTTGCGGCGAAATTCGCGCGCCTTGCGGGCCAGGTCTTCGTTGGTGGCGCGCAGCATGGCTTCATGCGCATCGTGATGCCCATCATACGAACCGGAATCGCCGCGCCAGGCATTTTCCACTTCGGCCAGGTTGCCGGAGATCGAGTTTTCCACGCCATGCATGGATTTCTCCACGCTTTGCTTGACGGAATGAGCCGCATCCTGCACGTCTTTCTGCAGGTTTTTCAGCTCTTCCAGTTCAATTTCGCGCGAGACTTCGGATTTCACCTGGTTCAGGTAGCGCTGCGCGCGGCCATACAGAGTGCCGGCCATGCGTGCTACTCTCGGCAACTTTTCAGGGCCGATGACTATCAACGCAACCACGCCGATGATGGCGATTTTAGAGAGACCGAGATCGATCATAAGCGGACAAGGGCTGTTACCGGACGAGGCAAACGCCCCGCCACGCTATCAGAACTTGCTTTTCTCTTTCGTCTCGACGTCGATGGTGCTTTTGTCGGCCACTTGCGATGGCGCAGCAGGAGGCGTGTTGGCTGCCGGGGCGTCATCGTCACCCTTGACACCATCCTTGAAGCCTTTGACGGCCTTGCCGATATCACCGCCGATATTGCCCAGTTTCTTGGTGCCGAAGACCAGCATCACAATGACCAGAACGATCACCCAGTGCCAAATACTCAATGAACCCATCACATTCTCCTTGCGGGACGGTGCCCGAATAGCGTCAACCAATGCCGGTAGTATACACGTGAACCCGACGCGCGGCGAAATCAGTGCTGGCCGCGCCAGGGACGGGGACCGCCATACACATGCATGTGCAGGTGATACACCTCTTGCCCGCCGTTCGGGCCGCTGTTGATCATGGTCTTGAAGCCGCCGGCGGGCGTGCCATCGGCATCATAGCTGACGGCGCAGCCGAACTCGGCAGCGAGTTTCGGCGCCAGACGCAGCAGCTTGCCCAGCATCTCCGTATGGCTATCGTCGCAATCGGACAGACTGGCCACGTGGCGCTTCGGGATCAACAGCAAATGCACGGGGGCAGCAGGGTTGATGTCCTTGAAGGCCAGCAAGTCCTCGTCTTCATACACGATGGTCGAGGGAATTTTCTTTGCAGCAATCTTGCAAAAAATACAGTTATCCACGCACGCTCCAATCAGGTCAATGTTTGTCTGTTTCACCGGCGTCGCGCAACTCGTCCTTGCGCGCCGCCTTTTCTTCCAGGCCAGACAGGCCTTCGCGGCGCGCCAGCTCGTCGAGCACCTGCTGCGGCGTCAGGTCGAACTGCGCCAGCATCACCAGCGAGTGAAACCACAGGTCGGCGCATTCGTACAGGACTTTGGACGAGTCGTTGTCGCGGCGCGCATCCTTGGCCGCCATCACCGTTTCCGTCGCTTCTTCGCCGATTTTTTTCAAGATGGCATCATCGCCCTTGGCAAACAGGCGCGCGACATAGGAAGTGGCGGGGTCGCCGCCGTTGGCCAGCTTGCGCGACTCGATCACGGCGGCCAGGCGCTTTAAAGTTTCACTCATTTGCTCTTGCTTTCCGCGTAAATCGTCTCAGGGTCTTTCAGGACGGGGTCGGTGATCTGCCATTCGCCCGTTTTTTCGTCACCTTCGAATTTCTGGAAGAAACACGAATGGCGGCCCGTATGGCAGGCGATGCCGCCAGCTTGCTCGATTTTCAGCAAGACCACGTCTTCATCGCAATCGAGGCGGATTTCCAGCACCTTTTGCGTATGACCGGACTCTTCGCCCTTGTGCCAGAGTTTCTTGCGCGAACGGCTCCAGTACACGGCTTCACCCAGCTCCACCGTGCGCGCCAGCGCGTCACGGTTCATCCAGGCGAACATCAGCACGTCATTGCTGCCCGCCTCCTGCGCGATCACGGGCACCAGGCCGTGCTCGTCCCATTTGACCTTTTTCAGCCACTTGGCATTGCTTGCTACGATGGTTCCGTTTTGCATGTTCTCTATCCTGGGTACTATTTTGTTTACGCCAGACGCATGGGAATACCCTGCTGCGCCATGAAACGCTTGGCTTCCTGTACCGTGTGCTGGCCATAGTGAAAGATGCTGGCGGCCAGCACGGCGTCCGCGCGGCCTACCTTGATGCCGTCGACCAGGTCTTGCAAGCCGCCCACGCCGCCCGAGGCGATGACGGGAATGCTGACGGCGTCGGATACGCCGCGCGTCAAGCCCAGGTCAAAGCCCACCTTGGTGCCATCGCGGTCCATGCTGGTGAGCAAGATTTCGCCGGCGCCCAGACTTTCCATTTTACGCGCCCATTCAAAGGCGTCCAGGCCCGTGGCGGTGCGCCCGCCATGGGTAAACACTTCCCACTTGCCGGGCGACACCTGCTTGGCGTCGATGGCCACGACGATGCATTGCGAGCCGTGCTTTTGCGATGCCTCAAACACCAGTTGCGGATTCGTCACGGCCGAGGTGTTGATGCTGACCTTGTCGGCGCCCGCGTTGAGTAGCCGGCGCACGTCTTCCACCACGCGCACGCCGCCGCCCACGGTCAGCGGAATGAACACTTGCGACGCCACGGCTTCGATGATGTCGAAGATCAGGCCGCGGTTGTCGCTGGACGCGGTAATGTCGAGGAAAGTGATTTCGTCGGCGCCCTGCTCGTCATAACGGCGGGCGATTTCCACCGGGTCGCCGGCGTCGCGCAATTCCGTGAAATTGACGCCTTTGACGACGCGGCCATTGGTCACGTCGAGGCAGGGGATGATACGTTTTGCAAGCATGATGGTATCCAGATTGTCGCCAGGGCGGGCATGCACGCGCACACCCGGCCGGGCAGGCTTAAACGGCGGCGTCGGTCAATTCGTCAGCGCGCTCTTGCGCCTGCGCCAGGTCGATCGTGCCTTCATAGATGGAACGGCCGCAGATCACGCCTTCGATGCCTTCGGCCTGGACCGCGCACAGCGCTTCCACGTCGCCGATATTGTGCAAGCCGCCCGAGGCGATGACGGGGATCTTGACGGCTTGCGCCAGCTTGACGGTGGCTTCGATATTGATGCCGCCCATCATGCCGTCGCGGCCGATGTCCGTGTAGATAATCGATTCGACGCCGTAGGCTTCGAATTTTTTCGCCAGGTCGATCACTTCGTGGCCCGACATCTTGCTCCAGCCATCCGTTGCCACTTTGCCATCCTTGGCATCGAGGCCGACGATGATGTGGCCCGGGAAAGCGCCGCAGGCATCGTGCAGGAAGCCGGGGCTTTTCACGGCCGCAGTGCCGATGATGATGTAGGTGATACCGGCGTCGAGGTAACGCTCGATGGTGTCGAGGTCGCGGATGCCGCCGCCCAGCTGCACGGGGATTTCCTCGATGTCGTTTTCCACGGCAAAATCTTGCACCGCCTTCAGGATGGCCTTGACCGCACCTTCGTTCTTCGGCTTGCCGGCAAAAGCGCCGTTCAGGTCGACCAGGTGCAGCCGGCGCGCGCCTTGCATCAGCCAATGGCGGGCCATCTCGGCAGGGTCTTCGGAAAATACGGTGGCAAGTTCCATATCGCCTTGTTTCAGGCGTACGCAGTGACCGTCTTTCAGGTCGATGGCGGGAATAAGCAGCATGGTCAGTGTAGTATCAGAGTGAGTGAGAAGCGAAGCCGGAAAGGCCACGAAGGTACGTCAAAAGGTACATCAATACGATACGTCAGGGTTGCCAGTGAACGAAGTTCTTGTACAGCTGCAAGCCAGCGGCAGCACTTTTTTCAGGGTGAAACTGTGTCGCGAAAATATTATCACGCGCAACGGCGCACGCGAACGGCGCGCCATACACAGTCTCGCCCACCGTGTGCGCCGCCTCTTGAGGTTGAGCAAAATAGCTGTGCACAAAGTAAAAATACGCGTTGTCGGCAATGCCATCCCACATCGCATGGGACGCCGTTTGGCGCACTTGGTTCCAGCCCATTTGCGGCACCTTGAAGCGCGAGCCGTCTTCCTGCACCTGGCCGTCGAGCTGGAAGCGCACGACTTTGCCTGGTAGCAAGCCCAAACCGGCCGCGTCGCCCTCTTCGCTGCCGTCGAACAGCATTTGCTCGCCGATGCACACGCCCAGCACGGGCTTGCTGTCGGCGGCGCGCAGCAGTGCTTCGAGCACACCCGATTCGCGCAGGCTGCGCATGCAGTCGGGCATGGCACCCTGGCCCGGCAAGACGATGCGGTCGGCGCTGTCGATATCGGCAGCTACACCGGAAATGCGCACATCGGCTTCTGGCGCCACGGCGCGCAGCGCCTGCGCCACCGAGCGCAAGTTGCCCATGCCGTAATCCACCACCACAATTTTATTCATGTTTGATCTCGGAATCTACAGTGGTTCGCGGGCGCTTACAGGCTGCCCTTGGTCGATGGAATGATGCCGGCCGCGCGCTCGTCGAGCTCGGCAGCCATGCGCAGCGCGCGGCCAAAGGCCTTGAACACGGTTTCGCACTGATGGTGGGCATTCGTGCCGCGCAAGTTGTCGATATGCAATGTCACGCCCGCATGGTTGACGAAGCCGCGGAAAAATTCCAGCGTCAGATCGACGTCGAAGCCGGCGATCATGGCGCGCGTAAACGGGATGTGGTATTCGATGCCCGGACGGCCCGAGAAATCGAGCACCACGCGCGACAGCGCCTCGTCCAGCGGCACATACGCGTGGCCATAACGGCGGATGCCCTTCTTGTCGCCGATGGCCTTGGCCACGGCCATGCCGAGCGTGATGCCCACGTCTTCCACCGTATGGTGGTTGTCGATATGCACGTCGCCCGTCGCTTCGATATCGAGGTCGATCAAGCCGTGGCGGGCGATCTGATCCAGCATATGGTCGAGGAAGGGCACGCCGGTATTGAGCTTTTGCTGGCCCGTGCCGTCCAGGTTGAGGGCGACGCGAACTTGCGTCTCATTGGTGTTGCGCGTGATTTCTGCGGTGCGGTTCATGGGAGGCTCTGGCGATAGGCTAAACGAGGGATGCCTTGAAGGCATCGTAAAAAAGGGAATTTTCTTCCGGGGTGCTGACGCTGATGCGCAGGCAATTGACCAGCGCAGCATGCATTTTACTCATATTTTTAATTAAAACCCTGCGGGCAAGCAGTTTTGCGCAAACATCGTCGGCATCAGCCACACGAATCAGAAGAAAATTTGCCTTCGAGGGAAATACCGTCACGCCTGGCAGCGCCGCCAGGCGCAGCGCCAGGTCGTCGCGCGCGCTATTGAGCAAGGCCGCCTGGGCATTCAACACGTCGAGGTGTTCGAGCGCGAATTCGGCCGCCGCCTGCGTCAGCACATTCACATTGTACGGCGGACGCACTTTTTCAAATTGCGCCAGCAGGGCCGGCGCGGCCGACATGTAGCCGAGACGAATGCCGGCCAGGCCCAGTTTCGACACGGTACGCATCACTACCAGGTTTTCGAATTCGGGCAGGCGGCCCATGAAGCTGCGCTGCGCGAATGGCTCGTAGGCTTCGTCGACGACGGCGATGCCCGTGTCGCCGAGGGCCGCCAGGATGCGCTCGATATCGGCGCTGGCAAACAGGTTGCCCGTCGGGTTATTCGGATAGGCGAGGAACACCAGCGCCGGGCGGTGCTGTTCAATGGCCGCCAGCATGGCGTGCATATCCAGGCTGAAGTCGGCCTGCAAGGGGACACCAACGAAATCCATGCCGGCAAACTGCGCCGAACGGGCATACATGACGAAGGCCGGCACGGGTGCCAGCAGCACGGCGCGCTTGCCCGGCTCCTGGTGGGCGCAAGCCATGGCCAGGATGGAAATCAGTTCATCGGAACCGTTACCCAGCATGACGTCGTAACCGCCTGGCACGCCCAGCTTGGCGCAGATGGCCGCCTGCAGGCTGGCGTAGGACGGTGGATAGCGGTTCAGCGCCACGCCGGCCAGGCGCGCGCCCAGCTCCTCGCGCAAATGCGGCGGCAGCAGATACGGGTTTTCCATCGCATCGAGTTTGATGTAACCGCTGGCATCGGCTACCTGGTAGCTCTTGACGGCCCGCACATCGGAGCGCACGGCGTTGCTGATTAACTGATCGAGGAAAGACATGCTGCAAACACTCCTGATGAAATTAAATGGAGACTAAATGACGACGTCTTCCGGCACGGCGGCGCTGCGCGCCTTGCGGGCCGGTGCTTTTTTCACGGCGGGCGGCTTTTTCGCCGTTGCCGGCTTCTTGGCAGCCGCCGGTTTCTTCACGGCCGCCCTGGCGGCCTTCGGCACGGCTGGTGCGGCCAGCTCCTGCGCCAGTGCCGCCAGGCGCTGTTCGATGATGGCGCAGTAATCGGGGTTCAATTCAAAGCCGACGAAATCGCGCCCGCAGCGTTTCGCCGCCAGGGCCGTGGTGCCGCTGCCCATGAACAGGTCGAGCACCACGCCGCCGGGCGGGCACGAAGCCTTGAGCATGCGCTCGATGATTTCGAGCGGCTTTTGCGTCGGGTGGTCGGCCCGTTCCGGGTGTTCCTTGTGCAGGCGCGAAACGCTCCACAAGTCTTTCGGGTTGTAGCCCACTTCCAGCCATTTGGCGCCGATGAAGATCGAGCGCGAACGGGCTTTCTTGGTGGCCGCGTCATAGGCGATGCGCACCGCGTCAAGGTCGAAGTAGTAATCCTTGCGCTTGACGAAGAAGCCGATAGTGTCGTGCACCGATGAAAAGCTGCGCACGCTGCCGCCCATGGACGGCACGCGGCGGTCCCAGATGATTTCATTCATCATCGCCATGCGCTGTTTCAGCATGACGAAGATCTCCGGCGAGTAGCGCCAGGTGAGAAAGATATACAGGCTGCCGTTGGCTTTCAGCTTGGGCAGCGCCGCATCGATCCACTGCTCCGTCCAGCGCAGGTAGTCGGCCACCGACTGCTGGTCCGAGGCGTTGCCGTAATCCTTGCCCAGGTTGTACGGCGGATCGGTCAGGATCAGGTCCACGGAGCCATCGGGAATGCGCGCCAGCCCCGCCAGCGCATCTTCGCAATAGACCCGGTTGACCCAGTCCGGCTGCTCCGCCAACTTCGTCATGGCTGCGGCTTCAGACGCAGTTCGGCGCTGCGCGCGTGCGCTTGCAAGCCTTCGCCATACGCCAGGGTGGCGGCGACACGGCCCAGGGTTTGCGCGCCCGCTTCACTGACGTGAATGATGGACGAGCGCTTCTGAAAGTCATACACGCCCAGCGGCGACGAAAAGCGCGCCGTGCGCGAGGTCGGCAACACGTGATTGGGGCCGCAGCAATAGTCGCCCAGCGATTCGGACGAGTAGCGGCCCAGGAACATGGCGCCCGCGTGGCGAATCTGCTCGGCCCACTGCTGCGGGTTTTCCGCCGAAATTTCCAAATGTTCCGCGGCGATGGCATTGGCGATTTCACACGCTTCCTGCATGCTGCGCACCTTGATCAGCGCGCCCCTGTCCTGCAGCGAGGTGCTGATGGTGGCCTGGCGCGGCATCGTCGGCAGCAGCCTGGCGATGCTCTCTTCGACTTGCGCGATGTAATCTGCGTCGGGGCACAGCAGAATCGCTTGCGCCAGCTCGTCGTGCTCGGCCTGCGAAAACAGGTCCATCGCGACCCAGTCCGGGTCCGTCGTGCCGTCGCACAGCACCAGGATTTCAGACGGTCCGGCGATCATGTCGATGCCGACGATGCCGAATACACGACGCTTGGCGGCGGCTACATAGGCATTGCCGGGGCCGACGATTTTATCGACGGCGGCAATCGTCTGCGTGCCGTAAGCGAGCGCACCGACCGCTTGCGCACCGCCGATGGTGATCACGCGCGTCACGCCGGCAATTGCGGCGGCGGCCAGCACCATCTGGTTTTTCACGCCATCGGGCGTCGGCACCACCATGATGATTTCACCCACGCCCGCCACATGCGCGGGAATGGCGTTCATCAGCACGGACGACGGATAGGCTGCCTTGCCGCCTGGGACGTAGATGCCGACCCGGTCCAGCGGCGTGATCTTCTGGCCCAGCACCGTGCCATCGGGCTCGGTGTAGCTAAAACCGCGCAATTCCTCGCGCTGGCGTTCGTGGAAGGCGCGGATGCGCTGGGCGGCGATCTGCAGCGCTTCGCGCTGGGCCGACGGCAAGCCGTTCAGGGCTGCTTGCAATTCGGCTTGTGAAACATCGAAGGCCGCCATTTCCGCCGCGCCGCCATGCGGGATGCGGTCGAAGCGGTTGGTGTATTCCAGTACGGCGGCGTCGCCGCGCGTTTTCACGTCGGCCAGGATTTTCGCGACCGACGTTTCAATCGCTGCATCGGTACCCGCCTCGAACGCCAGCAAGGTGTCGAGCGATTGTTGGAAACCATCCTGGCTTGAATCGAGCTTGCGTATCTGTATCGGCATAATCGGCTTTCTGCTACTGAGTGTCTAGGCTTGCGAGGCGCGTTCAAACGCCTCGATAATCGGCTGCAAGCGCTCGCGCTTAAGCTTGAGCGCTGCCTGGTTGACCACCAGGCGCGACGAAATTTCCATGATGTGCTCAACCTCGACGAGGTTGTTCGCGCGCAAGGTGCTGCCCGTACTGACCAGGTCGACGATGGCGTCGGACAGGCCGACCAGGGGCGCCAGCTCCATCGAGCCATACAGCTTGATCAGGTCGACGTGCACGCCCTTGGCGGCGAAATGCTCGCGCGCCGTGTGTACGAACTTGGTGGCCACGCGCAGGCGCGCACCCTGCTGCACGGCCTTTTCGTAGTCGAAGCCGGCCTGCACCGCCACCGACATGCGGCAGGCGGCGATATTCAGGTCGATCGGCTGGTACAAACCTTCGCCGCCGTGTTCCAGCAAGACATCCTTGCCCGCCACGCCGAAATCGGCCGCACCGTACTGCACATAGGTCGGCACGTCGCTGGCGCGCACGATGATGACGCGCACATTCGGATCGTTGGTGGCCAAAATCAGCTTGCGCGAAGTCTCCGGGTTTTCCAGCACCCGGATGCCGGCCGCCTCCAGCAGCGGCATGGTGTCCTCAAAAATGCGGCCTTTCGAGAGCGCCAGTATCAGCTGCGAATTGTCGCCCGTGTTCGATCCGTTCATGCTCGTTCCTTGTTATTTGATGCGTACGATGTTCGCGCCGACGGCGGAGAGCTTCACTTCCATGCGGTCGTAGCCACGGTCGAGGTGATAGATGCGGTCGATCAGGGTTTCGCCATCGGCCGCCAGCGCGGCGATCACCAGCGAGGCCGAGGCGCGCAGGTCGGTCGCCATCACGGGCGCGCCGCGCAGCTGCTTGACGCCGGCGATGATGGCCGTATTGCCCTCGATGGTGATGTCGGCGCCCAGGCGGTTCATTTCCTGCACGTGCATGAAGCGGTTTTCAAAAATCGTCTCGGTGACGCGGCTGGCGCCATTGGCGATGGTGTTGACGGCCATGAACTGCGCCTGCATGTCGGTCGGGAAGCCCGGGTATTCCGTGGTGCGGAAGCTGACTGGGTTCGGACGGGCCGACATCTCGGCGCGGATCCAGTCGGCACCAAAAGTCATCGTCAGACCCATGGCGCGCAGCTTGTCGAGCGCCGCGTCGAGGATATCGGTGCGCACGTTGCGCAGGGTGATATCGCCGCCGGTGGCCGCCACAGCGCACAGGAAAGTGCCCGTCTCGATACGGTCAGCGATGACCGCATGCGAGGCGCCGTGCAGCGCGTCCACGCCCTGGATCACCAGGCGGCTGGTGCCGATGCCGTCGATCTTCGCGCCCATGGCCACCAGCAGGTGGGCCAAATCGGTCACTTCCGGTTCGCAGGCGGCGTTTTCCAGGATGGTCTCGCCTTCGGCCAGGGTCGCGGCCATCAAGAGGTTCTCGGTGCCGGTGACGGTGATCATGTCGGTGACGATGCGCGCGCCTTTCAGCTTGGCGCACTTGGCGTAGATGTAGCCCGCTTCGATGCGGATCTCGGCGCCCAGCGCTTCCAGGCCCTTGATGTGCTGGTCGACGGGGCGCGAACCGATGGCGCAGCCGCCCGGCAGCGAGACCTTGGCTTCGCCGAAGCGCGCCAGCATGGGGCCCAGCACGAGGATCGAGGCGCGCATGGTTTTGACCAGTTCATACGGCGCTTCCAGGGTATCGATGGCGCTGCCGTTGAGGACCACTCGGTCGCCGTCCTGCTGCACTTTCAAGCCCGTCTGGCCCAGCAGTTTCAACATGGTGGCCACGTCATGCAGGTGCGGCACGTTCGTCAGGTCCAGGTCGTCTGCGGTCAAGAGACCCGCGCACAGGATCGGCAGGGCGGCGTTTTTCGCGCCGGAGATGGCGATGTCGCCGTTCAGGCGGTTGCCGCCGTTGATGAGGAGCTTGTCCATGTGCTTATCCTTGGAATTCTTCAGGTGTCAGGGTTTTCATCGACAGCGCATGGATTTCCTCGCGCATGCGGTCGCCCAGCGCCGCGTAGACGATCTGGTGGCGGGCGATCAAACGCTTGCCGGCAAACGCGGGCGAGACGATCACGGCCTGGAAGTGCTGGCCATCGCCCTCCACTTCGAGGTGCGTGCATTCGAGGCCGGCCGACAGATAGCCGTGGATCAGTTCTGGAGTGGTGGTCACGATAAGTCCTTGATATTGAATAATGTAGTGATGTGATGTGGCGTAATTAGTGACGCAAACGATAACCGCTTTTCAGCAGGCGAATCGACGCCAGCGCCAGGATCACGAGGAAGCCGGCAACGATGGAAAGACTGAGCCAGGGGCTGACGTCGGACACGCCGAAGAAGCCGTAGCGGAAGCCGTCGATCATGTAAAAGAAGGGGTTCAGGTGCGATACCGTCTGCCAGAACGGGGGCAGCGAGTGGATCGAATAGAACACGCCCGACAAAAAGGTGGCTGGCATGATCAGGAAGTTCTGGAAGGCGGCCAGCTGGTCGAATTTCTCGGCCCAGATGCCGGCGATCAGGCCCATGGTGCCCAGCATGGCGGCGCCGAGAAACGCGAAGACGACGATCCACAGGGGCGCGACAAACGACAGGTCGGCGAACCAGCAAGTGATGGCGAACACGCCAAAACCCACGGCCAGGCCGCGCGCGACGGAAGCGAGTACATACGCCGAGAAGATTTCCCAGTGCGACAAGGGCGTCAGCAATACGAACACCAGGTTGCCCGTGATCTTGGACTGGATCAGCGAGGACGAGGAATTGGCAAACGCGTTTTGCAGCACGCTCATCATCACCAGGCCGGGAATCAGGAAGGCCGTGTAGCTGACGCCGGGGCTCGGTTCCACGCGGCCGTCGAGCACATGGCCGAACACCAGCAGGTATAGCATCGACGTGAGCACGGGCGCGGCCACGGTTTGCGTCGCCACTTTCCAGAAGCGCAGCGTCTCTTTGTAGACCAGGGTGCGAAATCCTGTCGAAATCATACGGTACCTTTATCCATGATCTGCAAGAAGATATCTTCCAGGTCGGCTTGTTGCAATTGCATTTCGTCGATCTCGACGCCCGCTTCGCGCAGGCGGGCGAGGATTTTCTCGACTTCGCTGTATTCGTTGACGCGCAGGCTGAACTTGTTCGGCGCCTGCTGTTCTTCCGGGTGCAGCACCAGGTGCTGCAGGTCGGCCGGCAGGCTGCCGTATTTGAGGTGCACTTGCAGCTGCGAACCGGCGATGCGGCGGATCAGGGCCGACATGGTATCGAGCGCCACCACCTTGCCCGCCTTGAGCATGGCCACGCGCTGGCACATGGCTTGCGCCTCTTCCAGGTAGTGGGTGGTCAGCACGACCGTGTGGCCACCTTCGCGGTTCAGGCGCGAGATGAACTTCCACAGTGTCTGGCGCAGTTCCACGTCAACGCCGGCCGTCGGCTCATCGAGCACGATGACGGGCGGCTTGTGCACCAGCGCTTGCGCCACGAGCACGCGGCGCTTCATGCCACCGGACAGGGCGCGCATATTCGTGTCGGCCTTGCCGGTCAGGTCGAGGTTTTCCATGACCTCGTCGATCCACTTGTCGTTGTTCGGCAGGCCGAAATAGCCGGACTGCAGGCGCAGGGTTTCGCGCACGGTGAAAAACGGGTCGAACACCAGTTCCTGCGGCACCACGCCAAGGTTGCGGCGCGCGTTGCGGAAATCCTTGACCACATCGTGTCCGTGGATCTTGACGGTGCCCGCGTCGGGGCGTATCAGGCCGGCGATGATGGAGATAAGGGTGGTCTTGCCGGCGCCATTGGGGCCGAGCAGGCCGAAAAATTCGCCTTCCTCGATGGCCAGCGACACGCCGCCCAGCGCCTTGAGCGATTTATAGCTCTTTTCTACATTCGTTATTTGAATTGCGGTCATGTGCTTGTTTCAAGTGTAATGCGTCTGGTGTGATGCGCCAGTTGCCGGGGACATCCAGGCCGGCAGGCCGGTGCAGGGTGCCTCCTTCAGACGAGGATGGCGCAACAGTCAATTATAGTTGGAAAATTCGTGGAACACTTGGAGATCAATCCGGCGACGCTGCTGGCCTGCCGGCTTGAAAGCTACTGCTGATGCGGGGAGTGGGACAGGATCAATGATGATGCAGGTCGGACGGGCTGCGTTCGGCGTGGCCGCCGGCGCTGGCGCAGTCGTCGGCGCTGTCGGCACTCAACGTGCTCGAGACGAGCGAGCAGACGCCATACAGCTTGGTGAGGTTTTTCAGGTTGTTCGGCAGGTTTTTCAGCTCCAGCACGGCGCCCGCATCCTGCGCGGCGCGCTGCCACGTCAGCATGACGGAAACGGCGGCCGAATCGACAGCCTTGACGTTGCGCAAGTCGAACTTGGTCTGACCCGAGCGGATGGCGTCCAGACCCTGCTCCAATGCCACAGTGGCATTGTGCACGGTCAGGGAAGTCAGGGACTGCAAGGTGTCAAGAGAGTCGGGCATGGCGTCGGGCTGCGCTGGTCTGGAGCTGGTTCAGGAGCTATATGATAGCCGATTATTTGGCTTTGGCAGCGGGACGGCTGGCCAGGGCTTTGTTTTTTGCCTGCAAGGTCTTGATCAGGCCATCGATGCCGCCCTTGCTGATCTCGCTGGCGAAGCTGCTTTTATACGTTTCCACCAGCCACGCGCCCAGCACGTTGATGTCATAGATCTTCCAGCCGGCTGGGGTTTTCGCCACGCGGTAGTTCAGGAGCATGGGTTCGCCGCGCGCCACGTTCACCTGCGAGCGCACTTCCACTTCCGTATCGCCAGGATCGGCGCGCATCGGCTTGAATTCCACGGTTTCATTCTTGATCTGCGACAGGGCGCCCGAATACGTGTAGATCAGCAAGGTGCGAAATTCCGCGGACAGCTGCTTTTGCTGGTCCGGCGTGGCATCGCGCCAGAAGCGGCCGGCGGCCAGGGCCGTCATGCGCTGGAAATCCACGTATGGCAAGATCTTGCTTTCCACCAATTCGGTGACGCGCTTGATATCGCCAGCCTGGATCGCCTTGTCGGCCTTGGCCGTCTCGATCACGTCCTGGCTGATGCGCTTGACCAATACGTCCGGTGCTTCTGCAGCGGGGGCAGCCTGGGTGGCGGTGGCTAAGGCGATGGTCGCCATCGCCAGCAGTTGTTTCATCAATTTCATCGTTCTACCTTTCGTGGTGTTGCTATGCACCGGCTGGCGTTGATCGCAGCCGTGGTGTTTCTGTACCGGAGTTTACTCCTGGGGCCTGGCCTCGGAAGCCACGGTATTGCTACCAGATGTTACGAGGTCCGCGGGCGCCACATCGGCCGCTGCCGTCGCAGGCGGCGTTTCCGCTGGGACAGGCTGCGGTTGCGCCTCATAGGCCGGCTCATAATCGCTGGTGTCGTTTTTTGGCACTTTGCGGTCGCGGCGGTCCGTATCGCCATCGAACACCTTGCTTTCGCGCGCCTGCAGGAAGCCGTCGCGGATGAATTCATAACGGTCCAGCGCGGCCGCTTCCATCAGGTTGGTGGCGTCGAGCAGCGCGGCGCGCTTGTCGATGACGCGCGTCACCGTACCGATAGTGCGCACATTGACCGGGTCCTTGTAGCGCCATGGGTCGCCCGTCATATCGAGCGGCAGGGCCACCGTGTCGCGCACGGTCGATGGGCCCAGCAGCGGCAGCATCACGTACGGACCAGGCTGGATGCCATACCAGCCCAGGGTCTGGCCAAAGTCTTCGTTGTGCTTCGGAATGCCCGCCTGCGAGGCGATGTCGATCAGGCCGAAGATGCCGAAAGTTGAGTTCATGCTGACGCGCACGACGTCTTGCAAGCCCGCTTCTCCCTTGCCTTGCAGTAAGTTGTTTACGGCGCTCCACACATCGGACAAGTTGCCGAAGAAGTTGCCCACGCCCGTTTGCACGAACGACGGCGTGACTTTCTTGTAGGCCGTGGCGACCGGTTTCAGGGCCGCCTGGTCGACGGTGTCGTTGAACTTGAACATGGCGCGGTTATACCCTTCCAGCGGGTCGCGCGGGTTGGTGCCGGTGGCGCAAGCGCTCACGCTGGCGGCGATGGCCAGGGCCAGGCCGATACGCGCCAGGCTGCCTTGGGATTGTTTGGTCGACTCGCTCATTTGCTGTCCTTTCCTTCCGCTGCCTTGCTGTAGATGAACTGATTGATCAGGTCTTCCAGCACTGTGGCCGATTGAGTACGGGCAATCTTGTCGCCCTCTGCCAGGTTTGCCAGATCGCCGCCTGCTTCCAGGCCGATATACTGCTCACCCAGCAAACCGGCCGTCAAAATCTTGGCCGAGCTGTCTTTCGGAAATTTGTAGCCATCTTCGATGTCGAGTTTCACCAGCGCCTGGTAAGTCTTGTCGTCAAACCGGATCTCTGCCACGCGCCCCACCACCACGCCAGCGCCCTTGACAGGCGCCTGCGGCTTGAGGCCGCCAATATTGTCGAACTTGGCCGTAATGGTATACGTCTTGCTGAAAGACAGCGAGCTCATATTGCCGGCCTTGAGCGCCAGAAACATCAATGCCGCCACACCCAGCAAGACGAACAAGCCGACCCAGACATCTATAGATTTACGTTGCATAAACAATCCTAAATAATTTTTACTTGCTGCCGCCTGCGCAACATCCTGCCCAGGCCAGCTGTTGTTGGCTGATCCGCAATTACTTGCTAAACATCAACGCCGTCATCATGAAATCGAGCCACCACACCATCAACGACGAAATCACCACCGTGCGCGTGGTGGCGCCGGAGACGTCTTCCGGTGTCGGCTGTGCCTGATACCCCTGGAACAGCGCGATGAATGTCACCGCGATACCGAAGACCATGCTTTTGACATAGGTACCATTGCCGATATCTTTCCAGACATTCACACCGCCCTGCATCTGCGACCAGAACGAGCCTTCATCGACGCCGATCAGCACGACGCCCACCAGGTAACTGCCGATGACGCCGACGGCCGTGAAGATGCCGCCCAGGATAGGCATGGCGATCACGCCGGCCCAGAAACGGGGCGCCAGCACGCGCTGGATAGGATTGACGGCCATCATTTCCATGGCTGACAATTGCTCGCCCGCCTTCATCAGGCCGATTTCCGCCGTCAGCGAGGTACCGGCGCGACCGGCGAACAGCAGCGCAGTGACGACCGGACCCAGTTCACGCATCAAGGACAGCGCCACCAACTGCCCCAGCGACTGCGTCGCGCCAAAGGTGCTCAGTGTGTAATAGCCTTGCAAACCCAACACCATGCCGACGAACAGGCCGGACACGGCGATGATCAGCACCGACCGGCTGCCGATGTAAAACAATTGCTCGATGAGCAAGTGTGGACGGCGCCACAGCCCGCCCGAGGAGGCGATGATGAGAAAGAACGAACGTACGGCAAAGCCGAGATCTTGTACTGACCGCCGCAACCATGCACCGATCGCCGCCAGGAAACGCGCGATCATCGGCTCGCTCCCGCGTGCAGGCCCAGGTCATCGGCCAGCGACTTGCCCGGATAGTGGAAGGGCACGGGGCCATCGGCCTCGGCATTGACGAACTGCTTGACGTACGGATGCGTAGACACGGCCATCTGGGCCGGCGTGCCGTGCGCCACGATCTTGCCCGATGACAGAAAATAGACATAATCAGCGATGGCGAAACACTCCTTCACGTCGTGCGATACCAGGATAGACGTGGAACCCAGCGCATCGTTCAAATTGCGGATCAAATTGGCCGTCACGCCCATGGAAATCGGGTCCAGGCCGGCGAACGGCTCGTCATACATGATCAGTTCAGGGTCGAGCGCAATGGCGCGCGCCAGTGCGACGCGGCGGCCCATGCCGCCCGAGATCTCGGCTGGCTTCAATTGCGCCGCATTGCGCAAGCCCACGGCGTGCAGCTTCATCAGCACCAGGGTGCGGATCAGCTCTTCATTCAGGTCCGTGTGTTCGCGCAGGGGAAACGCCACGTTTTCGAACGCCGTCAAGTCCGTAAACAAGGCGCCATGCTGGAACAGCATGCCCATCTTGCGGCGCATTTGATACAACTCGTCGGTCTTGAGCGTATGCACGATCTGGCCGTCGATATTCACGGAGCCGGAATTGGGGCGCAGCTGTCCGCCGATCAGGCGCAATACGGTCGTCTTGCCACTGCCGGAGCCACCCATGACGGCCACAACTTTTCCACGTGGGAAATCCATTTGAAGGCCCGATAAAATCGAACGTTCTCCATAGGCAAAGTGTAAATCACGGATCTCAACAAGATTTGGCACGACGAAGCTCACTATTTTAATGGCGTATTGTAGTGCAGAAACGCCAACCTCTGCTGAGACACCCCTTGGGACAGCCCCGTAAAGGGGAAGAATACAACACTAATGAATCGAAAGTCAGATATTGTAGTGGAAATTTGACCTGCGCATCGCGTTCCCATCCGATGGCGTTCACAGCTATCGACTTGATAAGTAAAATAACAAAAGCCACGTCGCAATCCGCGCCGTGGCCCTGTCAAAAAAACGAACAATTGCTCGTTAACTAGCGTGGCAGCAGGGATGTCCCCATCAGGAACTCATCGACGGCGCGCGCGCACTGGCGCCCTTCGCGGATGGCCCACACCACCAGCGACTGGCCACGGCGCATGTCGCCGGCCGCAAACACCTTCGCCACCGAGGTCTGGTAGCAGCCTGCGCCCTCCGTTGTCGCCTTGACATTGCCGCGTGCATCCGTATCGACACCGAACGCTTCCAGCACTTGTTGTACAGGGGAAACAAAACCCATGGCCAGGAAGACCAGGTCGGCCTTCATCTCGAATTCCGAGTTCGGCACTTCGCTCATCTTGCCGTCTTTCCATTCCACGCGGCAGGCGATCAGCTTTTCCACCTTGCCGCCCTTGCCTTCGAAACGCTTGGTCGCCACGGCCCAGTCGCGCTCACAGCCTTCCTCGTGCGAGGACGAGGTGCGCAGCTTGGTCGGCCAGTAGGGCCAGACCAGCGGCTTGTTTTCCTGTTCCGGCGGCTGCGGCATCAGTTCGAACTGGGCCACCGAGGCGGCGCCATGGCGGTTCGAGGTGCCCACGCAGTCGGACCCCGTGTCGCCGCCGCCGATCACCACCACGTGCTTGCCCGTGGCCTTGATCTGGTCCTTGAGCTTGTCGCCCGCGTTGACCTTGTTTTGCAACGGCAGGAAATCCATGGCGAAATGCACGCCTTTCAAGTCGCGGCCCGCCACGGGCAAGTCGCGCGGCTGCTCGGCGCCGCCGGCCATGATGACGGCGTCAAATTCTTTTTCCAGATCTTCCGGGAAAATGGTTTCCTTGGCCCAGTTGTTGACGTGGGCAGGGAAATCCTTGCCGACCAGCACGCTGGTGCGGAAGACCACGCCTTCGGCTTCCATCTGTTTCACGCGCAAGTCGATATGCGACTTTTCCATCTTGAAGTCAGGGATGCCATAACGCAACAAACCACCGACCCGGTCGCTCTTTTCAAACACGGTGACGGCATGGCCGGCGCGCGCCAGTTGCTGCGCCGCCGCCAGGCCGGCAGGGCCGGAACCGACGATGGCCACTTTCTTGCCGGTACTGAAAGGGGCCGGCTGCGGCGTGACCCAGCCGTGCTCCCAGCCCATGTCGATGATTTTATGTTCGATCGACTTGATGCCGACCGGATCTTCGTGGATGCCCAGGGTGCAGGCCGATTCGCACGGCGCCGGGCAGATGCGGCCCGTAAATTCCGGGAAGTTATTCGTCGAATGCAAGATGTCGAGCGCTTCGCGGTAGGCGCCGCGGTACACCAGGTCATTCCAGTCGGGAATGATGTTATTCACGGGGCAACCCGTGGTGCAGAAGGGAATGCCGCAATCCATGCAGCGCGCGCCTTGCACGGTCGCTTGCGCGTCCGACAGGTGCAGCACGAATTCCTTGTAGTTCTTCAAGCGCGCGGCAGGCTCCAGATAATGTTCGTCCTGGCGCTTGAATTCCATGAAGCCGGTAATTTTACCCACGATGTTTCCTTTGTATTTGGCTGGCGGGGAGCGGCCGGGCCGCTCCCTGGTCATTCATTTGGCAATGAGCTTGGCTGGCTCAGGCGGCGACGGCTTGGACTTCCATGGCGGCGTCAGCTGCCATTTCAATCAGCGCGCGCTTGTATTCGTTCGGGAAGACCTTCACGAACTTGCCGCGCGCCGCAGCCCAGTCGTCCAGCAAGACGCGGGCGCGCGTGCTGCCCGTGTGCTTGAAGTGACGCTCGATCAGGCGCTTGAGAATGACTTCGTCGGCTTCCGGCACGCCATCGCGGTGCTGGGTATGCCAAGCGTCGCGGTCGAGATGCTGTTCCGCCGCCGACACGACCTTGTCCAGGCTGACCATGGTCGTGTTGCACTTGCTGGCAAAGTCGCCGGCCGGGTCATACACATAGGCGATACCGCCCGACATGCCGGCCGCGAAGTTGCGTCCCGTGGCGCCCAACACCACCACCGTGCCGCCCGTCATGTATTCGCAGCCATGGTCGCCCAGGCCCTCGACCACCGTGGTGGCGCCCGAGTTGCGCACGGCAAAGCGTTCACCGGCCACGCCATTGAAGAAGGCTTCGCCAGCGATCGCGCCGTACAGCACCGTGTTGCCGATGATGATGTTGTCCACCGCCCAGCCGCGGAACTCGGTATTGGGCCGCACGATGATGCGCCCGCCCGACAAGCCCTTACCGACGTAATCGTTGCCCTCGCCCACCAGGTCGA
The DNA here is from genome assembly GCF_051380715.1 of Janthinobacterium kochi. Lineage (NCBI taxonomy): Bacteria > Pseudomonadati > Pseudomonadota > Betaproteobacteria > Burkholderiales > Oxalobacteraceae > Janthinobacterium > Janthinobacterium kochi. Next base: position 166,318 of record NZ_JBNYXO010000010.1, read on the forward strand.
TCGTGATGCCGTGCGCCAGGAAGGCGCAGGCCGACTGGCCCGCCGTGCCCTGCAATTGGATGTGGATGGTGTCGTCCGGCAAGCCGGCGTGGCCATATTTCTTCGCCACTTCGCCAGACAACATGGTGCCCACCGTGCGGTTCAGGTTGCGCACGGGCGAAATGAAGGAGACGCGCTCGCCCTTTTCCAGCGCCGCGCGCGCTTGCGCGATCAGCTTGTGGTCCAGTGCTTTCTCCAGCGCATGGTCCTGGAATTCCACGTGGCGGCAAGCTTGGCCATCCAATGTTTCCGGCTTGTAGAAAATGGCCGAGAAGTCCAGGCCTTGCGCCTTCCAGTGCGAAATCGCCTTGGATTTGTCCAGCAAGTCGACGCGGCCGATCAGTTCGTCATACGTACGGATACCCAGCTGCGCCATCAACTGACGGGCTTCCTCGGCAACGAAGAAGAAGTAATTGACAACGTATTCCGGTTTGCCGGAGAACTTGGCGCGCAGCACCGGGTCTTGCGTGGCCACGCCCACCGGGCAGGTGTTCAGATGGCATTTGCGCATCATGATGCAGCCTTCGACCACCAGCGGCGCCGTGGCGAAGCCGATTTCGTCGGCACCCAGCAGGGCGGCGATGACCACGTCGCGGCCCGTCTTCATCTGGCCATCGGCCTGCACGCGGATGCGGCTGCGCAAGCCATTCAAGACTAATGTTTGTTGCGTCTCTGCCAGACCCAACTCCCACGGCGTGCCCGCATGCTTCACGGACGACAGAGGCGAGGCGCCCGTGCCGCCGTCGTGGCCGGCGACGACCACGTGGTCGGCTTTCGCCTTGGTGACGCCGGCAGCGACCGTGCCGATGCCCACTTCCGACACCAGTTTCACGGAAATCGAGGCGCGCGGATTGGCGTTCTTCAAATCATGGATCAGCTGCGCCAGGTCTTCGATCGAATAGATATCGTGGTGCGGCGGCGGCGAAATCAGGCCCACGCCCGGTACGGAGAAGCGCAGGCTGGCGATGTATTCGGACACTTTATGGCCTGGCAACTGGCCGCCTTCGCCCGGTTTCGCGCCCTGCGCCATCTTGATCTGGATCTGGTCGGCCGAATTGAGGTAGGCGGCCGTGACGCCGAAACGTCCCGATGCCACCTGCTTGATGCGCGAGCGCATGGAATCGCCTTCCTGCAGCGGGATATCGACGACGATCTGCTCGGCGCCCACGATGGACGCCATGGTGTCGCCCTGGCGGATCGGGATGCCCTTCAATTCCTGCGTGTAGCGGTTCGGATCTTCGCCGCCCTCGCCCGTGTTCGACTTGCCGCCGATGCGGTTCATGGCCACGGCCAGGGTCGCGTGCGCTTCCGTGCTGATCGAGCCGAGCGACATGGCGCCGGTAGCAAACCGCTTGACGATTTCCTTGGCCGGTTCCACTTCGTCGAGCGGTATCGCCTTGGTCGGGTCGAGCTTGAATTCGAACAGGCCGCGCAGGGTCAGGTGGCGACGGCTCTGGTCGTTGATGATTTGCGCGTACTCCTTGTAACTGGAGAAATTGTTGCTGCGCGTGGAGTGCTGCAGTTTTGCAATCGCGTCCGGCGTCCACATGTGGTCTTCGCCGCGCACGCGGAACGCATATTCGCCGCCCGCGTCGAGCTTATCGGCCAGCACGGGATCGTTGCCGAAGGCCAGCGCGTGCAGGCGCAGCGCTTCTTCCGCCACTTCAAACACGCCGATGCCTTCCACGTTCGAAGCCGTACCCTTGAAGTATTTGTCCACCAGCGACTTGTTCAGGCCGATGGCTTCGAAGATTTGCGCGCCGCAGTATGACATATACGTCGAAATGCCCATCTTCGACATGACTTTCATCAAGCCTTTACCGACCGCCTTGGTGTAATTGTAGATGGCTGTGTCGGCCGACAAATCGCCGGGCAAGCCATGCGCCATCTCGGCCAGGGTTTCCATGGCCAGATACGGGTGGACGGCTTCCGCGCCATAGCCCGCCAGCAAGGCGAAGTGGTGCGTTTCGCGAGCCGAGCCTGTTTCCACGACGAGGCCGGTGGAAGCGCGCAAGCCCTTGCTCACCAGATGCTGGTGCACGGTAGAGGTGGCCAGCAGCGCGGGGATCGCCACCTGGTCGGCGCAGATGGCGCGGTCCGAGACGATCAAAATGTTGTGGCCCGATTTGACGGCATCGACGGCTTCCGCGCACAGCGAGGCCAGGCACGCTTCCACGCCTTCCTTGCCCCAGGCCAGCGGGTAGCAGATATCGAGTTCATACGACTTGAACTTGCCGCCCGTGTGGGCGCTGATGTTGCGCAGACGCGCCATGTCGTCAAAGCCCAGCACGGGCTGCGCCACTTCCAGGCGCATCGGCGGGTTCACGTTGTTGGTATCGAGCAAGTTCGGTTTCGGGCCGATGAACGACACCAGCGACATCACCATGGCTTCGCGGATCGGGTCGATCGGCGGGTTGGTCACTTGCGCGAACAGCTGTTTGAAGTAGTTATACAAAGGCTTCAGTTTGTTCGACATGACGGCCAGCGGCGAGTCATTGCCCATCGAACCCGTTGCCTCTTCGCCGGCCACGGCCATCGGCGCCATGAGGAATTTCAAATCTTCCTGCGTGTAACCGAACGCCTGCTGGCGGTCCAGCAACGATGGCTGGGCTTTTTCGCCCTGCGCGCGGTCCTGTTTCGCTTGACCGTCGGCCAGCTTGATCTCGTCGAGCTTGATGCGCACGGAGTTGATCCACGCTTTATACGGCTTGGCGTTGGCGTAAGTGTTTTTCAGTTCCTGGTCGTCGATGATGCGGCCCGCTTCCAGGTCGATCAGGAACATTTTGCCAGGCTGCAAGCGCCATTTCTGGATGATTTTCGACTCGGGAATCGGCAGCACGCCCGATTCCGACGCCATCACCACCAGATCATCGTCCGTGACGATGTAACGGGCCGGACGCAAGCCGTTACGGTCCAGCGTGCCGCCGATATGGCGACCATCCGTAAACGCCATGGCGGCGGGGCCGTCCCACGGTTCCATCATGGCCGCGTGGTATTCATAGAAGGCGCGGCGGTTGTCATCCATCGTCGTGTGATTTTCCCACGCTTCCGGAATCATCATCATCATCGCCTGGGCGATCGGGTAGCCGGCCATCAACAGCAGCTCGAGCGCATTGTCGAAGCACGCCGTGTCGGACTGGCCTTCATAGATCAGGGGGAACAGCTTTTGCAGGTCGTCGCCCAGCACGGCCGATTTCATCACGCCTTCGCGCGCGCGCATCCAGTTGAAGTTGCCTTTGACGGTATTGATCTCGCCATTGTGCGCGATCAAGCGGTAGGGGTGGGCCAGCGGCCATTCGGGGAAAGTATTCGTCGAGAAACGCTGGTGCACCAGGGCCAGGGCCGAGATGCAGCGCGCGTCCTGCAAGTCCTTGTAGTACACGCCCACCTGGTCGGCCAGCAGCAAGCCTTTGTACACAATGGTACGGGCCGACATCGATGGCACGAAGAATTCCTTGCCATGCAGCAGTTTCAAGGCCTGGATGGCGTGGCCCGACGATTTGCGGATCACATACAGTTTGCGCTCGAGCGCATCGGTGACCATGATGTCCGGGCCGCGGCCGATGAAAATCTGGCGGATGACCGGTTCCTTGGCACGCACGGTGGGCGACATCGGCATGTCCGTATCGATGGGCACGTTGCGCCAGCCCAGCACGACCTGGCCTTCGATGCGCACGGCGCGTTCGATTTCCTGCTCGCAGGCGATGCGCGACGCGTGTTCCTTCGGCAGGAAGACCATGCCCACGCCGTATTCGCCAGGCGGCGGCAATTCCACGCCCTGCTTGGCCATTTCTTCGCGGTAGTACTGGTCGGGAATCTGGATCAGGATGCCGGCGCCATCGCCCATCAGCGCATCGGCGCCCACGGCGCCCCGGTGATCGAGGTTTTTCAGAATCAGCAAACCCTGTTCGACGATCGAATGGGTCTTGTTGCCCTTGATATGGGCGACGAAACCGACGCCGCAGGCATCGTGTTCATTGGCTGGGTCGTACAGGCCTTGCGCTTTCATGGGCTTCTCCGCTGCATATGACTATCGAAAAACTAGAGTAGTGCAACGCAACAAAAAACTCAACCACAACAATTAGGGTCGGAGTCGAATTAAATTCCATTCCGTCGCCCCAAAAATTTAATAGGGACATAGTCATGGCAATTTCAATAAAACGTCAGAAAGGAACCATTTTTTGTTTTAAATGGGAATGTGTTTCAACTGGCGTCCGCTTCGACCACGACTTTGCGGGGACGGCCCCGTTTGGCCGGCAGCACTTGCCGCTGCATTTTCAGTTCCAACGCCTGCTTGAATGACTCGGAACCCAGCGGCCAGCCCTTGAGTACAGCCTGTTCCAGGGTTTTTACCTGGCTGCTGCCCAGGCCTTGCTCGAACAGACGCAGATACGCTGCCTCGCGGTCGAACGGCGTATTGCCCAGCGCCCAGTACAGCGCATGGTCGGTGATGACGGGATCGGGACGCACGCCCGCATGGTGGGCATAACTGGACCATGCATGGTCCAATGCCTGGCCCACCACACCCGTTTGCACGGGTACGCACTCCAGGTAGCGACAGCACAGGAGGAAGAAATTGTCGGGATCGATGACGGAGGTTTTGTAGCGTCCCTGCCACAAAGCGCCTTCGCGGCCGTATTTTTGATTGAAATACGGCACGTAATAGCGTCCCAGCCACTGCATCAACTGTCCCAGGCCCGTTGCATCGCTTGGGGTGGCCAATAAATGTAATTGATCTGGCAACAAGACGTAGGCGTGGATGGCCACCTTGAACATTTTCGCGCCCGTTTTCAGCCAGGATAAAAATTGCGCGTAGTCACCTGCCTCCAGGAACACGGGCTGGCGGTTGCTGCCGCGCTGGATCACGTAATGAGGCAATGCTGGAATGATGAGGCGGGGCAAACGGGCCATGGCAGAGTCGCAAAATGAAGGCTAAGGCCTTGATTTTACACACTTGCATGCGCAAGGTTCGACTCTGACCCTGTTTTATTTGAAATACTGGAAAAATTCGATAACTCTGTCCCTTTTATTGCACCAGCCACTTGCGGGCGGCGCAACAAGGTCATCAGGACAGGTTAAAACTGGCCGACAGGCTGTAGCCCTCGCCATACGCGCTGCGCAGCGGCAAGTCCTGACCCAGGCCCGTCTTGGCTTTCTTGCGCAGGCGGTACACGAGCATATCGACGCGGCGGCCCGCATCGGGATCTTCGCCACCCATGCCGGCCACGATGACGTCGCGCGGCACGGGGCGGGTATTGATGGTCAACAGGTGCAGGAAGTTGAATTCCTTTTCCGTCAGGGCGATGACGGCGCCCATCAGTTCAAGTTGGCGAGCGCTTACTTTCAAGGTCCACTTGCCCGGCTCAGGCACGGGATCTTGCGGCCCCACGCGGCGGTCGAGCGCCTCGATGTGGGCGGCCAGTTCGGGAAATTTGATCGGCTTGGTCAGGTAATGGTCGGCACCCAGGCGCAAGCCCAGGATGCGGCTGTCGAAAGCGACACGCCCCGTCAGCACCAGTACGCCGATTTGCGGATACAGCTGACGCATGCGGGGGATGACGTTGAAGCCGTCCTCATCGGGCAAGCCCAGGTCCAGCACGACCACGCCGACATTGCCATGACTCAACGCCGTCCACATCCCGCCAGCGGAGCTGGTGATATGCACTTCGTGTTCGAGCTCAACGAGAAACTCCGCCATGTCTTCTGCGTAGTCCAGATTGTCTTCGACGATCAGTATTTTCGTCATTGCAACGCCATTCTTCCGTTAGTGAGCTACCGTGGGCAAACCATGCCATTCACTTCTGCATCATGATGGACGGCACAATAGGTTTACGTCAAGGAATTATCACGGTTGCCTTCAGCGGAAGCAAGGCTTTTCCTTGCCTAGACAGGAAGCGGCAGCCAAATCCGGAAAAGCGCCCCGCCTTCGGGCAGATTGTGCCCCTGCAAACTCCCCCCGTGCACCTCGACGACGGCGCGCGCCATGTACAGGCCCAGGCCGGCACCCGGATGCGTGGCATAGGTTCCACGGCTTCCTTTCTCGAACAGCTGCGCCAGTTCTTCTTCCCGCAAGCCGGCCCCCGAATCGCGCACGCACAGCGCCACACCACCCTCGGGCACCAGCCTGGCCGACACGCTGATGGCGCTGCCCGGCGGGCTGAACTTGACGGCGTTATCGAGCAGGATTTTCAGGCATAGCGCCATGCCGGGCACGTCGCAGCGCAGCCTGGCCGGCAAGTCCTCGTCGAGGTCCAGTTGCACGCGGTGGCTGGCCGGTACGGTGGCGGCCGCCTGCTGCAGCAAGGCCAGCGGCGCGATGCCGTCGGCAGCCCGTTCGCGCCCAAGCGCCGCCATGCGTTCGGGCGACAAATAGTCGTCTATCATGCCCAGCAGGCGGTCGACGGCCGTCTGGATTTTCACGTAGCGCTTGCGCGTGGCCTCGTCGGCGTCTTTCGATGTCGAGACCAGGCGCTGGATGGCGCCGTCGATGGTCGCCAGCGGCGTGCGGAATTCATGCGACAGCATCGAGGCGAAGCGCTTTTGCTCCTTTTCCCGCTCCGCTTCCTGTGCCTGGGCAGCGCTGACGTCGCGCAGCGTGCCCACCACCGTCACGCCCCGCCCCATCGCCGCAGCGGCGGGCACGATGGTCGAGCTGATTTCCAGCGCCAGCAGATGGCCGTCGGCGTGCGACAATTCCACTTCGCGCAACAGGGTCAACCGGCTGGCATCGCCATCGCGCCAGCGCTGCAGCCGGGCCGGCAAGTCTTGCGCCAGGCGCGCCGCGTGCTCGCGCAAGGCGGCCAGGTCATGGCCCGTCAGGCGCTGCGCGGCGGGACTGATGTAGAGCAATTCGAGGGTAGTGGCGTCGAGCAGGAAGGCCGCGTCGCGGCCGTGTTCGGCCAGCAGGCGGAACTGCGTTTCGCCCGCCCGCGCGCGCAGCAGGGCGCGGCGCAACTGGACGAAGCGCAGCGCCATGAGGATGACGCCGGCAAGCAGCAGGAGAAGAAAGGGCAGGAAGGTCAGCATGCGTTATGCCTGGCGAGAATTGAATGCGCCAAGTATAAGCGTGCGGCGCCCTTAATCTTCCAGCGGGGCAAAAATCTGCTGCAAGTCTTCTTGCGTGAGCGCCATCTTCTGCGCTTCGCCTTCGGCCAGGATCGATTGCGCCAGCTCCGATTTCTTTTGCTGCAGCAGCTGGATTTTTTCTTCCAGCGTGCCCTTCGCGATCAGCTTGTACACGAACACGGGCTTGTCCTGGCCGATGCGCCAGGCGCGGTCGGTGGCCTGGTTTTCCGCCGCCGGATTCCACCACGGATCGTAGTGGATCACCGTGTCGGCCGCCGTCAGGTTCAGGCCCACGCCACCCGCTTTCAGGCTGATCAGGAATATCGGCACGGCGCCCTGCTGGAAGGCCGCCACCTGCGCGCCCCGGTCTTTCGTTTCGCCCGTCAGCAAGGCGTAGGGAATATCGCGCGATTCCAGCTCTTCCTCGATCAATTCCAGCATGCTGGTAAACTGCGAGAAGACGAGAATCTTGCGCCCTTCGTCGAGCAAGTCTTCCACCATCTGCATCAAATCAAGCAGCTTGGCCGAACCGGCCGACTGCTTCTTCGCCGGCAAGGATTTCACCAGGCGCGGGTCGCAGCAGACCTGGCGCAGTTTCAGCAGCGCTTCGAGGATGACGATCTGGCTGCGCGCCACGCCCTTCTTGTCGATTTCTTCGCGTACTTTTTGATCCATCGCCAGACGCACGGTTTCATACAGGTCGCGCTGCGGTCCCGTCAATTCCACCTTGCGCACCATTTCCGTCTTCGGCGGGAGCTCTTTGGCCACATTATCCTTCGTGCGGCGCAGCAGGAAGGGCTTGATGCGGCGGTTCAGGAGCATGCGGCGCAGCGGATCGTCCTGGCGCTCGATCGGATGGCGGAACTGCGTGTTAAACGTCTTCTCGTCGCCCAGCAAGCCCGGCAGCAGGAAGTGGAATTGTGACCACAATTCACCCAGGTGGTTTTCCAGCGGCGTACCGGACAAGCACAGGCGGTGACGCGCGCGCAACAGGCCCGCGCTTTGCGCCGCCTTGCTGCGCGTATTCTTGATGTAGTGCGATTCGTCCAGGATGACCAGGTGGAAATCGTGCTCGCGCAGGATTTCCTCGTCGCGCGGCAACAGGGCGTAGGTGGTCAGCACCAGGTCGCATTGGTCGATCTGGTCGAATTGCTGGGCGCGATCCTTGCCTTGCAGCAGCAGCACTTTCAGGCTGGGCGCAAATTTTGCCGCCTCGTCCTGCCAGTTGCCCATCAAACTCGTCGGCGCAATCACCAGGGCCGGATGCGTGAGGCGTCCCGCTTCCTTTTCCACCAGGATATGCGCCAGGGTTTGCACCGTCTTGCCGAGCCCCATGTCATCGGCCAAAATACCGGCCAGGTCATGGTCGCGCAGGAATTGCATCCACGCCAGGCCATCGGCCTGGTAATCGCGCAGCGTCGCTTGCAGCCCGGCTGGTGCCGCCACTTTTTGCACGGCACCGAACTGGCTCAGCTTGCGGCCCATGGCGCGCAATTGCTCGCCGCCCGTCCAGCGCAGTTCCAGGCCGCGCGCCAGTTCTTCCAGGCGTGCCGCGTCCAGGGTCGACATGCGCACCGCATGTTTGATCTTGTCGCTGAAATACAGTTCCCCCAGCGTGTTCAAGATGGGGCGCACGCGGCCCCACGGCAGGGCCACGCGCGTGCCGTCCGGCAAGGTTGCCAGCATCTGGTCATCGTCCGCATGCGCTTCGATGACTTTCGGGTTGAAATCGTTGGGCGCGTTGCGGATCAGCTGCACCAGCACGGGCAGCAGCGGCACGCGCTCATGGTTGACGACGATGCCCAGTTCCAGCTCGAACCAGGCGTTGCCGCTGTCCGGGTCCTGGTCGTCGATCTCCGCATACCAGTCGCCCACCTCGCTCACGTCGTAGCGGTACTTGGCCGTCTTTTCCACGATCCAGCCCTGCTCCAGCAAGGCGTCGATGCCGGACTCGGCAAAACGCAGCCATTCCGCCTGGGACGGCAGCAGCAAGGCGCCCTTCAAGCCGCTCAAGGGGGCGGAGCCCGGCTTCTTGAATTGCAGCTCGGCCAGGGTGGCCAGCGCGCGCGCTTCATCGAGCGTATTTCTCTGGATAATTTCCGTCACCTCGCCCACTTGCCGCACCACGCGCTGCGACGGGTCGAACGCGACGCGCTCGCCATCGTAGTCGTAGGACAGCACGGCGAAATCGCTCCAGCGCTGGTTACTGCCATCGGCCAGCATGGCGCTGTCGAGCAGCAAGACCGGTTGCGCCGGCACATCCTTGCGCAAGCGCTGCGGCAACGGTTGCGGCAGCGGCATCAAATGCTGCAAGCCTTGTGCCAGCAGCAGTTGCGACACGCGTACCTTGTCGTTCGCATTCAACGGCGGCGCCTGCGCCACCAGCGCTTGTAAATCGGCGAGGGAAATGTCGGAGCCGCCCTGGTTCAGTTCCAGCACGCCGCACGACAGGTTGTCGATGTACCACGGCGGATCGGTGGGCAGCATGTAGTCGATCTGGTCGGCGCCATGGTGCTTCGCGCCTTCCGGCGGGTCCACTTGCCAGCCCAGGCGCATGGTCTTGCCTTCGTCGCGCCAGAACAGGCGCGCGGGACGCACGGGACCTTCCTTCAACGGGTACACGAGGCCATTGCCCACATCGGCCCAGGAATTGGCCCACAACAATTTATCCTGCTCGGCCAGCATTTTCAGCAGGGCCGCGCCCACCTTGCCCTTCGGCTCCGTGGCGCTGCCCGTCTGCGAATTCTGCCCGCTGCGCATGGCCACGAAGAAACGCACGAGGTCTTCGTCGGCCGGCGTCAAAAAGGTGGGCGGCGCCGACAGCAGCGAAAAGATTTCGCTGATGGGGGAAGCTGCCGCCACGTCGCCATTCGGCCGCAGCCGCGCCTTGTACAGGCACAGGGCCACGTGGCGGCCACCGCTGGTGGGCGCCAGCACGTAGATCAATCGATGCTGGTTGAGTTTGGGGTCTGGTTCGGCAATGCTCAGCACGGCCTTCGGATGGGCGGCAGCCTCCACCCGCTGCAGCCAGGTGGCGACGGCATACGGCAAAGGCGCTCCCGGCGCGCTGGCCGGGGCAACTGGGGTTTCACTGGTTTCGTCGCGGGTAAAATCCATGGGGCGCATTTTTGTGTAAAGGTCGTATCCAAATCGGCAACAGGCAATATTATCCGCCATACAGGCGTTGCTGGCTTGATTCACACACGCTCTTTGAACAGTTTTAATGCGCGATGCCTAAAAAATAAGTATTTAATACGACACTTGGGACCCGCAGACGGCAAAAAGGGCCCTGCATCGGCCCTTTTCACCGCCAGTGGATGGCTTATCAGGCCGGCACAGTTTCTTCTTCTGCCACGCTGGCAGCCTCGACTACCGGCGCAGTGCTCGTATCGGCCGGCGTAAAGTTGCGCAAAAACAAGAAGAACTGGCCCATCATCTGCGTCCACAATTGCAGATTGATATTCAGGTATTCGCGGCTGACGCCGCCGGCGACCAGTACATCCATTTCCAGCACGACAAAATCGCCATGCTGGGCCACGCGGGCAAAACGCTTGCTGCGGTGCCATTCGGCCAGCAAGCCGGCCGGCAAGTCGCCGCCCTGCACGCGCAGCGGGCAGCTCAGGGTCAGGTCCGCGTACTGGCCAGGCGATGCTTCATTGCCCCACAGCACTTGAAAGCCGATGCCATGGCTGGCGCTGTGCAGGCGCACCACGCCATCGTGTTCGATGCTCGTCACGGCGCAGCCGGCCGCCTTGATGGCCTCGGCCGTTTGCTCCGCATTCAGGGTGGTCAGCAAGTTGTTGGTGTGTTCCATCGTCATTCCATTTCAGCAAATAATATTATTGGGGTGCCGGCGCGGGAGCGGCCGGCGTTTCACTTGTTTGACGCGCATCAAAGCGGCCCTGGTACAACTGGTCGCCATACTGCTGGGCGATTTGCTCGAGCTTGACGCGGCTTTGCGCGGCGAACGGCTGGCGCGCCTGCATCACACCCAGCACGTCGAGCGATTCATACGCTTGCAGGATTTCCTGCCCGGCCGCATACAGCTGGGCATTCTTGCTTTCGCAGCGCGCCAGGGCACCGCGCTGCGACCTCACTTCTCCGTCGAGGCGCGCACGCTCCGCTTCGATCTGCTTGCCCGTGGCAGCCAGTTGCTCGCTGGCCTGGCGCAATTGCGCCAGGTGGGCGGCCGATTCTTGCGCGGCGGTAGCGCTGCGCTGTTGCTGCTCGCCCAGTTTTTCCCGTTGCGCGCGCTCCTGCGCCAGCTGCGACTGGCTACGTGCCAGCTCCTTTTTCAAGCCATCGCTGGCGGGCGCAGCGGCAGCAGCGGGCGCGGCCTTGGCGGCAGGCCCGCCCTTGGCCTTGAGCAGGTCCAGCTCGCCGCGCGTCTGCTGCAATTGCGCCGTGACATTGCGCAACTCGGCCCGCAGGCGCTCTTCCATGCTTTGCCCCTTTTGCGCCTGCGCAGTGCTGGCAGCCAGCAAACTCAGCAGCAGTAGAGGCACGCGCATTTTGTTGGATATCAACATCATGGCTCCTTAAAAACGCGCGTTCAATTCGATTTGCAGGGTGTCGATCGACAGCGCCGAACCGAACACTTCGCGGCTCGACGTCCAGCGACCGTTCAACCAGGTATTCTTGTCGAGCGCATACGCACCGCCCAGGTAGTAGCCGCGCGCATTCGTGCCGCCCAGGTGGAAGGTGGAATCGTTGTAGGCGTCAGGCAAGGCATCCGGTTCGATGCGCTTGTAGCCGAGCAGCACGTTCCAGTCGCCGCGCGCCGCCGGGCTGGCCTTGCCCAGGGTCGCCTGCAGCATGTAGGCATTGCCGCCGCTCCTGAAATCGGCTTGCGAGACGCCGCCCGTGCCACCGAAGTTGTTCATGATGCCGCCCTTGGCGCGCGCCCACATTTCGTTCTTGTCGTAGGCCATGTTGCGCACATAGTCGCCCTCGATGCGCAAGTCCGTGCCGCCGGCCACCTTGCTATCCCAACGCGCATTCAGGTTGGCCAGGCGGAATTTCGAGGCCAGGCCCACGAATTGCGGCTGCGGCGTATTTGCCGGGTCGAGCGGATTGAGCGCGATATTGCGCAGCAACATCAAGCTATTGCCCTTTTGCATGCTCGATGGACGCGACCAGTCCGTATTGCAGCCATCGGCGCCCGCATACAGCGCGCACGGCTGCGAATATTCTCCGCTGATGTTGCGGAAGTTGTAGTAGGCCAGGGCGCCGCGCAATTGATGCTCGCTATTGATCTTCCACGAGGCGCCCACTTGCGCGCCCAGCAGCCATTTGTTTTCGCTGGACATTTTTGCCTGGCTGCGGCTAGGCGCATTGTCGGACGAATACTCGAGCGGGATCAGGCCCAGCGTGCCGAACACGGTGACGTCCTTGCTGTCGCCGACAGGCTGCTGCACCTTGGCGGCGATGCCGTCGAAATTGAGTTCGCTGGAAAACAGTTCATCGCCGGAGACGAACGGATTGTCGAAGCGGCCCGCCGTCAGTTTCAGCCAGGAAGCGGGCTGATACGACAGCCAGGCCTGGTCCAGCCAGATGTTTTTCTTGCCCAGGCCACCACCGAGGGTTTGCGTGGTGGAAACCGGGCTGTCATCATTGCCGCTGGCCAGGCGAATGCCCGCTTGCGTGCTGTCGGAAATGTCGGCCAGGATGCCCAGGCGGGCACGCGCGCGCAGCAAGTGCTTGCGATCTTCACGCGTGTTGAGCAGCGCCGGCAGGGCCAGGTTGGTGTTCGAATTGACGTCGTAGCCGCTGCCGCTGTTAAGCGAACGCCAGTCGATCTCGATATTGCTGTTAGCCATGTCGTAATAGCGCGATTCGTAGCGCGCGCGCACATCGCCTTCCAGGCGGATGCGCTTGGTCCAGGCTGGCGTTTCATTCGGTGCGGCCCAGCCACCCGCTTTTGCCTCGGCCAGCACTTGGCCCTTGATCTCGTCGCGAATCTGCTCGCGCACGGTTTGCGAAATATACGGCACACGCACGTCGCCCGGCTGCACCTGCGCCAGGGCGGCCGGTGCGGCGGCAGGGCGCTGCTGTGCTTGCGCTAGCGCTTCGCTCTGCGCCTGCGCCAGCAAGGCTTCGCCGGCATCCTTGTTCAGGGCGCCGCTCTGGATCAGGCCGCGGATCAGTTTGACCATGGTGCTGTCGGCCGGTGCTTGCGCCTGGGCTTGCACGGCGCCAGCCGCCATGCTCAGGGCCAAGGCAGCCAGCGCCAGCGGAAGGCGGCGCAGGCGCTGTGGGGAAGAAAATATGAGGTTCATCGCTTCTTTCGGTAAAAATTAATATGAATTAAGGACGCTATGGCCGGCGGCCCTTGATGGATACGCGGGCCGGGAAGCGCAACGATGCCGGCGGCCGCTCATCGGCGCGGAAATCGCGCACCATGGCCAGCACCTGCTCATCCGTCTGCGCATTGCCCGTACCTTGCACCAGTTGCACTTTCGTCGTCTTGCCTTCGGTATCGAGCCACAGGTCGACGCGGATGTCGCTAAACGCCAGCTGGCGCGTGCGCGGGTCGCGAGCGAACGCCATTTGCAAGGCATTGGCCACATAGCGGCCATACGATCCAGCGCCGAGGCCGCCGCCACCGCCGCTACCGCTCATGCCGCCGCCGCGCCCGGCCTGGATGCCGAAGGCGTCGCTGCCCGCCTGCGCCGCGCCATCGATGGTGACGGGGTCGCCCTTGTCCGGCGACGGACTTTCCGGCGCGTCATCCATGGGCTTGTCGGCCGGCGTCGGTTCCGGTTCCGACACTTCCGGCACCACCTTGTCGGGTGTCGGTTCCGGCAGTTTTTCCGGTTCCGGCGGCGGCGGTGGCGTCGGTGGCAGCATCAGCATCGTCGGGGCCGCCACTTCGCGCTTGGTGGCCGCCGTGTCGGACAGCAAATACCAGACCAGTGCGGCCAGCGCACCAGCCAGCAGCGTGCCGCCGGCCACGCCGCCCCAGCGGCGCCACCACTGCGCCGCACCCGACGGTTCCGAGGTGGCCTTCTTCATCATGTCGTCACGCTTCACCTTGCGCTCCTCATGCCGGCTTGCCGGTCACCAGGCCCACCTGGTTCAGGTCGATGCGGCGCAGCAAGTCGAGCACTTCGACCACTTTCGCGTACTGCACGGCGGCATCGCCGCGCACGATCACGGGAAAGTCGGGCGTCAAGGCCTTTTCCGTGCGCAAGCGCTCTTCCAGCTCGGGCAAGGTGACGGGATAGGCATCGAGGAAGACCTGGCCAGCGTTGTCGATGGTGATGGCCTTGGTCTTCGGTTTTTCCAGCGCCATGGCCGAGCTGGCCTTGGGCAGGTCGACCTTGATGCCGGGAATGCTGGCGTTGCTGGTCAAAATGAAGATCACCAGCACCACCAGCAGCACGTCGACGAAGGGCGTAATGTTGATGCCGCCGCTACGCTTGCGGGGGGTAAACTTGGCGGAGGTGGCCATGGTTATGCGCCCCTCACGCCTGTTGCAGCACGGAACGCATCTGGCGTCCGTCGCCCTGCTCTTCAGCCAGGCGCGTGGCAAATTCATCGACGAAAACAGCCATATCGGCGACGATGGCGTCCGAACGCGAGGACAGCCAGTTGTAGCCGAACAGGGCGGGAATCGCCACGCCCAGGCCTGCAGCCGTACACAGCAGCGCAGCAGCCATGCCCGGTGCCACCGAGTTGATGTCCACGGCGCCGGCCATGGCGGCCACGACGAACACCAGCATGATGCCGATCACGGTGCCGAACAGGCCCACATACGGCGCACCTTCGATGGTGGTCGAGAGCCAGATCATGCGTTTCGACATGCGTTCGCTTTCGCGCACCATCACGCCATCCATGGCGGCGCGGATGGCGCCGATGGTGGCGTTCGAAACGGCGTTCAAGTCGTAGCCGCGGTCGTGGCGGCGGCGCATCTCGTCGATGGCCACGTCATACAAACGCCACAGCGAGGAATCCGTCTTCACGGAAGTGCTCAGCTTGCCGTTGCGCGCCAGGTGGTCCAGCGGCGCGCCGGCCGCTTCGTGGAACGATTGCATGAATTGCGCGTTGGCGCGCGCAATGGCGCCATAGCTGCGGCCCTTGCCGATCATGATGATCCACGACAAGACCATCATCAGGCCCAGCAAGCCCACGACGATCCAGGCGTCAAGCGGCATGGCGGCGATGATGAAGCCGAAATGGCTTTTACCGGCCTGCTGTTCATCGGCGCCAAACACGGCCAGGCGCGATTCGGAACCTTGCGAGACGGCGTCGGCCAGCAGCAGCGCATCGGGACGGGCCGTGCGCGACAGGCGCAGCTCGTCGATGGCCCCGGTGAAGTTGGCCAGGGTCTCGGCGCCGGAGGCGGCCGGCGACGCATCGGCGCCTATCGAGGCCGCCGTGCTGAACGCCGGCAGGGTGGTGGCCAGCGACACGGCCGGACGGCCGCCAACATACAAAGCCACATTGGCTTTATCGGCTTTCACGGCCAGGTGCGACCATTGCGCGGCCTGGATCGGTTGGCCGGGCTTGCTGCGCTGGCCATTCACCTGCACGAACGGCACGCCCTGGTCGATACCGATCAGCAATTCACTGCTGCCGTCGCGGCGTGCATACAGTACTTGTCGCGCGCCCAGGCTGTCCGGACGGACCCAGGCCGAGAAGGTAAATGGCGCACCGGCGGCCAGCGCCAGCGAAGGCGAAGCAGGCAGCATCAGCGGTGCCGTACCCAGGCGGGCGCCGGCGCCGATGACGGAACCGTCGAGCGCCGGCACGGCTGTCTGGGCATGGTTGCCGTAGGCAGTGCTGTCGCGCGAGGGTACGCCCGGCTCGGTGAAGTGGTACACCAGGCTGTAGTCGGGGTCGAAAGTGCGCTGGCCATTGCCGGAAGCGGGCGCCTTCGGATTGCCATAGTACATCCACAATTTTTGCGGTGTTCCGGCGCTCAGGGCCGGCACGTCGACCCAGATCAGGGCGATACCCAGCAGCGGGTTGAATTGCTCGATCTGGTGGTTCAGCACCGTTTTATCGTCGCCTGCCACGAAACGCAGGTCGGCGCCGTTGTCGCTGACGCCTTCAAAGTTGAAATTGCCCGAATGCAAGCGCAGCAGCACGGGAATGCGGCCGGGATCGCCGCCCACGGCACCGGCCTTCGGGCCGGCATCGACGGTAACGGGTTTGCGGTAAGCCCAGTCGGGCTGCCACCAGGCATGCGCCAGGCCGGGAACGAGCGTGCCCAGGATCGTGAGCAGAAAAAGAAAACGTTGCATGACAGTGATTCTCCGAAGAAAAGTCTAAAAAAGTACAGTGCTGGTGAGCTGGCCCGTCAGTAGCTGGCCGACAGGTTGAAATTGATGCGGCGCACGTGTTTGTGCGTGCGCGGGCCATCGCGCAGCGGGTAAGCAAAATCGATGCGGCCATTCAGGTAGCGCAGGAACTGGAAGCTGCTGCCCACGCCCACGGACGCCAGGCCGAACAAGTCTTTCTGTTCCGGCAGCGGATCGCGCAAGCGCAGGCGCGCGCCATCGGCAAAGGCAAACAAACGCCAGTTTTCCAGGCGGCTGAAATACGTCAGCTGTGGCGTGCGCCATTCGACGCTGCCGGAGATGCCGTAGTCGCCCGTCGCTTCGGCTGACAGATAGCCGCGCACGGAATTGGCGCCACCGGCGGCCATCTGCTCGCCCGACACCAGCGCCGCATCGGCCAGCTGGCCCGCCAGCTTGCCGTACAGCTGCGCGCCACTGCCCAAGGTGTAGGTGGCGTTGGCATCACCCTTGAGTACGAGGAAGCTGGGTGTAGCCTTGTAGCGCTTGTTGTCGTAGGCGGCGCTGTCGCTGCCGTAGCCGAACGAGGCGCGCGTGCCGGCCACCAGCGACAGGCCCAGGCCATACGTCGCCGCGTCCGTCTGCGCATAGCCGTTGTAGGCCACGCTGAGCGGCACATACTTCAATGGAATGCTCGAGCCGGCGCCATTCAGTTTCAGCGCTTCCTGGTTATCCTTGAAATCGATGCCGGCAGAAAAGCTGTGCCACCAGATGCCGCTGTTGGGCACCGTGTAGTTGACTTTCATGCCCAGCGCGTGGCCCTTGCCCAGCACGCTGGTACCGCCCGTGCTGGCCACGTTGCTGTTCGACTGGTAGCCGGTCGCTTCCACGCTCCAGCCCTGCGTGCCGATGGGCGCCACGTACGAGGCGGACCACACCTTGGTCTGGTTCAGGTCGCCCGGTGTGCCGAAAAAGCTGAGGGTGGCGCTATGCCCGAGCTGCCACAGGTTGTCGTGGCCCAGCGAGACGCTGCTGCGCAGCTTCTTGGTATCGGCGCTGTAATCGTTGTTCAAGCCCACGCTGGCGCGCCACGGGCTGCTGTCTTCCACTTTCAAGTCCACGTCCATGGTGCCGGGCAAGCTGCCTTGCTTGACCAGCGGCATCACCTGGCGCTTGGGGCCGCGGTTCAGGGCCGTCAGCTCCACTTGCGCCTGTGTAAAGTCGGGCACCTTGCCTTCCGTCAGTGCCGGCACTTGCTGGCGCACGTCGAGCGGCGAGTTGTATTGCGCACCGACCACACGCAAGCGGCCCACCTTGGTTTCGCTCACTTGCAGCACCACCACGCCCTGCTCCACCTGCTGCTCGGGCAAGTCCACGTAGACGGACTGGTAGCCGCGCGCCTGGTAGGCGGCGACCAAGGCGTCGCGCGCCCCTTCCACGTCCTTCAGGCTGCGGCCCGGCCCCAGGAAGGGCGTGACCGCCTCTTCGATGGCACGCGCATCGAGCACGGTATTGCCGCGCACCAGGTATTCCTCGATCGTCACTTGCCGTTCCGGCACGGCCGGCGCGGCGACAACTGTTTCCTGAGCGCAGCTCATGCCGGGCAACGCCAGCATGGCCAGGCACAGCATCGTCAAGGCGGTCGCGGGTGCCGCTGGTGCTGCCCCCTTGCCCTGTTTTTTCATCTCACGCATCTTCCATTCACCTTAAAATCAAACGGTTGCCCTGTGTTGCGGCGCTGGGCCGGCGTTTTGTACTGCGGATGTGGTCCACCGAAGCTTGTCTACTGATGCCTAGACTGCCGCCGCGCGCGGCGACTGTCGAATGTCATCAAATGTTCATAAAACTCACGGTTGCAGGCCGCGCCGCTCGTTCGGCGTGAGCGCCTGCAGCTGCGGCGCCGTCAAGGGCCCCGCGCCCAGCACCTGCACCACGCCGGCCGGCTGGTAGTTCGACGCCTGCGGCTCGCCACCCTTGTGCTTGCCGACACCGCCCTCGTCCGCCTGCTCGTTGCCAAAGCCCAGTACTTTCACCGTGAACAGCGATGGCAGCGCCTGGCGCGTGGCAGCCCGTTCACGCTGCAGCACGTCCTGCGCCGCAGTGACGGCTTGCGTAGCGGCCGCGCTGGCATTGCTGAGCGCGCCCACGTTCACCGCGGCGATGACCGGCATGCCCGTGGACTTGCCCTGCACCTGGATGTTTTCCGCATTCACCACCTGCAGCGCGGCCAGGTTGACGTTGCCCGAGACGCGGATGCCCGCCTCGCCCGCGTCGATGGTGCCCAGCGGGGCGATCAGGTCGATATCGCCGGGCGGCACCTCCGGGATCGGGTTCAGGGTGGCGATGCCGGCGCCCGTGTTCGGCGTGGTCGGCGACAGGCTGACCATGCCGATGTCGTCGTAGGCCCGGCGCTGTGGTGTAAACACCACGGTGGACTTGGAGCCGCGGCCGGCATTGATGTCGCCCTGCGCCGACCAGGCCAGGATATTGCCGCCGAAGGTGGTGAAGATGCGGCTCTGGCCCAGCAGGATGCTGTCCCTTGCGTAGATCTGAATTTCACCGGCGCCCTGCGTCAGCACGCCCGAGCCTTCGCCCGGCACAAAGCCGCCGTCGACGCCCACCAAGGTGCGCCCGCCCGGTGTCAGGATGTCGATGTTGCCGCCGAAGTCGGTGTGGATGCCGGCATCGGCCAGGTCGAATACCGGGGCGTGGGTGTCGCCCAACAGCGCATATTGTTCGCGCGTCAGATAATTGACGCCCTTGCGCGGCCGCTTGGTACTGGTACTCTCGGCGCCGTCCGCATAGTAGGTGGCACCACTGAACATGGTCAGATCGCCCGCATAGGTCACGGGTTTGCCCTGCGCATCCTTGCTCGGGAACAGCGTGGCGATGGCTTCGCGGCCGCGCAGGTAGCTGCCTTCGCGCACGCCGCCCGCCGCCGTGTACTCGCGCCCGCCCGCCTTGAGTTCGGCGAAATAGACGTTGCGCAGGAAGACCCGCTGCTGCTCGGCCGGCAAAGCCGTGAAAAACTTGCGTGCGTCCATGCTGGCCGCGTCAAAGCGCAGTCCGAGGCCATTGCGCTGGCCGGCGCCATAGCGGGTTTCCAGCCAGTTGACCAGGTGCAACTGGCTCGACAGGCCGTACTCGCGCTGCAGGTCGCGCTTGGCGGCACCGCTGGCGCCGCCCTGGCGCACCTGCTCGAGTTCGGCCTGGCGCGCGGCCAGGAAGGCCGGCGCGCCCGCTTCGTCGCCGCTGTAGCCAAACTCCGTGCGCAACCAGTCGCTCATGCCCAGCCGGCCGCTGTAGACGGCGACCGCCTTGCCCGGCTGCTCGGCCAGGGACTTGCCCGGCTCGCTCAAGTTGGCCGGATCGAGGTAGCGCGCCGCGAAGGCGGCGTAATCGGGGCCATGCGCCCCCACCCCGGCAGCGACCACGATGCCGGCGCCGCTGCTGCGGTCGCCCGGCGTGACGTTGGCTACCGGCCCGATGCTTTTCAGCTCCGCCTTGTCGGCCATGTCAATATCGCGCCCGGCCGTCACTTCCAGCGTGCCGGGACCGGCCACATAGAAGGTGCCATAGCGGATGTCGCGGCCGGCATGCACGACCGACACCTCGTCCGGATTGTTGTGCAGCGCCAGATTGCCGCGCGCCGAACCAACCAGGATTTCCGTCGGCCGCAGCGGCAGCGAAGGATTGGCGTACGCTATCTCCGAAGTCCAGCCCAGCAGTCCCTGTGGCGTGGCTTCGACCAGCCCCAGCGCCGTGCCGGAGTTGACGATGTCGCGTCCTGCACGGATATCGACCGGACCGGCGCCCTCGTACCAGGTGCTGTGGCTGGCCGCGTTGCCGCCGCCGCGCGTGATGATGGAACCGGTGCGCAGCCCGATGATGTCGCCCGCCAGCGCGTAATAGCGCGCCGGCAACTGGTCCTGCACCGCGTAACCCGAGGCGGTGGGCGGCGTCAGCGTGAACAGCGGATAGCGCTGCGGTGACGCGCCCCCTTCGCGCGAGGCGAACAGCAGGCTGGGCGCCTGTGCCTCCTGGTTGACGTTATGCGTGTACATGTCGCCATAGGCGGTAGTGCCGGAAACGCCCGCGAAGCCCGGATTGAACGGGCTCGGCAGCGCGCTCGGGTCGGCGCCCGACGCCGTCACCGAATAGCCACCCGCGTAGATCGAATCGGCAGCCAGCAGTTCCAGCTGCCCCGGCGTGCGGCGCGTGAAATGCGCATCGACCGGCGACGGCGCCAGCAGCATGCCGGTGGCCGGCCGCGCCAGCGCATTGGTGCCGGCATCCTCCGCACCCTGGGCCGAGTTGCCCATATACAGGTTGCCGCTGGCGGCCACCGCGCGCAATTGCGACGGCATCACGAAACGCCCGCCGCTGGAAGCCTGGTTGCCGCTGGCGCGGTCGTCGCTCCAGGCCGTGGACGGCGTCAGATTGCCGCCTGCGCTGAACAGGTCGATAGCGGTCGACGGCGTCCACAGCGAGAACCAGCTGTAGCCCTCGCCGTCTTGCGCCACGCCCTGCGCGGTGAACGGCGTGCCGTTGTTGATCTGGGTGACGCGGCCGGCATCGCCCACGCCGCCCAGCACCAGGTCGCCGCGCGCATCGATGCGCACGCCGGAGTCGCCCGGCACCACCACCGGCCCGCCGCCCGCGATGGACGAGGTGGCGGTGTAGACCTGATAGGCGCGCGACTCCTGGGTATCGCCCTTGTCGAAGCGCAGCTCGATGCCGCCCACCGATCCCGCCGCCATGCGCAAGGCGCCGCGCAGGTTGACGAAGGTGCTATTGAGGTCGCCACGGTTGCCGGCAAAACGGGTATCCGGCGTGATCTCGCCGGTCGTGTCGGCAAACGAGCGCATTTCGGCCACCGGATTGAGGCCGCCGCCAATGCGCACGTCGAGATCGCCACCGCCGGTGAGGGTCAGCACGGAACCGTCGGCCGATACCCGGCCGGTGCTGGCCACCGCCAGGTTCAGGCCCTGGCTGCGCATGACGAATTTACCGCTCTGGTCAGTACGCGGCGACAGCATGCCGGCGGCCCTGCCCGCCTCGAGCACGAGGTTGCCGCCACCCAGGGTAGCGATGCCGGTGAAGCCGGTCATCACGGGCTGGGTCTCGTACAGGTAGTTCGTGCCGAGACCGCCGGCGACGTAACTGCCAAAGTTGATCCACCAGGCGGTGGGCACGCCATCGCCCTGGGCGACCGCGCTGCCGGTGCCCTGGCGCCACAGCCAGGTGCCGACGGCGCTGCTGTCCTGCTGCGGACGCAAATAGCCCAGGTCGTCGGGGCGACGCTCGGTGCCGTAGCCGGCCCCCACGAGGTCGCCGGTGACGTCGCCCTGCGCGCGCACCAGCACATTGCCGCCATGCTCGGGATACCAGGCCTGGTACAGGCTTTGCGCGCCACCGTCCACATAGGGCTTGAAGGCGTCGCCATCGGGGCCGAGGATGGAACCCTTGCGATCCGCCGCGCGCGGCAGCCGGTAAGCCGCCGCCACATTGGCCGCCTGGGTACCGGCCGTATACACGCCGTACGGCGAACTCTGGCTGAAGTTGCCGCCGGCCAGCAGGTCGAGGTCGCCCGTGCCGGTGCGCAGCACGCTGAACAGCTGTTGCCGCGCCGGCATGGATACCATCGGGAAGCTGCCGCCTTCAGGCAGCCAGGTCACCAGGTCACCCACGCCCCACTGGTTGTACGCCAGCAGGTCCTCCACGCTGGCAAAGTCGGCGAGATTGATCAGCGTGCCGGCGGGATAGCCGGCATACAGTTCCGAGTCGCCCATCCAGTAGAAATTGCCCGCCACGCCCTCGATCGGCGGCGCCGCCACTGTCGGCAAGCTAGGCGCCAGAACCGCGCCGTAGTGGTGGTCGGTCAGCAGCAGACTGCGGTTGTCGCCCATGGGGCGCAGCGCGCGGGTATCGGCCGCCTGCAGATCGGCACCGGCCACCAGGCGCATCGACCACGACTGCGAACCGCTGGCCAGCATCGGCGCCAGCGCCCAGTTGCGGCCCTGGTTGCCGTCGGCATCGGCCGCACGCAATGCCACCGAGTCGGCGCCGCCAGGCAGCCGCACCCAGGTTTCGCTCGGCACCAGCGCGCCCTTGCGCAGCTGCAGTTCGCCGGCCAGCGCCACGCCATTGGCGGGCGTATCAGGGAAGCCGTCGCCATCGTAGTCGGGGCTCGGCGTATCCTTGACGGCGCCCACCGGGTACGGCAACGGCACGCCGCCGGGCCAGGTCATGGCCGCCACGGACATGCCCACAGGCAAGCGGGTGCCGGCGTCGAGCCGCGTGCCGCTGCCCAGCGTGACCGCCTTCGCCAGCACGGTGCCGGCCGCATACACGACATCGCCAGCGGCATTGCGCACGGCGCCGCCCAGCACCGTGCCGGCCGGCAATTCCACCTCGGCCATCAGGGTGGCTTGCGACGGCAGCGCCGTGCCGGCCCGCAAGCGCATGGCTTTCATCGGCAGGTCGTAGTTCAAGGTGCGGCCGGACTGGAAAAAGGTGTCGTCGGCCAGCGTGACGAGCTCGCCATGCGGCACGATGACGTCGGCGCCGAACGGCACCCGGCCCTTGGCCAGCATCCAGCCCTTCTCGTCCGGCGTGACCGGCAAGGCCTTGCCATCGAAGCCGTCATTGATGCTGCCGAAGACGTTCAGGTTGCCGCCGGCGCGCAGCACCAGCGCGCCCGCTTCGCCCGAGCCGGCCACGCCGGTCTTCTGCGTGTGCGGATTGACGCTGGCGTAGCGGTGGCCCGACAGGTCGATGTCGCCATCGACGTGCAGGTCGCCATCCGGCGTGGCGCTGAGAATGGCCACGCCGGGACGCAGGTGGAAGGCGTCCTTGTCATTGCGCAAGCCGGACAGGCGGCCATTCATCAGCCCGTCGTTGGCCAGGGCGCCCGTCATGAACGCCACGCTATCGTCATGCTTGCGGTCCAGGTAGGCCTGGTCGATGACCTGGTAAGGGCGGCCGTCGGCCGTCGTTTCCGTGCCCGGGCGGGCGTCCGTGTACGACCAGAAGCCGTTGACCGTGATGGCACGGGCGCCGTCGATGGCCAGCGCACCGGCCGCATCGATGGAGACGTCGTTGCCGGTGGCGCCACCGAGGCGCTGCGCACTCAGCTCCAGCGTGCCCAGCGAGGCGATGCGGTCGGCCTTGCCAGCCGTACCGGCACGCAAGTCCATGCGCGCGCCGCTATCGAGCACCAGGCGGCCGCTGCCGGCATCGATGTCGATCACGGCGCGGTTGGGCGCCTCGATCACCTGGCCATAGCTGTCGACCCGCAGCACGCTGCCGTGGGCGTCGAGCAGCGCGCTGCCAGCCACGCTGACGCCGTCGCGCGCGGCCAGGCGGATGCTGCCCACCTGCTCGCCGCTGGCGTCGACAGTGCCGTTGACGGCCAGATGGCCGCCGTCTACCGAGACCGTGATTTCGCGCGCCTTCAATTCATTGTCCAGCACCAGGTCACCCTGCTTGAGCTGGAAGCTGCGGCTGCCGAACACGCCGCCCTTGGTCAGGCGCTGGTTCAAGCCTTTGAAATCGGCGATATGCTGGCCACGCACATCGAAGCCGCCCGCCGCGAACGGCACGTCGGTGCCGCCTGCGTCGTAATGGCCGCTACTGCCGCCGGCGATGCTGCCCAGCAGCGCCACGCTGCCCGCCTTCGCGTCCAGCGCGCTGGCGGTGAGCTTGCCGGCGCGGTTGTTGACGGCCGAGAAATCGATGCTGGAAGCGGCCGCCTGGCGCACGTCGCCGTGGCGGCTGTCGAGCACCACGTCGCCGCCCCAGCTGTACTTGGCCACGCCGTTGAAATCGATCTTGCGGCCGGCCAGGTCGAGCTGGGCACCGTCGCCCAGCACCACGTCTTGCTCGGCGGACACGCTGAGCTTGCCGCTTGGCAGCAGCACTGCCGTGTCAAGCACCACGCTGCGCCCGTCCAGCGCCACTTCGGCGCCCAGTGCGCCGGCCAAGGTGGCCGCGCCCGGGGCCGTTGCGGCTGCCCCGGACGGTTTGGCGACATGCATGTCGCCGCCTGCCTTGATCTTGTTGACGGAGCCGGCGGTGCCGGTGAGCAGCGCCGTGTTCAGCGCCAGGTTGCCGCCGCTGCGCAGATAGCCCTTGCTGGCCGTATCCCAACCGCTTTGCGACTGGTACACCGACAACGATCCCGTGTGGTTGGCCGTGATGCGCTCGCTGGCGTTGATGGCGACATCGGCAAAGCCGAGGATCAATCGGTCCATGCTGTGGACGGTGTCGGGCCGGCTGTTCGGGCCGTAGCCGAACTCGACCTGGCGGGCGTCGACCTGCAGGCGCCCGCTGCCGCTGCCGGCACCGCCGGCGGCGACCAGGCCGGGCGCGGTCGTGGCGCCGTTCCACACCAGCACATCGGTCTTGATGCGCGCCACGGCGTCGCTGCCCCCGGCGCCGTAGATCGCCGGAGTGCCGATCACCAGCCGCTCCAGCGACGACTTGCCGCTGGCCGCATCGATGGTGGACAGTTCCACGTTGTCGTAGAAATGGATGGCGTCGCGCGCCGTCAGCACCAGGCTTTCCAGCGCCGGCGCACCCGCGCTGGCGTCGCCGCGCAGCAGGCGGTCAAGGATGCCCTGGTTCAGGGTCAGTCCGGCCGGCAGCGCGTCGCGCGCGGCCATGGCGGCCAGCGACGCTGTGCTGCCCACATTGATGCCGCCCACGGCCAGCACCAGGTTGCGGGTGCCGTAGGTGGTGGCGTCGCGCAGGTTGAAGCTCTGGTCGGTGGCGGCGGCGATGCTGCCTTCCGAATACAGCGGCGTGCTACCGCTGCACACCACGCCCGCCGCGCAGGCGCCGATGTCGATGCGGCCCGGTCCGGATCGCGGATCGGTGCTCACGCCGGGCGCCAGCATGTCCAGCCGGCCATTCGACACGGCCAGCACGCTGGACGTCCCCGGCGCATACACGTAGCCGTTGCCCGAATCCCAGGCCGCGGCGCCACGGCCCAGGGTATTGATGCCGCCACCCTGCTCGATGACGATGCCGCCAACCTTACTATTGGTCACCAGGAACACTTCGCCAGCCTTGAGCACGGCACCGTCGCGCACCACGATGTTGTCGACGCCGCCCTGGAACTGGGCGATATTGGCTTGCTGGTTGCCGTTGCTGCTGCTGTAGTTGACGGTGGGCAAGCCGCCGATGCCCAGGCGCGGGGCGCCGATGGCGTTCAGGGCGTCGACCCGCACGGCAATACCCTCGAAGCCGACGGTGGGCGCGGCGGCGGCGCCGATGATTTCGTAGTTCTTGCCGGAGCCGCCCAGCAGCAGCGCGCTGCCGCCGAAACCATCCTTGCCTGGCGTGTAGTTGGCCGTGCCGGCAAACCGCAGCGCGTCCTCGGTGCCGGCCTTGGGCAGCACCAGTTCGATGTGCAGCGCCTTGGCGTCGCGCTCGAGCAACGGCCGCGGCACGCCGTCGCGCACCGCCTGCGCCAGCGCGAAGGCGCTGTAGCTCGTTTCATTGTATTGCGAATAGCTGCGCAGCACGTCGGCCGGCGTCAGTACCGCCTGCGATGGCAGCGCCGTGCGCCGGTCGGTATGGCTGGTGCCCAGCTGCACGGCGGCGGTAAACGAGCCGTTGCGCATGGCCGTGGCCGAGCCTATGGGCAAACCGCCGGCGGCCAGACCGTTCAGCTCCACCCGGAACGCGCCGGGCAACAGCGCAAAACTCGATGGCAGCAAGGTATACGTGCCGGCAGCCAGGCCGGGCACGCCGGCGCCGATGCTGATCTGGCGCCCCAGCGCCGGATCGCCGGCGCCATTTTCGGCCACGATGGGCGCATAGCCCGCCTGCGCGCCCGGCACGATGGCGTAGACGGGATTGGTGGCCAGGCCGGGCAGCACGAAGCCGCCTTTGCCGGACGTCTGTACCAGCGGATTGAGGCGGGCGTCGGTCGAGCCGCCGCGACCGGCCAGGAAGGCCGCGCCGGTCAGGGTGCCGCCGCCTGACAGGTCGAGCACGGCGCCAGCGCGCACATCGACGTGCTCGCCGGTGAGCACGACGGCCGGGTCATTGCCCACGCCCTTGTACGCGACATCGACGCCGTCCATCATGTAGCTCAGGCCATCGAGCGAGCCGCCGTACGGCATCACCAGGCCGTTGGCGCTGACCGACGTCACGCTGCCAGGCAGCAGATTGGTCTGGCCCGTCACCGCGCCAAACGTATTCTGGCCCAGCGTGATTTTGCCCAGCGGCGCGCGCAGCACGCCACCCTGGTTCACCGTGGCGGCCCCCAGCTCCAGCGAGCCGAACACCGAGTAGGGCAGGGCTGGCAAAGGCGCAGCAGGATCGCCGCTGCGCTCGATGGTCAGCTTGCGGGCCGGATCGAATTCGGTCGCCAGTTGCCCGAATTCGTTGATCACGTTGCGTTTGCCCACCTCCACCTTGCCGATGGCGCCGCTCACCGGATAGATTTGCGCGCCCGCCAGGGTCAGATTGCCGGGCGTGTACAGCGCGGCCGCCGTGCGCATGCGGATGTCGCCGCTCGAGCGCAGCGCCAGTTCGCCGAAGGCGTCGCGCTTGACCACCAGGTCGTCGGCCACGTTTTGCGCGATCACGCCATTGCTGCCGACATTGACGGCGTTGGCGAGGTCGATCAGTGCGGCATGCAGCGTCAGACTGGCGTGGTCGTCCACGTTGGGCACGCCCAGCTTGCCGGCGCCGACGCCGCCATTGCCGGAGCCGCGCACCGGGTTCGGCATCAGGTGGTCGTCGCTCTGGGTGCGGCTGGTGCCGGCCAGACGGATGTAGGGCGCCGCCAGTTTGACTTGCGCGGTGGTGGCGGCATCAGCATGCTCGGCCAGGGCCAATGCGCTGGCGGTCAGGCGCAGGCTCTGCCCCAGCGACAGGTCGAGGTTGCCATCAAAACTGATCAAACCGTTCGACAGCAAGGCCAGGTGGTCGAAGCCGCCGGCGGTCACACGGTCCGCACCCAGCCGGGCCACGCCGTAGCGCAGCGCCGGATCATTATCGCCCACCTGCAGGTCGGTGGCCAGGCCACTCTCTCCCTGCAGGCGCGACAGCAGCAGCTCGCGTGGCACGCGCACCGCGTCTTCCACGCCCAGGCCCTTCAAGTCGAGCTTGCCGACGATGCCGTAGTTCGGCGCTTCGAGGTTGAGCGCCAGCGTGCCGCCGGCCGCGCCGGCGCCACCGGCTGCCGCATGCAGGCTGCCGTCGAGCAGCAAGCCGCGGTAGGAACTGAGCGCGATGGCGCCGCCGTCACCGGCCACCTGCACGCTGCCCTGGCCGGGCAGGTCGAGCACGGCGGCGGCGCCGGACGCTTCCAGGCGCGCGCCGGGGCGCACGATGACGAAGGCATCGGCCGCCTCGACCTGGGTGGCGTCGAGATTGTGCTTTGCACCGATCTCGATGCTGCCGCCAGCGCCCACATGGCCATACACGCCGCCCTGGGCGTCGGTGGCGGTGGCGGCGCGTCCGGCCACGTCGAGCACCGCGCGCTCACCGATCCAGATCGACTGGGTATTGGCGCTGCCGTCTGGACGGTTGATCTCGCCACCGGTGACGAGCATGCCCGGCAACACGGAAATGCGGCCGCCGGCCGCGCTCAGCGTGCCTTCCACGGTGATCTGGCCGTTGCCGGTCAGGCTGATGCTCTTGCCGTCGTCCACGCGCAGCGTGGCGCCCTGGCCCACCACCAGCGGCGCCTTGGCGTTGCGGGTGCCGGCCGACAGCGCGATATCGGCGCCGGCCCGTTGCTTGAGCACGCCTTTCACGGCATTCTCCTGCCACAGCGGCGCCAGCCACGGTTGCAGGACGGCGGCTGGATCGACGCCGGTAGGCAATTGGCCCGCCAGCGCCAGGTCGGCGCGCAGCAAGGGCATGCTGACATCGATGGTGGCGCCCTGCGCCACCTGCACACCTTGCTGGCCGTTGATGTTGTAGTGCGCAAAGCCGCGCTGGAACAGGTCATTGTCCAGCACCAGCAGCGGCTTGACCGCCAAGTCCTTCGGCGCGCGGTTGCCGGCCAGCAAGCGATCGCCCGCCTGCAAGGTCACATCAAACGCGAACGCGGTACCGGCGGCGACCCTGGCGTTAAAAGCGGGCACCGGCATGCCGTGCGGGAAGGCGTCGGCCGGCACCAGGTAGCCTGAACCGAGCTTGCCGCGCACGCCCGTGAGCGTGACGCCGGACGGCACGGTCATGCCGCTGCTGTAGATGATGCCTTTGCTGTCGGTGACGAAGATGAATTCATAGCTAATCGAGGCGGGCGGCACCACCCAGGCGGCCGGCAGGGTGTAGGGGCGCGCCGCGCTAAAGTCCGGCAAATCCAGCAGCGGCTGGCCGGGATGGACCTGGCTGCTCACATAGCTGAAGTCGGTATCGAGCACGGTGCCGGCCTGGATGGTGAAAGCTTCTGCCAGGGTCAGGTGCACGGGCACGGACTGGCCTGCAGGCAACACGCCATTGCCGGCCAGCACGCCGCCGCCCAGCGCCACGCCGGTACCGCTGTCGATGGTCAGCGTGCCGCCGCCGTTGACGCCGTAGCCACGCAGTTCGCCATCGAGCACCAGCGTCTCCGACTTCACGCCGTTGAGATCGTTCTGATTCGCGCGCAAGCTGATGTCGCCGCCGCGCCCGCCTTTCAGTTTGCCATCGGCCAGCACGGCTGCGCCCGAGGACGTGTCGATCGCGCTGCCGGCCGCCAGCTTGACGCTACCGCTGCTGACCAGCGCCACCGCGCCGCCGTTGACATACGGCAGTCCGGACGTGTTGCCCGGATCCAGCTTGAGCTGGCTCCACAGGCCGCGCGTGTCGAGCGTCACGCCGGCCGCCACATCGATGCCCGCCTTGGCTCCGGCCGCTGGCGTGGTGATCGTTGTATCGAGCCAGCCGCTGGTGCCGGTGGACAGCTTGCTGACGATGTCGCCCAGCGCAATGCTGCCGCCGCGCGCCGTCAGCCCGGCGTTGACCTTGACCTGGGGCGCATGCAGCGCAATGTCGCCGCCAGGCGTGACCTGCACTGCGGCGTCGACCTCGATGGCGTTGCCGGCGTAGGCCTTGATGCCGCCCAGGTGTTGCGCGTTGAGCCAGCCGGCGTCCAGGTAGGTCTTGCCGACCAGGTTCTCGGGCAGCGCGTCTTCGCGCAGGAGATTGCCGGCGCCTGCGCTGGCGCCGCCGGTGCCGATATGGATGGCCTGCAGCAGCGCCGCGGGATTGTCGCGCAGCTGCGCGCTGGCGGCGTCGTACACGGGCGCCAACTGGCCCAGCACCAGCTGGCCGTTGCGGGCGGCGGCCAGTTGCGACTGGCGGTAGCTGTCGAGGGTGGCGTCGCGCGCGTCCTGCTGGCGCTCGCCCTGGAACACGCTCGATTCGATCGCGCCTTCGAGCACGGCGGATGTGGTTCCCACCAGCACGCGGCCCGCGTCACGGCCCACGGTATAGCCGTTTTCCAGCCGTTGCTGGGCACCGATCAGGGGATTGGCGAAATTTTCCGTCACTTCTGCGCCCCAGCGCTGGTGGTGCGCGGCGTAGCCTTGGTAGACGCCGGTATACAGCATGTCGCCGGGTGCCGTCGACAGCCTGTAGAGCTGGCCATCCTTGCCGCTGAGCCAGCTCTGGCGAATCATGCCCGTCTGGACGTCAAAAGTGCCGCCGGACACGTTGAGCCGGGATCCGGCCTGGGTCACCAGTTCGCCGCCCTGGAAGGCTACCGTGCCGCCCTGCGCCACCCATTCGCCGATGCCATGGCCGCTGGTGTTGAGATAGCCGCTCACTTCGAGCAAACCGCCGCCCGTGTACCAGCGGTCGGTCGGATAGCCATTCGTGCCGGCCGCCACCCGCACCAGGTCGCGCCGGTCGACCCACAGATCGGTGCTGTTGAGGGCCTTGCTGTCGCGATTGCCGGGCGCGTCGCGCTGCTCGTTGCCTTGGGCATTGATCAGCACATTGTTCGATGCCATCGCCACGTTGACGCCGACGGCGCCGGAGACGTCGATGCTGGCGCCGCGCGCCACTTGCGTGCGGCGCGTGGCCAGCGCATTGACCTGGCCGCCGGTGGCCAGCGTCAGCGAACCGGTATCGAAGGCGATATCGCCGCCGGAGGCAATCTGGATCAGCGACAGGTCGCGGCGGTTGTAGGCGCCGTCGCTGGGCAGCGCCGAATCCTTGATGAGCGCGTCGCGCTGCACGTCCAGCGCGGTGGCGCCGCTGTCGTCGAGCAGCACCGTGGTGAGGCTGTCCGGGGCCAGGGTCACCAGGCCTTCGCTGCCATCGGCCTTCAGGTGCACGGTGCCGCGTGTCGTCACGCTGGTGCTGCTGAGCAACACGCCGGCCTGCTTCACGTCGCGGCCCGTCAGGGTGACGTCGCCGGTGAGCGCCTGCACCAGGCCGGCATTCGTCACCTTGCCGGCGCCGCTCTGCGCGTTGAACTTGACGTCGACCTCGTTGCCACGCGTGCTCGAGGTCTGGTTGGCGTCCGTGCCCAATCCCTTGCGGATGACGAAGCTGTCGCCTGCGGCCAGCGTGACTTGGCCGTTCGGCGCCGACAGGCTGCCGCCGTTATGCACTTCGCGCCCGGCCAGCAGCACGTAACCGCCGCCTTCCGTCACCGTCTGCGGCTTGCGCGTGCTGATCTGTGCGCCCGCCTGCACCACCACGTCGGCCGTGGCGCTGGCGTGCGTGGCCACGCTGCCGTTGAGCACCAGGTCGTTGGCCAGCGTGGGCTTGAAGCCCGAGCCCAAGGTTTCGCTGTAGATGCCCTTCTTGAATTGACTGTCGCTCATGCCCACGGCGGCGGCCACCAGGCTGCGCGTGTCGACCTGGCTGCTGCCGGAGAACACGATGCCGTTGCGGTTGACCAGCATCACCGTGCCGTCAGCCTTGATCTGGCCGCGCACCTGGCTGGGGCGGGTCAGCGGATCGTTGACGCGGTTGAGTACGGACCAGTTCGCCAACTGGTCAAATTGCAGGGTGGTGTTCTGGCCGATATTGAATGTTTCCCAGTTCAGGATCGCCTTGTCGGCCGTCTGCTTGACGGTCACCACGGTCTTGCCGTCGGCCTGCGCCTGCGTGGGGCCATTCGCATTGAACCAGCCGGCCGTCAGGCTGTTGCTGTCGACTTTCAAGCCGCCTTCGGCCAGGCCTTCCGGCACCTTCGAGCCGGCGGCAATGGCCGCCTGGCGTGCCGCCTGCTGGGCCGCCTGCTGCACGGCGATGGCGCGCGCGGCCAGTTGCAGGTTGTTCAGCGAACTTTGCAGCTGTACATTGGCTTTTTGCTGCTGCGCCTGCTTATTGTCCATCCCGAGGATGGCCTGGCCATTCGGCAAGCGTCCCGTGGCGGCAGCCGTGCCCTGCTGCGCGCCCTTGCCGGCGAACCAGGCGCCGCTGAACGGCTGCTGGGCCTGCGCACCACCCGCCTGCAGCAGCATGGCGATGGCCAGCGCCAGCGGTTTCAAGCGCACCGGGCGACCGGTCCGATTGCCCGCCATGGCGGAGGAGGATGCGTGTTTCGTGACCGACTTGCTTCGCTGCATGGCGACATTCCCTTTTCATGTTCCGTTGCTGACCGATATCGCGAGGCGGCGCGCGGCACGCACGGGGCGGGCGGCAGGCACTGATTCGCGGCTTCCAGCAGCATTGACAGGGAACAAGGTCCGGGACTGCAAAAGGTCATCAAAATGTCATAATTGGCGCAGCCCGAAAGAGCCGGGCTGGACTGGCCAGGTTCAGCCAAACAGCACGATGCCGCCCGGCAGCCGCGTCACGCGCGCGCCATACGCATCCTGGATCAGGGCGATCACGTCGTCGAGGCGGTCGAGGGAAAAGCTCGCTTGCACGCGTGTGTTTTTCAACGTGTCGCCATTGAGGATCAGCCTGCCGGGACGGTAGCGGTTCACTTCGTCCACCACCTCGGCCAACGTGCTTTGCTTGAACACCAGCAGGCGCTGGCGCCACGCGCTGACCTCGCCTTTGGCCACCGTGCGTGCGATGCCAAAATGCTCGGGCCGGTAGCGCAGCTGCTGGCCGGCAGCCAGTTCCGCATCGTTACCGGCCTGCACCACGCGCAGGCGGCCTGCCAGGCACGTCACGCACACTTCCTGGCCGAATAGCCGGATATTGAAGCGCGCGCTGCCGGCCGACACCGTGCCGTCGCCCGCCTGCACGCGCACCGTCGCCGGGCCGCGCAAGCCAGCCTGGAATTCCGCCTCGCCCGCCAGCAGCACCAGCGCCGCGGCGCCGTCCTGCAGCGGCGCCGCATCGAGGCGCGTCTGCGTATTCATCTGCACCAGCACGCCGCCATCGAGCGCCACTGCGCGCTGCTCGCCCGTGCCGGTGGCGTAGTCGGCAGCGAGGCCCGCCACGGCCGGCCACAAGTCCGTGGGCGGGCGCAGCACCAGCAAGCCCAGCGAGGCGGCCACGGCACCGCCGAGCCAGGCGCGCCGCGCCGTGTTGACGGGCGCCTGCGCCCGCTTGACGGCGCGTGCCGCCGGCGCCATGGCGCCCCACACGGCGCGCGCCTCGGCAAACGCGTTGGCATGCTTGCGGCTGCGCGCGCACCAGTGGCGAAACACTTGCGCGTCGCGCTCGCTGACCTGGCCCGAGGCCAGCCGCACGACCCACGCCTGCGCTTCCTGTTGGATGACACTCATGTCGTCTTCCGCTTGTTCAGTCATGATGTTTAGACGTCTTTCCCGCGCCGGGACCGAAGCGCTGAATGAAATCGCGTCCCATGCGTTCGCAGCAATGTTCCAGGCCGGCGCGTAATTCCTTCTCCACCGTGCGGGCGGAAATGCCGAAGCGTTCGGCGATATCGCGGTGCGGCAATTGATCGACGCGGGCGGCGATGACGATGGCGCGCCGGCGTTTCGGCAACTCCTGCAAGGCCCGTTCCAGTTCCTCCAGCTCGGCGCGCGCGCTGAAGGTGCGGGCCGGGTCGGCCAATTCATCGGCCATCTCGTACAGGTCATCGATGTCCGGCAGGCTGAGCAGACGCGCATTGTCGCGGCGTTGATCTTCCGCAATGTTGATGGCGATGCGCATCAGGTAGGCGGACGGATAGCTGATCGCTTCCGGCGCGTTCATCCGCTCGACCCGCAAATACGTTTCATGCAGCGCATCATTGGCCAGGTCTTCCGAACCCAGGCGGCGCTGCAGGTGGCGGCGAAACTGTCCATAGCGTTCCAGGAACAGCTTGCGCAAGGTGGCTTTCAGCAAATCCGACATGCTCAAGGCGCCCCGGCAAGCAGATACGGCGCACAATCGGCACCCGGGTCGGGCCGCGGCGTGAGTAAAATCGTCAGCGGCTGCGGCAAGCCCGCCGGCGGCGCGCCATCCATCAGCAGGCTGCGCAGGCGCTGCAGCACGGCGCGGTCGCGCTGTTCCACGCCGCTCGGTTCGAGCACGTGCACGGCGCGCACCTTGCCCCTCTCGTCGAGCCACAGCTGAAAAGCCAGCCGGTAGCGGCCGAAAGCGTCCGGATGCAGCCGGCACAGGGCGCGCGTGAGCGAGCGCTGCAGGATGGCTGCATAGCCCTGTAACGGTGGCGTGGCAGGGGCCGCCTCGGCTGGCGCGGGCGCGGGTGCCACGGGCGCGTCGGCCAGCGCCAGCAGGGTAAACGCGTTGCTGCCGCTGAAGCGCGCGCCCAGCTGCGTACCTGCCAGCAAACGCTGCAGCGCCTCGGCCGGCGTGTAGTCGCCGCGCACGGGCGAGGCCACGCGCCCGGCCGCCAGCTCGCTGCTGACCAGCACGGAATACCCGGTTACTTCGCCAAACGCCACCAGGGCCGCATCGAGCGGCTGGGCGGGCAAGTCGAAGCGCACGGTGGCCTGCGTGCCGGCGTCATTACCGGATGCACTGGCAGCCGGTCGCACGAATGTCATCAATGTCATCAATGTCATCAGCAAGCAGGCGGACAGGGCATTGCCCGTTGCGGTGCGGCGGTGGATTCGTGTCATTGTCCAGGGAAATCAACGAGAGCCTGCTCATGAAGTGTCTTGACTGCGCTAGTTCAAGCAGAATGGCAGCATGGTAGCTTCATAAAATGACAACTGTATGACATTGGTCATTGGCGACCGGGCTTGCGTGTCATCACTGCGACATATGACTTTGCTATGCTGAGCGCTTCCCCACCGCTCCGGGAGCCGCCATGGCGCGCCTGTTATCACTGTTGCTGTTGGCCTGTGCCACCCTGCCCGCGCAGGCGGACGAGCACACCGTCGTCGTCAAGGCCGCCGCGCCGGAGAAGGGCTGCGTGGAGGTGGAAGTGAATGGCAAGCGCGCGCAATCGATGTCTTGCTTGAGTGAAAAATTATTACCCAACAGCAACACCGTCAACCGGCCGCCGCCCACCCTGTCCGGCGCGGAAGCGACCGTGCAGCGCCCGTCCAACCAGCTGGGCCTGTACAACCGCGCCGCCCTCGAACACCGCATGGGCAATGCCTTTGGCAAATCCGTCACGCCGCAGAGGCCGGCACCACCGCCGCCCGCCAGCCCGCTGCTGCCGCCCCGTTGACAGTGTTGTCAACGCACAGTCCATTTGCGCTGTCAAGATTGCGCAATCGCGCCGATTGCGTATCATTCCAGGCTTGATCGCTCTGGAAACAACCATGCTGCCCACTATCGAACAACGCCTTGCCCTTGAACTTGCCGCCAAACCGGTGCAAGTTGCCGCCGCCATCGAACTGCTCGACGAAGGCGCCACCGTGCCCTTCATCGCCCGTTACCGCAAGGAAGCGACCGGCGGCCTCGACGATATCCAGCTGCGCCTGCTCGAAGAGCGCCTGCGCTACCTGCGCGAACTCGAAGAGCGGCGCGCCGCCATCGTGGCCTCGATCACGGAACAGAACAAGATGACGCCCGAGCTGCTCGATGCCGTCATGCATGCGGAAGACAAGACGCGCCTGGAAGATTTGTATCTGCCCTACAAGCAAAAGCGCCGCACGAAAGCGCAGATCGCCATCGAAGCGGGCTTGATGCCGCTGGCCGACGGTTTGCTGGACAATCCGGAATTGACGCCGGAAATGGAAGCGGGCAAGTTCCTGCGCGACGCATTTACGAGTGCCGACGGCAACAACCCGGGCGTGCTTGACACCAAGGCGGCCCTCGACGGCGCGCGCCAGATTCTGATGGAGCGCTTCGCCGAAGATGCGACCCTGCTGCAAACCTTGCGCGAATACGTGCAGGAGCACGGCATCGTCGAATCGAAAGTGGTGGAAGGCAAGCAGGATGAAGGCGAAAAATTCGCCGATTATTTCGACTACTCGGAAACCATTTCCACCGTGCCATCGCACCGCGCCCTGGCCCTGCTGCGCGGACGCCGCGAAGGCATCCTCGACGTCACCCTGCGCCTGGACACGGAAGCGGAAAAACCAAAATGGGATGCGCCGCACAACCCGTGCGAAGGCCGCATCGCCGCCCGCTTCGGCATCAAGAGCCTCGGCCGCCCGGCCGACAAATGGTTGCTTGATACGGCGCGCTGGACCTGGCGCGTGAAAAGCTTCATGCATTTGGAAACGGAACTGATGGGCGCGCTGCGCGAACGCTCGGAACTCGACGCGATCAATGTCTTTGCCACCAATTTGAAAGCGTTGCTGCTGGCCGCGCCGGCCGGCCAGCGCGCCACCATGGGTCTCGATCCTGGCCTGCGCACGGGCGTGAAGGTCGCCGTCGTCGATGCCACCGGTAAAGTCGTCGACACGGCCGTGATCTACCCGCACCAGCCGAAGAATGACTGGGATGGTTCGCTGCACACGCTGGGCCGTCTTGCCGCCAAACACAATGTGTCCCTGATTTCGATCGGCAACGGCACCGCCTCGCGCGAGACCGATAAACTGGCGCAGGACCTGATCAAGCAGCACCCGGAAGCGAAGATGACGAAGATCGTCGTCTCGGAAGCGGGAGCGTCGGTGTATTCGGCGTCCGAATTCGCCTCGAAAGAGTTACCGGACATGGATGTGTCCCTGCGCGGCGCCGTCTCGATTGCACGCCGCCTGCAAGACCCGCTGGCCGAACTGGTCAAAATCGATCCGAAATCGATCGGCGTGGGCCAGTACCAGCACGACGTAAGCCAAAGCCAGCTGGCCCGCTCGCTCGATGCCGTGGTGGAAGATTGCGTCAACGCCGTGGGCGTGGATGTGAATACGGCCTCGGCGCCGCTGCTGGCGCGCGTGTCCGGCCTGTCGGCCAGCGTGGCGCAAAGCATCGTCAGCTACCGCGACATGAAGGGCGCGTTCACCTCGCGCGCGGCCTTGAAAGCCGTGCCGCGCCTGGGCGATAAAACGTTCGAACAGGCGGCCGGTTTCCTGCGCGTGATGGGCGGAGAAAACCCGCTGGATGCCTCGGCCGTCCACCCGGAATCGTACCCGCTGGTGGAAAAGATCCTGGCCGACATCAAGAAGGATATCAAGGCCGTCATCGGCGAAACAGCGCTGCTGAAAACCTTGAGTCCGGCAAAGTACGCGGATGAAACCTTCGGTGTGCCAACCATTTCCGACATTTTGAAGGAACTGGAAAAGCCAGGCCGCGACCCGCGTCCTGAATTTACCACCGCCACCTTCAAGGAGGGTGTGGAAGAAATCCGCGACTTGCGCCCGGACATGATCCTCGAGGGCGTCGTCACCAACGTGGCCGCCTTTGGCGCCTTTGTCGATATCGGCGTGCACCAGGATGGCCTCGTGCACATCTCGGCCCTGTCGAACACCTTCGTCAAGGACCCGCACACGGTGGTGAAAGCTGGCCAGGTCGTGCGCGTGAAAGTGCTGGAAGTCGATGAAAAGCGCAA
This sequence comes from Janthinobacterium kochi, assembly GCF_051380715.1. NCBI lineage: Bacteria > Pseudomonadati > Pseudomonadota > Betaproteobacteria > Burkholderiales > Oxalobacteraceae > Janthinobacterium > Janthinobacterium kochi. Next base: position 203,446 of record NZ_JBNYXO010000010.1, read on the forward strand.
GCGCATTGCACTGACCATGCGTCTGACGGACAGTGCGCCGCAGGCGGGCAGCAAGCCCGAGCAAAAGGGCGACCGCAACGACCGCCGCAGCATGGCGCAGCACCAGTCGCAGTCGCGCAACGCGCCCGAGCCGGCCGGCAGCATGGCCGCCGCGTTCGCCAAGCTGCGCGGTTAAGCAGCCGCCAGGCGCAGTGTGGAAACTATCGTCATTGTGGCGGTGGACGCCGCCAGTACCGGGGCGCAGTTATTGCTCGACGAATTGTCGGACGTGCTGCTGCGCCTGAATGGCGACAGCGGCCGTTCCTCCTTCGATGTCGAAGCGGCAACGCCGCGCGGCGGCTTTTACCTGGCCCGCGACGGTGCTGGAAACCTGCTGGGTTGCGCTGCCCTGCGGCCGCTGGGCGAGCCGGACAGTCCCACGGCAGAACTCAAGCGCATGTATGCGCGTCCGGGCGCCGCTGGCGTGGGCGCGGCGCTGCTGGCCCATGTGGAGGCGCAGGCGCGCCGGCATGGCTACCAGGCCGTACACCTGTCCACCCGCGTGGCAAATAGCCGCGCCGTGGCGTTTTATGCCAAACACGGCTATGCACCCGTCGTTGCCTGGGGCAAATACGTGGGCGCGGCACAATCGGTGTGCCTGGGCAAGACCGTATAAGCCCCAACGTGGCTGACTTGCCCGATTTATGACTTGAGCGCATACCCGTGCCGTCGTTTTCTTATAAAATGACGGCATCTATTTATTTACCCATCAGAGGCAGCTATGAGCGACGTACAAACCTGGATCAAAGAAACCGTGACGAGCACGCCTGTCGTGCTGTTCATGAAGGGCACGGCCCAGTTCCCGCAGTGCGGCTTTTCCGGCCGCGCCATCCAGATCCTGAAGGCCTGCGGCGTGGAAAACATCGCCACCGTCAACGTGCTGGACGACCCGGAAGTGCGCCAGGGCATCAAGGATTACTCGAACTGGCCGACCATTCCACAGCTGTATATCAAAGGCGAGTTCATCGGTGGTTCCGACATCATGAATGAAATGTTTGAATCGGGCGAATTGAAATCCCTGATCGATGCCTGATAGCCAGCTTGCGCAGCCGCGCCGTATCGTCGTGGCCATCACGGGCGCCACGGGCGCCGTGTATGGCTTGCGGCTGCTGCAATTGCTCGTCGCCATTCCCGGCGTTGAGACGCATCTGGTCTTGTCGGATGCGGCCGTACTGACCCTGCACCAGGAAACGGGCGTAGGGCGCAAGGAAATCGAAGCGCAGGCGCACGTGGTGCACAAGCTGCGCGATATCGGCGCGAGTATTGCCAGTGGCTCGTTTCAATCGGATGGCATGGTCGTCGCGCCGTGCTCGATGAAGACGCTGGCGGCCGTGGCGCATGGCTTGTCGGATAATTTGATTACGCGGGCCGCCGATGTGGTGCTCAAGGAGCGCCGGCGCCTGATTTTGATGGTACGCGAAACGCCGTTCAACCTGGCGCACCTGCGCAATATGACCGCCGTGACCGAGATGGGCGGCATCATTTTCCCGCCACTCCCCAGCTTTTATCACCACCCGCACAGCATTGCGGAGATGGTCGACCATACGGTGGCGCGCGTCATCGACCTGCTCGGTATCGAGCACGGCCTGGCGCCGCGCTGGAATGGTCTTAAGTCCACTGGCGACACCCCTATCCTGTAGTTTGACGTCACGACTTAGTTGGCGTCACGACGCCTGACAAAAGCGTAGCAAGCGGCAGCGATTTGTGGCTGAGAAGCGCAACGCGCAGCAGCTTCGCTCAGGCATCCACCACTCAACGCTTCTCAAACTGAACAGCACTGGCCTGCTTCAAATCCCTGGCTTCTTCAACCATCCTGCGGTGGGCGATCCGTTTGCGCATCACTTCCGCATGTTGCGCGGCAGTCATGGGGGGCACGGTCATCAAGTCCTTCAGCTGCGCGGTATTGCTGTAGTTACTTTTCATAAGACGGCTCAAATGCTCGGCTCCGTAGTGGATGAACTGGCTACTTCTGCTGTGATTATGCGCTGGTATTGGCCGCTGCGCCGCTGCGTACGGGATTATTGTCAAATAATTCCGCTGCAGCGCAACATGCGAGATCTTATTGTGCGGCAAAATCATGTCTCCAGTATGACTCTGCGCAAATAAAAGAACAGGAGAAGCACCGTCAGCGAAAGGCGGACGACGCCGGCCGGGGATGGCCTGAATGCTTACTTTTGGTAGTTGACTCTAACCAGCATGCGAATAAATTCTCGCGCGATTTGACGATGATGTTCATCTAATCTTTGCAAATCGGCAATTAATTTCACATCGGCGGACTCAAAACGCGATAAAGCGCTGCCCGCTTCGCCATTCGGCGTGGCGCTTTCCGGGCCGCCAAAACGCAACCATTCCGCCGGAACGCCCAACCATTGGGCAATCATGCGCAATTTTTCTTGCGTGGGAATTGCTTCACCTACTAACCATTTCCTAGCTGCATGCACGGTAATCGGGCGTCCGTCAAAACGGATGTTGAATTCCCGGGCCAGTCTGGTCGGGCTGTCTGGAGAGTAATGGGCGTTTTTGAGAGCCAACTGAAGTCGCTGGCTGAAGCTTTCGCGTTCGTTAGAAGAATTCATAGGTGTACTATTTCATGTTGTAACATGAAAGTCAGTTTCTTGAATGACCATACAGATTGTTACATTTGAAAAAAGTATCAATTAACAATTAACACTCCAGCCGGCCTTTTCGGGTAAAAATATGGCCGAATTTTCTCTTGTGATTCTGTGTGGCTCCGGTTCAAATTCGCGGTTAGCCTTGATTTTCGCACTGCAGCACGATTCAAAGCCTCGGTTTGGCATTACAACGTACGGTATCGGATAATGCCCTCCTCTACCGTTACGCGCAATGGCCATGTCATACAATTTCTTGTAGACAAAGTTTTCAGAAGGGCCATTTTGTTTCCAATATAGAAATAATCTAAACAACATGCTCATAGTGAAACGTTGTTTTTTGATCGTGCCTACTGGAAAGAATCTGCGCTCAAAAATTTTACTGCCATCGCAACGAAAAGAATGTCGCCGTTATGCCAGGAAAGCTCTTTTTGGTGTCATCTTGGCCACCAACTCTCGATCTTAAGCGTGTTTGCGCAAGAAGAATCAATTTATTTTCAGTAACTGTTGTCTTATTCGCCAAGTTACCTGTCCGTACCCTCTTTTTTCTTTGTTGCAGCACGGACATGGCACGCTACAATGGTATTGACGTTGACGTAAACGGCACTTTGCCATCCGCGTGCCTCGCAGCACCCAATCTATGACCGATCACCCATGCAACCGACACCGCCCGCAGCAATGACGACCTATACCATTACCGAACTGGCGCGGGAATTCGACATCACGGCGCGCGCCATCCGCTTCTATGAAGACCAGGGCTTGCTCAGCCCGAAGCGCGAAGGCGCCGGCGGGCGTAGCCGCGTGTACACACCGCGCGACCGCACCCGCCTGAAACTGACCCTGCGCGGCAAGCGCCTGGGTCTGGCGCTATCGGAGATCAAGAGCCTGGTCGACATGTACGAGTCGCCGAAGGACACGCGCGCGCAAATGGACCGTTTCCTGGGCGTGCTGGCGCAGCACCGGCAGACGCTGGAGCAGCAGCGCATTGATATCGAAATGGCGCTGGCGGAAATCAGCGCGCATGAAGACGCTTGCGCGCGCATGCTGGCGGACTTGAACCTGGATAAGACGCAAACAAACTAGGCGGGCACGCGGCGCACTACTGCCGCGCGCTTCACTTGACGTTTACGTAAACGTCACAACTGAGTATCATAGCTTCACTGACCCGGCATCCATGACCGCCACACTTATAACGACGAGGACGACATGCTCCATCTCCCAGGCTTGACCTTTGACCACGGCGACGACATCGCCTCCCTGCGCGAAGCAATCCAACAATTTGCCGCCGCCGAAATCGCGCCGCGCGCGGCTGAAATCGACCGCACGGACCAGTTCCCCATGGACCTGTGGCGCAAGATGGGCGACATGGGCTTGCTCGGCATCACCGTCAGCGAAGAATACGGCGGCGCCGGCATGGGTTACCTGGCGCACATCATCGCCATGGAAGAAATCTCGCGCGCCTCGGCCTCCGTCGGCCTATCCTACGGCGCCCACTCGAACCTGTGCGTGAACCAGATCAAGCGCAACGGCACGGCCGAGCAAAAGGCGAAGTACTTGCCGAAACTGATCACAGGCGAGCACATCGGCGCCCTGGCCATGTCGGAACCGAACGCGGGCTCGGACGTCGTCAGCATGAAGCTGCGCGCCGACTTCAAGGGCGACCGCTGGGTCTTGAACGGCACCAAGATGTGGATCACCAATGGCCCCGATGCGGACGTGCTGGTGGTGTACGCGAAAAACGACCTGGAAGCGGGCCCGCGCGGCATGACGGCTTTCCTGGTCGAAAAGAATTTCAAGGGCTTTTCCATCGCGCAAAAGCTCGACAAGCTGGGCATGCGCGGCTCGCACACGGGCGAACTGGTATTCCAGGATTGCGAAGTGCCGGCCGAAAACGTGCTCGGTGGCCTGGGCAAGGGCGTCAACGTGCTGATGTCGGGCCTCGACTTCGAGCGTACCGTGCTGTCCGGCGGACCGCTGGGCATCATGCAAGCTTGCATGGACCTGGTCGTGCCTTACGTGCATGACCGCAAGCAATTCGGCCAGGCCATCGGTGAATTCCAGTTGATGCAGGGAAAACTGGCCGATATGTATTCGACCATGATGGCGTGCAAGGCTTATGTGTATGCCGTGGGCCAGGCCTGCGACCGCGCCACCACCCCGGAAGCCGTGCGCCAGTTGCGCAAGGACGCGGCCGGTGCCATTCTGTATAGTGCGGAGAAGGCAACCTGGATGGCGGGTGAAGCGATCCAGGCCCTGGGCGGCAACGGCTACATCAATGAGTATCCGGCCGGCCGCCTGTGGCGCGATGCCAAGCTGTACGAAATCGGCGCCGGGACCAGCGAAATCCGCCGCATGCTGATAGGCCGCGAATTGTTTGCGGAAACCAAGTAAGCACGGGCGCGCGGCGATCGACTGGGTGATGAGCCATTCATGCGAGCACAACTATGACGCACATTGCCTTCCCCAAATTGCTCTCTTCCCAGATTGCATTCGATATCGCGCGCACCATCCGCGACGGCTTTGACAAGCATTACCGTCTGTTCCGTGAAACGAGCCAGCACGCCAAGCGGTATTTCGAGCAAGGCGCCTGGGCCGCGGCACAGACGGCGGCCCGCGAACGCATCGACTTTTATGACAAGCGCGTGCAAGAATGCGTGCAGATGCTCGAAGATGAGTACGAAGAGTCGGAGTTGAGCGACGAAGTGTGGCGCGAACTCAAGCTGCACTACATCGGCATGCTGACGGAACACAAGCAGCCAGAACTGGCGGAAACCTTCTTCAATTCCGTCTGCTGCAACATCCTGCACCGCACCTATTTCAATAACGACTATATTTTCGTGCGTCCCGTGGTTTCCACGGAATACATCGAGACGCAAGACCCGGTGCCCACCTACCGCGTGTACTACCCGGGCAAGGATGGCTTGCGCCACACCCTGATGCGCATGCTGGGCAACTTCCAGCTGGACTGCGCATTTGCCGACCTGGAGCGTGACGTGGCCCAGGTGGAAGCGCGTTTGCAGCAGCTCTTCGGCGGCGACCGGATCGAGCCGAACCACCAGCTCCAGGTCTTGACCAGTTTGTTCTACCGCAACAAGGGCGCTTACCTGGTCGGCAAGGGCATCAACGGCAACCGCGAATACCCGTTTGTCGTGCCGATCCTGCACAACCGTCACGGCAAGCTGGTGCTCGACACGGTGCTGTTCGAGCAGCAGCAAATCGCCGTGCTGTTTTCATTTACGCGCGCCTATTTCCTGGTCGATATGGAAGTGCCGTCGGCCTATGTGCAATTCCTGCGCAGCTTGCTGCCACGCAAACCGCGCAGCGAAATCTATACGATACTGGGGCTGCAAAAGCAGGGCAAGACGCTGTTTTACCGCGACTACCTGCAGCACTTGAAACACTCATCGGACCACTTCGAAAGCGCACCTGGCATCCGCGGCCTGGTGATGCTGGTGTTTGCCCTGCCATCGTTTCCGTATGTCTTCAAGGTGATCAAGGATTTTTTCCCGCCGCCCAAGGAAACCACGCGCGCGCAAGTCCAGCAAAAGTACTTGCTAGTGAAACACCACGACCGCGTAGGCCGCATGGCCGACACGCTCGAGTATTCCAACGTGGCCTTTCCCCGTGCCCGTTTTGCCGCGGAACTGCTGGCCGAGCTGAAGCAGTTCGCCCCCTCGCTGATCGAAGAAGACCAGGAGCAGATCATCATCCGCCACCTGTACATCGAGCGGCGCATGGTACCGCTGAACATGTGGCTGAGCAATGCTGAGAAGGAAGGCCGCGATGACCTGGTCGAACACGCCATCATCGAGTACGGCAACGCCATCAAGGAGCTGGTCGCGGCGAATATTTTCCCGGGCGATATGCTGTATAAAAACTTTGGCGTGACACGTCATCAGCGTGTCGTTTTTTACGATTACGATGAAATCGAGTACATCACCGATTGCCAGTTCCGCGTCATTCCCCAGGCGCGCACGGAGGAGGAAGAAATGTCGGCCGAACCGTGGTATCCCATCGGCAAGCACGATGTGTTTCCCGAACAATTCGGCACCTTCCTGCTGGGCAATCCCCGCATCCGCCACTATTTCATGCAGCACCATGCCGACCTGCTGACGGCGCACTACTGGCAGGCGCGCAAGCAGCGCATCGAAGACGGCCATATCGAGGACGTCTTCCCGTATCCGCAACACCTGCGTTTTTGTAAGCAAGCACCTTCCCACCCCCAACCGGAGATCCAACATGCATGATCCAGTCGTAATCGTCGGTGCCGCACGCACCCCTATGGGCGCCTTCCAGGGCGATTTTTCCAATGTCACCGCCAGCGACCTGGGCGCCGTGGCCATCCGCGCCGCCGTGGAACGGGCCGGCGTGGCGCCGGATGCCGTTGACCACGTGTATTTTGGCAATTGCCTGATGGCCGGCCAAGGCCAGGCGCCCGCGCGCCAGGCCTTGCGCAAGGCTGGCCTGCCCGATTCCACCGGCGCCGTAACCTTGTCGAAAATGTGTGGTTCGGCCATGCAGACGACCATGTTCGCGCATGACACCTTGCTCGCCGGCAGCGCCGACGTGGTGGTGGCGGGCGGCATGGAATCGATGACCAACGCCCCCTACCTGGTGCCGAAGGCGCGCGGCGGCTACCGCATCGGCCACGGCATGATCTATGACCACATGATGATGGATGGTCTGGAAGACGCCTACAGCCGCGATGAAAAGGGCAATGCCCGCTCGATGGGCACGTTTGCCGAAGAGTGCGCCAGCCAGTACAGCTTCACGCGCGAAGCGCAGGATGCGTTTGCCATCGAATCGGTGAAACGCGCGCAAGCGGCCACCAAGGATGGCAGTTTCGCATGGGAAATCGTGCCCGTCACCGTTTCTGGCCGCGGCGGCGACACCATCGTCAGCATCGATGAAGGCCCGCAAAAAGCCCGCCTGGAAAAAATCCCCACCTTGAAAGCGGCGTTCAAGAAGGATGGCACCATCACGGCCGCTTCGTCCTCGTCGATCAACGATGGCGCAGCAGCCCTGGTGCTGATGCGCGAATCGATGGCGAAAAAACTCGGTTGCACCGTCATTGCAAAAATCCACGGCCACGCCACGCATGCGCAGGCGCCGAACGAATTCACCACGGCCCCCATCGGCGCGGTGAAAAAGCTCTACGCAAAAACGGGCTGGAGCAGCAGCAATGTCGACTTGTTCGAGATCAATGAAGCGTTCGCCGCCGTGCCGATGGCCGCCATGCACGACCTCGATATTCCGCACAGCAAGATCAACATCCACGGCGGCGCGTGCGCACTGGGCCACCCGATCGGCGCCTCGGGCGCGCGCATCATCGTCACCCTGCTGGGCGCCTTGAAGAAAACCGGCGGCAAGCGCGGCGTGGCGGCCCTGTGCATCGGCGGCGGCGAAGCGACGGCGATGGCGATCGAACTGGTATAAGCTGCTCTGTTGACGACAGGCGCGCATGGTTGTTGGTTGCGCGCCTTTTCATTTGACTTTCCAGGGAGAAAACACATGCCTACCGCATTGATCATCGGCGCCTCGCGCGGCATCGGCCACGCCATCGTCCGTCAATACCGCCACGCTGGCTGGAGAGTGATCGCCACGGCGCGCACACTGGACGCTTGCGATGCCCTCAGGCAATTGGGCGCGGAAGCGCACCAGCTCGACGTGACGGATGTGGAAGGCTGTGCCGCCCTGGGCTGGAAGCTCGACGATGAAAAGCTCGACGTGGCCATCCTCAACGCGGGCGTGTATGGTCCCCGTCACGACGGTTCCCCCACGCAAGAAGATTTCGATGCCGTCATGCACACGAATGTGCTGGCGGCCATGCGGCTGCTGCCCATATTGGCGCCGCTGGTGGCCAATGCCAAAGGGAAACTCGCCGTGCTGTCCTCGCACATGGGCTCCTTGAGCGAACGGGGCAACCCCAGCGGTTCGCTGTACCGCGCCAGCAAGGCCGCCTTGAATTCCGTGCTGATCGACACGGCCCTCGTGCATGGTCCGCAAGGCGTCAGCTGCGTAGCCTTCCACCCGGGCTGGGTACGCACGGACATGGGCGGCGCCGGCGCCGATATTTCACCAGAGGAAAGCGCTGCCGGTATCCGCGCCACCCTGGCCAGCTTGCCGGCCACGGACAAGGCCGTGTTCCGCAACTACGATGGCAAGCCCATCGCCTGGTAATTCCCGCATCCACTATAAAAATATACGAGACGACGTCCCATGATACTCAATGAAGAACAATCGATGATCCAGGAAGCACTGCGCAGTTTTTCGCGCGAGCGCCTGGCGCCCAATGCGGCCCGCTGGGACAAGGAACATCATTTCCCGAAGGAAGAATTGCAGGAACTGGCCGCGCTGGGCGCCTTCGGCGTGGCCGTGCCGGACGCGCTCGGTGGCGCCGGCCTCGACTACGTGTCGCTGGCCCTGGTGCTGGAAGAAATCGCCGCCGGCGATGGCGGCACCTCGACCATCATTTCCGTGAACAATTGCCCCGTGTGCAGCATCGGCATGATGTACGCGAATGACGCACAGAAAGAGCAATGGCTGCGTCCGCTGGCGCAAGGCGCCATGCTGGGGGCGTTTTGCCTGACGGAACCGCACACGGGCAGCGACGCCTCGGCCCTGCGCACCACGGCCACACGCGACGGCAATGCATACGTCATCAACGGCACGAAACAATTCATTACCAGCGGCAAGTATGCGGACGTTGCCATCGTCATGGCCGTCACCGACAAGGCGGCCGGCAAGCGCGGCATCAGCGCCTTCTGGGTGCCGACGAACACACCTGGCTACATCGTGGCGGGACTGGAACAGAAGATGGGCCAGCATTCGTCGGACACGGCGCAAATCCTGTTCGACAACTGCCGTATCCCAGCGGAAAATTTAATCGGCGAAGAAGGACAAGGCTACAAGATCGCCCTGTCCGGCCTGGAAGGCGGACGCATCGGCATCGCTTCACAAGCCGTGGGCATGGCGCGCGCCGCGTATGAAGCGGCCCTGCAGTACGCACGCGAGCGCGAAAGTTTCGGCAAACCCATTTATGAACACCAGGCCGTGCAATTCCGCCTGGCCGACATGGCCACGCAGATCGAAGCGGCACGCCAGCTGATCCGCCATGCCGCAGCCATGAAGGATGCGGGCCTGCCCTGCCTGAAGGAAGCGGCCATGGCCAAGTTGTTTGCGTCAGAAATGGCGGAAAAAGTATGCTCGGACGCCATCCAGGTACACGGCGGCTATGGTTATGTGTCCGACTTCCCCGTCGAACGCATCTACCGCGACGTGCGCGTCTGCCAGATTTACGAGGGCACCAGCGATATCCAGAAAATTTTGATTGCGAGGGCTTTGTAAATGCTGGGGTCAGACCCGCCGGGTCTGACCCCAAATACGGGCCAACAATGGACGAAAAAAAAGCCCGCTAGCGCGGGCTTCGTTCCAATGTATTACCAATGCTTTAATCGTGTCATGGACGCCAGTGCTATCTGCAAAGTGCCTCCTGATTTTCGGACTCCCATGCTATCTGCATGGTGACTCCAAGGTGTAAATCGACCATCGTATCCGGAATTACAAAATCCACTCTTCGCTCTGTCACGCCATCGACATTACACCTGTCGGTCGCCGCGCTGAAACTGGATGGTGAGATGATTTGCTGCCAAATCTCAATCACTGAACGGAGTATAGCACAGCTTTTTGTGCGGTGCAATACTCTTTTTAAATCAAGTCCTTAGCGCCAGCGGCTTGTCCTCTTCGCCGCCACGGGCCACTCTTTCGTATTCGGAAATCACTTGCGCGCCCAGCAGCAGCAAGGTGGCGCCGATTTCCAGACTGAACATGACGACGATGGCCGTCGTCATCGAACCATACACGACGTTGACCTGCGACAAGGTCGAGAAATACCAGACCAGCACATGGCGGGCGATTTCCCACAGCAGCGCCGCCGTCACGCCGCCGATCAGCGCATGCGTGATCGACAATCTTCCGACCGGCATGACCAGGTAGATCGAACTGAGCACGAGGATTTCGCCCCCCAGCCCCAGCAAATACAGCAGCACGCCGGATACGCCTTCCAGGCCCCAGTCGTGGCGCAGGAAGCGCACGCTTTCCTCGCCCATCACCTGCAAGCCGCCCGCCACCAGGGTGATCAGCAAAATACCGATGCCCAGGCACAGGATGTAGCAGTACGGCAGCACGGCGGAAATGAGGAAATGGCGGCGGCGGATGGCCACACGATGAATGAAAATCACGCTCATGGCGTTTTCCAGCACGGTAAACGCCAGCGAGCTGAAAAACAGCATGGTCAGCAGCAAGAGCCAGCCGATCACGCCCCGGTTGTCGAGAAAATGCGCGATCTCGCCCACGATGGCTTTCGATTGCCCCGGCACCAGCCATTCCAGGTAATGGCCTATGGTTTGCAGCAATTCGTCTTGCGCGATCACGTGCGACAGGGCCACCACCACCAGCATCAGCAGGGGCACGATGGAGAGCAGCGAGTAATACGCGACGGCGCCCGCCAGCAGCAGGCCCTGGTTGGCGCGGAAACCCTTCAGCACCTGCAGCACGAAGGCCAGCGGGTGGCTGAGGATGTAGGTACTGGCGTGGCGGTTGATCATGTCGGGTGCGGTGAAGAAAGCGGCGCAGCCTGATGCCACGCCTGCCATCACACTAGCATACTGACAATCGCCTTGCTGCACCGTGCGCTAGCAGACGCCGGGCTCCAGCAAGGTCAAGGTTTGCCGGTCCGCATCGAGTGTGGCGAGAATGCCCATCGGTAGCGTGAACTGGTGGCGGATGTGGCCGAATGAGTAGCCGCTGACGGCCGGCACGGTCAACGGCTGCAGATGCTGGTCCAGGGTCGCATCGAGGGTCAGCGCAGTATCACCCTCGGCCGCCTCGCAATGCTCGAAAATGCCCAGCATCAGCGCCGCCGCCTTGTTGAACCCCACGGACAGGTCGAGCTGGCATAACATCCTGTCGATGCGGTAGGGCACTTCATTGATTTCTTCGAGGAAAAGGATGCGCTCGCGGAAATCGGCCGCATACGGCGTGCCAGCCAGCGCGCTGACCATGCACAGGTTGCCGCCCGTCAAGCGGCCCGTCGCCTGGCCGCCATGCACGGTGCGGATGGCGAAATTCGGCTGCGTCTGCGCGCGGCGGTGATTCTCCAGCGCCATCGGAATCGTGTAGCTGTCTTGCGGCGTCATCAGCACGTTGCGCAGTTGCGTCACCGTGTAGTCGGAAAACGAGGACGAGGCCACGGGGCCGTGAAACGTCACCAGCCCCGTCTGGCGTCCGATGGCCAGGTGCAAGGCCGTGATGTCGGAATAGCCGATCAGCACTTTCGGGTTGCGCTGGATCAAGGCATAGTCGAGCAGCGCCAGCAGCGAAATGCAGCCAGAGCCGCCACGGATGGCCCAGATCGCCTTGACGTCCGGGTCGGCGAAGGCCGCATGCAAATCGTCGAGGCGCTGCTGCACCGTGCCCGCATAGTTGCCGTGCACGGCGCGGATATTCGCACCCAGGCTGGCGCGCAAACCCAGCGATGCGATGTTGCGCTGGGCCTTGGCGATGGCGTCCTCATCTGTAAAACCGCCCGGTGCGATGATGGCGACCAGGTCGCCTTCGCGCAGGCGCGCCGGTTTGATCAATGCGTGTTGCTGTTGCATGCGTTTGCCCTTCCCTTGCGCGGCCGCCGCCCATGCCGGTGTGCCTGCCACCCCCAAGGTGGCGGCCAGCAAGCCGCCGAAGCGGCGCCGGCTGAGATTGGTCTGACTGGACATGCGGCCCTTTCCTGAAACAAAAAACGGCGACGCCAGGCGCCGCCGCACGAGGTTAGCATGCCGGCAGGATCGCCGCCGGCATGGCTGCCTTACAGGAACTTGTACTTCAGCTGGAACGACAGCGAACGGCCGCGCGGGTCGGCCACGCGCGGATCCCAGCCGGCGCCCACCACTTCATCCACGTTGTGCGCGGTGAACGGTGGATCGCGGTCGAACAAGTTCTGGATGCCCACGGTGATGGTGGTATTTTTGAAACCCGTGTACGTGCCCGACAAGTTATACGTCGTGTAGCTGGACACGTCCGGCTTGAAGCCCGGTGGCGGCGCGCCCTTGCCGCCGTTCGGCAACTGGTCCTTGTAGCCCGACGAGAAACTCTGGATCAGCAAGCCGCTCCAGTCGCCGCGCGACACGCCGAAGCTGGCATTGTGTTTCCAGCGCAGGTACAGATCGCGCGTATAAAACTTGCCGACCAGTTCCTGGTATTCCTGGCCTTGATATTCCGCAAACTTGAAGCTGTCCATATACGTGCCGTCCAGGGTCGCCGTCCATTTCACGTCCTGGACCTTGCCTTCGCCGCGCAAGCCCACGTCCAGGCCGCGCACGCGGCTGCCTGCCGCATTGATCCAGCCCGCCTGCACGTACTCGATGGTGCCGTCCGGATTGCGGTGGATGTACTGGTTCAGCGCCTGGTAGTTGGCCAGCACGATTTGCGGCGTGCGGTTCAGGATGCGGTCCTTGGTGTTGATGGCCCAGTAGTCGAACGAGGCCGAATATCCCTTCACCGGCTCGATCACAAAACCGACGCTACCCTGCTTCGACGTTTCCGGCTTCAGATTCGTGTTACCCCCCGTCTTGTAGTCAAGGCGGTCGATGGCGCAGTATTCGGGCACGCCCGGATGCTTGGCGCAACCTTCCTGGTCGATCACGCCGTTCGGCAATTCCTGGCTCAGCGAACCGGAATACAGCTGCTGGAAGCTTGGCGCGAGGAAACCCTTGCTGGCCGAACCGCGGAACAGCAGGAAGTCGGTCGGCTGGTAGCGGAAGGCAATCTTCGGATTCGTCGTCGCGCCCACCAGGCTATAATCGTCGCGGCGGATGGCCAGCTGCATTTCCAGGTCCTTCGTGACCGGCACCAGCAATTCCGCATACACGGCCTTGACGGTACGGCTGGCATCTTTTAATGCGGCATTGCCTGGCGCCAGCAGGATCTGGGTGGCGTCGACGTCTTGTCCGAAGCTGTAACCTTCGCGGCGCAAATCAAAGCCGGCCGCCATCGCCAGCGCCCCGGCCGGCAACTGGAACAGTTCGCCCGAAACGGAACCATCGATCTGGGTCAGGGTCGTCTTGCCGTGCTGGAAGTCGCCACGGAACTTGGTCGATTCGATCAATTGTTTGGCCGCTTCCGTCTGGCTCTGGCCCGCGCCCACCCACGGATTGATGATGCCGCTGGCCAGTGCCGCGTACAGCTTGTCTGTATAGGAATAGCCATCCGTCAGCTTGGTCTTGGTGCTGCTTTCGGCGCGCGAAATACCGGCCTTGTAATCCCACTTGCCAAAGTTCCCCTCAAAGCCCACCAGCACGCGGGCATTGTCGGTGGTGTTTTCCTGCGTACGGTTGCCCACGTCATTGGCGCGCCATTTGTAGGCAATCGGCTTGGTATTGTCAAACGTGGGGATGTAGGCCGACAGATCCTGGTAATACGCGCCGCCGACCGGGTACAAATTCTTGTTGGCAACGGTCGCCTGCACCTGCATCGGCGTCAAAATGGCCGTGGCCTTGGTGCGCGAACCGAGCACTTCAACAAACATGCGGTGGTCGGGCGCCAGTTGGAAGGTGCCGCGCGACAACAGATTGGCCCGTTCGACAGGGAATTGCAGCACGTAGTCGGCGCCGTAGTCATACGCACACGAATGCGTGGTGCTGCGCGGTGAGGTCACGTCTTTCCACAGTTGCGTCTGGTATTGCGACATGCCGGCGATGCTGTCGCACTTGCCCTGGAAGCTCAGCGGATTGGCTTGCAGATACACCGTCGGGTCGCCAGGCAAGGTGTAACCGCCAATAAACGTCCCTGGTTTTTTCGGATCAGGATTGGGGATTTGCAGTGCCGTGCCCGGCCCCGACATCTGGTTGGCGAATGGCGTGCCCGTGGTATCGGGCGACAGGCCGCGGCCCGGCTGGTAGCCGTTGACGAAGGAGCGGTCGCTGCCGTTCAGGCGCTCGGCCTTGTCGACCGTCAGGCTGGCCATGATGTTGTAGCGGTCCTCTTCCAGCGAACCCGTGCCGGCCAGGATGGAAGCGCGGCGCGTGGCGCCGCCGCCCGCTTGCGTATCGTTGGTGGAAACGGACGCTTCCACGCCGCTGTAATTGGTTTTCAGAATGAAATTGATCACGCCGCCGATGGCGTCCGTGCCGTAGATGGCCGAGGCGCCATCCTTGAGAATTTCCACGCGTGAAATCGCGCCCAGCGGAATCGAGTTCAGGTCGACCGACTTGCCGCTGGCGCCGTGCGTGGCGATGCGGCGGCCGTTCAGCAGCACCAGGGTGCTCGACGGCCCCAGGCCGCGCAGCGAGGCGAACGAAGCGCCGCCGCTGACCCTGTCGGCATCGGCGCCAAAGACGTTATTGCCCGAAGTCATGTTATCGGCGCCCGTGCCATTCGCCGACAGGGTGCGCACCAGTTGCTCGGTGGTCGTGATACCCTGCTTTTCGATCTGGTCAAAGGTGATGACTTGCACCGGCAGCGCGCCTTCCTTGGCGACGCGCTTGATGCTGCTGCCCGTGACTTCGACCCGTTGCATCGCCGGCGCCGCCGCTTGCTGTGCCACCACCGGACCCACCACCCCCATCAATGCCACCAATTGCGCTAGCTTCTTCAATTTCACGGGTCTCTCCTTTATTTGGGCAATCGAAACTTGAGTTCTCAAGTCAGGCTGTTAGATATGTCGCAACGTCTGTCTCGCAGTACATTTTTTTATGACATTTGCGCATGACTTTATTTGTTTTCATTTTCAGAGTAGCGCGATGCATCCGCCGCCAGCCAATGAAAAATGCTTTCCTAACCATAACTTTTTGGAATGAATGCCCTTTTCAGCGACGTGGTCACTTACCTGCGGGGCGGCCCTTGGCGGGATCGACGTCCAGGTAGCGCCAGGACGTGAATTCCACGGGGTGGCGCCTGTAGTTTTTTAGCCACGGTTGCTGCAGGTCGGCAGAGATGGGATGCGTCAGCAACACCCACGGCGTGTAAGCGTGGATCAGCTGAAACAGGTCGAAGTACAGACTGCGTCGGCGCGGCGTATCGGATAGCAGGCGCGCCTCCTCATAACGTTTATTGTAATCGGGCAAGTTGAAGCGGGCATAGTTGGCGCGGCCAACGTTGCCGCCATACAACAATTGCATAAAATTATCGCCATCGGGGAAGTCGGCGATCCAGTTGGTCTCGAACATCTGAACCTTGCCCAGGCGCGACGCCTTGATGATTTCCGTCTTCTTGTCGCTTTTAAATTCCACGCGCAGGCCGATGGCGTTCAGGTTGCGGCGCCACAATTCGTCGCGCAAGCGTCCCACTGTGCTCGGCTCCGTGTGCATGGTGAGCAACAAGGGTGTGCCGTCCGGCTGGGTGCGGAAACCATCGTGACCCGCCTTGTAGCCGAAGCGCTCCAGCAGGGCGCGCGCCAGCACGGGATCGTAGCCGACGGGGCTGCGGTAGTGCTTGTCGTAACCGAGCACATTCGGCGGCAGCGGCGACTGGGCCGGCAAGGCCAGCCCTTTTTTTAATAACGCGATGTCTTCGCGGCTGTTGTAGCTGAGGGCGATGGCACGGCGCAGGGCCAGCTTGTCCTTGCTCGTGCCGCCCAGAACGGGGTCGTCCATGTTCATCCACATGTAATACGTCTGCAGCACGGGAAAGCGCGTCAGCTGCAAGCCCTTGGCAGCCAGCGCCGGTTTCAGCGCGCCGTTTTCCAGCACCATGTCCGTCATCGATTCCGGCACTTGCTCCAGGTAATCGAATTCGCCTTTCAAAAAGCCCAGCATGCGCGATTGATATTCCTCGACGATGCGTACCTCGATGCGCTCGACCAGGGGCAAGCGTTGGCCTTCCAGTGCAGTGGCGATGGCGCGCGCGTCCGGCGGCAAGGCGGCCAGCGCCTTGGCCTCGGTATGGAATACGGTGGGGCGGAAAGTCGAATTGGCCTGCAGCACGATCTTGTCGCTGCGCTTCCATTCCTTCACCAGAAACGGCCCCGTGCCCACGGGATGGTTGCCGATCTGCCCGGGCGCAGCATACGCTTCGGCCACCTCGCGTGCCACCACAGCTGTCGCCGGCATGGCCAGGTAAAACAGGAAGTTCGGGTCGACGCCATTGAGCCGGATGCGCAAGGTGTATTTGTCCAGCGCCTGCAAGCCGGCGATCGGCGTGTCGTAGCTGAATTTGGCTTTCAGGGCCGCATCGCCCACCAGCTTGTCTTCCAGCAAGAACAACCACGGCGACTTCAGGCTGGGGTCATACAAGCGCGTCAAACTGTAAACATAGTCCTGCGCCGTCACTTCGCGCGGCTGGCCCTTGAAGGCGGGATCGGGTGTAAAGAAAATACCGGGCTGCAAGTGAAAGGTATACGTGCGTCCACCGTCTTCCACGGTCGGCAAGCCGCGCGCCGTATTGCCCTGCAGTTGCACCGGACGCGCCAGGTAGTCATAACGCAAGAGCGGGTCGAAGATGTTTTCCATCAAGTTCAGGCTGGCCAGGTCGGAGGCCACGGCCGGGTCCAGGCCCGTCTCGCTGGTGCTCAAAAACAAGTGCAAGGTCTTGTTCGCGCGGGCATCGGTGGCGGCGTGGGCCGGTACAGCGAACAGCGTCAACAGGGCCAGGCCGGCGGCGCAGGCGGTTTTGCGTAAAAACATCATCAGTGATCCAGTGCAGACAGGGGTAACAAACAAACGTGAAGAACAGGCATCACCGAGACTACTCGGGCAAAGTACGGGGCGCCAATGAAAACAGGCTGCCAGCTTATAACTTTTTGGCATGCGATTGCTGCATTCTTTCATCAACTCGTATCGGGCTGCCCCTATACTTTGTTTGCAGACATTTTTCACTCCCGACACACAGAACTGATCGCATATGGCACTTAATTACATCTGGTCCGGCTTTTTCCTCGTTGGCTTCCTGGCCGCAGTGCTGCAGTGGCTGTTTCTCGGCGATAACGATATCTTCAAACGCATCATCGACGGCACGTTCGAAACGGCGCGCATGGGCGTGATGGATATCGCCCTGCCGCTGGCGGGCGTGATGACCTTGTGGCTCGGCATCATGAACATCGGTGAAAAGGCAGGTATCGTCGGCTGGCTGGCGAAAGTCATCGCGCCCTTCTTTTCACGGATCTTCCCGGAAATTCCGAAAGACCACCCGGCCACGGGCCACATGGTGATGAATTTCTCGGCCAATCTGCTGGGCCTGGACAATGCGGCCACGCCGTTCGGCTTGAAGGCCATGGAAAGCCTGCAAACCTTGAACCCGAACAAGGAAGAAGCGACGAATGCGCAAATCATGTTCTTGGTGCTGCACACCTCGGGCCTGACCCTGATTCCGCTGGCCATCATGGCGCAGCGCTCCATTCTCGGTGCGGCCGACCCGTCCGACATCTTCATCCCTTGCATGATCGCCACCTATGTGGCCACCATGGTCGGCATCATCACCGTGTCCATCAAGCAGCGCATCAACTTGCTCAATCGGGTCGTGCTGGGCTGGATGGGCGGCATGACGAGCGCCATCGTCGCCATGATCTGGTACTTCACGCAATACCTGACGAAACAGGAAATCGAGCTGGTCTCGAAAGTGGTCAGCAACCTGGTATTGATCAGCGTCATTGCCATCTTCATCATCGGCGCCCTGCGCAAGAAGGTGAACGTGTATGACGCCTTCATCGAGGGGGCGAAAGGCGGTATCCAGACCTCGATCACCGTGATTCCCTACCTGGTCGGCATGCTGGTGGCCATCAGTGTGATCCGCAACGCGGGCGTGTTCAATTTCCTGATGAGCGGCATGAACTGGTTCTTTGCCAACCTGGGCATCAATACGGACTTCGTGCCGGCCCTGCCGACGGCCATGATGAAGCCGCTCAGCGGTTCCGGCTCGAAAGCCATGATGATTGACGCCATGAACACCTACGGCGTCGACTCCTTCGTCGGCCGCCTGGCCTGCGTCTTCCAGGGCTCGGCCGACACCACTTTCTATATCGTGGCCCTGTACTTCGGTTCCGTCGGCATCCGCAAGACGCGCTATGCCATCACGGCCGGCCTGATCGCCGATTTCGCTGGCGTGGTCACGGCCGTCTTTGTCGCCTACGTCTTTTTCCACTAAGGAGCACCATGTTACGTCCTGTTCTGATGGCTGCGCTGTTGGCGGGTCTTGGCCTGTCGACTGCCCACGCGCAATTGCCCGAATCCGTCAGCCTGCTGCTGCGCAGCGCGAATATTCCCGAAGACGCCATGGGCGCCATCGTCTTGCGCGGCAACACCACCGTGCTGTCGCACGGCGCCGAGCGCAGCATGCAGCCCGCGTCCACCATGAAGCTGGTGACGACGGCTGTGGGTCTGGAGCAATTGGGTCCCATCTTTCGCGGCCGCACGGAGTTGCGCACCAGCGCCGACGTCATCAATGGCGTACTGAAAGGCGACCTGATCCTGCGCGGCGGCGCCGACACGGATTTCAACGCGGACGTGTTGGCACACATGCTGCAAACCCTGCGCAACCAGGGTATCGTGAAAATCAAGGGCGACCTGATCCTCGACCGCCAGCTGTTCCAGCCGGCCCGGCCCGATATCGGTACGCCGCCCTTCGATGAGTCGGCCGAGTTCCGCTACAACGTCATCCCCGATGCCTTATTGCTGAACACCAATCTGATCGATATCAACATGAACTCGACGGACCGGCAATTGAGCATCCTGATGCAGCCGCCGCTCGAGAACGTCAGCATCACCAGCGACATGAAGCTCGTCAAGGGCAGCTGCGCCCGGTGGGAAGATGGCTGGCGCCCGCCCGAATACCGGCGCGATGCGAGCGGCAAGCTGCAGGTGATCTTGCACGGCACCTTCCCGCAAAATTGCAGCAAAGCCACCAGCATCAATGTGCTCGACCGCAACGATTATGCGGACCGCTTGTTCCGTACCACCTGGAAACGCCTGGGCGGCACGATCACGGGTACTGTGCGCGAAGCGCCGGCAACAGGCTTGCCGCCGACGGCAGAACCGGTCGGTACGCGCATGCTGGCCGACCACGTGGCGCGCGCCTTGCCGGAAGTGCTGCGCGATATCAACAAGACGTCGGATAACACCCTGGCCCGCACCCTGTTCCTGAGCCTGGGCAGCTTGCAAAGCGATGGCTGGCTGGGCAGCCGCCCCGTCGCCATGGCGGCGCCGGAAGACACGGCCAGCCGGGCGCGGCTAGTCATCCAGGAATGGTTCCAGCGGCACAATATCGATACCCAGGGCATGCTGGTCGACAACGGTTCCGGCTTGTCGCGAACGGGACGCATTGCACCGGCGCAAATGGCCGGCGTCTTGCAGGCGATGCAGCAAAGCCCGTGGGCGCCCGAGTTCCAGTCCAGCCTGCCCATCGTCGCGCTGGACGGCACCATGCGCAAGCGCCTGTTGAACAGTCCGGCCGCCGCGCGCGCGCGCATCAAGACGGGCACCTTGAAAAATGTCGTCGCCATCGCCGGCTATGTGCCCGACGCAACTAACCAGCTGTGCGTGGTGGTCGCCATGATCAATAGCGACCTGGTGGGCAACGGCAACGGCCGCGCCGCCGTCGATGCGCTGATCGAGTGGGTGGCCAGGAGCGGCGCCACGCCGGTGGTGACTGGCCAATAATGCCGGTGCAGCCGCCTAACGTGCTGCGCTGGCAAAAGCCAGGCGCAGCACGTACGCGGCGACGGTGCTGATCAGCAAGACGGTCACCAGCGAAGCTTCCACGCCGAAGGCACCGCCAGTCAGCATGGCACTGCCTGCCAGTTCGCCGCGCAGCAAGCCGTCCGTGGCCGCATGGCCCGACACCGTCGATGAAAATACCTGGCTGACACAGTAATTCCAGCCGATATGCGTGCCGATACACACCCACAGCCGGCGCGTCTGCATGTACAGGGCGGCCTGCAGCACGCCATACGAGGTAATCGCAAGGATTGCCAGCAGCGAAAAGCCCGCATTGGGCAAATGGGCCAGGGCGAACACCAGGGATGAAATCACGATGGCAGCCTTGTTGCCCAGCGCACGTGCCGTCACGCCAAAGAGCACCCCCCGAAACATCATCTCCTCGGCCATCCCCACCAGCACCAGTTCGGCCAGCGGGAGCAGCAACAAGACGCTCAGGGCATTGACGCCGCGAAACTGATACACGCCCAGCGCCGCGAGCACGGCAAAAGTGAGGACGACCAGGCCGGCACCGAACAGCAGTCCACGTCCCAGTTCACGCGCCATGCCCGGCATCGCCAGTTCGGCCGGCTGGCGCTTTTCGATGTGGCACACATAGAAACGATAGCCGCACCACACCAGTACCGCCGCCAGCAATTGTGGCCACAGGATGCGGTAGGACTTGTCCACCAGCTGGGACGCGATGATCATCGTCAGTGGTACTGCGGCAAACGTCAACACCATGCCCAGCACGATCTGCACCAGGGGATAGGCCATCAGGCGCACCAAAGGGGATTTTTTCGTTGCCATGTTCAGGGTGTTATCCATCATCGCGTTCCTCGTGGGTTGTCAGGGAGTGGCTGTTTCTTTTTTGTTTGCATCGCGGATGCGCTCGCCGAATGAACGCTGTTCCAGCATCGTGATGGCTTGCGCCAGGCATGTGGATAAAGGAAATGCCAGTTCCGCATCCAGGCTGTCGGCGGCACACTTGGTCGCCTGCCAGCAAGTCTGCAAATGGGGCAGCAAGGCCTCGCCCTGGCTGCTCAGGCGTACCACACGCTGCCGGCCATCGTCGCCACCGGCAGCCACCATCAGCAAGCCTTCCTTTTTCATCAATGCCACCGTTTGCGTGACGGCTGGCTGCGTGATGCCTGCCAGTTCGGCCAATTGACCGATGGTCGCGCTCTGCTGTTGCGCCAGTACCCGCATCACCGGCGTGTAGCGCGGCCGGTAATCGAGACCCGCGTCCGCATAAGCCTGCTGGACGGCACCGTCGAGCAGTTCAATCAGATGGCGTAGTTGTGTTCCGAGTCCTTGTTTCATGTAGTGATAGTAGCAGCATTTATATAAGCACTTATATAAATATTGGAAGCCGTTGCATTTCATGCACAACGTGCCAGGTGAGTGCCTGGATGCTATAGGGAAAGCGGTGGAGAAGATGGATGGCCATTCACATTTGTGGTTTGACGATATAAAACCACCAGACGAAAAAAAACCCCACCATTGCTGGCGGGGTTTTTCTCTAGGAGAAACAGCCGGGGGCTGTTTCACCAAATAACAAGCCTGACGATAACCTACTTTCACACTGGTTGCAGCACTATCATCGGCGCAAAGTTGTTTCACGGTCCTGTTCGGGATGGGAAGGGGTGGGACCAACTTGCTA
>NZ_JBNYXO010000011.1:0-193475 GCF_051380715.1 Janthinobacterium kochi
CACGCAGATCGGACACGCCATGTCGGCGTAAGCAGCGTCCCAGCCCAGCACGTGATACGGCCGGATTGATGCATTCACGGGTAATGCTCAGCAGGTCATCGGTGGGCAACAGCAGCGTGCGGCGCAACTCCACGACGATGAGTTCCTGGTCGGGCGTCAGCGTGGTGTACATCGTTTTGGGACGATGCGAAACATCATCAACGCTGTCCCTGTCCTGCCACTTGCGAATGGTTTAGCGACTGACGTTGTACAACCTGGCCAACTCGGCCTGGGACAACGTAGAGTTCTTGATTTCTTCGCGGATCAGGTGAGTTGTCCGGGCGCGGCTATGCAGGGCTTGAGTCATGAGAAGGCTGCTGATTGAGGTTGTCCAACAGTGTACGCAAAACGTGTCTGGCTTTGAATAGCGGCCAGCTACGGTGGGGTACATAATCACACGACTCTAGACACCTAGACGCACTAAGCAACAGACGATCTAGCAAATCGATCCACCAATGTTTTTACCACTGCGGAGGTAGAATGACGTGATGTATTTATCTGGCCCTTACTTTTTTGCAATTATTTTCTGCGTAATTTAGTGGATATCTTTCGATTTTTATTGCGATTGACAAAAGTTTCGATACTTTCCAAGAAAAATTCAGTGTCAAGGTAGTAATTGGGAAAGCATTGCCTAAGAGAATTAAAAGATTCTGCTCCGACTAAAACAGCTTGCGCTCCAGATAGATTTTCAAGCTCAGGAAATAAAGTTAATTGTGGTCCACTTGTGTAAAGTGGTAAGAGCCGCTCTGCTTTTTCGTACTCTTTATATGCTTCTTCCGCTTTTTTTATGGGAAAGAATTGAATTTTCAGTTACCTTTGTTCAGGAAGTAATAATAAAAGGTAGTATCCTTTCTGGCGCATTGCGGGATTTTCTGTTGCTTTCAATGCGGCTCTATATGACTGCAACTTCTTCGAAACTTGTAGTTCTTTGTCCAGCGCGGCTAGATTTTTTGCGATATCATTTAATCTTTCATCTTCGAAATTTGATACTTGAGACGTTTCCATAGCCTCTAAAGCCAATGAGGCGTATTAGAAGTAGTGAAGCCATTTTTCTTCTCCTTCACTTGACTTTAACGCCTGACCAATTACAGCTCCAACAGTTTCAACAGCAGTTGCCCATGCATGCTGAACCACGGTGCGAATCTGTATCTCCAACAGCAACTTACTGAATTCAGGATGTTTTCTGCTGTGATAGCGAAGGATTAAATGGATGCTACGGTATCCGGATTCTTTAGGTGCGGAAATATAGTCATCAACATGAACTATTTCATATATACCCCGTCCATTTCTATATGATTCTGTAAGTTGATAGACCTGATCAATTGTGTCAAGTACAGCACGACAGCCTCCAATGTCTTGCATCTGAGTAAGCCGCATACTTCCTTTTTTTACCAACTTTGCGAGGATAGAGCGTGTACGCTTTAGGCGTTCCACCACTAGAGCGTCCGATTTCAATCTTCTTGCCTTAGTCTTCAGAACTACAGCTATTGAATTAAGAGGAAAAGTATGGAAAGAGCGCCAATCATTCAAAGCACTGATTGCTTGCTCTGGTAGTTGATCCTCAGTAAGTGCTGCAGACTGAAACGCCATTAACGCTTTACCAGCCGCATCAATTCTTGATCTACTAAATTTTAGTTTGTGTCGAAGAGTCATTGTGCTGATCTATAAGAAACTGAGCCATCACATCATCATATGATGATTGTTGATGAGTCAAGCTATCATATATAAATTTTCGGTGCAATAACTTATATTTTGAAGGGCGAGGAGGGCGAGGGTCAGGTTCGCCATACGTACACGGCCTGAGCAGCTTATGTTGTCGCTTGGAAAAACCGCCTGCGGCGCAAGAGCCAGTCAGACGAATCGGAGAGGGTTGCGCTTGCAAGCGCAACCCGGTTTTGCGGCGCCGAGCTGCGCTCGCCGAAGGCCCCGCAAAACCCCCGCGTCCGTACCGGACGCGGATTCGACGCCCGCGTTCTGCATGCGTTGAATAAATAAAAAGGGCCTCCCCGCCGAAACGGGGAAGCCCTTTTTATTTATTCAGTGGTGGAGACGGCGGGAATCGAACCCGCGTCCGCAAGCACTCCACAGACAGTTCTACATACTTAGCACTATCATTTAATTTAACTCAGCCAGCACGGATGTGCACGTTATGGGCAAGCGAGTTACCTATTATTTAGTCGGACGCTAAGTAACCCAGCATCAGACGAGTCCCTGTAAATGACTCTAGAGCTTTTGACGGCCCACCCCAGGGACGAGGTGTTCTAGAGCTAACAGCGATTAAGCTGCCAGTGCGTACGAGTTATCGTTTGCAGTTAAGTTTTTTCAGGTTGTATTTACGAGGTAGCCCGCCCTCGGTATGCCCTGCGCTGCTTTGCAACCCACGTCGAAACCAGGTCGTCCCCACAGAACCTTCATTGTAGCGCAATCTGCCCACTCTTGCATGATGCATTCGTGATAGGGAGCGAGGCATTCTCGAATCGCTTGAATTCGCTTGTCGGCGTGCCAGGTCAGGCGGATGCCAATTTATGCCGCCAGCTGCCGCGCCTGCGCCGCCTTCACCACGTCAGTCACCAGCTCGAGCAGGGTCAGTGGCGTGTCCAGCAGGTGGTCTGCCTTCCAGTGTTGCGGTTCGACGGGGCCGCAGTAGCCCCAGGCGCAGGCGACCGTGCGCATGCCGGCGGCGCGGCCGGCCTGGATGTCGCGCAGGTCGTCGCCCACGTACCAGCAGTCTTGCGGCGCAAGGTTCAGGCGGCGCGCCGCTTCCAGCAAGGGGGCGGGGTGCGGCTTCGGGTGCGCCATGGTGTCGCCCGAGATCACGCAGCCGGCGCCGCCCAGGCCGATCTGGCCCACCAGCGGGTCGGTGAAGCGGGCCGCCTTGTTGGTGACCACGCCCCAGACCAGGCCCAGCGCTTGCAGCCCTTCCAGCATGGCGGGGATGCCGTCAAATAAACGGCTTTCCACGGCCAGGGCTGCTTCGTAATTGTTCAGGAAGCCATCCTTCAGGGCTTCGTAGCCGCTTTCACCCGGTTGGACGCCATACGACGCGCCTATCATGCCGCGCGCACCGGCCGAGGCCGTTGGGCGCAGGATGTCATACGGGGTCGGCGCCAGGCCAGCGCGTGCGCGCAGCAGATTGATGGCCGCTGCCAGGTCGGGCGCGGTGTCGGCCAGGGTGCCGTCGAGGTCGAACAGGATGGCGCGCGGGGCTGGCAGAGGGTCTGTGATCATGGCGGGCAAAAGTGTGTCAAGTAGGAATGAAAAATGGCGGCCGCAGCCGCCTTGTATTATGCGTGTTGGTTACAGCGGCCGGGTGCAGGCCACCAGATAATTGACGCTGGTATCGCTATTAAGTGAGTAAATCTTGGTCAGTGGATTGTAGCCCATGCCGCGCATGCTGTTGATGTCCAGGCCGGCGCTGCGCAGGTATTGCGACAGTTCGGCCGGGGTGATGAATTTGTCATAGTCGTGCGTGCCTTTCGGCAGCAGACGCAGCAGGTATTCGGCGCCCAGGATGGCAAACAGATACGCTTTCGGGTTGCGGTTCAGGGTCGACAGGAAGATGTGGCCGCCCGGCTTGACCAGGGTGGCGCAGGCCTTGACGATGGCGGCGGGGTCCGGCACGTGCTCGAGCATTTCCATGCAGGTCACGACGTCGTACTGGCCCGGCTCTTCCTCGGCCATGGCTTCGGCGGCGATCAGCTTGTAGCGTACCTTGGCACCCGATTCCAGGCTGTGCAGGTCGGCCACTTTCAGGGCCTTGTCGGACAGGTCGATGCCCGTCACGTCGGCACCCTTGCGGGCCATCGATTCGGCCAGGATGCCACCGCCGCAGCCGATGTCGATCACGCGCTTGCCGGCCAGCGGCACTTTCGCATTGATCCATTCCAGGCGCAGGGGGTTAATTTCGTGCAAGGGACGAAACTCGGAAGTGGGGTCCCACCAGCGGTGGGCCAGCTCACTGAATTTTTGGATTTCGAGAGGGTCGGCGTTCATAGGTCGAATAATAGCGGCAATTTTACAATCGGGCAGCCACGGACGAAAAAAAACCCCGCTTTGGCGGGGTTTTTCATGCTGTCCTTGACTTGCGCGATGACTTGCGGCAAGTCCAGGGACTCAGCTATTACTTGTTGCGGGTACCAACAACTTCGATTTCCACGCGACGGTTTTTCGCACGGCCTTCGGCAGTTTTGTTATCAGCAACAGGTTGTTTCTCGCCTTTGCCTTCGGTGTACACGCGGTTGCTTTCAACGCCTTTGGTGACCAGGTAGGCTTTGACAGCATCAGCACGACGTACCGACAGTTTTTGGTTGTAAGCATCGGTGCCGACGGAGTCGGTGTGACCCACAGCGATGATGACTTCCAGGTTGATGCCGCCCAGTTGTGCGGTCAGCTCGTCCAGCTTGGCTTTGCCTTCTGGCTTCAGCGTAGCTTTGTCGAAATCGAAGAATGCATCAGCAGCGAAGCTGACTTTTTCCGAGGTAGGAGCAACGACGACTGGCACTGGTACGACAACGGCTGGTGCCGGTGCTGGTACGACTGGCGCTGCTGGAGCCACGCATTTGCCGTCTTGCAGGGTTTCTGGTGCTACGCACAGTGGCACGTCGCAACCTGGCACCGCGTCAGCAGGTGTCCAGTAGCCGGTGCGCCAGCACAGACCGAATGGATCGCGCACGATCACGCCGCGGGCATCTTGCACATAAGCGCTTTTTGGGCTTGGTGCTTTGATGTCAGTGGTAACTGGCGCAAATGGTGGGGAGGTTGGGGTTTGGGCCGAAGCCGAGCCAGCAATCACTGCGGATGCAGCGAAAAACAGCGTTACAAATTTATTCATTCTTTTTTCCTTTCGGGGGGTGATATCCGCAGAACAACACTGCGCTACTGGTGCTACGTGCCAAGATTTTATCATGTAGACCATATGCGCTCGTCTCAGATTGCGAAACTAGCAATTAACTTCCCAGTCATTTTGCCACACGCATCAGGGGCGCACGACCGTGGTTAAATCAAAGCTTGCCCGATTTTAGACCGCACGTTGTTTTTGCGCAACGAAAATGCCCATTTGTAACGCGTCTGTAACAATTGATCGTTTTTTTTGCCACTTTTAAGGGCAGGTGTCTTGAACTGGTATTGCCATTGTGCATTATCGACAAGCCAGCGTGCACGGCCCCGGTGCAAACTGTCAATATTGTCGGCATGGCCAATTTGTACAGGTAGCTGGGCGCGCATGCTAAAATCGTGCGCTTGACTGTTAAGAGTGTCGAGCAAATGCCCCCGGCGGCACTGCATGGCCAGGACGTACCGCTGCGGTACGCGTACTGGTCGTGCCGCCAGTGCGCCGATTTGCTCGGGCACTCTGCGACATGGAAGCCGGGCCGCGCCAGCAGCGCGCGGTGCGGCGTCCACGACGACAGCCGCCTAGGATATGCAGTATTGCGTCATACATTGCGTAACAGATAAGTTAACCACAGCCTGAGATCAGTCGAACCGCCAATGGATCAATTCGCAAAAGAAACAATTCCTATTTCCCTCGAAGAAGAGATGCGCAAGAGCTACCTCGATTACGCCATGAGCGTGATCGTCGGTCGCGCCTTGCCCGATGCGCGTGATGGCTTGAAGCCAGTGCACCGCCGCGTCTTGTTCGCGATGCATGAAATGAATAACGTGTGGAACCGCCCTTACGTCAAGTGCGCCCGCGTGGTCGGCGAAACCATGGGTAAATACCATCCCCACGGCGATGCCTCGATCTACGACACACTGGTGCGCATGGCGCAAGATTTTTCGCTGCGCTACATGCTCGTCGATGGCCAGGGCAACTTCGGTTCCGTCGACGGCGATGGTGCCGCGGCGATGCGTTACACCGAGTGCCGCCTGGATAAGATCGCCAGCGAGCTGCTGGCCGATATCGACAAGGACACCGTCGACTTCCAGCCCAACTACGATGGCAAGGAAAAGGAACCGACGGTCTTGCCGACGCGCATCCCGAACCTGCTGATCAACGGTTCGTCCGGTATTGCCGTCGGCATGGCGACGAACATTCCGCCACACAACATCACCGAAGTCATCGACGGCGCGCTGCACGTGCTGCGCAACCCCGATTGCACGATCGATGAATTGATCGAGCTGATCCCGGCGCCGGACTTCCCGACCGCCGGCATCATCTATGGCGTGTCCGGCGTGCGCGACGGCTACCGCACCGGCCGCGGCCGCGTGGTGATGCGCGCCAAGACCCACTTCGAAGAATACGGCAAGGATGGCGGCCGCATCGCCATCATCGTCGACGAGCTGCCATTCCAGGTCAACAAGAAATCCTTGCTGGAACGCATCGCCGAGAACGTGCGCGACAAGAAGCTCGACGGCATTTCCGACATCCGCGACGAATCCGACAAGTCGGGCATGCGCGTGGTGATCGAGCTGAAACGGGGCGAAGTGCCGGAAGTGGTGCTGAACAATCTGTACAAACAGACCCAGTTGCAAGACACCTTCGGCATGAACATGGTGGCCCTGGTCGATGGCCAGCCGAAGCTGCTGAACCTCAAGCAGATGCTGCAATGCTTCCTGTCGCACCGTCGTGAAGTGGTCACGCGCCGCACCGTGTTCGAACTGCGCAAGGCGCGCGAACGGGGCCACGTGCTCGAAGGCCTGGCTGTCGCTCTGGCCAATATCGATGACTTCATCGCCATCATCAAGGCCGCACCGACGCCGCCGATCGCCAAGGTCGAGCTGATGGCCAAGGCCTGGGATTCGTCCGTGGTGCGCGAAATGCTGGCCCGCACGGGCGACGGCACGACGCCAGGCGGCATCGATGCCTACCGTCCGGAAAACCTGCCGAAGCACTACGGCATGCAAACGGATGGCCTGTACAAGCTGTCGGACGACCAGGCGCAGGAAATCTTGCAGATGCGCCTGCAGCGCCTGACCGGCCTGGAGCAGGACAAGATCGTCAACGAGTACAAGGACGTGATGGAACATATCGCCGACTTGCTCGACATCCTGGCCAAGCCGGAACGCGTCACCGTCATCATCACCGATGAAATGACGGCGGCGAAAAACGAATACGGCGCTGGCAACAAGGACGTGCGCCGCTCGCAGATTGAGCTCAATGCGACCGACCTGGAAACGGAAGACCTGATCACGCCGCAAGACATGGTCGTGACCCTGTCGCACACCGGTTACATGAAGGCGCAGCCGATTTCCGAATACCGTGCGCAAAAGCGCGGCGGACGCGGTAAACAGGCCATGGCGACCAAAGAGGAAGACTGGATCGACCAGCTGTTCATCGCCAATACGCACGACTACATCCTGTGCTTCTCGGATCGTGGTCGCATGTACTGGCTGAAGGTGTGGGAAGTGCCGCAAGGCTCGCGCAATTCGCGCGGCAAGCCGATCGTCAACATGTTCCCGCTGCAGGACAACGAAAAGATCACCGTAATCCTGCCGCTGTCGGGCGAGAACCGCACGTTCCCGGAAGACCATTACGTGTTCATGTCGACCAGCCTCGGCACCGTCAAGAAGACGCCGCTGAAGGACTTCAGCAATCCACGCAAGGCCGGCATCATCGCCGTCGACCTGGACGACGGCGACTTCCTGATCGGCGCGGCGCTGACCGATGGCCAGCACGATGTGATGCTGTTCTCCGATTCGGGCAAGGCAGTGCGCTTCGACGAAAACGATGTGCGTCCGATGGGCCGCACGGCGCGCGGCGTGCGCGGCATGAACCTGGAAGAAGGCCAGCACGTGATCGCCCTGCTGGTGGCCGAGAACGAGCAGCAATCGGTGCTGACGGCAACCGAAAACGGTTACGGCAAGCGTACGCCGATCACCGAGTACACGCGCCATGGCCGTGGCACGAAAGGCATGATCGCCATCCAGACCAGCGAGCGCAACGGTAAAGTGGTTGCCGCGACCCTGGTCGATACCAGCGATGAAATCATGCTGATCACCACCGGTGGCGTCTTGATCCGCACCCGCGTATCGGAAATCCGCGAAATGGGCCGCGCGACGCAGGGCGTGACCCTGATCGCCGTGGAAGACGGCACCAAGCTGTCCGGCCTGCAGCGCGTGGTGGAAACGGATATCGACGAAGTCGAGCTGACGACGGAGGCGGGCCTGGAGGCCGCGGCCGCGCCGGCAGCGGCTGAACCAGCCGATCCTGTTGATCCGGCCCAGCCGGAGTAAGATGATTGGGGCTCTTTCGGGAGCCCCAATTGCTATTGGCGCGCCTTTTCCTGGTGCCGCCAGCAGAATTTCGTAGGTCGGCTTAGCCCGTCGGGCGTAAGCCGACATGCATCGCCGGCAGTGCCCTTTTACCAGTCATTCAACATCCCGCATGCCATGAGAAAAATCGTCGCCACCTTCTTCGCCGCGTTTTCGCTGGCCTTCCTTGCGACCCTGCCGGCCCTGGCCCAGAGCGCGCAAGCCACGCCCGCGCGCCAGGCGGCGCCCAGCCCCGCCATGAAAGTGGCCGTGCGGCGCATGCTCGATGCGATGCAGTTCCCGCAGCTCACGCGCAGCATCTTCGACCAGATGCTGCAATCGGTGCCCGCCATGATCCGCCAGTCGGCGCAGCAGCAAATCAGCAGCAACCCGAAACTGGACGAACAGCGCAAGGCGCGCGCGCTGGCCAGCGCCGAGGAAGAAATCCCTGTCGCCATCGCCACCCTGACGCAGGTGCTGGCCGACCCGACCCTGATCGATGAGCTGAGCGCCGAAATGGTGCCCCTGTACGCGCGTTTTTACACGGTGCCGGAAGTCGAGCAACTGACGGCCTTTTACAAGACGCCGCTGGGCCGCAAGATGCTGGCCACCATGCCGCAACTGTCGGCCGAATCGATGGCCATCAGCCAGCGCGTGCTGATCCCCCGCGTGAATGCCGTGCTCGAGCAAGTCATGCGGGCGGCCACGCAGTCGCCCCAATAACTCCATTTTTCCAAGGACCGTATCGTGACCCATATCTACAACTTCTCCGCCGGCCCCGCCGTCCTGCCCAAGGAAGTGCTGGCGCAAGCGGCTGCGGAAATGCAGGACTGGCATGGCAGTGGCATGTCGGTGATGGAAATGAGCCACCGTGGTCCCGAATTCATTTCCATCTACAAGCAGGCAGTGGCCGACCTGCGCGAACTGCTGGTCGTCCCCGAGAACTACAAGATCCTGTTCCTGCAGGGCGGTGGCTTGGGCGAGAACGCCATCATCCCGATGAACCTGGTGGGCCTGGCCGCGCAGCAGCCAGCCACCGTCGACTTCGTGCACACGGGCTCGTGGTCGGGCAAGTCGATCCAGGAAGCGGCCAAGTATGCCGACGTCAACGTGGCCGCGTCGTCCAAGGCCACCCGTTTCACGGGCGTGCCGCCTGTGAGTGAATGGAAGCTGACCCCGGGCGCCGCCTACCTGCATATCTGCACCAATGAAACCATCGACGGCGTGGAATTCCAGCAGGCGCCAGGCGTGCCGGCAGGCACCACCATCGTGGCCGACATGTCCTCGCACATTTTGTCGCGGATCATTGACGTATCGCAATATGGCGTCATTTTTGGTGGCGCGCAAAAGAATATCGGCCCGGCCGGCCTGACGGTTGTCATCGTGCGCGAAGACTTGCTGGGCAAGGCGCTGCCGATCTGCCCGTCCGCTTTCGACTGGAGCATCGTGGCCGAACATGAATCGATGTACAACACGCCGCCCACCTACGGCATCTATATCGCCGGCCTGGTTTTCCAGTGGCTCAAACGCCAAGGTGGCGTGGCAGCCATGGAACAGCGTAATATTGAGAAAGCGGCGCTGCTGTACGCGGCGCTCGATGCGGACGACTTCTACCAGAACCGGGTCGACCCGGCGTACCGCTCGCGCATGACCATCCCGTTCTATCTGCGCGACGAAAGCTTGAACGACGCATTCCTGGCCGGCGCCAAGCAGCGCGGCCTGCTGCAACTGAAGGGCCACAAGTCCGTCGGCGGCATGCGTGCATCGATCTATAACGCGATGCCGATCGAGGGCGTGCAAGCCTTGGTGAGATATCTGAACGAGTTTGCCGGACGCTAGAATGCCTGCCAAAAAGTCCAGGGCGTTGTTGCATTGCCTTGTCGTACATCCGTACTGTCAGCGGCAACGCGCCTAGCCCTGATCATTTTGTCCGGCATTCTCATGAATATGCGCGCCGGCCCGCCGCCGGCGCAGGCCGCGCGGCCATGATTGAAGTACAGCTGACGAAACAAACAACCATGACCGATAAATTGAAACC
This sequence comes from Janthinobacterium kochi, assembly GCF_051380715.1. Lineage (NCBI taxonomy): Bacteria > Pseudomonadati > Pseudomonadota > Betaproteobacteria > Burkholderiales > Oxalobacteraceae > Janthinobacterium > Janthinobacterium kochi. The sequence continues at coordinate 10,268 of NZ_JBNYXO010000011.1, forward strand.
GCTGCGCGAACAGATCGATGCGATCGACGCGCAAATCCTCGAGCTGCTGAACCGCCGCGCGCAAATCGCCCAGGAAGTGGGCCACGTGAAAGCCGAAACGCAGGCGCCCGTGTTCCGTCCCGAGCGCGAAGCGCAGGTGCTGCGCGGCGTGGCCGAGCGCAATCCCGGCCCCATGGGCGACCGCGAAGTGCAGACCATTTTCCGCGAAATCATGTCGTCCTGCCGCTCGCTGGAAAAGAGGGTCACCGTGGCCTACCTTGGCCCGGCCGGCACCTTCAGCGAACAGGCCGTATATCAACAGTTCGGCAGCGCCGTCGAAGGCTTGCCGTGCGCGTCCATCGATGAAGTGTTCCGCTCGGCCGAGGCGGGAACGGCGGACTTTGGCGTGGTGCCGATCGAGAATTCCTCGGAAGGCGCCGTCAACCGCACGCTCGACATGATGCTGCAGACTAGCCTCATCATCAGCGGTGAAGTGGCCATTGCCGTGCACCACAGCCTGATGACGAAGAGCGGCAACATGGATGGCGTCACGTCGATTTGCGCCCATTCGCAGGCGCTGGCGCAATGCCAGGTCTGGCTGAACCAGAATTACCCGCACATCGCGCGCCACGCCGTGGCATCGAATGCCGAGGCGGCCCGCATGGCAGGCGAAGATGGCGCGGTGGCGGCGATTGCCAGCGAACTGGCAGGCGCGCAATACAAGCTGGGCGTGGTCAAGGGCCATATCCAGGACGACCCGCACAACCGCACGCGCTTTGCCGTCGTGGGTACCTTGCAAACGGCGCCGTCGGGCAAGGACCAGACCTCGCTGGTGCTGGCCGTGCCGAACAAGGCCGGCGCCGTGTACCAATTGCTGGCGCCCCTGGCCAAGCACGGCGTGTCGATGACGCGCTTCGAGTCGCGCCCGGCGCGCATGGGCAGCTGGGAGTATTATTTCTATGTCGACGTGGAAGGCCATGTGCACGACGCGGCCGTCGCCCAGGCGCTGGCCGAGCTGCAGAGCAATGCGGCGTTTTTCAAGGTGCTGGGGTCGTATCCGGTCAGTTTGTGAGTGGGGGGCGGGGTCAGACCCGCTGGGTCTGACCCCAGCCTTCCGTTGCGCTCCTGCCACCTCTGCGTTTTACCGTTACAGTAAGCATACAGAAATGCTGGGGTCAGACCCGACGGGTCTGACCCCGATGATCAACTTTTAATGAGTTCACCATGTCTAAAAATATCGGTCCAGAATACGTCCGCGCCATCGCCCCTTACCAGAGCGGCAAACCGATCGCGGAAGTCGCGCGCGAATTCGGCCTCGACGAGGCAGCCATCGTCAAGCTGGCGTCGAATGAAAACCCGTACGGCATGCCGGAATCTGCCAAGCAGGCGATGATCGCCGCCATCGATGACCTGGGCCGCTACCCGGACGCCAACGGCTTCGACTTGAAAGCCGTGCTGTCCAAGCGCTACGACGTGCCAGCTGACTGGATCACCCTGGGCAACGGCAGCAACGACATCCTGGAAATCGCCGCGCACGCGTTTGTGCAGCATGGCCAATCCGTGGTGTACTCGCAGTACTCGTTTGCCGTGTACGCGCTGGCCACGCAAGGCCTGGGCGCGCGCCACCTCGTCGTGCCGGCGCAAGCCTATGGCCATGACCTCGACGCCATGGCGGCGGCGATTGCCGACGACACGCGTTTGATCTTCATCGCCAACCCGAACAACCCGACCGGTACCTTCCTGTCGGCGGCGCAGCTCGAAGCGTTCCTGCAGAAAGTGCCGCAGCACGTGGTGGTGGTGCTGGACGAAGCCTACAACGAATTCCTCTCGGCCGACGACCAGTACGAATCGACGGCCTGGGTGCGCCAGTATCCGAACCTGGTGGTGTCGCGCACCTTGTCGAAGGCGTATGGCCTGGCCGGCCTGCGCATCGGCTTCGCCATTGCCCAGCCGGCGCTGACGGACCTGATGAACCGTATCCGCCAGCCGTTCAATGTCAATTCGCTGGCACAGGCGGCCGCGATTGCCGCCCTGAACGACAAGGCCTTCCTCGAACAAAGCGCGCGCAACAACGCGGCCGGCTACCAGCAGTTCATCGAAGCTTTCACGCAACTGGGTCTGGAATTCGTGCCGTCGCACGGCAATTTCGTGCTGGTGAAAGTGGGCGACGATGACGGCGCGGGTGCGCGCGTCAACCTGGCGTTGCTCCAGCAGGGCGTCATCGTGCGTCCCGTCGGCAGCTACGGCTTGCCGCAATGGCTGCGTATTTCCATCGGCCTGCCGCAGGAAAACGCCATCTTCATCGCCGCGCTGACGAAAGCGCTGGCTTGACGATATGACGACGCCTGCACTGAAAAAAATCGTCATCTTCGGCGTAGGCCTGATCGGCGGCTCGTTCGCGCGCGCCTTGAAACACGCGGGCGCAGTTGGTACCGTGGTCGGCATGGGCCGCTCGCCGGCATCGATGGCGCGCGCGCTCGAACTGGGTATCATCGACGAGATAGGCGGCGACATGGCCAGTGCCTTGCTTGGTGCCGACCTGGTGCTGCTGGCCGCGCCCGTGGCGCAGACGGGTGCCATCCTGGCATCCATCGCGCCACACCTGCAACCGGGCACCATCGTCACCGATGCGGGCAGCACGAAAAGCGACGTGGTGGCGGCCGCGCGCGCGGCGCTCGTTAGCAAGGTGGGGCAATTCGTGCCCGGCCACCCGATCGCGGGACGCGAGACGAATGGTCCCGACGCGGCCATCATCGATCTGTATCAAGGCAAGAAAGTGGTGCTCACGCCGCTGGCGGAAAACGCCGCGGCCGACGTGGAGCGGGTGGCGGCCGCGTGGCGCGCCTGCGGTGCCATCCTGCACACCTTGAGTCCCGAAGAACATGACAAGGTGTTTGCCGCCGTTAGCCATCTGCCGCATCTGCTGGCCTTTGCGCTGGTCGACGACATCGCCAACAAACCGCACGCGGGCCTGCTGTTCCAATACGCGGCCAGCGGCTTTCGCGACTTTACGCGCATCGCCGGCTCATCGCCGGAAATGTGGCGCGACATCAGCCTGGCCAACCAGCCGGCGCTGCTGCACGAACTGGACGCCTACCTGGCGCAGTTGACGACCTTGCGCGCCCACCTGGCCGCGAATGACGGCGCCGCCATCGAAGGCGTGTACGCGAACGCCCAGCACGCGCGGCAACAATGGATCGAGGCGATTGAAACGGCGGAAATACCTGCCGCGCCCACACGATAAATACTCAAGGATTCCAGCATGACCCAGACCAAGCACTACCCCCACCATATCGATTTGCAGCCGGTGATGCATGCCGAAGGCACGGTGCGCCTGCCCGGCTCGAAAAGCATTTCCAACCGCGTGCTGCTGCTGGCCGCGCTGGCCAAGGGCACGACGAAAATCATCGACTTGCTCGCCTCCGACGATACCTTCGTCATGCTCACGGCTCTGACCTCGCTGGGCGTCAAATGGACGCAGGATGAATTGACGGGCGCTCCGGCCTCTGCCCACCAGGTGCACCACGTGGAAGGCTGCGGCGGCGTCTTCCCGCATCACGCGGCCGACCTGTTCATGGGGAACGCCGGCACGGCGATCCGCCCGCTGACGGCGGCCTTGGCCGTCATCGGCGGCGACTACACCTTGCACGGCGTGTCGCGCATGCACGAGCGCCCCATCGGCGACCTGGTCGATGCGCTGAATGCCGTTGGCACGCAGATCGAATACACGGGCGAGCAGGGCTTCCCGCCGCTGCGCATCCGCCGCGGCCACATCCACGCGCAGCGTATCGCCGTGCGCGGCAATGTGTCGAGCCAGTTCCTGACGGCCCTCCTGATGGTGGCGCCGCTGATGGCGCGCGACCATGCGGTGACCATCGATGTGACGGGCGAACTGATCTCGAAGCCCTACATCGAGATCACCCTGAACCTGATGCGCCGTTTCGGCGTGACGGTCGAGCATGACGGCTGGCAGTCGTTCACCGTGCAACCGGGCCAGCAATATCAGAGCCCGGGCACGATTCACGTGGAAGGCGATGCTTCATCGGCTTCATATTTCCTGGCGGCCGGCGCCATCGGCGGCGGCCCCGTGCGCGTGGAAGGCGTGGGGCGCGACAGCATCCAGGGCGATGTGCGCTTCGTCGAAGCCTTGCAGCAGATGGGCGCGACCATCACCATGGGCGAGAACTGGATCGAAGCCCGCTCGAATGGCGTATTGAAAGCCGTCGACATGGATTTCAACCATATTCCCGATGCGGCCATGACGATCGCCGTGGCTGCCCTGTACGCCGACGGCACTTCGACCTTGCGCAATATCGCCAGCTGGAGGGTGAAGGAAACGGACCGCCTGGCTGCCATGGCGACGGAATTGCGCAAGCTGGGCGCGGAAGTGGAAGAGGGCGCGGACTACCTGCGCGTGACGCCTCCGGCTCAGATTCTTGCGGCCAGCATCGACACGTATGACGACCACCGCATGGCCATGTGCTTCTCGCTCGCTTCGCTCGATGGCGCCGCGCGCCGCGGCAACACCATGCGCATCAACGAGCCGAAATGCGTAGCCAAGACCTTCCCCGAGTATTTCTCCGCGTTTGCGGGGATTGCCAAAGACAATCTTATTTAATCGAAATCCGGGGTCAGACCCTCTCCACCAGTAACGCCAGTTCAGGCGTTGACGCAAGTGGGGGTCTGACCCCAGCCCTAACGGGTTTAGTTTTTTAAAGTGACAAAATAATGCCGACCTCCAACATTCCAGTCATCGCCATCGACGGCCCCACCGCTTCCGGCAAGGGCACGGTGGCGCACCGCGTGGCCGACAAGCTGGGCTTTCATTACCTCGACTCGGGCGCGCTGTACCGGCTGACGGCCTTGAGCGCGCTGCGCCGCGGCACGGACTTGCGCGACGAGCACGCGCTGGCCAAGCTGGCCGAGCACTTGCCTTGCCATTTTGCGGGCGGCGAGATCCTGCTGGCGCAGGAAAACGTCACCGAGCAGATCCGTGCCGAAGAAGTGGGCAATACGGCGTCAAAGATTGCCGTATTGCCAACAGTGCGCCAGGCCCTGGTGGGCTTGCAGCTGGGTTTTCGCAAGACGCCCGGCCTGGTGGCCGACGGACGCGACATGGGTACGGTGATCTTTCCGCATGCCCAATTGAAGGTGTTCCTCACCGCCAGCGTCGAGGCGCGCGCGCAACGGCGCTACAAGCAATTGATAGACAAGGGTTTTTCTGCTAATATGGAAGACCTTCTGATGGATTTGCAGGCGCGGGACGAACGTGATACTCACCGTGCGATTGCGCCGCTGGTCCCCGCGGAAGGTGCGCATGTCCTCGATACGTCGGAAATGACGGCAGATGTTGCCGTTGAAACCGTGTTGAAATGGTATGCCGCTGCAGCAAAATAGCGTGTTGTTGTGCTATGTGGTGCCCGTTGACGGCTCCTGGCCTGTCCGGGTGTGTCAAAAACCTAACCCAGTTTAAGTCGCATGGTGCGATCTCTGCTGGATAACCTGTGTGAACCCTATGTCTACTGTTACAACTAACGAATCTACCGGTATGGAAAGTTTTGCTGCGCTCTTCGAGGAATCGTTGTCGCGTCAAGATATGCGCTCCGGCGAAGTTATTTCCGCTGAAGTCGTGCGCCTCGACCACAATTTCGTGATCGTGAACGCTGGCCTCAAATCCGAAGCATTCATCCCTGTCGAAGAATTCAAGAACGACCACGGCGAACTGGAAGTCAAAGTTGGTGACTTCGTTTCCGTGGCGATCGAATCGCTGGAAAACGGTTTCGGCGATACCATCCTGTCGCGCGACAAAGCCAAGCGTCTGGCTTCGTGGCTGGCTCTGGAAAAAGCGATGGAATCGGGCGAAATCGTCGTCGGTACCGTCAATGGTAAAGTCAAAGGCGGTCTGACCGTGTTGACCAACGGCATCCGTGCATTCCTGCCGGGCTCGCTGGTTGATACCCGTCCTGTCAAAGACACGACCCCATTCGAAGGCAAAACCCTCGAATTCAAGGTCATCAAACTGGACCGCAAGCGTAACAACGTGGTTCTGTCCCGCCGCGCCGTCATCGAAGCTTCGATGGGCGAAGAGCGTCAGAAACTGATGGAAACGCTGAAAGAAGGCACGGTCGTGACCGGCGTCGTCAAAAATATCACCGACTACGGCGCGTTCGTGGATCTGGGCGGTATCGATGGCTTGCTGCACATCACCGACCTGGCATGGCGCCGTGTACGTCACCCGTCGGAAGTACTGACGGTTGGCCAGGAAATCACCGCCAAAGTCCTGAAATACGATCAAGAGAAAAACCGTGTTTCGCTGGGCGTGAAACAACTGGGCGACGATCCTTGGACCGGTCTGTCCCGTCGTTACCCACAAAGCACCCGTCTGTTCGGTAAAGTAACGAACCTGACCGACTACGGCGCATTCGTGGAAGTGGAACAGGGTATCGAAGGTCTGGTACACGTTTCCGAAATGGACTGGACGAACAAAAACGTTGCTCCTAACAAAGTTGTCCAACTGGGCGACGAAGTAGAAGTCATGGTTCTGGAAATCGACGAAGAGCGTCGTCGTATCTCGCTGGGTATGAAACAGTGCAAAGCCAACCCTTGGGATGACTTTGGCGTAACCCACAAGAAGGGCGATAAAGTCCGCGGCGCGATCAAATCGATCACCGACTTCGGCGTGTTCATCGGCCTGGCCGGCAACATCGACGGTCTGGTGCACCTGTCCGACCTGTCCTGGACCGAAACCGGCGAAGAAGCCGTGCGTCGCTTCAAGAAAGGTGACGAACTGGAAGCCATCGTTCTGGCCATCGACGTTGAGCGCGAGCGCGTTTCCCTGGGCGTCAAGCAACTGGAAGGTGACCCATTCAACAACTTCGCAGCCATGAACGACAAAGGCTCGCTGGTAACCGGTACCGTTAAATCGGTTGAGCCTAAAGGCGCCGTGATCCAACTGTCCGAAGAAGTCGAAGGCTACCTGCGCGCTTCCGAAATCTCGCGTGACCGCGTTGAAGATGCTGGTACGCACCTGAAAGTCGGCGATACCGTCGAAGCAATGGTGTTGAACATCGACCGCAAAGCCCGTGGTATCCAACTGTCGATCAAAGCGAAAGACAACGTTGAAACCCAGGAAGCCATGCAGAAGATGGCAGCTACCGACAACAACGCAGCTTCGGGCACCACCAGCCTGGGCGCCTTGTTGAAAGCTAAGTTCGATAACAAGAACTAAGACTGCGGATACGGCAGATGACAAAGTCCGAGCTGATCAACCGCCTTGCTGAGCGTTATTCTCAGCTGGTGGCGAAAGATGCGGAGTATGCCGTCAAGACCATTCTCGATGCGATGACCAACGCCCTGGCGACCGGTCAGCGTATCGAGATCCGCGGTTTTGGCAGTTTTGCCCTGAACAGCAGGCCCCCGCGTATCGGCCGCAACCCGAAATCCGGCGACAAGGTGATGGTTCCTGAAAAACGGGTACCCCACTTCAAACCGGGCAAACAGTTGCGCGAGCGGGTGGACGCGATGGTCGGGCAACCGATTATCGAGGATTAATCGTCTGCTGGAAGGCGACACAAAGAGCGGCGTCCTTGGATGCCGCTTTTTTTTGTTAATATGCTGTAGAGCACTGCTCAAACCTACTGCGCGTCGCGCTTTGCGGCCGGCGATGCTCACCGTACTTCAGTACGGTTGCGCTTCTTGGCCACAAATCACTGCCGCTCGCTACGGTTTGATCAGTACTCTACGTTTGTGCCATGTTGGCACGGGCATTTTTTTGTTCACTCTGGACCTATCGATGAAAATCATCTCCACCATCGTTGGCTGTGTTCTTTTCGTCCTGTTCTTCAGTTTTGCGCTGAAGAATGCGCAGGTTGTCGACCTGCATGTTTTCCTCAATTATGAAATTCGCGGCCCCCTGGTCCTGATGCTGCTGGGCTTTTTTGTCGCCGGCGCCAGCCTGGGCGTTCTTGCCCTGACGCCGACCGTGTTCCGTCATCGCCGCGAAGCGACCAAGCAAAAAACCACCATTGCCGCGCTGCAAACCGTTGGCGTGGCCAGCAATGTCCAGCCGCAACCGGACAGCGTGAGCGCGCAGTAATCGGCGCCGTCGCTCCTATCTCTCTTACTCGAATAAAAACAATCGCATGGATTTTGAACTCTGGTGGCTCTTGGGTATCCCGGTGTTTTTCGCGTTGGGCTGGATTGCCGCGCGTGTTGACATTCATCAACTGGTGGCCGAATCGCGCAGCCTGCCGCGCAATTACTTCAAGGGCTTGAATTTCCTGCTCAATGAGCAGCATGACAAGGCCATCGATGCCTTCATCGAAGTCGTCAAGCTGGACCCGGAATCGGCCGATATGCACTTTGCGCTGGGCAACCTGTTCCGCCGCCGCGGCGAGACGGAGCGCGCCATCCGCGTGCACCAGAATTTGCTGGCGCGCCCGGACCTGCCGCTGGAACAGCAGGGCCATGCCGCTTATGAGCTGGGCATGGATTACCTGAAGGCGGGTTTGCTGGACCGCGCCGAAGAAACCTTCAACAGCCTGGTTGACACGCAATATGCGGCCCAGGCGCGCCGTGCCCTGCTGGAAATCTACCAGCGCGAAAAGGAATGGCCACGCGCCATCGAAGCGGCCGTGGGTTTGCAGGAATCGGGCGCCGGAGCGCGCCAGAAGGAAATCGCCCAGTTCTATTGCGAGCTGGCGCATGACGCGCTGGTGCACATGAAACCGGACGACGCCATGCCTCTGCTGGAAAAAGCGCTGCAGACGGACCGCAAGAGCGTGCGCGCCACCATCCTGACGGGCGACGTGCTGCTGGCGCGCGGCGACGTGGAAGGCGCGCTGACGACCTGGCGCCGCGTGGAGCAGCAAAGCGTGCCGCACGTGGCTCTGGTGGCGCAGCGCCTGATGGATGGCTACACCAAGCTGGGCCGCGCGCAGGAAGGCGTCAACCTGCTGCGCTCCTACCTGGAAGAGGCATCCTCCATCGACCTGATCGAAGTCGTCTTCAAGGCCGTCATCGAACTTGACGGCGTGGAAGCGGCGAAGCAGCTGGTCAGCGCCGAGCTGCGCCGCACGCCGACCCTGCTGGGCCTCGATAAACTGCTCGAGGCGCGCATGATGGATGCCCCGGCCGCGATCTGGTCCGAGCTGTCGATGGTGAAAAACCTCGTGCACGGCTATACGCAAAAGCTGGCCCGCTACCAGTGCAGCCACTGCGGCTTCAAGGCACGCCAGTTTTACTGGCACTGCCCGGGCTGCAACCGCTGGGAAACCTACCCGCCGCGACGCACGGAAGAGCTCAACGTCATGAACTAGTCGTGCCCACCACAGGGCCCATGGCTGCGTTGCAGCGCCTCGCCGTACTATTCGTACTGTCTTCGGCGCAGCGCCTTGCCCTGAACCCTGTGCTGTGCACTTGCAGGTCAGATATATATATATATTACAAATACGGCACAACCATGAAAATCACCATTATCGGCACGGGCTATGTGGGCCTCGTGACGGGCGCCTGCCTGGCGGAGCTGGGCAACGACGTCTTTTGCCTCGACCTGGACGCACAGAAGGTCGCCTTGCTCAACAGCGGCGGCATCCCCATCCATGAACCGGGCCTGGACGAAGTCGTGGCGCGCAACCGCGCCGCCGGCCGCATGACCTTTTCCACCGACGTCGAGGCCGCCGCCGCGCACGGCGTGATGCAATTTATTGCCGTCGGCACTCCGCCCGATGAGGACGGTTCAGCCGACCTGCAATACGTGCTGGCCGCCGCGCGCGGCATCGGCAAGTATATGACGGACTACAAGGTCATCGTCGACAAGTCGACGGTGCCCGTCGGCACGGCCGAGAAAGTGCGCGCCGCCATCCAGGGCGAGCTCGACGCGCGCGGCGTGGCCGCCACGTTCTCGGTCGCGTCGAACCCGGAATTCCTCAAGGAAGGCGCCGCCGTCGAAGATTTCATGCGTCCGGACCGCATCGTCATCGGCTGCGACAGCACGCCGGAAGGCGAGCGCGCGCGCGAATTGCTGAAAAGCCTGTACGCGCCGTTCAACCGCAACCGCGAACGCACCTACTGGATGGATGTGCGCTCGGCTGAATTCACGAAGTATGCGGCGAATGCCATGCTGGCCACGCGGATTTCCTTCATGAATGAATTGGCGAACCTGGCCGACAAGGTGGGCGTGGATATCGAGGCCGTGCGCCACGGTATCGGTTCCGACCCGCGCATCGGCCACAGCTTCCTGTATGCCGGTTGCGGCTATGGCGGTTCCTGCTTCCCGAAAGACGTGCAAGCGCTCGAGCGCACGGCGCGCGGCTACGGCCAGGAATTGCTGATCCTGCGCGCCGTCGAAGCCGTCAACGACCAGCAGAAGCAGGTGCTTGGCCGCAAAGTGGTCACTCGCTTCGGCGAAGACCTGACGGGCCGGCATTTCGCCGTGTGGGGCCTGGCCTTCAAGCCGAATACGGACGACATGCGCGAAGCGTCGGCCCGCGTGCTGCTGGCAGACTTGCTGGCACGCGGCGCCACGGTAGCCGTCTACGATCCTGTCGCCATGACCGAGGCAAAGCGGGTGCTGCAACTGGACTTGACACCGGAGCAATTGGCGAAGGTGCGCTTTGCCGACAGCCCGAAGGATGCGCTGCAGGACGCCGACGCGCTGGTCATCGTGACTGAATGGAAGGCCTTCCGCAGTCCCGATTTTGAGCAGGTCAAGGCGCGCCTGAAGCAGGCCGTGATCTTTGACGGGCGTAATCTGTTCGAGCCGGCCGTCATGGCCGAGAATGGCATCGAATACCACGGGATCGGTCGCTCGATCCTGACACGCGCATGAGCGCCCATGAGGTGGCAGCCTTGACGGCGCCGGCCGCGCTGGCCCAGGTACGCCTGCTGGTGGTGGGCGATGTCATGCTGGACCGCTACTGGTTCGGCGACGTCAGCCGTATTTCGCCGGAAGCGCCCGTGCCCATCGTGCGCATCGAGAAGCGCGAAGAGCGCCTGGGTGGCGCGGCCAACGTGGCGCGCAACGCAGCCGCGCTGGGAGCGAAGACAAGCTTGCTGGGCGTGGTCGGCGACGATGAGGCCGGCAGCCAGGTCGAGCGCCTGCTCGAAGGCGGCGGCATCCACAGCTATCTGCAGCGCGATGCGGCCATTTCCACCATCATCAAGCTGCGCGTGATTGGCCGCCAGCAGCAAATGTTGCGCATCGACTTCGAGGATGCGCCCAGCGATACGGTGCTGCGCGACAAGCTGGCGCAGTTTAATGCCCTCTTGCCCAATTATGATGTGGTGATCCTGTCCGACTACGCCAAAGGCAGCCTGGTGAACGTGGCCGAGATGATCAAGGCCGCCAAGGCCGCCGGCAAGATCGTCATGGTCGACCCGAAAGGCGATGATTTCAGCCGCTATGCGGGAGCGTCAGTGCTCACTCCGAACAAGTCCGAACTGCGCCGCGTGATCGGCAACTGGAGTACGGAAGAGCAATTGACGGAACGCGCGCAGCAGATGCGCGCACAACTGGGCCTGGAAGCCTTGCTGCTGACCCGCTCGGAAGAGGGCATGAGCTTGTACACGGTCGATGAGGTGCTGCACATGCCTACCGATGCGCGCGAAGTGTTCGACGTCTCGGGCGCCGGCGACACGGTGATCGCCACCATGGCGGCGATGCTGGGCGCCGGCATGGGCCTGGGCGACGCCGTGCGCACGGCCAACCGGGCTGGCGGCATCGTTGTCGGCAAGCTGGGCACGGCCACCGTGACCCGCGAAGAGCTGTTCCCACAATAATCCGCTGTATTCCACCTGCTACCTGCGCCGCATCGTTTGATCTGGCGCAGGTTTTCCCCTGCTTCCACTGTCCCGTCTTGTCAACCGTATCACGCCACAGCCGTTAAAGCCGTTAAGGCGCTGCTTCTCCCTTGCGTTCGAGTCATCTTGAAACCACATCACGGAGAGATACCCATGTTCAAAAAAATACTGCTGGCCATCGGCACCCTGATCGCGACGATGGGCTTTGCCTTTGCCCAGGTCGATGTCAACAAGGCGGACCAGGCGGCACTCGACAGCGTCAAGGGCATCGGCCCCGTCACGTCGAAGGCCATCGTCGATGAACGTGCCAAGGGCGGCGCCTTCAAGGATTGGGCCGATTTCGAAAGCCGCGTGAAGGGCATCGGCCCGAAAAGCTCCGAGAAACTGTCGGAAGCGGGCTTGCAGGTGAATGGCCAGGCCAAGTCCGGCGCGCCAGCGGCCCCGGTGGCGAAAGCTGCCCCGGCAAAAGCTGCTGTCAAGGAAGTTGCAGCGAAAGAAGCCGCACCGAAGCCAGCTGCTGCGACCGATACCGCTGCGGCACCAGCCAAGACGGCCGCTGAAACGAAGAAAGAAGCGGCTGCCGCGAAAAAAGAAGCCAAGGCCGCTGCTGCTGCAGCGAAGAAAGAAGCAGCCGCTGCCAAGGCTGCCGCTCCTGCCGCCGCCGCGGCCGATGGCGCCGCGCCTGTGAAGAGCGCTGCGGAAGTGAAGAAGGAAGCTGCTGCGGCCAAGAAAGAAGCGAAGGCTGCCGCCGCTGCCGCGAAGAAGGAAGCGAAGCTGGCTGCAGCCGATGCGAAGAAGGCCGAAGCCGAGAAAAAGTAAGCGTGTTGCTGTAAAGCGTATTGCGTGGTGGTGCCGCGCAGTACGATAAAAAACCCCGCGTGGTACCGGCCGCGCGGGGTTTTTTTATGCGCCCGCCACTTTGCCCGGCCTGTGCGCCTAAAGCTGCGACTCGATCGGCAGCCAGCGCATCACGGACACCAGCATGCGGCGCCAGAAGCCCGCTTCGGGATCGTGCGTCCACACCTTGGCGGGCTGCTCGGTGGCATCGGACCAGCGCAGTTCGCCGTTGTCGAGGAATACGCGATAGCTGGTGTCGCTAGCCGTCGAGTGCAGGAACAGTTCGCGCATGTCGGCCGCCAGCGCGGCGTCGTTGAACAGCACGCCCATCTCCGTGTTGAGCTGGGCCGAGCGGGGATCGAGGTTGAAGGAACCGACGAAGCCCCGCTGGCCATCGACCACCATGGCCTTGGTATGCAGGCTGGCGCGGCTCGACCCCATCAGGCTGATGCGCTTGCGGTGCTGGGTCTTCAATTCAAACAGTTCGACGCCGCCGCCCAGCAGCGCCTGGCGGTAGCGCGCATAGCCTGCGTGCACGAGGGCCACGTCGGTGGCGGCCAGCGAGTTGGTCAGCACCTGGACCCTGACGCCGGCGGCAACCTTGTTGGCCAGGCTTTGCGTGAGCGCTTGGCCGGGCACGAAGTATGGCGAGGTCAGCAGCGCTTCTTTGCGCGCCTGCGCCAATAGGGGCAGCAAGCTGTGCATGAGCCAGTGCTCGCTGCGCTGCAAACTGGCCACGGGTGCGGCTTTTTCCGGCGGGTCCGACAGCACCTGCACTTGCCCGCTCCAATGCAGGCGCAGCCGTCCATCCAGGTGGGCTTGCAACTGGCCCGTATCGGTCAGCTGCCGCAGGTAGGGCGAAGCGCCCAGTTCGCCCGTGAGCGCGTCGAGGCGGGCACGCACTGCGGGCAACTGCGGCAGTTCCGGCGCATCAGCGTCCTTGCCTGCGTGCAAGGCGCCGATGGGGATGACGGCGCGGCTGTTCCAGAAACGATCGAAGATGTCGCTCGTCTGCTGCACGGCGGGGCCCACCAGCAGCAAGTCGGCATCCTGGAAATTGACTTGCTCGGCGGCATCAAAGTATTCATCGCCGATATTGCGTCCGCCGACCAGGGCGACCCGACCGTCGACGATCCAGGCCTTGTTGTGCATGCGCCGGTTCAGGCTGACGGCGCGCAAGGCCATTTCCATGGCACGCAACCAGATGCCGTCGCGGTTGCGGCCCGGATTGAAGATGCGCACGTCGATCAGCGGGTGGCTGTCGAGCGCGAGGATGGCGGCGTCCTGGCCGCGCGCGTTGATATCGTCAAGCAACACGCGCACGCGCACGCCGCGGTCGGCCGCGCGCAGCAGTTCGCGCACCAGCAGCCGTCCCGTGACGTCGTTATGCCAGATGTAGTATTGCAGGTCGATGCTGCGGCCCGCTTCGCGCGCGCTCAGGGCGCGCAGGGCAAAGGCTTCCAGATTGTCATCGATCAGGGCCGTGCCGCTGTGGCCTGGGCGTTGCGCCAGCTGTGGCGCCAGCACGCGGTCGAGCAGGGTGGCATCCATCGCCACGGGCAAGGCCGTGCCTGGCGTCCCCAGCGAACGCTCGGCGAAGCGCCCGTAGCTGTACAGGGCGGCGATGCTGAGCACGGCAAACAGCGTGGTCAGCAGCAACAGTTTGACGAGCACGCGGCGCACCGTCAGCGGACCGCGGGCATGTTGCGGCGCGAGGAAAGCCTGGTGGTGTGTGGCATGCGGTGTCTCTCAGCTCGATGGCAACAGCCGATTGTAGCAGTTTCTATACTGCACGATTTTCAGCTCGAGCCCGCGGGCAGGCGCGCCAGGAAACCGTGAATCTGGGAAACGACCGCCGCGCCTTCACCGACGGCGGCGGCCACGCGCTTGGTCGAGCCGGCCCGCACGTCGCCGATGGCGAAGACGCCCGGCACGCTCGTTTCCAGCGCGGCCCGGTCCGGCAAGTCGGGAGGCGGGGCGGGTAAATGCGCGGCGTGGCCGTGGGCGCGGCATTCGGCGCGCGTAACGTCGAAGCCCGTGCGGATAAAACCCTGTTCGTCAACGGCGACGGCGCAGTCGTGCAGCCAGTCCGTGTTCGGATCGGCGCCGACGAAGAGGAACACGCGGCGCACGGCGCAATCGGCTTCCTCGCCCGTGCGGTTGTTGCGCCAGCGCACCTCCTTCAAGCCATCGTCGTCACCTTCGAGGGCGATGATTTCCGTGTGCGTGTGCAAGGTGATGTTGGGCGTGGCGGCGATGCGCTCGATCAGATAGCTCGACATGCTGGCCGCCAGTCCCTCGCCGCGGATCAGCATGTGGACTTTGGCGGCGTGACCGGAGAGAAACACGGCCGCCTGGCCGGCCGAATTGCCGCCGCCCACCAGGATGATCTCTTCCTGCCTGCACAGCTTGGCTTCGATGGGCGAGGCCCAGTAATACACGCCCCGTCCCTCATACGTTTTCAGGTTCGCCAGCGAAGGCCGGCGGTAGCGCGCGCCGCAGGACAGCACCACCGTGCGTGCGCGCACCTGCGTGCCGTCGCACAGCTTGACGCGCAGTGGCCAGGTGTCGCACAGCAAGTTGGCGGCGCTGGCCGGGGTGGCGATTTCGACGCCGAACTTTTGCGCCTGCACATAGGCGCGTCCTGCCAGCGCGCGGCCGGAAATGCCGGTGGGAAAACCCAGGTAATTTTCGATACGCGCGCTGGCGCCGGCCTGGCCGCCATACGCGCGCTGTTCCAGCGCCAGCACGGTCAGACCTTCGGAGGCCGCATACACAGCCGTGGCCAGGCCGGCGGGACCGGCGCCCACCACCAGCACGTCGAAGATCTTGTCGCCGGACAAATCGGGCAGCATGCCCAGGCAGCGTCCCAGTTCCGCATTGCCGGGATTCTTCATGATCTTGCCATCCGGACAGACCACCAGTGGCCATTCCTGCGGCGTGGGCTGGTAGCGCTCGGCCAGCGCAGCGGCGGCCGTATCGCTGGCCGGATCGAGCACCGTGTGCGGGTGGCCGTTGCTCGACAGAAAACTTTGCAGGTGGAACAGATTGCCATTGCCGCGCGGTCCCACCAGCACGGGGCCGCCCGAATTCGATTCGATCAGCGCCACGCGGCGCAGGATCAGGGCGCGCACGATGCGTTCGCCCATCTCCGCCTCGGCCACGATCAGTGCGCGCAAGGATTCCGAACTGATGTCGAGCAATTCCACCGCGCCTACGGCGCTGCCGTTGACAAGGGTGGGGCGGCCGGACAACTGCGCCACTTCGGCAATGAAGTGGCCGACGCCCACTTCGCGCAGCAGCGACGCCTGCCCCAGCACTTCGTGGCGCTTGATGCTGACCCGCCCGGACAGTATTACCAGCATGCCGAAGCTGCTGCTGCCCGCCTCGAACAGCGTATCGCCATCGGCAAAGCGCTGCAACGTGCCATAACGCTGCAAGCGCTGCAGTTCGAGCGCATTGAAGACGGGCGAAATTTGGTGGCTGCGGCCCTGCAAGTCGAGCGTGGCGAACTGGACGGGATCGTCCTGCGTCGTTTCGGGAATGAATTCGGGTGTGCTGCTGGCCATGGCGAGTCCGTTCGGAGGCTGAATAAGCAAATAACAAAAATAACTAACAGTGACGAGTCTAGCGCATGCGGCGCGCGCCTGCCGCAATACTCCTTGTGCACGCCCGGAAATGGCAGCGCGGCAGGCGCCGTGCGGCATGTGGCGGCGCAGCCATACGCACATGCGGGGCCGGATGCCGCCGCCGATGAGCGATACGCCGTCCAGCATCTCATATTAGAATGGGTCTTTGTTGAATCTACTCAAACAGACACGATGGCTTACAAGACACTTGAAGATACGATAGGCAACACCCCGCTGGTGCAACTGACGCGCTTGCCGGGCGCCAATGCGCTTGCGCGCAACAACGTCATCCTTGGCAAGCTGGAGGGCAACAACCCGGCCGGCTCCGTGAAGGACCGCGCCGCCATGTCCATGCTCAAGCGCGCTGAAGAGCGCGGCGTCATCAAGCCGGGTGATACCCTGATCGAGGCCACCAGCGGCAATACGGGCATCGCGCTGGCCATGGCCGCCGCCTTGCGCGGCTACAAGATGCTGCTCTTGATGCCAGACAATCTCAGCGTGGAGCGCCGCCAGAGCATGGCCGCCTACGGCGCCGACATTCTGCTGACGCCGAAGACGGGCGGCATGGAATATGCGCGCGACCTGGCCGAGCAGATGCAGAAGGATGGCCGCGGCGTGATCCTCGACCAGTTCGCCAACGAAGACAATTCACGCGCCCACTACGAAAGCACGGGCCCGGAAATCTGGCGCGATACCCATGGTCAGGTGACACACTTCGTCAGCGCCATGGGCACGACGGGCACCATCATGGGCGTGTCGCGCTATTTGAAAGAGCAGAATCGCGCCATCCAGATCATCGGCGCGCAGCCCGAGGAAGGTTCGCAAATTCCCGGCATCCGCAAATGGCCGGAAGCGTACTTGCCGAAAATTTACGACAAGTCGCGCGTGGACCAGGTGGAGTACGTGAGCCAGGGCGTGGCCGAGCGCATGGCGCGCAGCCTGGCGGCGGAAGAGGGTTTGTTCTGCGGCATCTCGGCAGCCGGCGCCTGCGAAATCGCGCTGCGCATCTCGCAAACGGTGGAAAACGCGACCATCGTGTTCGTCGTTTGCGATCGCGGCGACCGCTATCTGTCCACAGGTGTTTTCCCTGCGTAATAGTGTAATTGAATTGATATCGGCCAGAACGGCCTGAGAACTGCTTGAAACACCCCCTCCCCATGGCGGGGAGGGAAAACCTGCGAAACTGGCAGGATCAGCCTTGTGGCGTTTCGCCTTCTTTTGGCTTGAATTGCTTGTCGCTGATGCGGAATTTGTTACGGCGGTCACCCATCAGGTAACGCAGGTCGCGGATGCTCAGGTCGCTCACTTCGTGCATGCGGATCAGCAGCGATGCGCCGACAGGCAGACGGTGGTGGCGGATTTTGCTGATGACCGGTGGCGCCACTTCCAGCGCGCGGGACAAGGCTGCGTCGTTTTTCAGGCGCAGGTTTTCGATCAGGGTATCGAGCAATCTGTTTGGGTTGTACTGGAGCAGATCGTCGGAGTCCGAATCGCTGTTCATATCAATGCCGACTTGGTTTGTCATGATGTTAATGTTCCTTCTGTAGTTGCACTGCAAAGTAAAAAACACTCGGAGCTCGCTCTTGCTGCGTTCATGTTCATTCTTTACTAAAAGGAACAAATTCACACACGGTACGATCCGGGATACAGTTTTTCATGATATATACACAATTGTACAGCAGGATTCCATTTCAGGCCGGAAAGCTCTGTAATCTTGCTTTGGATAAAAAAAGTGTTGTCATGCTGCAACAGCTATTTATTCTTTATTATGCTCTATGATAGAACAAAAATTGTACTTTGACAAAAGTTAAGTATATAACCATTTCCATATTCCGTGCCGCACAAAGGCTGGCGAGCGAGGCTGGCACATGTTATCGGCCCCACCATAGACTTGTTTGCTGGTCGCTTCAACATCGCTTACGCTTTCTTACAAGTAATATTATAACTTTACACTGACTTTCGGTTAGCGTGCGCGCACTTGGCTGATGGCCTTGCCCAAGTCGATGACTGACATGGCATAAAAATAACTTCTGTTGTACTGAGTTATAGCAAAGAAGTTATTGCTTGCCAAGTAATACTCAGTTGCTTCTGAACCATTTTGCAGATCAATCAGGCCGAACAACATGTTCTGGGGCGTGGCTGTGACGGTACTCACGCCGCCTTCCTGCAATTCCTCCAGCCGGTACTTGGCTTGCAAGCCCTGGCCGATGAACTTTTCCCAGGCGTGGCTGGACGAGACGGTGACGCGATACGTGCTGATGGCCGGGTCATCGCGGCGCCAGCCGTGTTCGACGAGGAAGTGCGCCACGCTGCCGATGGCGTCGGCCGTGGAATTGCGCAAGTCGATGTGGCTATCGCCATCGAAGTCCACCGCATATTTCATGATGCTGCTGGGCATGAACTGCGGCAGGCCGATGGCGCCCGCATACGAACCGAGCAGGGTTAAGGGATCGATGCCATCCTTGCGCGCGTACAGCAGCGCGTTTTCCAGTTCCCCCTTGAAAAATTCCATGCGCGCGGCGCGCGTCGGGCTTTCCGGATAGGAAAATGCCAAGGTGGTGAGCGCGTCGAGCACGCGGAAACGGCCCGTGTTGCGTCCGTACACGGTTTCCACGCCGATGATGCCGACGATGATCTCGGCCGGCACGCCATATTCGCGTTCGGCGCGCGCCAGCGCTTCGGCGTTCTCTTCCCAGAATTTCACGCCCGCATGGATGCGTACCGGCTCGATGAAGCGGGCGCTGTAGGCTTGCCAGTTCTTCGGTTTGCCCGGCGGCGCCGGCTTCATCAACTGCACGGTCGACTCGACATAGCGCACCTTGCCGATCAGGGTATCGAGTTCGGCGCGGTCAAAGCCATGTTTGGCGGACATCTCGTCGAGGAAGGCGCGGACTTCTTTCCAGTTGGCATAGTCGACAAATTCGCCTTCGAAGTCGAATTTCGCCGGTGCTTTCTTCGCCGCCGGCTTGCCGGCCACCTTCTTGACGGGCTGGGCCTTGGCCGCGCGCACGGCACGGGCACGGTCGGCAGCGGAAATATTGCTGTTTTCGCCAGCGTGTGCGGTGGACAGGCACAGAGGAAGGGAGAGGAGCAGGGACAGGGCGGAGGTTTTGATCGGTAACAAGGAGCGTCTCATCGGCATTGGGTTAACAGGCGGCGCAAGCTGCGCCGCGCGCGGAGTTGTTCGTCTGGGTTGGCATTACCATACTTCATCGCGGCATAGATTGCCAGAAACTGTGTGATGGCGGCGTGCGCCTCGGGCGTGGCCTTGCCAGCGGCCAGACGCGCAGCATAACCGTGCGGGCCTTCATGCGGCGCACGGCTGTAGCCGCGTCGCGCCTGCTGGCGGCAAAACTGCGCGTACAGGGCGTCGAGCGGATCGCCCTGCCGCGCTTGCCGCCAGCAGACCAGTGCGCCGGCCACGGCGGACAGCAGGGCCAGCACGGCGCAGGCGATTGCCAGGGTCGTCGCCGGCAGGTTTTGCAAGCTATCGAGCATGGCGCGCTGGCGTTGCGGCGTGGTGTCGAGCACCCAGTTGCTCCACGCGTGCTCGGCCTGCTGCCATTGCTGGCGCCACGCGGCAACCGCGCCGTGTGCGCCGCCATCGAGGCCGGCCAGGGCGCGCCATGCCGTCAGCGGCGACGGGGCCGCCGGCAGGGCGGCATCGAGGTTGCGCTCCGTGCGCAGGGGCGCGACGGCGCTGGTGGGATCGACGCGCACCCAGCCCCTGCCAGCCAGCCACACTTCGCTCCAGGCATGGGCATCGGACTGGCGCACGCTCAGGCTGACGCCGTCATTGTTGCGTGCGCCGCCCTGGTAGCCCGTGACGACGCGCGCGGGGATGCCCATGGCGCGCATCAGCACGACGAAGCTGCCCGCGTAGTGCTCGCAAAAGCCCGCCTGCGTGGTAAACAGGAAGTCGTCGACGCCATGCTTGCCCAGCAGCGGTGGCTGCAGGGTGTAGCGGAAAGGCCCGCGGTGGAAGTGCTCAAACACGGCGGCGATGGCGTCGGCGGGCGCGAGCATCTGCGCGCCGCGGCCGCGCAATGCGCGGGCCCAGGCCACGCTGCGCGGGTTGCTGCCAGCGGGCAAGGCCAGCCATGGCTGCTGCTGGGCCAAAGTCAGGCTCGCCTGCAGCCGGTAGCGCGTCTGGGAACTGGCGCGGTAACGCACGGTCGAAGTAAGGACCTGCGCCGTCAGCACTTCCAGCGCGGACGAGACGACATACGGATTGCCGGGCAAGCGTTCGATGCTGCGCGGCAGGTCGAGGGCGAAGATGCGCCGCTGGCCGCTCGCTTGCAAGGTCACTTCGTATTGGCTGGGCTGGCCTTCCAGTGTGATGTCTATCCGGCTGTCGCTGGCAGGCGCGCGGCCAGCACCCCGGCGCGTCCAGGTAGCGCCGTCGAAGTCGCCCAGCACCACGCCGCGCCAGTACAGCTGATCCTGCGGCGGGATCGGCGTGGAAAAGCGGGCCGTGAAGACGGACTCGCCTGACAGGGCCAGTGAGGCGATGGCGCCCGCTTGCATGCTGTCCGACAAGCCCGTGCGTGCTTGCGCGCCCTCGTGCGGCGCACCCCACAGGGCGCCGTCGGGACGCGGCATGGCAAGAAACATCATGGCCGACAGGGGAATGGCCAGCGCCAGCATGCGCCCCAGCAAGCCTAGCCTTTGCGCCAGGCGCGGTTGCAGCGTGCCGTACTGGGCCGACAGCAGGGCCGACAGCAGGACGATGACGGTGGCCAGCATCCAGGCGGCGCTGAGGATGCCTTGCGCATGAAAAAAATTGGCCAATAGTAAAAAGAAACTGAGGAAGACGAAGACAAAAATGTCGCGCCGGCCATGCATTTCCAGCGATTTCAAGGCCAGCAGCAGGACCAGCATGGCCACGCCGGGATCGCGTCCCAGCAGCGTGCCATAGCTGGCGTACACGCCGGCGATGCCGAGCAAGGCCAGCGGCGCGAGCATGGCCAGCTGTGGCTGGCGCCGGCCCCGCACGGTGATGATGGCGCGCCACAGCAGCGGTGCGGCAGCGGCGGCCGACAGCCACGGGGGCAGGTGCAGCGCGTGCGGCGCCAGCACCATGGCGGCGGCCAGCAACAGCAGCAGGATGTCGGCCTTGTCGCGCGGCAAGCCACTCAGCCAGGTTTTCATGGCGTCTCCTGCGCTGGCGGCACATCGTGCGGCGAACCATGCAGGGCCAGTGCGCGCAGGCAGGCGTCGCGCTGGCCGGCCCCCAGGGCCGGTGCCAGGGTCAGCCCCCCCAGGCGCAAGCCATATGGCAAGCCCGTGCTTTCCGCCTGCAGCACCCAGGCGGCCAGGCGCGACAGGCGCGCTTCTGGCGCCAGCGCGTGCAGGTCCGTGTGGTCGAGCATAAGGTTGCCATGCGTGCCGTGTGGTGCGCCCTTTGGTGCGTCGGCGTCAGGCTGGAATTGCTTGCTGAATAAATGTCCGCCGTCATGGCGGGCGATCTGGCGCCATGCCAGGCGCTGCAAGGGGTCGCCGGGCTGGTAGGTGCGCACGCCGGCCAGTTCCAGTGCGCCATCGGGCGAGCCGGGTGAGCCTGGCTGCCGTGCTTGCTGTGATGTGCCGGCCAGCCAGGGCAGCGGCGGCGCATCGTGCTCGGGCTGCGGATACACGAGCACGCGCGCCTCGGGCTGCCAATGGCACCAGGCAACAAACAGGCCCAGCGGAAAACTGCCGGACAGGCGCACGGCTGGCGCATTCAGCCATCCCCGTTGCTGCGCCAGCACGCCGATGCTGACGGCCGTTTCGCCGTGGGCGGCGATATCGGCCAGGTTGGGTGCCGGCGGCGAACCGATGACGGCCAGACGGATCGCATGGCGCGGGCGGGTGCTGCGGTTGATCAGGCGCAAGGCAAACAAGGCGTGGCTGCCCGCAAACACGGGCTTGCCCGGCGTGGCCGCCAATGCCAGGCCCGCCAGGTTGCGGCTGGTAAACAGCATGTCGGCGACGGCGCAGGCGGCCGCGAAGTACGTGAGCGCATAGCCCAGGCCCAGGCGGTAATTGACGGCGGCGATCCACAGCGCCAGCAGCAGCGCGGCAAATGCCAGGCCCGCACGCGAGGGGCTGATGTGCACGCGTTGCGCGCCCAGCCAGGGGCGTGCCGGCAGCCATGGAATAGTGCGCCAGCGCATGCCGCTCAGACGGGGATGCTCAACAGCAGGTGCTGCAGCAGCGCGCGGCTGTCCGTGGTCCCTTGCGCGGCATGCAGACGGTGGGCGCAGACGGGTAACAGCACCGCTTGCACATCGTCGGGTGTGACGTGGTCACGTCCGGCCAGGGCGGCCCAGGCGCGCGCCGCCTGCAGCAGGGCCAGCGCGGCGCGCGGGCTGAGGCCATCGGCAAACACGCCGGGCACGCGGGTGGCATGCACCAGGGCCAGCACGTAGTCGACCACGGCGGGCGAGGCGTGGATGGCGCGCAGGCCCGCTTGCGCTTGCAGCAATTCGTCCGCGTTCATCACGGCCGGCAAGGTTTGCAGCATGGCGCGGCGGTCGGCGCCCAGCAGCAGCGCCCGTTCGGCGGCCGCATCGGGGTAGCCGAGTGTAACGCACATGAGAAAACGGTCGAGCTGCGATTCGGGCAGGGGGAAGGTACCCAGCTGGTGCGCGCAGTTTTGCGTGGCGATGACGAAAAATGGCTGCGGCAGCGCGTGCGTGACGCCATCGAGCGTCACTTGCCGCTCTTCCATCGCTTCGAGCAAGCCCGATTGCGTCTTCGGCGTGGCGCGGTTGATCTCGTCGGCCAGCAGTACTTGCGTGAACAGGGGGCCGGGGTGGAAAATGAAACTGGCGCTGGCGCGGTCATACACGGTCATGCCGGCCACGTCGGCGGGCAGCAGGTCGCTGGTAAATTGCTGGCGCTTCCATTGCAGGCCCAGCGAGATGGCCAGTGCATGTGCCAGCGTGGTCTTGCCCACGCCGGGCACGTCTTCGATCAGCAGATGGCCGCCCGCCAGCACACAGGCGAGGGTCTGGCGGATCTGCAAGTGTTTGCCGACGAGAACTTCGCCGATCTGCTGTGCGGCCTGGTGTATTTTCGAAAACATGTTATTTCTATCACAGTACGATGGATTATTTAATTTACAATCGCTTTGGCCAGGTCAAACGGCACCGCCCGCCAGCCGCGCGCTCGTGGTAGATTAGAGTGACAGCAAAGGCGGCAAGGGCGGTACAGACCAGCCAGTGATTTTATGCGAGAACGCGCCAGGCAGGCAGGAATGCTATGCAGTGACTTCGGCGCGCGTTCCCGGTATGGATAGAGAGCAGAGACAGAGGTAACCAGTACAGCGCATGAGCACAGCCATTTATACCCATCCCGATTGCCAGCGCCACGAAATGGGCGACTGGCACCCTGAATCGCCGGCCCGCTTGCAGGCCATCAATGATCAATTGATCCTCGCGCATATCAGCGACCTGGTCGAGCACCGCGACGGCGTGCGCGCGCAATTGTCCGATATCGAGCGCAACCACAGCGCCACGGCCATCGGCCTGGTGCGCGACAATGTGCCGGCGGAGGGCGACTACTATCCGCTCGACGGCGATACCCTGCTCAACGCGCACAGCTACGACGCGGCGCTGGCGGCGGCAGGCTCGGCCGTGACTGCCACCGACGCCGTCATCGATGGCGAGATCAGCAACGCCTTCTGCGCGATCCGCCCGCCCGGTCACCATGCGCGGCCCAGCGAGCCCATGGGTTTCTGCCTGTTCAACAATGTCGCCATCGCCGCCAAGCATGCACTCGATGTGCGGGGCCTCGAACGGGTCGCCATCGTCGACTTTGACGTGCACCATGGCAATGGCACGGCCGAATCCGTGGCAAATGATCCACGCATCCTGATGGTGAGTTTTTTCCAGCACCCGTTTTATCCGTACAGCGATGTCGAGTCCTACACCGACACGCGCGTCAACGTGCCCGTGCCGGCCCGCTCGAAGGGCGATGCCGTGCGCCAGCTGGTGCTCGACCACTGGCTGCCGGCGCTGCACCGGCAGCAGCCGCAGATGATTTTCATTTCCGCCGGTTTCGATGCCCACCGCGAAGACGACGTGGGTGGCATGGGCTTGGTGGAGGCCGACTACACGTGGCTGACGCAGCAGATGATGGCCGTGGCCAATCAGTATGGCAAGGGCCGCATCGTCAGCTGCCTCGAAGGGGGCTACAACCTGTCGTCCCTGGGCCGCAGCGTGGCGGCGCATGTGAAGGCCCTGGCGGAGCTGTAATAGCTGAGCTGTAACTACAGCAAGCTGGGGCGGCTGCGGGAATTGGTATGGCGGTGGGTCTGGTAATCGAGTGCGTCGCCGGCCATGAAGCGGCGCCAGGCTTGCGTGTAGACGAGCGATGATTTATCCGCGTCGAAGCTGTCGAGCTGCAACATGTCGCGGTGGTGCTTGATTTCACTGATCAATTGGTCATACAGCATTTGCAAGCCATAGCTGTCGGCGCTCTGGCGTTTCAGGCGTTCTTCCAGCTGCGCCACCTGCCCCTGCAACTGCCGACATTCCTTCTTCCAGTCATTGCGCGGCACGCGCTTGGGCGCCTTGCCAGTGTGTTCCATCATCATATTATCGAACTATCCCCATCACCTATCTCCCTGGCGAGAGCCAGCCTGGAAAATAATTGCTTTTCATTTAAGAGGCGA
Organism: Janthinobacterium kochi; assembly: GCF_051380715.1. Taxonomy (NCBI): domain Bacteria; kingdom Pseudomonadati; phylum Pseudomonadota; class Betaproteobacteria; order Burkholderiales; family Oxalobacteraceae; genus Janthinobacterium; species Janthinobacterium kochi. The sequence goes on from NZ_JBNYXO010000011.1 coordinate 35,171, forward strand.
TATTAGAGCATACTTTTTTGTTTCTTACAGTAAATATAAAAATCCATGTGGAAATATTTGACCTTGCTTTCCTGATGCGCATCACTGGCGCTGCGCTTCCTTCAATGGCGCTGCGGGGGCGGCGCCGGCCATTTTTCCGTCGTCGGCGTACGTCAGGGTCAGCAGGGTATTGTCGTCCCAGTTCAGGTCATGCAGCGGCGGCACGTAGCGCTGGCGGTCTTCCGTGACGCGGATGTCCAGCGTGCGCTCGCCCGAGCGCGCCTGTACGGCCAGCAGCTTGCGGAACACGGGAAACGGCACGTGGATCAGCGACGAGTGGCAGGGTCCGCCCGCCAGGCGGAACAGCTTGCGCCGGACAAAGGGCAGGTCATCCTGCTCGACGGCCCAGCGGATTTCGCATTCCAGGCGCAAGTCGCCCAGGCGGCGCACATTCTGGGGCAAGCCCGGCGTGTGGATGTCGGCGCGCCAGCGCAGGGTGTCGCGCTTCTTGTTGCTGACCAGGTCGGCATTCGCGTCGTAGGCGGTCTTGTCGCGCGTCAAGGTGAAGCCGCCGTCCGCCGCCAGGGGGACGGGGATCGACAGCTTGTCGGCCGACAGGTGCAGGGTCACGCCATCGAGCCTGGCCTGGGATGTGGCGGGGATCAGCATGAAGCGCAACGGCGCGCCCGGCGCCAGGCGCTGGTGGTCGGCATACGCGTCGAGTCCCTTGAGCATGGTGCGGTAGGAGCGCAAGTCGGGATCGCGCGTGCCTTGCACGTCGACAACCTGCTGCATTGCCTGGCTGGCCGTGTCGCCGGGCGCCGCCGCTTGTTCCTGGGCCATGGCGGGCAGCAGGCAGGCGCAAAGGGGAGCAAGGAGGAAAAAACGGGGAAGATGCATGGAATGCGTGCCAGGTTGAGCTTGCAATGGGGAAACCGGCCAGGCTGGACGGACTGCGGATCTTATCATTCAAGTAACTGCTAAATTATCACCAATTGTCTCGTCCGCGTCGCACGGCTGGCGCTGGCGCTGGAAAATGGGACGTCGTGGCGGCAACCACGTAAAATAGCGGATTGACTGAACGAACTGAAGGCAAGAGCATGGCGATACAATGGTACCCAGGACACATGAACGCGGCCCGCAAGAAAGCGGCCGAGACCATGGAAAATACCGACCTGGTGATTGAAGTGGTGGACGCGCGCCTGCCGGCAGCCAGTTGCAATCCCATGGTGGACGAGCTGCGCCTGTTCCGCCAGCGTCCTTGCCTGAAGATCCTCAACAAGACCGACCTGGCCGATCCGGCCGCCACTGCCGCCTGGGTGGCCTATTTCAATGCCCAGGAAGGCGTGACCGCGTATGCGATGACGACCAAGAAGCCGGGCGACGTGGCGCGCATTCCGGACCTGGCCAAATCGCTGGCGCCGCACCGCGGCGTGCCGACGAAGCCGCTGCGCATCATGATCATGGGCATCCCCAACGTGGGCAAGTCGACCCTGATGAACGCGCTGCTGAAAAAGCGCGTGGCCAAGGTGGGCGACGAGCCGGCCGTAACAAAAATGCAGCAAAAGCTGTATCTGGACAAGAACACCATCCTGGTCGACACGCCCGGCATGCTGTGGCCAAAGATCGCCATCCCCAGCGACGGCCTGATGCTGGCGGCCAGCCACGCCATCGGCTCGAACGCGCTGATCGAAGAGGAAGTGGCCGTGTTCCTGGCCGAGGAATTGCTCAAGCGCTACCCGGATTTGCTGACGGCTCGCTACGGCACCAAGGTCGGCGAAGTCGATGCCATCGGCGTGGTCGAAGGCATTGCCGCCAAGCGCGGTTTCCGCATCAAGGGCGGCGACTACGATTTCGAGAAAGCCTCGCATACCTTGCTGCTCGACTACCGCAGCGGCATCCTGGGACGCATCTCGCTGGAAACGCCGGACACGCGCGCGGCTCTGCTGGCCCTGCACGCGGCCGAGATGGCGGAAAAAGCGGCGAAAGCGGCAGAGATTGCGGCTGAAAAGGCCAGAAATTCTGCGCGCGGCAAGCGCGGCACATAAGTTACCGCTTCACTCAGGAAAACGCCGCGACATGGCTGTCGCGGCGTTTTTTTTATGCGGCGGCGCCTTCTCCGAACCTGAAACTTGTCACTGCCAGGGCACCAAAGAAATCCTCCTCGTGATACACCACGTGCGCCGCTTCCTGCTCGGCCGCACCCAGCGCCACCATCAGCGGCAGCAGATGGTCTTCCTGCGGATGGGCCTGGCGCGCGCCCGGCGCGCGGTCCCAGGCCAGCAATTGCTCCAGTCTGTGTGCCGGCGGCAAGGCCATCGCCTGGCGCAGCCAGGCATCGAACTGCTGCGAGGCGACGGCGCCCGCCTGGCCGAACTGGCGCAGGTTATGGTAAGACAGGCCGCTGCCGACGATTAGCACGCCCTGCCGGCGCAAGCTGGCCAGCGCGCGGCCCACTTCGACGTGTGTGAGCGGGTCGTAGCCGTGTTTCAGCGACAATTGCACCAGCGGCACGTCTGCCTGCGGGTAGATGGGGAACAGGGCGCTGAAGGTGCCGTGGTCGAAACCCCGCTCGTGGTCGAGGCGCGCCGGATGGCCGGCTGCATCGAGCAACTGTTTTACCTGCGCCGCCAGATCCGGCGCGCCTGGCGCGGGGTACTGGATTTGATACGTGTGCGGCGGAAAGCCCGAATAATCGTAGATCATGCCCGGTTGGGGGTTGGCCGAGACGAGAAATTGCGGCCCTTCCCAGTGCGCCGTGACGACCAGCACGGCTTTCGGGCGCGCGCCGATCTGGCGCGGGATGTCTTGCAAGGATGCTTCGAGCACGTCGTAGCGGTCGCCGAACTGGTCTTTCATGAACGGCCACGGGCCACCGCCGTGCGACAGAAAATAGGTGGGGAAGGTGTGCTCTTGCATGGCGGCTCCTGAGGGGAATGACTGATGCTATCGATGATAGTCATGCGCGGTCAGTTGATCAAGATCGCAATTATTGATATATCATTTCCATTTTGTTGATGATGGGATGCTCATGGATACCTTGCGCAGCATGCGGGTGTTTCGCGCCGTGGTGGAACTGGACAGTTTTGTGCGCGCCAGCGAGCGCCTGGATATGTCGCCCGCCATGGTCAGCAAGCATGTGATGCACCTGGAACGCCACCTGGGCGCGCGGCTGCTGAACCGCAGCAGTCGCCACCTGAGCCTGACGGAAATCGGCAAGGTGTATTTTGAACAGTGCCGCGACATGCTCGACAATCTCGACGAGGTGGAAGCGACTGTGGGCCGCACGACGGTAGTGCCGCGCGGCATGCTGCGCCTGAGCGCCCCCGTCTGGTTCGCCAACGCCATCTTTACGCGCACCCTGGTGGCTTACCGCGAGCGCTTTCCGGAAGTCACGTTCGACATCGACTTGAGCGGAAGAGTCGTCAACCTGGTGGAAGAGGGTTTCGACCTGGCCCTGCGCGTGAGCCAGGCGCCATCGCCGACCCTGATCGCGCGGCCCATCGGCAGCATCGCCTTTCACCTGGTGGCCGCGCCCGCCTACCTGGCGCGCGCGGGCCAGCCGCACCTGCCGCAAGACCTGGCGCAGCACGCCATGATCAGCTATTCGCTGTTGGCAAACGGCAATGAATTGGCCTTCGACGGCCCGCAGGGGCGCGACACCGTGAAGTTCTCGCCCGTCCTGCAATGCAATAACGAAAGCCTGCTGCACGCGGCCGCGCTCAACGGCATGGGCATCGCCTTGCTACCGTCGTGGCAGACGGATGCCGACCTGGCGGCGGGGCGGCTGGTGCGCCTTTTCGATGATTTCAAGCTGGCGGGCGGCAAGGTGTACGCCGTCTACACGAGCCGCCGCTACCTGTCCTCGAAAGTGCGCACCTTCATCGACTTCCTGGCCGATGAAGGGCGCCTCGGTGACTAACTACGCTTGCGAGCGCTTGACGTCGATCAGCGCGAACAGGCGCGCGCTGCGCATCCACGCCAGCACCAGCGCCGCCAGCTGCGTCACCAGCAAGCCGGCCACGATGGCCAGTGGACCGGGCGCGGCCAGATTCAGGCGCGCCATGCCCAGCAGCGCATACAGCGCCAGTCCCAGCACGGTGATGACGAGGTAGATGGCCAGGCTGGCCAGCGGCCGCCGGCGCAGCATGCCCAGGCCCCGCCACCAGGCCTTGACGGCCGAGGTGCGGCGCCGGTCGACTGCCAGCGCGGCGCGGCCCGCGTCGAGCGTGGCGCAAGCCAGCAGGAACAGCAAGCCCGTGAATAGCAAGGCCAGGTGACGGGCCAGGTCGGCATCGGCTTCCAGGATGGCTTTCGCCGCGTGCTTGTCGGCCAGTTTCAGCGCGCCGGCGCCGATGGCCAGTGCCATGCCCAGCGGCACGATGCTCCACAGCAGCATGCGCAGCATGCGGCCATATTCGCTGAAGGCGCCCGTCAGCAGGGGGCCGAAACCCAGTGGCGCAGGCGCGCGCGCGGCCGTCACCACCAGGCCGCTCAGCAGTGGCGACAGCAGCAAGGTCAGGACGATGCCGGTGATGGCGGCCTGGCTGATGGCCGCGCCATTGCGGCTGGCATTGGCCACCAGGTCGGCCAGGGTCATCAGGTCGAGCTTGTGCGCCAGGGCCGCCGCGTGCACGGCCTGATCGAGGCTGGCGCTCAGGGTGCGCCAGAGGGGAATGACGGCAAGGATGGTGGGGATCAGCAGCAGGCCAGCCCACAGCAGCAGCAAGCGCCATTGCAGGGCGGCGCGGCTGGCGCGCGTGGTCAGGGTCAGGCCGCTGGCCCGTGTCGTGGTAGTGGCGCTCATACGATGGCAATCAGGGAAAGCAGGTATTGGAAGGCGGCGGCGAGGTCGAAGCTCCAGCGCCGCGCGGCGGATTTGTCGGCCTTCAAGGTGCGGCTGTCATCGAGCTTGTTGACGTCGAGGTAGTGCACGCGGTCGGGATCCAGCTCGGCCGAGACGGCCTTCACGGGCTTGCTCCAGGTGTAGCGCTGCCACAGCTGGTCGTTATCCCAGACCACGCGTTCGGACGTGCCGTCGGAAAATTTCACCAGCAGCACCTGCGGCACGGGCGAGCCGCGGCGGCGCACCACCACGCTGGTGAGATACGGATACGGTCCCGTGCCGGGTTTGGCGTCCGGGTGCGCCTTGTGCCACGCCTTGCGCACTTTTTTCTCCTCTTTTTCCAGCGCTTCGGCCGTGTGTTCCACGCGCTTGCCGTTCATCAGCGCCATGCCGGCCAGCGGCGTCTGCTCTTCGCTGCTGAAGCTGCCGATGCGGTCGTCGATGTTCGCGCTGGCATAGACTTGCTGCGCGAAGACTTGCTCCACGATGCGCCGCTGGCCCGTCGCCTCGGCCAGCGCTTCGCGCAGGTCGGCTACGCTGGGGTGGCGGAATTTCCACTGTTCGTAATACGCCTTGAAACCCCGTTCCATGGCCTCGCTGCCGATGCGCGCTTCCAGGTCGCGCATGGTGACGGCCGTGCGGCTGTAGACAGGCCCCACGCCCTGCAGGCGGTCCCACGCGTTCTGGCCCAGCGGGTCGGCCGCATCCTGGCGCGGTGCGGCCAGGCGCTCGAATTCGAAGACCTTGAAGACGGGATCGAAGCCCAGACGCTTGAGCAGCGGCGTGGTGGCGTGGATGTCCTGGCCGCGCGCGCGCAGCATGCGCTGGTCCCAGTACTCGTTCAAGCCTTCGTCGAGGATGGGTTCCTCGAACTCGTTCGAGGCCAGGATGCCGTAGAAATAGCCATGGCCGAATTCATGGATGGTGACGAAATCGAGGCCGAATTCGGCGATGGTCTTCGGCTGCAGGTTGGCGTAGCTCGAGGCGGTGATGAAGGTCGGGTATTCCATGCCGCCCGCTTCGGCCGCATTAAACGGCGGAATCACCACCGTCAGGGTCTTGTACGGATACGGGCCCAGGGTGCGCGAAAAATACGTGAGTGTATCCTTGGCCGCCTGCAGCGCGGGGGCCGCGTTGGACGCATACTCGGGCGGGTACAGCACCTTGATGGCCACCGGCGGGCTGCCAGGGCCACTCCAGCTGCCCGTCAATGGTTGCGCGCTGCGCTTGTCGGCCGTCCAGGCGAAATCGTGCACGTCGCCCTGTACATAGTGATGCGTGAGCATGCCATCCTTTTCCTGCGGCGCGCCCTGCAGCTCGCCCGTGGCGCCCACCGTGTATTCCTTGGGCACGGTCAGCTTCACGTCGTAGTTGCCGAAATCGGCGTAGAACTCCGAATTGAGGTGGAATTCATGCGCGTTCCAGCGCGGCGCGGTGGCGCCCCGTTCGCCGGGCAATTCCAGCACGGCGATCTTGGGGAACCACTGGCCCACCAGGTGGAAGCTGCCGAAATAGCCGGTGCGCGCGATGACGCGCGGCAGCTGGTCGAAGAAGCGGATGTCGAGCGTCGTCTCGGCGCCCGGCGCGACCGCCTGCGGCAAGTCGACGCGCACCACCGTGCGGTCGCTGGCCGGGCCGTTGTCAGGCTGGACGAAATGCCAGGTCGCCTTGGCGCCGTTCTGCGTCATGCTGCGCAGTTCGATGTAGCCCCATTCGCCGTCGCGCGTGTCGACGCCCGAGCGGAAGCCCGTGTCGAGCTTGCGCTTCTCGGTAAAGAAGGTCGAATGTTCGCCTTCGAATGCATTCAGGTACAGGTGCAGGTATATGCTGCTGACGGCTTGCGCGCTGCGGTTGCGCCAGCGCAGTTTCTGCTGGCCGGCTATTGTGTGCTTGACGGGATCGAGCGTCGCTTCGATCTGGTAGTCGACCACGCGGTCCGACAGGGTCGCTTGCGCGCCCGTGCGCGCACCGCCCCAGGCGTTGCTGGCGCTGGGCGTGCTGACGGCGGACGCGTGCGGCGACGCCAGGGCGATGCCGTCGGCCGATGGCGCCAGCGGCATGGGCGCGCCGGGCGGCTTGCCTTGGCCCGGCTGGGCGAACAGGTCGGCCTGCAGGGCCAGTCCGGCCAGCAGCAAGGCGGCGATGGAAAGGGCTTTGAGCTTGCCCGAGATGGGGAAAAAACCAATGCTGCGGCGCGTGCTGCGGGGACTTGGCGGCCCCTGGCGCGTTGTGCTACGACTTTCCATGCTTGACTCCCACGGTGACTTGTTGATTTTCAAATGCAGTCGGCTGCGCCCAGGATCGCCGGGCGCTTGTTAATATACCTGTAAAAATTACAAATAAGCAATGAATTGTGTAAGCAGCCCCGCCGGCTGTTGCGGCGCCACGCGCCGTGCGTATAATGATTCGCTTTTGCCATCCCTCTCTTCCACTACCGTGCGTTCGCGCCGCGGTGACGCCTCAAGCCTGCCGCCATGAAGCCTGCCCCTTCCGTCCTGACCATTGCCACGCGCGCCTTGCTGCTGTGCGCCCTGGCCATGCCGGCGTATGCGCAGGAAGGCGTGGATGCCGGCGCGGCGGGCGTCACGCATGGCGACTTGTCCGCCGAGCTGGCGCAGGGCGGCCAGCACAGCGTGCGCGGCGCCCTGTCGCGCGATCAGGACGGCATGACGCTCGACGTGGCCATGGACGGGCTGCGCAATGGCAATTACCGCGATGGCAGCGTGTTTCACCAGCGCGGCTTCAACGGCGGCGCGGAATGGAAGGTGCGCCAGGGCCGCTTCGGCTTCAGCGCCGACCAGCTGAACCAGGACACCCGTTACCCCGCGCCCGAGGCGCCGTTCCTGGCCCTGCTGGCGGCCCGCCCGGAAGACCTGTATCGCTATGAAGTGCGGCGCGCCAGCGCCTTCGTGCAGCGCTATGTGGGCAAGTTCGAGCTGGGCGTGGAATTGTCGCAGCGGGAAAAGCGCGCCACGGCCCAGTATGCGGGCGAGGACGGCAGCAGCGAATCGCGGTACAGCAGCCGCCGACGGCAACTGGCGCCCCGCGTGCGCCATTACGGCAAGGTGGGCGGCGTGGGCACGGACACGGAAGTCGGCCTGGATATGATGCAGTGGCAGCGGCGCTCGGGCCGCGATGGCGATGGTCAGCGCTGCCAGTACGCGCGCGCGCTGCTGCTGCGCGAAGAGCTGGCTTTCGGTGGCGCGTATGCGCCGCGCTTGCTGCTGGGGCTGCGGCATGAACAGTTCCAGCTCGATCCGGCCGACATGCCCGTTGGCGGCAGCGACTGGGAAAACCAGAATGCCTGGGACGTGCAGGGCAGCTTGCAACTGCGCCCGCAACTGAGCGTGTACGCCAAGGCCGCGCGCAGCTACCGCATCGACGACGATGGCTATACCCGCGCCGGCTACCGTCCCCTGGCGGGACAGCTGCGGCGCGAAACGGAAGTGGGCGCCACCTTCGGCGACGCGGTGCGCAGCGCTTCCGTGCGCATTTTCAGCGAGCGCCTGAGCAACCAGATCGTCTTCGACCAGAGCCTGGGCCAGCTGGGCTTTGCGGGCAACCTCGACCCTTCGCGCCGCGACGGCATTGCCATCGAGGCCAGCATGGCGCTGGCGCGCGACTGGCGCCTCGACGCTCAACTGCGGCAAGTGCATGCGCGCTACGACGATTACGCCTACGACGGCCCGGATATCGCCCTCGTGCCCAAGACCCTGGCCAGCCTGCGCCTGTACTGGGCGGGGCAGGCCGGCGCGAGTGCCGACGTGGGCGTGCAATGGCTGCGTGCCCTGCGCTATGGGCGGGATTTCGACAACAGCTGCCTGGCGCAAGTGCCCGCGTTTGCCACCGTGGACGGACGCTACGTGCGCAAGCTGGGCGCGTGGGAGCTGGAACTGGCCGGCAGCAACCTGGCCAACCGCCGCCATTACGGCGATGCACCGGGCTGCCGCTCGAGCATTTACCTCAAGGATGCGCGCCAGCTGCGCGTGTCGGCGCGCTACCATTTCTGATACAGAGGCGCAGCGGGGCTTAAATGCGGCTTAAGCGGGCGCAAAGCAGGGTGATAAACGCGGCTTTTTTCCGCCGGGGCGTCATCGCCCGGCGCAAAAAGTGGTAATCTCGCCCCGTTCACGACCACTTTATGATGAAGGATTAATATGCGTTTTCTGCGTTTCTTGCGTCCCCTGCTTGCCGCTGTCACCCTGGTTGCAGCCTCCGGCGGCGCCATGGCGGCCGATACCGGCTTTACCACGCTTCCCACGCCAGTGCGCACGGACACGGGAAAGAAGGTGGAAGTGGTGGAGTACTTCATGTATTCCTGCCCGCATTGCTACGCGCTCGATCCTTTGATGCACGACTGGGTCAAGAAGCAGGGCGACAAGATCGCCTTCCGCCGCATCCATCTGGCCTTCTCCGGCCCGAAAGATCCGCAGGCGCACGCCTATGCCACCCTGGAAGCGATGGGCCAGCTGGAGCAGTTCCACGACAAGATCTTCCGCGCCATCCACGTCGAGCGCAACCGCCTGAACCGCGATGACGCCATCCTCGACCTGCTGGTGAAGAACGGCATCGACAAGGCCAAATACCTGGACATGTTCAATTCCTTCGGCGTGCAGACCAAGCTGAAACGCAACGAGCAGCTGATCACTGCCAGCAAGATCGACAGCGCGCCGACCATCGTCATCGACGGCCGCTTCGTCACATCACCGTCGCAGTTGTCGCGTCCGGGCCAGTCCGAGCCGCAGACCCAGGCGGCAACCCTGCGCGTGATGGATGAACTGGTGGCGCGCACGCTGAAAGAGCGCGCTCCCGCGCCAGCGAAGAAGTAACACTGGAGAGTTACGATGAAACAGCTGCCCTGGACTTTGTGCGTACTGGCCCTCGCCCTCGTGGCCTGGCTGGCGATTGCCGTCGTCAGCGTGGAAAACCAGCGCAATGCGCTGGTGACCAAGGCGTGCGTGGACCCCGCGTTCAAGAACGAGGTCGATGCGAAATGCCTGGCGTCCGTGCAGTCGCGCGCGCACTGGTGGCAGCATCTGAGCTATGCCATGACGCATTTCAGGAATTGAATGTGTCTGCTCGAAAAACCCGCCGCGCGCGGGTTTTTTTTCGTCCGCGTATGATGAAGCCACAACCATTCTGGAGGAACGATGAAGGAAGTGATCCTGATTACGGGCAGCAGCCGCGGCATTGGCGCGGCGACGGCGCTGCTGGCGGCGCGCCTGGGCTATGCCGTCTGCATCAACTATGTGCGCGATGCGCGGGCGGCCGAAGAACTGTGCGCGCGCATCGTCGCTGGCGGCGGCGAAGCGATCGCCGTGCAGGCTGACGTCAGCGATGAAGCCGACGTGGCGCGTCTGTTTGACGAAGGCGATGCGCGCCTGGGGACGCTCACGGCGCTGGTCAACAATGTGGGCGTGCTGGAACAGAAATGCCGGCTGGCCGACATTTCCGTGCAGCGCCTGGAACGCGTGCTGCGCACCAACGTGATCAGTTATTTCCTGTGCTGCCAGCAAGCCGTGCGGCGCATGTCCACGGCAAACGGCGGGCAGGGCGGGCGCATCGTGAATGTCTCGTCGGTGGCCGCGCGCATCGGTTCCCCGGGCGAATACATCGATTACGCGGCCTCGAAAGGCGCCGTCGATACGCTCACCCTCGGGCTGGCAAAGGAAGTGGCGGCCGAAGGCATCCGCGTCAACGGCGTGCGGCCCGGCATCATCTATACGGACATCCACGCCTCGGGCGGCGAACCGGGCAGAGTAGCGCGCCTGGCCTCCGGCGTGCCCATGCAGCGCGGTGGCCAGCCGGAAGAAATTGCCGATGCCATCCTGTACCTGCTGGGGCCAGGTGCGAGCTATGTGACGGGCAGCATTCTCGACGTGGCCGGCGGGCGCTAAAGGTTACGCTTTGGCTGGCGCGGCCTTGGCCGGCGCCGAATGGGGCGTGATCACCACGGTGCAGGTGGTGCCGGCCACCAGGACCTGGCTCTTGTCCTGCTCGTCGATGTGGATGCGCACAGGCACGCGCTGCGCCAGGCGCACCCAGTTGAACGTGGGATTGACGTCGGCCAGCAGTTCTCGGCCCGTGGCGGCGTCGCGGTCGGTGATGCCGCGCGCGATGCTCTCGATGTGGCCATGCAGGGTGCCGCCGCTCATCAGATTCATTTCCGCCTTGTCGTCCTGCGCCAGCATGCCCAGCTTGGTCTCTTCGAAGTAGCCGACGACGTAGTATGAGGCGCTGTCGATGACGGCCAACTTGGCCGCGCCGATGGCGGCGAAGTCGCCCTTGTGCACGTTCAGGTTCGTCACGTAGCCGCTGACGGGTGCACGCACGGTGGTGCGTTCCAGGTTCAATTGCGCCAGGGTGCGGGCGGCCAGCGCGGCCTGCACTTGCGACGAGGCCGAGCTGGCGGCAAAGGCTGCGCTTTCGCGGCTTTCCGTCGAGATGATGCTGGCGTCCAGATTGGCGCGGCGCTGCGCTTCCTTGCCGCGGCGGCCCTGTTCCGTCCTTTGCGTGGCCAGCACGGCGTCGGCCTGCGCCAGCGCGCTGGCATAGCGTTCCTTGTCGACGACGAACAGCACATCGCCTTTTTGTACCACCTGGTTGTCGCGCACCAGCACGTCCGTGACGGTGCCGGCCACGTCGGCGCTGATGTTGACGATGTCGGCCTTGATGCGGCCGTCGCGCGTCCACGGCGACTCCATGTAGCGGTCCCAGACGGTCTTGCCGATCCACAGGGCTGCAGCCAGGAGCAGCAGGGTGATGGCGTAGCGGGTCAGTTTGCTTACCATGTCGGCAGCCTTTCCTTGATTGGGTTGAACAGTTTTCTATATTTGTAGAGCTATTTGTAAAGCGATAGAGCCAGCGCGCCGAAGATGGCGATGAAGATGCACAGCCGCGCCAGCGAGGGGTGCCACACCATGCGGTACACGCCCAGCCAGCCCAGCACGCGGTCGAGCAGGGTTTGCAGGCCGATGCTGAGGATGAACAGGGGCAGCAGGGTGGGAATCAAAATTCCGAACAGGGCGAATTCACGCGGCATGGTGGTCTCCGGCGCCAGGCGCCATATGGTCGAGTAATGAGGTGTAGATCGAGTGCAGGTCGGCCAGCGCGGTCTGCAGGCGCGCGCTACGTTCGGCGCTTGCATCGACTTCCGTCTGGGCTGCGCGCACCACGGCGCCCGCCTGCAGGGTGGCGGCCAGCGCCGCTTGCAGCGCCGTGTCGCTGCGCGTGCGCAGCCAGCCGGCGATGTGCTCCACGCACTGCTGCAGCGCGTGACGCGTGGCGCCCGGGCGGGCGGTCGCGATCAGTTCGCGCAGCTCGATCACCGAGTGGCCGATTTCCAGCAGGGTCAAGGCCTGGCGCACGACGGCGCGCGTGGCGACACCCGGCGCCGGTCCGGCCGCCGCATTGAGCTGGCTGAGCAGGTCGCGCACGCGGTTGTCGAAGCGGTGTTTGACTCTTCGCGCGGGCGCCGTGCACGCATGCAGCGCTTCGCGCCACAGGGCCGGGCCGATGTGGTCCTTGTGGCCCATCGTGTGTTCGGGCAGCAGCACGGCAAACACGAGGGCGGCCAGCATCAGGCCGACGATCAGGGCCATGCCCGTATTCAAAAAGGCCGCGCCATCGACATGCATCACATTAGTCGGCGCCATCTGCGTGATGAAGGTCGTCACGCCCAGGCCCACGCCCAGCTTGGCCGGATTCGTCATCAAATACAGGCCGATGGCGAGGAACGGTGCAAAGCTCAGTACCAGCATGGGGAAGCCGTCGCCGTGCACCAGCACGAAGTACACGCACACGAGCGACAGGGGCATGGCGATCAAAAAGCCCGCCAGCACTTGCCGGATCATCAGGATGGGGCGCGGCGAGGACGATGCCAGCGCGCAGAACACGGCCGCCATCAGCATCGCCGTGCTGGCGTAGGGCCAGGCGAGGAAGTAGGCACCCAGAGCCAGCAGGAGCAGGCTGATGGCCGCGCGCGCGCCGCTGGCGATCACCAGTGCTGGCGGCGTCTTCGGCGCATACGCCTGCGGCGTGCTCACTTCCAGCGGCGTATCGTGCGCCAGGCTGAAATACACTTCGTGAAAGCGGCTCATGTCGCGCGCGAAGCGTTCCAGCAGCTCGCATATAGTGTCGAAATCGATGCGCTGCGCATGCACGATGGTCGCGCTATCGATGTCTGCGCGCGCCAGCGCCAGCGCCGTTTGCAGGTGCCGCTGCATGGTGTCGAGCGAGTCTTGCGAAGGCGTCGCTTGCAGCGCTTCGGCGACGATGGCGTACAGGGGCGCGCACGCCTGCATGACTTGTGTTTCGCCATCGCGCTGCAGGCGGTCGAACAGGCGGTGGAAGGTGTAGAAGGTGGTCAGCGCCGTCATGAAGGTGGCGTTGAAGGCGTGCAGCTTGCGGTTTTGCGCACGCACGTGACCCACTTTGCTGGTGACTTCGAACAGGGCTGCCGAGCGACCCAGTTCCAGCGCCGCCACGTCGGCGGCAAATTGCAGGTGCGTCAGTTCCACCTGCGCCGGCGTGAGTTTTTGTTGCAGCACGTCCTGGCAGAAGGTGAGGAATTTGCCGTAGCGCGCCTGCACCGTGCGCATCACTTGCGTGCCCTGGTGGCGCGGCAGCAGCACGCTGGATACAAACGCCGAGCAGATGATGCCCAGGCCGACTTCGGCCACGCGCGTGACGGCCAGCGCGAACACCTGCATCGGTTGCTCGATGGCGGGCAAGAGGATCATGCAGGCCGTGTAGCCGGCCAGCACATACACATACGACTGGGCATTGCGGTGCAGGGCCGAGCCGCTCGTGCACAGGCCCACCCACAGGGCCAGGCCGGCGAACAGCAGCACGGGCTGCTGCGGGAACAGGCCGATCAGGGTCAGCGCGGCCGTGCATCCCAGCAGGGTGCCGCACAGGCGGTAAAAGCTTTTTTCCAGCACCATGCCGCTGCTGGGCAGGGCCAGGATGATGGTGGTGGTCATCGCCGTGCTGGGCGAATCGAGTCCCAGGCGGTAGGCCAGCCACAGGGCGCAGAACGCAGCGATCAGGGTCTTGCCGATGTAGATCCAGCGTTCGCCTTCCGTCGTGCGCCAGTCCTGCAGCACCAGCGCCAGCCAGTGGGCCGCCCGGGACAGGGGGCCTTGCTTGAATGTTGTTGCTGTGGCTGGCGTCATCGATAGGCTATCAGTTCTGGTGGTGGAGATTGTTGAGGTTGCGCAGCTGGCGCATGTACAGCTTGTCGAGCACTTGCAGTTCTTCTTCCGTCAACCCTTCGTACAGGGCCGAGGTTTCCTGGTACACGTCGGGCAGCGCCGTTTCGATCAGGGCGCGGCCCTTGTCGGTCAGCGATATCATCACCGAGCGGCGGTCGCCGGGGCGCGTGCCACGGTGGATCAGGCCCCGCGTTTCCAGGTCGTTGCACACGCGCGTCAGGTTGGCCGGCTTTTCATGGCAGGCCATGCCCAGGGTGCAGGCGTTCGAGGTTTCGTCATCCGTGCCGTACAGTACGGCGAGCACCATGTAGCTGGCATCGACCAGGTCATGCTTTTTCAGCGCGGCATTGGTCAAGTCCTTCATGCCTTTTTGAATGTGGTACGTCATGCGCAACAGGCGCATCAGTTCCATGGGGAAGCCTGGCATGCGCGTGCGGATGTTTTGCAGCCGCTTGGAGGTGGCGTCAAAAGCGGTCATGTCCTATTCCTTCATGTATGAATAAAGTTCCGATTGTATCTTGTTGGGCTAGTGCAATACCAGGATTGCAACACTAGATTCCGCCTCCCAGTGCATTCATCAAGGAAACGTACAGATCGAGTTCGCGCGCTCCATTTTGCGCCTGCTGCTGTTCTTCCGCCAGCAGTGCCACTTGGGTGTTGAGCATGGCGATGGCGTCGCTCATGCCCGCCTTGTACGCCTTTTCCGCCAGGTCGCGCGCGCGCTGCGCCGTGGCCAGCGCCTGCACGGTCAACTGGTGCTGTTTGGCCAGCGATTGGGCGCGGGTGACGGCATTGGCCACATCCGACATGGCGTTGATGACGGTGGCGTTGTACTGCTCCACGGCACCGTCGTACACGGCCGTCTGGCTGCCCAGCTGGGCGCGCAGGCGGGCGCCGGCAAAGATGGGCAGGCTCAGCGCGGGCGAGGCGCCGCGGATGTCCGAGTTGGCGTCAAGAAAGTGGCTGAAACCAAAGGCCTGGAAGCCGGCAAAGGCCACCAGGTTGACGTTCGGGTAAAACTCGGCCTTGGCAGAGTCGATGCGCTGCGCCGCCGCTTCGACTCTCCAGCGCTGGGCCGCGATGTCGGGGCGGCGGCCGATCAGGTCGGCCGGCAGGGCGGCGGGAATGGCCAGCGGCTGATCCAGGCGCAGTACGGGGCGCGTGAGCGCCGCACCGGCCGCCGGCCCCTTGCCCGCCAGGGCCGCCAGCTGGTTGCGCAGCAGGGCCAGCGACTCGGCCGACTGCTCCAGCTGGCGGCGGCCCGCCGGCAAGGTGGTCTCTATCTGCGCCACGTCGATGTCGGTGCCGATGCCGGCGGCCTTGCGCTGGCGCGTGATGTCGAGGATGCGGGCGCGCTGCGCCAGGCTGCGTTCGATCACGTCCTGCAGCTGGAATTCATACGACAGCTGGATGTAGGTGCGCACCAGCGCCGTTTCCAGGGCCAGGCGGGCCATCTGCGATTCGGCCGAGGCCATCTGCACGTCGCCCAGGGCGGCGGACAGGGCGGCGCGGTTGCGGCCCCACAGGTCCAGGTCGTACGAAGCCGTCACGGTGGCCTGGTTGCGCCAGGCGTAATTGCCGGCCAGCGGCGCCGGCGTGCTGCCGTGCTGCGAATACAGTTCGCGGTTGATGGAGACATTCGCGTCCGCTTGCGGGCGGGTCTTGTCTTCAAACGCGCCGGCCAGCGCCTCGGCCTGGCGCACGCGCGCCTGGGCGCCGCGCAGGGTGGGACTGTCGGCCAGCGCCTGCTCCATCAAACGGTTCAACTGGGGGTCGTGCAAGTCTTGCCACCATTGCGCGCGCGGCCATTGTATGGCGGCGCTGGCGGCGGCATCCATGGCCTGGCTCGCCTGCAACTTGTTAGCGTCGAGCATGGCCGATTGCGGCGCGATATGGCCCATGTCGGCGCACGCGCTCAAGGCAAGGATCAGGCTGGCGGCAAGCAAGCGGCGGTGCAGGGACATGCAGGGACTCCGGGAGAGATCGTGTTGGGGGTGCTGCGGACAGCTCGCCGCGGTGAGCGCCGGGAGTGGCCCGGTATGCTGCGCCGCAACTGAGGTGTGTTACTGATTGTGTGACTGAAACCGGCCGACTGGTTTCTTATTGCACGACGTGTTTTGCCGTTTGCGCGACATCAAAGTCCGCTTCCGTTTGCGGGATCAGGCCAGCCTTGCGGGCGGCGTAGAACTCGGCCATGACTTGTTCGCGTGTCACCTTGCTGGCGGCGGTGGCTGGCGTTTTCGGGTAGTCGACTTCGCTGGTGGCGATTTCGCCGGCGTTGCGGGCACGGATGTATTCGGCCGTGACTTGCTCGCGCGACAATTGCTGGCCCGTGGTGGCAGGCGCGGCGCTTTGGGCAAAAGCCGAAGTGGCGGTGGTGATGGCAAACAATGCTGCGATGAGTGATTTGGCTTGCATGATAAGACTCCAAAATGTGCATGATGGCTGGGTGGATGGGCCGGCTCGCCACGTACCGGTCGGTTCGGCGGCATGGCGCTGGTGGGTGCCGCGCCGCCGATGAAGCAGTTTCTGGATGAGAAGATGCTTACTTGAATTAACTATAGCAATGAATAGTACATTTGTGAAGTAATTTTTAAAGAAATTTGTGCGATGCCGCATTTCCCCGGGGCAATGCCGTGCAGGCGTGCGCCGCTGGCCAGGCCAGGGGAGTAAGCTGGTTTTTTGATCAACGGAGGCAGCCATGAGCAGCAGCACACTCGATCCGGACAATTTGCCCGTCACGCCCGACCGCGTCCTGGGCAGCGGCCATGGCAAGGGCGCGCTCGGTCCCAGCGACAGTTCCGACAGCGGCAGCGACATGCAGGGTGTGCCGGGCCAGGACCCGGAAGAGCTCGATAGCGACAGCGATGCGGCCGGCACGGGCGAGCGCGCTGGCGTGGAGCCGCAGAATACGGCGCCCGATGGCGGCGATATCGACGTCGATCATGTGGAAAGCATGGCGCCCGTCCAGCCGGCAGAGGCGGGCGAGGGCGAGGGGGAGGGCGCGCCGCGCGCGCCGCTGCCGCGTCCCTGATCCTGCTTGCCTGCCGCGAATGGCTGCCACGAATTACTGTCTCTCCCGCGTCATCAGCGTAAAATGCGGACAAGGCGGCGTGCGCGCCGCCATGGCCAGCCGGCCGGCACAGGATAGGATGTCAGAGGATGCAAACGCAGATGTCGGAAGAGAAAGAAAAAGACTTGATGTCGATGTACCGCGAGACGCGGCCGCGTGAGTTTTTTGGTGATAAAAGTAACACCAATCACCTGGCCTGGAGTTTGCTGGTGATATTGCTGGCGCTGGCGTTCTGGCTCGTCGTGGCCCTGGCGGCGGCGGAAAACCAGCGCTATGCCCTGGAAACGAAGGCTTGCCAGGATCACGTGTTCCCTACGGAAATCGACACGTCTTGCCTGAAGCAGGTCAAGTCGCGCGATCGCTGGTGGCAGCATGTGGGCCATGCGCTGGTGCGGATGGGCGCCTGACCCGGGCGCGATCTGGCTGAACTTGGCGGCCGCCGCGAGGGCCGCGGCGGTGGTAGAGTGATGGAACGATAGTGCGGGAGGTGCCATGCCACGCGATCACTCGCGCGAGCAGCCGCAATGGCTGCTGGCGCGCCACAGTGCCTTGACGGCGCGCCAGTTGCTGCGTGCCTATGGTTTGTTATGCCTGTTTTCCCTGGCGATTGCCGCCGCCTTTGCGCTGCGCGGCCTCGGGACCATTCTCATCTTTTCGTTCGCCGAACTGGGCCTGGTGGCCGTCGCCCTGCTGCACTACCTGCGCCATGTGCGCGACTATGAACATATCGCCCTGCGCGACGGCGAGCTGATCGTCGAACAGGTCAGCGCCGGCCACTGCCGGTGCCACCACTTTTCCCCATGGCGCACGCGCGTTGATGTGCCGCACTGGCCGCGCCAGTTGATACATATCCATGATAGCGGCGCTGGCGGCGCTGGCGGCGCGCAGGTGGAGGTGGGCGTGTTCGCCACGCCCGAGCGGCGCCGGCAGGTGGCGCAGGAACTGCTGGCCCTGCTGCCACCGCCAATGTCGCCGCCAGCGCCACCGCAACCGCCTTACACGGCCCGCGACGGGCCTTCCCACAGATTGATATGGCCTTCACGCGCCTGCACGTCGATGGCCGCCAGTTCCTCTGCCGTAAACGTCAGTTGCTGCAGCGCGGCCACGTTTTCGCGGATTTGCGCGCTGCTGCTGGCGCCGATCAGGGTCGATGTGACTCTTGGATCGCGCAGCACCCAGGCCAGCGCCATCTGCGCCAGGGTCTGCCCCCGCTGCGCGGCGATCTGGTTCAGGGCGCGCACGCGGGCCAGGTTTTCCGCGCTCAGGTGCTTTTGCAGCAGCGAGCCGCCGCCGGGGCGGTTGACGCGCGCATCCTGCGGCACGCCATCGAGGTACTTGTCGCTGAGCAAGCCCTGCGCCAGCGCCGTGAACGTGATGCAGCCCATGCCTTGCGCTTGCAGGGTATCGAGCAAGCCATCTTCCTCGATCCAGCGGTTGAGCATATTGTAGGCAGGCTGGTGGAGCAGGCACGGCACTTTCCACTCCTTCAGCAGCGTGGCCGCCTCGGCCGTCTTTTGCGGCGAATACGACGACAGGCCCACGTACAGCGCCTTGCCCTGCTGCACGGCGGTGGCCAGCGCGCCCATGGTTTCTTCCAGCGGCGTGTCGGCGTCGTAGCGGTGCGAGTAAAAGATGTCGACGTAGTCCAGGCCCAGGCGCTGCAAGCTCTGGTCCAGGCTGGCCAGCACGTATTTGCGCGAACCGCCGCCCTGGCCGTACGGTCCAGGCCACATGTCCCAGCCCGCCTTGGTGGAAATGATCAGCTCATCGCGGTAAGGCAGGAAATCGTCGCGCAGCAGCTTGCCGAAATTGCTTTCCGCGCTGCCATATGGCGGCCCGTAATTGTTGGCCAGGTCGAAATGCGTGATGCCCAGATCGAAGGCCGTGCGCAGCATGTCGCGCTGCGAGGCCAGATGGTTGCTGTCGCCAAAGTTGTGCCACAGTCCCAGGGACAGCAGCGGCAGTTTCAGCCCGCTGCGCCCGCAGGTGCGGTATGGCATGCTGTCGTAGCGGTTCTCGGCGGCGTGGTAAGTCATGGCATCTCCCGGTTGAATGAAGCGCTTATTTTCGCGCAAAATCAAGGTGGGCGTGCGTGCTCCTTGCGCGCGACCGGACGCGCCTTACAATAGGCGTTGAGGAATCTCGCAAGGAGCGGTCATGGAAATCGAATTGAAATTGTTGCTGGCACCGCAAGACGCGCCGCGGCTGCGCGCGCACCCTTTGCTGGCGCAGTATGCGCAAGGTGCGCCGCAACTGCTGCAGATGCACGATATCTATGTCGATACGCCCGATTTGCAGCTGTGCCACCACCAGGCGGGCTTGCGCGTGCGCCAGGTGGACGGGCGCTGGGTGCAAACCTTGAAGGCGGGCGGCAATGTCAGCGGCGGCTTGCACAGCCGCCATGAATGGGAAGACGACGTGCTTGGGCCGCAACCGGATCTCGCTGTGCTCGACTCTGCCATCGGCCGCAAGCAGCCCATCCGTGCGCTGCTGCGCCAGGATGCCATCCGCGACGCCTTGCAGCCCGTGTTTACCACGCGCATCGAGCGCACCGTCTGGCAGCTGCGCACGCCGCAGGGCGACCAGATCGAATGCGTGCTGGACCAGGGTGTCATTGAAAGCGGTGCGAACGGTGCCGATGGTGCCATACGCAGCGTGGCCGTCAGCGAGATCGAGCTGGAGTTGAAGCAAGGGCAGGCCGCCAGCCTGTTCGACGTGGCGCTGGCCTTGCTGCAAGACGTGCCGCTGCAGCTGGGCCACATGAGCAAGGCGGAGCGCGGCTACCGCCTCGCAGCGCCGCAGCCTTTGCGCGCCGTCAAGGCGCAGCCTCTGGCGCTGGACGCGGCGATGTCGGTGGAGCAGGTATTCCTGGCCATCGCCGGCAATTGCCTGGAACAGGTGAGCGGCAACCAGGATGGCGTGGCGGCGGGCGAGGATGTGGAAAGCGTGCACCAGATGCGCGTGGGCTTGCGCCGTTTGCGCTCGGCGCTGGGCATGTTCAAGTCCCTGCTGGCACTGCCGGCGGAGGTGAAGAGCGAACTCGACTGGCTGGGAAGCGCGCTGGGCGAGGCGCGCGACTGGGATGTGTTGGCTGGCAATACGCTGGCGCAACTCGATGGCGAGGCGCAAGCCGATGCGGCCGCGCTGGTGCAGGCGGCGCACGCGCAGGCGCGGCTCAAGCATGTACAAGCCGCCGAGGCCGTCACGTCGCTGCGCTGCACGGCCTGCATGCTGGGCTTGCAGCGCTGGCTGCAGGCGCGCGCCTGGCGCGACAGCTGTTCGGCGCGCCAATTGCGGCGCCTGGACGCGCAGGTCTTCCCGTTTGCCCGTGCCACCCTGCGCAAGGATCAGCGCCGCCTGATGAAGCGCGGCAAGCGCCTGCTGCATGCCTCGCCGCAGCAGCGCCACCAGGTGCGCATCGCGGCCAAGAAGACGCGTTATGCGACGGAATTCTTTGCCTCGCTGTTTTCCGCGCGCGCCGTGCAACCGTATGTGGGGCGCTTGTCGGTCCTGCAGGATGAATTGGGCTGGCTCAACGATGTGCAGGTGGCCGACCGGCTGCTGCAGCAATTGCCCGATGCCCAGGCTGACTTGCCGGCCCAGGACGGGTTGCGGCTGCACGCGGCCTTCATCCGCGGCTACCTGGCGGCGCACGCGCAGCAGGGCAAGGACGACCGCATGCACAAGGCCTGGCGGCGCTTCAAGGCGGCCCGCTTGCCGGCCTGAGTGCAACACGGAAGGACTCGGAGCCGTCAGTATGGGCGCTGGCCGCCCGCTGCCGTTTGCGCTAGCGCAGCCTCAGCTCACAGTTTGCTGTTCTGGCAGCCGGCACTGACGCATTCGCGCACGCGGTCTTGCAGGAATTGCGCGCGTTCGATGGTGGTCTGAGTGGCGCAATCGAGGTTCACATAAAAGCCCGACGATTCGCGTTTGGAGCAATTCTGGTTGCGCTTGCTGATCCACGCCAGCTGACCCGATTTCAGCTTTTGCTTGCCGCTGGCATCGAGCTGGGCGCTAAGCTTCTTGTAGTTGGCGTTGAGTTCCTTGTCCGCTTCCTGGTACACCTTGTTCAGGCAATACAGGCCGTCGAAGTCGTTGCGGGGCGTGTCGCAGGCCGAGTTGGCGAAGGCGGAACCGGAGGCAAGGATGAGCAGGGCAAGCATGAATTTTTTCATTGTTTTCTTTCAGCAAGGGATGGCGGCGAAGCTGGCCGATGAGCACGGGCGTGCACTTGCGTATTTTATAATATCCTGCATGCGGATCTTGTTCGTTTGACCAGTGCCTTCCGCCTTTGTCTGCTTCACGGACAAAAAAAAGCCTGCGCTCGCAAGCGCAGGCTTCTTTCCAGGACACGTCACAGCGGCGCAGGCCGCGGGTCCGTGCGTTTTACGTTGTCAGGAACCGCTTACGCGAAGTTCTTGGCAACGAATTCCCAGTTGACCAGGCCCCAGAACGTTTCCACGTACTTGGCGCGCAGGTTGCGGTAGTCGATGTAGTAGGCGTGTTCCCAGACGTCGCAGGTCAGCAGTGGCTTGTCGCCGGTGGTCAAAGGGCAGCCAGCGTTCGAGGTGTTGACGATGTCGACGGAGCCGTCGGCTTTTTGCACCAGCCAGGTCCAGCCCGAACCGAAGTTGCCTACGCACGACTTGGTGAACTCTTCCTTGAACTTGTCGAACGACGACCATTTGGCGTTGATCGCGTCAGCCACGGCACCGGTAGGCGCGCCGCCGCCGGCCGGCTTCATGCCGTTCCAGTAGAAGGTGTGGTTCCATACTTGCGCTGCATTGTTGAAGATGCCGCCCGACGATTTCTTGATGATCTCTTCCAGCGACAGGTTCTCGAACTCGGTGCCCTTGATCAGGTTGTTCAAGTTGGTGACATACGCCTGGTGATGCTTGGCATAGTGGTATTCCAGGGTTTCTTTCGAAATATGCGGCGCCAGAGCGTCCATTTCATACGGCAGTGGTGGCAGAGTATGTTCCATGTGATGTCCCTTTGTGGTGAGTGTTCGGAGTCTTCCGGCCCGGGGCCGGAGGGTTGAGCCTGCGTGCTTGAACCAAGCATTCTTGCTGAACGAGCCACTATTGTAAAGCGGATGCGCCATTGCTGCAGATTCCCGCATGCGTCGCGGATGCTGTTGGCGTAGTGATTCTCGTTTAGCTTGAATCGGGTGGAAAAGTTACCATCTGCACGGCTCAGCGGATGCGTCGCGTGGTTTCCCTGACGATCAGTTCCAGTGGTGGAATCGCCGCCTGCACGGCTTCGCCATTGATCAGCCCCAGCAGCGCTTCGGTGGCGATGCGGCCGATGTCGTACAGGGGCTGGTGGATGGTGGTCAGGGGCGGCGTCGTGTAGGACGAGCCGGGCAAGTCATCGAAACCCACGAGCGAAATATCGTCGGGTACGCGGATGCCCTTGCGGTACAGGCACAGGCGCACGCCATAGGCGGACAGGTCGTTGGCGGCAAAGACGGCGCTGAACTGCTGCTGCGTATCGAACAGGTGGTTCATGGCCAGCATGCCACTTGCCTCGTGGAAATCGCCTTCCACCATCAGCTTCGGATCGATGGCGATATCCGCTTCGCGCAGCGCGCGCTGGTAGCCCGTCAGGCGCTCGGCCGCATCCGTGTTGTTGGCGGGGCCGGCCACGAAGGCGATGCGGCGGTGACCCAGTTCCACCAGGTGGCGCACGGCCAGGTAGGCGCCGTATTCGTTGTCGAGCTTGAAGCCGATGGCGCTTTTCGTGGCCAGCAGGCGGCCCGTTGAGACGATGGGGCGCTGCTGCGAGAAATCGAGCACGCTCTGGTCCGAAATGCGCCCGGACAGCAGAATGATGCCGTCGACCTTCCGCGCCAGCAGCAGGCGGATGCGGTCGGCCTCTTCCTGCGCATTCCAGTGCCCGCTGACGATGACGGACGCATAGCCCGTGTCTTTCAAGCCGTCGTCCACGCCGCGCAGGCTTTCGTCGAAGAAGGGGCTGGAAATATCTTGCACCACGATGCCGATGGTCATCGAGCGGCCCTTTTTCAGGCCCTGCGCCATCTGGTTCGGCGCGAATTTCATGTGCGCGATGGCCGCCAGCACGGCGTCGCGCTTGTCGTCGGAGACCCTGGCCGTGCCGTTCAGGATGCGCGAGACGGTGCTGGGCGACACGCCGGCCTGGCGGGCCACGTCGAGCAGGGTGGAAGGGGGAGCAGCGTGGGCGCTATCGTTCAAGGTGATTCCTGGGTATCAAGATGGCTGGTTGTCAGTGCTCTGAAAACCTTTTCATCGAAAGATTACCATAAATGGCCACGAGCGACCGCAGGTCGGTGCAGGTCGGGGTAGGTCGGCTTAGCCCGCAGGGCGTAAGCCGACACAGCGCAGCCAACAACGCGCAGGAACCATGCCTCTGGCGCCAACAATGTTGTCGGATTACGCGCTTGCGCGCCTCGGCGGCCCCGCTAATCCGACCTGCCTTGAAAACGTTTTCACAAAAAACAACGGCAGCTAAAATGACGAATTTTTGCGCTTTTTCATAGGAGAACACGCGCCACGGCGTGCAGCTTGCCACGCTACCCTCAATAAAAATGACAACTTTTTCGGTTGACTTGATTTTCTTTGCAGTGTTAAATGGACACATGTTGTGAAAACGTTTTCAAGATAGAAGACGCTCAATAAACGGAGATGAAATAATGAAGTCAAGCATCCTTGGCGCCGCCCCTCTGGCCGCGCTGACCCTGGCCGCCAGCGTGGCCGCCGCCCCCGTCGCGCCGCCTGTGCCGGCGCTGGCCCCGGCGACCATCACTGTCGCTTCCTTCCCCGACCTGGACCGCGCCGTCAAGACGGCTTTGCCCCTGTGGGAAAAGCTGTACCCGCAAGTGAAGGTCAAGCTGGTCAGCCTGCAGATCGATGACCACCATAACTCGATGACGACGGCGCTGGCGGCCGGCGCGCGCCTGCCTGACGTGATGGCCATCGATTTTCGTTATGTCGGCAGCTTCGCCGAATCGAAGGGTATGGAAGATTTGCTGCAGCCGCCTTATGGGGCAGGGCAGTACCGCGCCCAGTTCGTGCCGTTCACCTTCGTGCAGGCGACCAGCTCGCGCGGCACCCTGGGCGCCATGCCGGCCGACCTGGGACCGGGCACCCTGTTCTACCGCAAGGACTTGATGGACAAGGCGGGCATCAAGGAAAGCGATTTGACGGCTTCGTGGGAGTCGTACATTGCCGCCGGCAAGAAGCTCAAGGCGGCCACGGGCACCTATTTGCTGGCCGGTGCCAGCGACCTGGCCGATATCTATATCCGCGCCAATCTGAAGGATGGCGAAGGCATTTACTTTGGCGAAAAAGGGCAGGTGGTGGTCGACTCGCCCCGTTTCGTGAAAGCGTTTGAACTGGCCAAGACGGCGCGCGTGGCCGGCATCGATGCGCGCACCGTGGCCTGGACGGGCGAGTGGGCCGAAGGTTTCAAACGCGACAAGGTGGCGAGCCAGATGATGGGTTCCTGGCTTAGCGGCCACCTGGCCAAGTGGCTGGCGCCCGATTCCAAAGGCCAGTGGCGCGCGGCGAACCTGCCGGCCGGCGCGCTGGCATCGTATGGCGGTTCCTTCTATGGCATCCCGAAAAAGGCCGCCAATAAGACCCAGGCCTGGGAATTCATCAAGTTCATGACCGTCAACAAGGATATCCAGCTGCATTCGCTGAAAGAGATCGGCGCCTTCCCGGCATTGAAGGCGGCCTATGCGGACCCGATGATGGACGAGCCGCAGGCGTATTTCGGCGGCCAGAAGACGCGCCTGCTGGCGCGCGACACGGCGGCGAAAATTCCCGTCATCCGCGTCGACAAGTTCGACGCCGTGGCGCGCGACATCGTCAACATGGAGCTGGAAAGCGTGCTGGCGCAAAACAAGGATATCAAGACGGCGCTGGCCGACGCCAAGGCCCTGATCACCCACCGCGCGCGGCGCTAGGAGCAGCATGACTACCTCCATGCCTTGTACCGAGGGCGCGCCCGCAGCTGCTGCAGCGCAGCCCGCCAGGAAACGCTACAACACGAAGAAGTGGGCGCCATACATCTTCATCAGCCCCTTCTTCATCCTGTTCGCCGTCTTCAGCCTGTTCCCGCTGCTGTTTTCCATCTACCTGTCGTTCAATCAGTGGGAAGCTGCCAGCGGCGTGGAAGCCATGCAGTGGGTGGGCCTGGACAACTACAAGTATGCCTTGAGCGACCCGTGGTTTTTGCGCTCGCTGGGCAATACCCTCTGGCTGGCGCTGGCCTCGGGTGTGCCGCAGCACCTGGTGGCCATTCCGCTGGCGGCCTTCATTCACAACAGCTTCAAGCGCTCGCGCAACCTGGTGATCGGCATTTACTTTTTACCGTTCATCACCTCCAGCGTGGCCATCGCCATGGTCTTCAACACCCTGTTCTCGCGCGACTATGGCCAGATCAATGTGCTGATCGAGTGGTGCGCCAGCCTGCCGCTGGTCGGCGGCCTGTTCCCGGCCGAATCGATCGACTGGCTGGGCAGCTCGCTGTTCATCAAGCCGGCCGTCGCCTTCGTCATCTTCTGGCGCTACCTGGGCTGGAATCTGGTGCTGTATCTGTCGGCGCTGCAGGTGATCCCGAAAGATTTGTATGAAGCGGCCACCATCGACGGCGCGTCGAAACGCCAGCAATTCTGGTACATCACCCTGCCGCAGCTGCGCCCCATGATCTACCTGGCCGTCACGCTCACCATCATGGGCAATTTGCAGCTGTTTGAGGAACCATTCGTGCTGGTGGCCGAATCGAGCGGCGTGAGCCAGTCGGTGATGACGACGGCCATTTTCGTGTACAAGACGGCGTTTTCCTCGGGCGACTTCGGTACGGCATCGGCCATTTCCTGGCTGCTGTTTTTGATCATCGCCAGTACCACCTGGGTGAATAACCGTATCTTCAGCCGCAACGAGCGTAGGGAGGCCAAATGAAAACCACGCGCTGGACGGCCTACGCCATGGTGGCTATCGGCGCCCTGATCATGGTCGCGCCGTTCTACTTCATGTTCGTCTTCGCCACGCATACGAGCGCCGAGATCTACAGCCTGCCGCCGCCGCGCTGGTTCGGCACGGCCTTGCTCAACAACCTGGAATTGCTGCAGGAGCGCCTGCCATTCTGGCGCAATATCGGCATCAGCCTGTACGTGGCCCTGATGACCACCGCTTTGACCCTGTTCTTTTGTTCGCTGGGCGGCTATGCCTTCGCCATGTACGAGTTCCGCTTCAAGCGGCCCTTGTTTACCCTGGTGATGGCGTCGATGATCATCCCTTCCTTCATGAATATGATTCCGACCTTCATGCTGATGGATTTCCTCGGATGGCTGGATCAGCCGCGCGCCCTGTACGTGCCGGGCGCGGCCGGCGCGCTGGGGATTTTCCTGATGCGCCAGTACATCGGCACGGCGATACCAAGGGACCTGATCGAGGCGGCGCGCATCGATGGCTGCGGCGAATTCGCCATCTACTGGCGCGTCGTGCTGCCGCTGATCGGTCCTGCCATGGGCACCCTGGGGCTGATCACCTTCATCAACTCGTGGAACAATTTCATCACGCCGCTGGTCGTCATGCGCTCGGTCGAGAACTACACGATCCCGCTGGCGCTGCGCAGCATGCAGGCGCCCAACAACACGGATTGGGGCGCGCTGATGACGGGTGCCGCCATCGCCGTGCTGCCGCTGCTGCTGATGTTTTTTGTCGCCTCGAAGCGCCTCATAGAAGGCCTCACGCAAGGCGCCGTCAAAGGCTAGCACTCTCTTTAATCCACTCACACTGACATGACCACCATGCATAACGACGATACCGATACCAACTTTCCCGCCACCTTCACCTGGGGTGTGGCCACCAGCGCCTACCAGATCGAGGGCGCCGCCGCCATCGATGGCCGCGGCCCGTCCATCTGGGATACCTTCAGTCACACGGATGGCAAGATCATCGATGGCAGCAATGGCGACGTGGCCTGCGACCATTACCACCGCTACTTTGATGACGTGGAGCTGATCGCCAAGCTGGGCGTGAACGCCTACCGTTTTTCCATGTCCTGGTCGCGCGTGCAGCCGACGGGTTCCGGCGCCTGGAACGAGGCCGGCTTCGATTTCTATGCGCGCCTGCTCGACGCGCTGGCCGCCAAGGGACTCGATGCCCATTTAACCCTGTACCACTGGGACTTGCCGCAAGCCTTGCAGGACGAGGGCGGCTGGCTCAATCGCGCCACCTGCTATCACTTCGCCGCCTACGCGGCCGAGGTGGCGCGCCGCTTTGGCCACAAGGTCGCCAGCATCGCCACGCACAATGAACCGTGGTGCACGGCCGTGCTGGGCCACGGCACGGGCCAGTTCGCCCCCGGCATGGCCGACCCGGCGGCCGCCGTGCAAGTGTCGCACCATCTGCTGTTGTCGCACGGCCTGGCCATGCAAGCCATGCGCGCCGTGAATGCGCCGGCCAAACTGGGCATCGTGCTCAATCAATGGACGGCCACGCCGGCCACCGACAGCGCGCAAGACCGCGAGCTGGCCGAACTCGAATATGCACGCTCGGTGCAGTGGTATATGGATGCCATCTTCAAGGGACGCTACCCGGCGCTGGCCCTGAAACATCCAGATGCTTCTGCTTTAGCTATCTTTGAAAACGATTTCACAGATATCAAACAGCCCATCGATTTCCTCGGCGTGAATTACTACACGCGCGCTTTCATGAGCGCCGAGACGCCGCCGCGCAAGCCCGAATGCAAGCTCGGTGTCAACGACATGGGCTGGGAAACCTATCCGCAAGGCTTGACGGAGCTGCTCGTCGGCCTGCACCGCGAATACCGGCTGCCGCCTGTCTACATCACGGAAAACGGCATGGCCGTCGCCGACAAGCCTGTCGACGGCAAGATCCATGACGCGCCGCGCATCGAGTACGTGCAGCTGCACCTGGACGCCTTGCGCGCCGTGATCGCGCAGGGCATCGACGTGCGCGGCTATTTCTACTGGAGCCTGATGGATAACTTCGAATGGAACTCGGGCTATGCCAAGCGCTTCGGCATGCTGTACGTCGATTACGCCACGCAGCAGCGCAGCTTCAAGGACAGCGCCCTGTGGTACCGCGACTTCATCGCCGCGCAACGGGCCGCGCGTGCCGATGCGCCGGTTTTGGCAGGGGAGCACTGACATGGCCGCCATCTCCCTGCGCGGCATCCGCAAGACCTACGGCGACGGCCCGGAAATCGTCAAGGGCCTCGATCTTGATATCCACGATGGCGAATTCATGGTCTTCGTCGGGCCCTCCGGCTGCGGCAAGTCGACCCTGCTGCGCATGATCGCCGGACTGGAAGACATCAGCGCGGGCCAGCTGCGCATCGGCGACCTGCTGGCCAACGACGTGGCGCCGGCCGAGCGGGGCATCGCCATGGTCTTCCAGAGCTACGCCCTGTATCCGCACATGACGGCGCGCGACAACATGGGCTTTGCCCTCAAATTGGCGGGCAAGCCGGAAGCCGAAGTGCGTGCGGCCGTCGGCAAGGTGGCCGAGATTTTGCAGATCACGCACCTGCTCGAGCGCAAGCCCAAGGCCCTGTCCGGCGGCGAGCGCCAGCGCGTGGCCATCGGCCGCTCCATCGTGCGCCAGCCCAAGGTGTTTTTGTTTGACGAACCGCTGTCCAACCTCGACGCGTCGCTGCGCGTGCAGACGCGCATCGAGCTGGCCAAGCTGCACCAGGAACTGGGCACCACCATGATTTACGTCACCCACGACCAGGTCGAAGCCATGACCCTTGGTGACCGCGTCGCCGTCTTCCACGGCGGCCACCTGGAGCAGGTGGGCGCGCCTTTGGCCCTGTACCGCCATCCGGCCAGCCAGTTCGTGGCCGGTTTCATCGGCGCGCTGCGCATGAACTTTTTGCCGTGCGCCGCCGTGCCGGCACTGGCCAGCCAGCTCGGAGGTGAGGCGGGCATGCTGGTCGGCATACGTCCTGAGCACCTGCGCCTGGTGCCGCGCAATGAGGGCTACGGCGCCACGGTCACCCTGATCGAGCAGCTGGGCGATGCACAGATCATCCACGCGACGCTTGACGGCCGCACCGATGGCGACAGACATGCGGTGGCCATCAAGCTGCATGGCGAGGCGCGCCACGCGCTGGCGCAGGGCAGCGCCATCGGCTTCGCGCCGGAAGAAGGCCATGCCTTTCTGTTTGACACGGCCGGGCGCGCCGTGGCCACCCATTGACCCCGCACGGAGGCGACATGACTTCAGATTGACACCCAAAAAATGTGCAGCAGTAGCCAAAGAGCTATGTGATCATCATTCAACCAGCGGTACAGGAGACAACAACAATGCAACAGCTCAAACGCAATACCATCGCCCTCAGCCTGGCGCATGCGACATTCGCCCAGTTCATTTTGCTCGGCAGCGGTGCCGCCGTGGCGCAGGACGCCGCAACGACCAGTACCACGGCGGCGCAGCCGGCCGAGCAGATGGAGCGCATCGTCGTCACGGCCACGCGCCGCAACACCTTCGTGCAGGAGACGCCGCTGGCCGTCACTGCCTTCAACCAGGACACGCTGCAAAACAACCAAGTGAAAGATCTGGCCTCGCTGACCACCATGGTGCCCAGCCTGGTCGTCGAGCAGCATGGCGACTCGGGCGGCGTGCACGTCTACATGCGCGGCGTCGGATCGGCCAATCACACGGAGCTGGGCGACCCGGCCGTCGCCTTCTATGTCGATGGCGTGTATTCGCCGCGTCCCCAGGGCGCCACGGCGCTGATGTATGACCTGTCCCACGTGGAGGTGGCGCGCGGACCGCAGGGTACCCTGAATGGCCGCAACTCCACGGCGGGCGCCGTCAACCTCGTGTCGGCCGCGCCGAGCACGGCCAAGTTCATGGGCTCGGCCGGCATCACGGTGGGCGACAAGCGCCATTTGCAGACGCAGGGCATGATCAATATCCCGTTTTCCGACGACGTGGCGCTGCGCATCGCCGCCATCAAGGATAGCCACGACGGCACGGTGGACTTCCGCCGCGGCTCGAACGTCATGCCGGGCACGGCCAAGTATGGCGCCGGCGACCAGATGGGCGTGCGCGCGTCCTTGCTGTGGAAAATCACGCCGCAGCTGCGCGGCACGTTTATCGCCGATTACTTCCTCGACCAGGGCGCCGGCAACGTCTACCTGGCGGCCGAACCGAAACCTGGCGAGAAGCTGCGTTCGGCCCTGATCGATACGCCGGGCACCCTGGACCAGTCGATTTTGACCTACAAGGGCAAGCTCAATTACAAGCCGACGGAGGCGCTGGACTTCGCTTACCTGGGCAGCTGGAGCCGCTACAAGCGCCAGAACAGCAATGACTCCGATGCGGGCCTGTTCCCCGGTTTCAAGTCGGAAAACCGCACCGACTGGGCGCAGTTCGACAGCTATTCGCACGAGCTGCAGGCGCGCTCGGACGACGATGCGCCATTCCAGTGGGTGGCCGGCCTGTTCCTCTTCAATGAAAAGAACAAGGTGCGCTTCGATATCGACCGCAGCCAGATTTCGCAGGCGGCCGTGCAGCAGGATATCGCCAACGGCGCCGTGATTTTTGTGCAGCCCACCGTGGGCCAGTACGCCTCGGCTATGTCCTTCATCCAGGGCGACCGCCAGCTCAAATCGAAAGCCGTGTTTGGCCAGGTCAGCCAGCAGGTGACGGACCAGATCAAGCTGACGGCCGGCGCGCGCTACACGAAAGACCATAAATTCGACATCGGCGGCAAGAACTGGGCGTGCCCGAACTGGCCCGCGAACACGCCGCTGGGCACTACCGTGCTCACTGCCGACCAGCTGCGCCAGCTGGTCACGCCCGGCTCTGGCCTGGCCAACACGCACAATATCGGACCCGGCGGCGCCATCACGGCCGCCAGCTGCGGCAATACGCCGGGCGACAACACGGCCGACCTGAAATACGGCCAGGCCACCTGGCTGGGCCGCATCGAGTACAAGCTGCGCCCGGATATTTTGCTGTTCGGTTCCGTGACGACGGGCTTCCATTCGCCGGCCATCGGCGACGGCGGTGCCACCACCAAGCCGGAAAAACTGACCAGCTATGAAATCGGCTTCAAGTCGGACTTGCTGAACCGCGAACTGACGCTGAACCTCGATGCCTTCCTGATGAAATACAAGGACAAGCTCGAGTCGCAGGTGGTCAACAGCGTGCTGGCCAACTTCAATGCGGCCGGCGCCACCGTCAAGGGCCTGGAAGCGGAATGGGTGTGGCGGCCAACGAAGGTCGACCGCCTGACGGGCAACGCCACCTGGCTGAAAGCCGTGTACGATGACTTCATGTCGTGCGATGTCGATGCGGCGCGCGCGAATGGCCAGTCCTGCGGTTCGACGGCACCACTGGTGAACGTGGGCGGCAGCACCATGAAGCATGCGCCGAAGTTTTCCACCACGGTGCAGTACGAGCATGATTTCACTGTCGCCGGCGGCCAGCTCACGCCGCGCG
The DNA here is from genome assembly GCF_051380715.1 of Janthinobacterium kochi. Lineage (NCBI taxonomy): Bacteria > Pseudomonadati > Pseudomonadota > Betaproteobacteria > Burkholderiales > Oxalobacteraceae > Janthinobacterium > Janthinobacterium kochi. The sequence continues at coordinate 66,755 of NZ_JBNYXO010000011.1, forward strand.
CCTCGGTGCATTATGAAACCATGTCATACGTGGGGGCTGGGGCGTTCAATGGCGACGTACCGGGCCATGCGGGTGTCAAGCGCCAGGAAGCCTACACGACCCTGGACCTGAGCCTGCGCTTCCAGCCGGCGAACAAGGCCTATACGGTGGAAGCGTTCGTGCAGAACGCCACCGACAAGGCCGTCAAGCTTGACGTCAATGAAATCTGCACGGACGTGGGTATGCCATGCCAGCCCACGCAGCAGATCTACGGCGCCTTCTACAACGCGCCGCGCACGTTTGGCGCGCGCGTGTCGATGAAGTTCTGATCGGGTAGTGTGAAAGAGCAGTCGCAGTCGCAGTCCACTCAGTAGGGAAGGTGTTAGGCCGGGGAGTTTCCCCGGCCTTTTTTACTCTAACGCTTATTCCAGGGTGGCTTGCACGCTGGCGATGCCGATCTGCGCGCTGCCTTCGGCCAAACGTACGTTGACGTTCTGGCGCGCCTGCAGCTGCGCCGGCGAGCGCACGATGGCGCCTTTTTCGTCGCGCAGGATGGCATAGCCGCGTTCCAGGGTGCGCTGGGGATTCAATAGCTCCAGCTGCGCCGCCAGGCCGTCGAGGCGGTGGCGCCGCTGGCCTAGCTGCTGCGCCATGGCCGCGCCGCCGCGCCGCTGCATTTCCACCAGGCGTGCGCGTGGCGCCGTGACATCGGGCCGCAAGGCCGCCCAGCGCGAACGCAGGCGTTCCAGCGCGTACTGCGACTGGCTGACGGGCGCGCGCGCCGCATGCGTCATGGCCGTCGACAGGGCCAGCAGTTGCAAGCGCTGCTGCTGCAGCTGCGCCTTGGGGTTGAGCAGGCGGCGGCTGTGGCGGTCCAGGGTCTGCGCCGCATCGTCGAGGCTACGGCGCATGGCGCGGCGCAGGTCGGCCGCATCGGCGCGCAGGGAGGCCATCCAGTCGGCGCGCGGTGTGGCCGCCAGTTCGGCCGCCGCCGTCGGCGTGGCTGCACGCAGGTCGGCCGCGAAGTCGGCGATGGTGAAATCGGTCTCGTGTCCCACGCCGCTGATCACCGGCATGGAACAATCGGCGATTGCGTATGCCACGGCTTCATCGTTGAACGACCACAGGTCTTCGATGCTGCCGCCACCACGGCACACCAGCAGCACATCGCACTCGGCCCTTGTTGATGCCGTGCGGATGGCGTGCGCGATCTTTTCCGGCGCCTGCTGGCCCTGCACGGGCGTCGGGTAGAGGATGATGGACACGTGCGGTGCGCGGCGCTTGAGCGCGATCAAGACGTCGCGCAGGGCGGCCGCCTGCGGGCTGGTGACGATGCCGATGCTGCGCGCAAACATGGGAATGGCGCGCTTGCGCTCCTGGTCGAACAGGCCCTGCGCGGCCAGCTTTTCCTTCAGACGCTGGAACGCTTCATACAGGGCGCCCACGCCGGCGCGGCGGATGGCTTCCACGTTGATCTGGTAATCGCCGCGCGCGCCGTACAGGGTGACGAGGGCGCGCACTTCGACCTTGTCGCCTTCGCGCGGCGTGAAGCCGGCAAACTGGGCGCGGCCGCGGAACATCACGGCGCGCACCTGGGCGCCATCGTCCTTCAAGGTGAAATACCAGTGGCCGGAAGCGGCGCGCGTGAAGTTGGAAATCTCGCCGGCGATCCAGGTCAGGGGGAACGAGCGTTCGAGCAGGCGCGCGACGGCCTGGTTCAGGGCGCTGACGGTCAGCACGGGTGGGGCGGTAAAGCCGCTGTCAGTCGGGTTGTCGGTCATCATCAAGCTGGGGGAGGGAAGGATATGTCCACATATTATCGGCGAGGTCATGCTTATGTCATATATCGCGCAAAACAACAAGTTCTATTTCTAAGTATTTGATTTCATGATGAATTCCCGTATGCCTGATTTGCGTGCACAGGAAAAAAAACCTTTAATATCAAGCACATCAGTACAGCCCCTGCCACTTACGCACAAAGTTATCCACAGAAAGTGTGCGGAACTTTTTGCCTTGGACATTTGTTGCCGGACAGGCCACTTTCGGCAAAGGAAAATGCCCTGCTACATTTTTGCGCACGAAAATAAAGTACATAGGAATCAAGCGCTTAGTATGCCATGCCTGGCCTTGCGCACAATCTTATCCACAAAAAATGTGCAGAACTCTGGCGCGGCACCGGATGTATCCACTGAAACGCCTATGGCATGGCTTGCCTGAATTTTGCGCAGCATAAAAATAACCATATAAATCAAGGGTGTAGCATCAAGGTGTACGCCTTGCTCACAATCTTATCCACAGAATGTGTGCAAAACTGCATAAACCGTTTCGCTTTTTCGTCTGGTTTTCCACCGCGTGACCAGGCCGCTGCACTGCCTTGTTTTTCAGCAGTGAAAAAAATCCCTTTAAAATCAATGCTCTTGCATGGAGTCAATCCGCTTGCTCACAATCTTATCCACAATTTATGTGTGGAACTGCACTGGTGGTGGAAAAGAGTTGTTTGACGATGCTTTTTGGCATGAAAAATCCCGCTTTTCACACCTTGCTACATTTTTATGCAGGGCAATAAAAACGATATAAATCAATGTACTTGGCGTCTATTCTTGCGCTTGCGCACAATCTTGTCCACAGATTGTGTGCAGAACTTTTGCCGCCGATATGCCGCGCATTGCGCATCCGCTGCCACTTTTTTGTGCATTGAATTAATTTTCTTTAAAATCAATGACTTAATTAAATTCCTCGGCTTTGCGCACAATCTTGTCCACAGTAAATGTGCAGAACTCTTCAAGCATTAATTTATTGACATTGACTACTGGCGATAAGCTGCTATGCCTGTATTTTGCGCAGAATGATATTTTCCATGTGAATCAAGCACTTGCATGCTGGACTTCATGCTTGCTCACAATCTTATCCACACAAAGTGTGCAAAACTGTGCGCCGGCAGCGACTGCCCGCTGCGCCGTGTGGACAAGTGCCGTGCAGGCGCCACTTGCCGCCGGCGCGGCAACGCGCTACATTGCGCCATTCCCGCGCGGACGTACAATCGTTCTTCGGCGCTCGGTACAATACAGGCTGTTCGGGCGGTCCATCGCCTTCCCTTTACCAGGAGTTTCTTTTGCTCGCTATATTTCAAGCCGCTGGCTGGCCCATCTGGCTGTTGTTGATCGCTTCCATCGTCGCCCTGGCTCTGATCATCGAGCGCGTGTTGTACTTGCGCCGTGGCAAGATACTGCCCCGCAAGCTCTTCGATGAAGTGGTGCAGGTGTATCGCAGCGGCAAGATCACGCCGGACACGCTGGCCAAGCTGGAAGACAATTCGCCGCTGGGCGTGGTGCTGGCCGCCGCCCTGCGCAATGTCGATGCGCCGCGCGAGGTGATGAAGGAATCGATCGAAGAGGCGGGCAGCGGCGTGGCGCACACGCTGGAACGTTTCCTGACGACTCTGGGCACCATCGCCACCCTGGCTCCACTGATGGGGTTGTTTGGCACGGTGGTGGGCATGATCGAAATCTTCGGCTCGCAAAACGCCAGCGGTTCGAATCCCGCACAATTGGCCCACGGCATCTCGGTGGCCTTGTATAACACGGGCTTCGGCTTGGCCATCGCCATGCCGGCCCTCGTCTTCTACCGCCATTTCCGCGCCCTCGTCGACAGCTTCGTCATTGACATGGAGCAGCAAGCGGTCAAGTTCGTCGACATCGTCCACAGTGGCCGCAAATGAACTTCCGCAAAGGCAAGGGGCGTGAAGACCCCGAAATCAACCTGATCCCGTTCATCGACGTGCTGCTGGTGATCCTGATCTTTCTGATGGTCAGCACCACTTACAGCAAATTCACGGAGCTGCAGATCACCTTGCCGACGGCTGATGCCGAGCAGGCCAAGGACAAGCCGCAGCAGATCGACGTCACCATCGATGCCAAGGGTAATTACACGGTCAACCGCGAACCCGTCTCGTTCCGCGACGTGGCCGGCCTGGCCGATTCCCTGCAAAATGCGGCCAAGGCGGCCAATGGCGGCAAGGCGCCCGCGCAGACGCCCGTGGTGGTGGTCAACGCCGACCAGTTCGCCATGCACCAGATGGTCATCCACGTGATGGAAGCGGCACGCCTGGCCGGCTATGAAAAGCTGACGTTTGCGGCGCAGGCGGGTGGCAAGTAAATTCCTACCGTTACCGGCAACAAAATTGGGGTCTGACCCGCCGGGTCGGACCCCAGCCCTTTACCCCTCACCGCATGCCCACATCCTCCCCCGCCAAGCTTGAAACCACTCTCACCCGTGCCTGGCTGACGCGCGGCCCGCTGGCGTGCGCGCTATGGCCCGTTTCCCTGCTGTTCGGCGCCCTGAGCGCTGTGCGGCGCGGCCTGTACCGGGCAAACATCCTAAAATCCGCGCGCCTGCACGTGCCCGTCGTCGTCGTCGGCAATATTTTCATTGGCGGCACGGGCAAGACGCCGCTGACGATCTGGCTGGTGCAAGCCTTGCGCGACGCGGGCATGCGTCCGGGCGTCATTTCGCGCGGCCATGGCAGCGTTGACCGTTCACCGCGTGCCGTCACCGCCACCTCCACGCCGCAGCAGGTGGGCGACGAGCCGCTGCTGATCTTCCAGCGCGGCGGCTGTCCCGTGATGGTGGGGCGCGACCGCGCGCAAGCGGGCAGGGCGTTGCTGGCGGCGCACCCTGATGTCGACGTGCTGGTCACGGATGACGGCTTGCAGCATTACGCCTTGCAGCGCGACGTGGAAATCGTACTGTTCGACGGCCGCGGCGCAGGCAATGGCTGGTTGCTGCCGGCGGGGCCTCTGCGCGAATCGCCGCGCCGCAGGCGCGATGTGACGGTGATCAATGCGCCGGAGCTGGCGCCGGATCTCGTTGCCAGGGTCGCGCCCGCAGGTTCGTTGGTCGTGCAGATGCTGCTCGATGGCAGCGTGGCAGAACGCCTGCTTGACCGCAGCGAGCGCATGCCGCTCGCCACCCTTGCCACCAGCGGCCAGCGCATCGTGGCGGCGGCCGGCATCGGCAACCCGCAGCGTTTCTTTGCCATGCTGCGCGGCGCCGGATTGGACTTCACGGAACTGCCCTTGCCCGACCATCACGACTTCCTCGACCAGCCATTTGCGGCACTCGACACGGATGTGATCTTGATCACCGAGAAGGATGCAGTAAAATGTGCGCAAATTGAACATCTCAAAGATGACCCGAGATTGTGGGTCGTCCCCGTCAGTGCGCGCATCGATAGCGCGCTGGCCCAACAAATTGTGGAGAAATGTCGTGGACGCTCGACTGCTTGATATCCTGGTCTGCCCTGTTTGCAAGGGTCCGCTTGAACACGATAAGAAGGCGCAGGAATTGATTTGCCGCGCCGACCGCCTCGCCTATCCTATCCGTGATGGCATCCCCATCATGTGGGCGGACGAAGCGCGCACCCTGCAAGACGCAGTGGAATAACGATGGCGTTCATCGTCATCATCCCGGCCCGCCTGGCCTCGACGCGCCTGCCGGGCAAGCCGCTGGCCGACCTGGGTGGCAAACCGATGGTGGTGCGCGTGGCCGAGCAGGCGCGGCTCTCGGGCGCCGCGCGCGTCATCGTCGCCACCGACCATGACAGCATTCGCGCCGCCTGCGCCGCGCATGGCGTGGAAGTGTGCATGACGCGTGCCGACCATCCGTCGGGCACGGACCGCATCGCCGAAGTGGCGCGCACGCTAGCTTTGCCGCCGGACGCCGTCGTCGTCAACCTGCAGGGCGACGAACCGTTGATCGATCCGTCCCTGCTGGCCGCCTGCGCGGCGCAGATCAGCGCCACCGTCCCCATGGCCACCTGCGCCCATCCGCTGCACGAGGTGCTTGACGCGTTCAATCCGAACGTGGTCAAGGTCGTGCTGGATAAAAATGGCCGCGCCTTGTATTTTTCGCGCGCCACCATCCCCTGGCACCGTGACGGCTTCGCGCAGTCGAAAGACAGCCTGCCGGCCGGCTATGTACCGCTGCGCCATATCGGCCTGTATGCCTACAGCAATGCGTTTTTGCAGCAATACCCGCAATTGTCCGCTTCGCCGCTGGAAGCGATCGAGGCGCTGGAGCAGTTGCGTGTGCTGTGGCACGGTGTTGCCATCGCCGTGCATGTCACGGACTCGGCGCCGGCCGCCGGTGTTGACACGCCGGAAGATCTTGCCAGGGTGCAAGCCCACTACGGCGCCCTGTAAGCGCTACCCGCAAAACGGCAGGCGTGCAAATATAGTTTGTGCGCCTGCAGTAAAAACCACATTTTGAAACGTCCGCCTCGCCAATTGCTGGCTTTGATCAATCCGGGCATAGCAATTCGATAGCAAACTGGCGCTCCGGGGATTTTTTGTGGTAAGTTTCGTGGGGAAAGATAGCCATAGCAACATCATCTAAAAAAAATAATTACACATACCACCATCCAAAATCTGTTTTTTAGGAACTTTCAATGCGTCTGATACTTTTAGGAGCACCCGGTGCCGGCAAGGGCACCCAAGCTAACTTCATCAAAGAAAAATACAACATTCCACAAATCTCCACGGGCGACATGCTGCGCGCGGCGATCAAGGAAGGCACGGAACTGGGCCTGGCAGCGAAAAAAGTCATGGATGCGGGCGGCCTCGTGTCGGACGACATCATGATCGGCCTGGTCAAGAACCGCCTGCAGGAAGCCGATTGCGCCAATGGCTACCTGTTCGACGGTTTTCCGCGCACTATCGCGCAAGCTGACGCCATGAAAGATGCCGGCATCCATGTCGACTACGTGCTGGAAATCGACGTGCCTGACGCTTCGATCATCGAGCGCATGGATGGCCGCCGCAGCCATCCGGGTTCGGGCCGCGTCTATCACGTCAAATTCAATCCGCCCAAGGTTGACGGCGTCGATGACATCACGGGCGAGCCGCTGATTCAGCGCGACGACGACAAGGCAGAAACGGTCAAGAAACGCCTGGACGTGTACCACAACCAGACCAAGGTCTTGCTCGGTTACTACAATGACTGGGCCAAGTCCGGCCTGCCAGGCGCACCGAAATACCGCCGCATCGCCGGCGTCGGTCCGGTCGAGCAAATCCGCGACAGCGCCTTTGCTGCCCTGGCGGAATAAGCAGTTTTGAAAAGCGGACCCGAGTGTCCGCTTTTTTTGTGCCCGCTTTTCGCCAGCGGTGCCGTGCCGTTTTCGTAGTTCAGGTTTTTGCAGGTCGTGTTTTCCTGGCTGCGCGTGCCTACCCGGTGCGGTCTGCAGCTGTTGGCAATGACGTCGGATAAAAACAGAAGGGAACGATATGGCAGCCAGTTTGTGGTTTGCGGTAGCCTGCGGCGTGGTCGCAGTCATTTACGGTTTGGTGTCGCGTAGCTGGATCCTGCGCCAGGATCCCGGCAACGCGCGCATGCAGGAAATCGCCCTGGCCATCCAGCAGGGCGCGGCCGCCTACCTGGCGCGCCAGTACCGCACCATCGCCATCGTCGGGGTGGTGCTGCTGATCGCCATCTATGCGCTGCTTGGCCTGCACACGGCGCTGGGCTTTTTGATCGGCGCCGTGCTGTCGGGCGCCTGCGGCTTCATCGGCATGAATGTCTCGGTGCGGGCCAATGTGCGCACGGCGCAGGCGGCCACGCTGGGCATCAACCAGGCGTTGAACGTGGCCTTCAAGGGCGGCGCGATCACGGGCATGCTGGTGGTGGGACTGGGCTTGCTGGGCGTGACCCTGTTCTACTGGCTGCTGGTGACGACGGGCGCGCCCGGCCTGACCCAGCACGACCTGATCAAGCCGCTGATCGGCCTGGCCTTCGGCGCCTCGCTCATTTCCATCTTCGCGCGGCTCGGCGGCGGCATCTTCACCAAGGGCGCCGACGTGGGCGCGGACCTGGTGGGCAAGGTCGAGGCGGGCATTCCCGAGGATGATCCGCGCAACCCTGCCGTCATCGCCGACAATGTGGGCGACAACGTGGGCGACTGCGCCGGCATGGCGGCCGACCTGTTCGAAACCTATGTCGTGACCCTGATCGCCACCATGCTGCTGGGCGCACTGCTGATGGCCGAAGCCAGTAGCACGGCCATCATCTATCCGCTGCTGCTGGGCGCCGTTTCCATCCTCGCCTCCATCGTCGGCTGCTCGATGGTGAAGACCAAGCCGGGCGCGAAGATCATGTCGGCCCTGTACACGGGACTGTGGTGGGCGGCCGGCCTCTCCTTGGTCGGCTTTGCCGTGGTGACCTGGCTGCTGTGGCCCGATGATGCCATGCGCTACAAGATGCTGGGCGCCACCGTCGTCGGCATCGTCCTCACGGGCCTGATGGTGTACATCACCGAGTACTACACGGGCACGGACTTCAAGCCCGTGCGCCACATCGCCGAAGCGTCGACGACGGGCCACGGCACGAATATCATCGCCGGCCTGGGCGTGTCGATGAAGTCCACCGCGTATCCGGTGCTGGCCGTCTGCGTCGCCATCCTTGTCTCGTACCAGCTGGCTGGCCTGTACGGCATCGCCATCGCCGCCACGGCCATGCTGTCGATGGCGGGCATCATCGTCGCGCTCGACGCGTATGGTCCCATCACGGACAACGCGGGCGGCATTGCGGAAATGTCGGGCCTGCCCGATTCCGTACGCGCCATCACCGACCCGCTCGACGCCGTCGGCAACACCACCAAGGCCGTCACCAAGGGCTATGCCATCGGCTCGGCCGGACTGGCCGCGCTGGTGCTGTTTGCCGACTACACGCATGCACTCGAATCCGTGGGCCAGCACATCACCTTTGATTTGTCGAACCCCATGGTCATCGTCGGCCTGTTCATCGGCGGCCTGATTCCCTACCTGTTCGGCGCCATGGCAATGGAAGCGGTGGGCCGCGCGGCCGGTGCCGTGGTGGTCGAGGTCCGGCGCCAGTTCCGCGACATCAAGGGCATCATGGAAGGCACGGCGCGGCCCGAGTACGACAAGGCCGTCGACATGCTGACGGCGTCGGCCATCCGCGAAATGATCGTACCTTCCTTGCTGCCGGTGGTGGTGCCCATTGTCGTGGGCATGCTGCTGGGGCCAGCGGCGCTCGGTGGTCTTTTGATGGGAACCATCGTCACGGGCCTGTTCGTGGCCATCTCCATGACCACGGGTGGCGGTGCCTGGGACAATGCGAAGAAATACATCGAGGATGGGCATTTCGGCGGCAAGGGTTCCGACGCGCACAAGGCCGCCGTCACGGGCGATACGGTGGGCGACCCGTACAAGGATACGGCCGGCCCGGCAGTGAATCCCTTGATCAAGATCATCAACATCGTGGCACTGCTGCTGGTGCCGCTGCTGCCGGCTACGGGCTGGCTGGCCGTCAAGGCCCCGGCGCCCATCCACGCGCCCGCACCGGCCATCCTGGCGCCGGCCACACCGGTGCAGGTCTTGCCGGCCCAGTAAGGCCAGGCACTCCCTGCAGCCCCGCGGCACATGCTGCGGGGCTGTGCTGCATCAGAAGCGCGAGGTCAGGCCGACGAACATGCGCCGTCCCGGCACGTAATAGTCGACCAGTCCATCGGCCATCGGGCCCTTCTTGAACAGGTTTTGCACGCCGCCGCGCACGGTCCACTGTGGCGTGACCTTGTACGACACGACGGTATCGACGATGGTGTAGGCTTTTTCGGCCAGCTTGCCCGCATCGAGTTCCTTGCCCGTGTACTGGGCAGATACTTCGCCGAACAGCTGGTCGTTGACCTGCCAGCCCAGCGCCGAGTACCACGACAGTTTTGGCGTCGACAGCAGGTTGGCGCCCGTGGTCAGGTTTTTCGCTTCCGCCATGTAGGTCACGTTGTTACGCCAGTTCAGGTTTTTCGTCAGCGGGATGGTGGCCGTCGCTTCCAGGCCGCTGGTGCGCGCCTTCTGGATATTCGTCATCTTGGTCCACCAGCGCTGTTGGTAAAAGCCCAGCGGCGCATAGTCGATCTTGTTCTTGAAATCCGTGTGGAAGTAGGTCAGGCCCACGTCCCAGCCATTCTGTTCCCACGCCACGCCGATCTCGCCGGCCGTGCTCGTTTCCGGCTTCAAGTCTGCATTGCCGGCCATGTAACAGGTGCCTTTGACGTAGCCCAGCGGTTTCAGGCTGCCGCAACCGCGTCCTGCCGAGTTGGTCGCTGCCGCCGGCGAGTTTTCCTTCAGGCTCGGGGCGCGGAAGCCTTGCGAGACGCCGCCCTTGATGGTCCAGGCGGGGGCAGGGTGGTACACCAGGTACAGGCGCGGGCTGTAATGGTTGCCGAACTTGCTGTGGTGATCGAGGCGCAGGCCGGCCGTGGCCGTCAAGTCCTCGCGCAGGAACAACTGATCTTCCGCAAACAGGGCCGAGGTGGTGCCGGACAGGGTGGCGCCGCTTACGGGGTTGCCCAGGTAATCGGTGGGCACGGTGCCGATGGTGTTCGTGTTCGTCAGTTCCTGGTGCTTCCACTGGCCGCCCATCACCAGCATCTGTTCGATGCCGCCCCAGCCGAGCCGTTTTTCCAGGCTGGCATCGAGTGTGCTGTCCTTGGATTTCGCCACCGTGCCGACGTCCTGGTTGTCGAAGTCGTTGTGATACAGGTTGACCGTGGTCTTGCCGAAGTCCCAGCGGCCTTCGTAGCCGAGGCTGACGCTCTTGCGTATCAGCTTGTTGGCGCCCCAGCTGGGGACCAGCGGCTCGCCGTCCGCATCGCGTGTGCTCGAATCGCTGGCTTCCTGCCTGCCATAGCTGGCGTCCAGCGACAGGTTCTGTTTCTTGCCCAGCGCCCAGGTCAGCTGGCCCGAGACAGTCTGGTTGCGTTCGCCGCCGATGCCGCCCGCTTTGTCGTATTTTTCATCGGGATTCTGGCGCGTCTGGCTCACGCCCAGGCGCATGCCGACCGTGTCCGACAGGGGGCCTGCCAGGTTCACGCCCAGCTGGTGCGCCGTGCCGCGGTCGCTGTCCTGCGGCTGCGTGTAGTTGGCTGTGGCCGAGCCGTTCCACTTGCCCGGCACCTTGCGCGTGATGATGTTGATCACGCCGCCCATGGCGTCCGAGCCGTATAGCGAGGACATGGGGCCACGCACCACTTCGATACGCTCGATCATGTCGGGCGAGATCCAGTTCAAGTCCTGGCGGCCCAGGTCTGGGCGGTAAGCCGTGTCGGCCGAGCTGCCCACGCGCTTGCCATCGACCAGGATCAGGGTGTATTTGTCGGGCAAGCCGCGCAGCTTGATCTTCGACGCTTCGCCTTCGGGGCCGGTGCCGCCCGTCACGCCGGGGATGCGGCGCAACAAGGTGTTGAGGTCATACACCGGCTGGCGCTCGATTTCCTCGCGCGTAATGACGCTGATGCTGGCCGGCGCATCCTTGATATCGATGGCCGTGCCGGAAGCGGTGACGACCACCGTGTTCATGGTGGGATCGGCGGCCACAGTGCCTTCGGCCCAGGCGCTGCTGACGGCCAGCGACAGCAGGCACGGCAGGAGCAGGGCGGCGGAATGCATGGCGCGGGCGGGAGTGGAAACGGGGGAGGCGAAGGCGGGACTACGCTTGGTCATGGTGAACTTTCCGGATGTTGTTATTTCCTGGCTGCCTTCCGGGTGGCTCGGGTATAAATGAATGAAAAGAGAATAAACTGCGCTCGAATTCCGCTAATGAGAATAAGAATCGTTCTTATTGTAATGCCATGCTGGCAAGAAGGAAAGTGCTGAAAGGAAATAAAACACCGTTGCAGCATGTGCATGGCATCTGGCGCCGTGTGTGCCAATCATGAAAGCGGTAAGATCGATGCTTGGGGAGGTGGCATGAAGACGATGATAAAAACCATACCGGCGCTGGCCTGCGCCATGCTGCTCGCAGGCGGCCATGCCGGCGCCCAGGAGCCGGCGGCGCTTGATGACTTGCCTGTATGCCAGCTCGACCCGCGCGACAGCGGCAAGCTGGCGGTGGAACCTTGCCGCCCGGCGCCGCCCGTGCAGCCGCGCCGTTCCGTGGCGCAGGTGATCGGTCGCATGCCGGGACAGCCTGCGCCACCGATCATACCCATCGCGCCTTTGCCGCCCAGCCCGGCCGTGCCCATGCCCGGTGCGCCGCAGCCCATCGGTGCCTGCGACACAGGCGGTTGCCGCGATGCGGCAGGCGCGCGCTACAACGGCGCGGGCAACGCCACGCTCGATGCCAACGGCCGCATCTGCCATCGCAACGGCGCTTTCATCCAGTGTTTTTAATCCTTCCATACGCCAGGCTGCAAGTTTTTGCTCGGTGAGCGCAAAAATGGCTACAATTGTCGCCGACATTACGTTTACGTAAACGTAATGATGGCATCATGCACCATGCAACCATCGGGCGCCGGGAACACGGCCCTTATCACTCAGGAGATTTCATGCAGATTCAGGACAATGTATTCATCATCACGGGCGGCGCATCGGGTTTGGGCGCAGCCACGGCGCGCATGCTGACGGCCGCTGGCGGCAAGGTCGTGCTGGCCGACGTGCAGACGGAGGCGGGCCAGGCTTTGGCCGCTGAATTGAACGGTGTGTTCGTGCAGTGCGATGTCACGTCGGAAGAAGATGGCATGGCCGTGGTGGCGGCGGCGACCAAACTCGGTACCCTGCGCGGCCTGGTCAACTGCGCCGGCGTGGCGCCGGCCGTGAAAACCGTGGGCAAGGATGGCCCGCATCCGCTGGCCCTGTTCCAGAAAGTCGTCAACATCAACCTGGTGGGCACCTTCAATATGTGCCGTCTGGCGGCCGATGCCATGGCCAAGCAGGAAGCGACCACTGAAGGCGAGCGCGGCATCATCATCAACACGGCTTCCGTGGCGGCCTACGATGGCCAGATCGGCCAGGCCGCATATGCGTCGTCGAAGGCGGCCGTGGTGGGACTGACCCTGCCGATGGCGCGCGACCTGTCGCGCAACGGCATCCGTGTCATGACGGTGGCGCCCGGCATTTTCGAGACGCCGATGCTGCTGGGCATGCCGGCCGAAGTGCAGGACGCGTTGGGCAAGATGGTGCCGTTCCCATCGCGCCTGGGCAAGCCCGGCGAATACGCGCAACTGGTGAAAGCCATCGTGGAAAACGTCATGCTCAATGGCGAAACTATCCGCCTGGACGGCGCCATCCGCATGCAACCAAAATAAGAGTACCTGGGCAATGCCCAGGGCGTTGTTGCATGGCCTTGCCGTACTATTCGTACTGTCTTCGGCCACGCGCCTAGCCCTGTACATTGCCAGGCACTCTTACGAGCGCAGTGCCCTGACGGGCATTTGATGTAGGATACCCCCGTATGGGGCGTACAGCCTTGCTCGGCTGTGCGCCCTTTTTTTATTGGAGAATCCATGATCACATTGAAGCCGCTGGCGCTGAGCCTGACCTTGCTGGGAGCCCTGGCTGCCTATCCTTCCTTTGCCGAATTGCCGCAAAAGGCGCCGGAGATCGCCACCGCGTATGCGGAAAAATCGGGCTGGGCGGCGCAGAAATTCATGGTGGCCGCCGCCAATCCGCTGGCCGCCGATGCCGGCTACCAGATGCTGAAAAAAGGCGGCAGCGCCATCGACGCGGCCATCGCCACGCAGCTGGTGCTGACCCTGGTCGAACCGCAGTCGTCGGGCATCGGCGGCGGCGCCTTCCTGCTGTACTCTACGGCCAAGGGCGTGCAAGCCTTCGACGGGCGCGAAACGGCGCCCGCCGCTGCTGACGAACACCTGTTCCAGAATGCCGACGGCAGTCCCGTCTCGCGCGTCACCGGCGTGGTAGGCGGGCGTTCCGTGGGCGCGCCGGGCGTGCTGCGCATGCTGGAACTGGCGCACAAGGAGCATGGCAAGCTGCCGTGGGCGACCCTGTTCGCCCCCGCCATCCGCCTGGCGCACGGCGGCTTTCCCGTCAGCCAGCGTCTCAACGGCCTATTAAACTGGGACCAGGCGCTGAAGCGCGACCCCGTTGCCGCTGCGTATTTCTATGACCAAGAGGGCAAGGCCTGGCCTGTCGGCCATGTGCTGAAAAACCCGCAGCTGGCGCGCACCCTGCGCGAGATCGCCCGCGGCGGCGCCGACTCTTTTTACCAGGGCCGCATCGCGCGCGACATCGCCGCCAAGGTGGCGTCGCACCCCACCAATCCGGGCAAGCTGACGGCGGTCGATATCGCCGGCTACCGGGCCAAGGTGCGCGAGCCTGTCTGCAGCGACTACAAGGCCTGGACCGTGTGCGGCATGCCGCCGCCATCGTCGGGCGGCATCGCCATCGCGCAGATGCTGGGCATGCTGGAAGTGAAGGATATCGGCCCGTATGCGCCCTTCGACGGCGTGCTCGATGCGCAGGCCATCCACCTGTTCTCGGAAGCGGGGCGCCTGGCTTACGCGGACCGCAGCCGCTACGTGGCCGACACGGACTTCGTGCCGCTGCCGGGCAATGGCATCGCCTCGATGCTCGATAAAACCTATCTGGCGCAGCGCGCCTCCCTGATCGGCGAGAAATCCATGGGCCGTGCCTTGCCCGGCACGCCACCCGGCATGCAGGTGGCGTGGGGTACGGACAACGCCTTGCAGCGCCCGTCGACCTCGCACCTGGTGGCGGTGGACGCTTTTGGGGGCGGCCTGTCGATGACCACCAGCGTGGAAGACGCGTTCGGTTCGCGCCAGATGGTCGACGGCTTTTTGCTGAATAACCAGCTGACGGATTTCTCATTCGATTCGCGCGATGCCGATGGCCCTATCGCCAACCGCGTACAGGCTGGCAAGCGTCCGCGCAGCGCCATGTCGCCCACGCTGGTGTTTGAAAAGGGCACGCACAAGCTGGTGCTGGCGACGGGATCGCCCGGTGGCTCGTCCATCATCAATTATGTCGCCAAGGTGCTGGTCGGCACCATGGACTGGGGCCTGAACGTGCAGCAAGCCATCAACCTGCCGAACTTCGGCAGCCGCAACGGCCCGACCGAGCTGGAAAAGGGCCGCGCGCCGACCGCGCAAGTCGAGGCGCTGCAAGCCATGGGCCACGAGGTGCGCGTCATCGAACAGAATTCCGGCCTGCAGGGCATCATGCGCCTGAATGCGCATGGCAAGGATTTCTGGTTTGGCGGGGCCGATCCGCGGCGTGAAGGCATGGTCAGAGGTGATTAGGGGCACCGGACCAAACCTACTGCGCGTCGGTATAGGCGGCCTGCGATGCTCACCGTACTAGAGTACGGTTGCGCTTCTTAGCCGCCTCTCCCTTCCGCTCGCTACGGTTTTGTCCGGCGCCGTGATGCAAACAATATACCTGCAGGAACTGGCGTCTGCCTTCCAAACTTTTCCACAAAGCATCAAGACCCTGCTAATCTGCCGGCATGGGGATACAAAATAAAACAGGCTTGATACTCACGGGAGGGGGCGCCCGTGCCGCCTACCAGGTGGGCGTGCTGCAGGCGATTTCGGCGATACTGTGGGAAGCGGGCTGGGCGCCTGCGCGCAACCCCTTCGACATCATTTGCGGCACCTCGGCCGGCGCCATCAACGCCACGGCGCTGGCCTGCCGGGCCGATAATTTTGGCGAGGGCGTGCAAAAGCTGCTCGACGTGTGGCAGCACATCGAAGTCGAGCAAGTCTACCGCGCCGATTCGCTGGGCGTGATCCGTTCGGGCGCGCGCTGGCTGTCGCTGCTGTCGTTCGGCTGGTTGCTGCGCCAGTGGCATGCCTCGCCGCCCAATTCCCTGCTCGACAATACTCCGCTGGTCAGCCTGCTGCACCGCATGCTCGACCTGCCTCGCCTGGACGCGGCGCTGGCCGACGGTTTGCTGCATGCGCTGGCCGTGACGGCGTCGTCGTATTCGGGTAGCCGCCACATGACGTTTTACCAGACGGGGGCCGAGATCGCGCCCTGGGTGCGCACGCAGCGCCTGGCCTTGCAAGACCAGATCGGCGTGGAGCACTTGCTCGCCTCGGCCGCCATCCCTTTTATTTTCCCCGCCGTGCCCCTGTATGTGGGCGGCCAGCGCGAGTACTGCGGCGATGGATCGATGCGCCAGCTGGCGCCGATTTCCCCGGCCATTCACCTGGGTGCGAACAAGGTGCTGGTAGTGGGCGCGGGGCGCATGACGGAACCGGCGCCCGCCGCGTCCGAAGCGGCGCGCTACCCCAGCCTGGCGCAGATCGCCGGCCACGCGCTGTCGTCGATCTTCCTCGATGGCCTGGCTGTCGACATCGAGCGCCTGAACCGCATCAACCTCACCTTGTCGATGCTGCCGCCTGAATTGCTGGGCAAGACGGCATTGAAACCGGTGGAGTTGCTGGTCATCGCGCCGTCCGAACGGCTCGACGCCATCGCCAGCCGGCATATCGGCAGTTTGCCCCGTCCCATCCGCACCATGTTGTCGGGGATCGGCGCGGCCGAAGCGCGCGGCGCGGCATTGGCATCGTATTTATTGTTCGAATCGACGTATACTAATGAGCTGATCCGTCTTGGACAGCGCGATACGCAGGCCCGCAAGGACGATGTACTGGCGTTTTTTGGTTCTTGAGACGGCCCCCGGAACAGTAGCCGGAGTTTTCGCGTTTTTTTTGACAGGACGATTGTGCTGGTATTTCGACGTGCTTGCGAAGTGGTATTGCTGTTGTCTTTGCTGCTGCCGGGCGGCCCGGCAGCAGCGGCGCCTGCGCCCACCCTGCGTTTCGAGCAGCTCAGCGTCGAACAGGGCCTGGCGCAGGAATCGGTGCTGGCCATCGCCCAGGACCGGCAGGGCTATATGTGGTTCGGCAGCCAGTCTGGCCTGAGCCGTTACGATGGCTACCGCATGGTCGTCTACAAGAATATCGAGGGCGACAAGACCAGCCTGGCCGACAACTGGGTCGGCAAGCTGCATGTCGATAGCCAGGGTCAGCTGTGGGTGGGCACCGACAACGGCCTGGACCGCTTCGATGCCGCCAGCCAGACCTTCGTACACTACGTGCCGGCCGAAAAGAGCAAGCGCGGCAACGGCAACCGGCATATCCACGCTATTCTTGACGATGGCGCGCGCGGCTTCTGGATCGCCACCTCGGACGGCTTGCAGCATTTCGACCCCGCCACGGGCGCCTTCCGTACCTGGCACCATGAAGAAGGCAATCCGCACAGCCTGGGCGACAATGAAATCAAGGCGCTGGTGCTGGACGCGCAACAGCGCCTGTGGATAGGCACCGTCACGGGCCTGGACATGCTGGCGCCGGGCAGTGACCGCTTCGAGCATTTCGCCGTCGACACGGAGCCCGGTTCGAAGTACAACGTGATCCAGTCGCTGCTGGTGGACCGCCAGCAGAATTTGTGGATCGGCACCATGGCCGGCGCCGAGCGCTGGCGCCTGGGCGGCGCCGGGCAGGCACCGCAGGCACGCCTGCGCCTGAATGAAAAACAGGGCTTTTCCGCCATCCGCATCGCCAGCCTGTACCAGGATATCGACGCCACCGTCTGGCTGGGCAGCAACGCCGATGGCCTGTTCCGCTGGCTGCCCGAGAGCGATACCTTCCTGCAGTATCGCCACCAGACGGGCGACAAATTCAGCGTCGCCGACAATCAGCTGTCGGCGCTGTACCGCGACCGCGCGGGCACCTTCTGGGTCGGCTCCTGGTACAACGGCGTGAGCCGGGTCGACCTGGGCAGCGGCGGCTTTTCGCGCATGGCGCGGGCGCCCGGCGATGTGGGCGCGCTGGCGGACAAGAAAGTGCGCGCCGTGGCCGATGCGGGCAACGGCAAGCTGTGGCTGGCCACCAAGGGCGGCCTGAAACTGTACGATACGCGCGACGGCAGCTCGCGCGTGTTCGACCTGCGCAGTTCGCCCGGCATGTCGCGCGACGAGCAGGTCACCACCCTGTACAAGGCGCCAGATGGCACTCTGTGGGTGGGCGGCTCGACGGGCTTGCACCGCTTCGATCCCGCACTCGGGCGTTTTATTACCATGCGCTTTGCCGCCGGCGACCCGAACAGCGATACCATCCGCAATGTCGTGAGCGATCGCAGCGGCATGCTGTGGGTCTCGACGCGCGGCGGTGTGCACCGCTTCGACCCCGTTAGCAAACGCTTTACCACCTACCGCCACGATCCGGCCAATCCGAATAGCCTGTCCGACAACATGGTGCGGCCCGTGCTGGAAGACGGCAAGGGGCGGCTGTGGATAGGCTCTTTCCACGGCCTCGATTTGCTGGACCGTGCCAGCGGCCACTTCCGGCATTTCCGCCATGATCCGCAAAACCCGCATAGCCTGAGCCACGACGAGGTGCACTTCCTGCACGAGGACAAGCGCGGCGTGCTGTGGGTGGGCACGGCCAATGGCCTGAACCGCATGGACATCGATGCGAAGGGCGAGATCCGCTTCCGGCGCTTCGTGCGCAAGGATGGCATGGCCGACGATGCCGTCGCCAGCATCCTGGGCGACGATAACGAGCAGCTGTGGCTGAGCACGAACAGCGGCATCACGCGGCTCGACATGCGCAGTGGCCTGTTCCGCAACTACGACAGCGCCGATGGCACGGTGGAAGGCTCGTACTTCGATGGCGCGGCCCTGCGCGCGGCGGACGGGACCATGTATTTCGGCGGTTTTAACGGCATGACGGCGTTCGTGCCGCAGGATATCCACGACAACCGCGTGCCGCCGCTGGTGGCCATCACGGAACTGCAGATATTCAACAAGCCGGTGGCCATCGGCCGCGGCGAGTTCGCGCACGTGCTCAGGAAAGCGATCGACCACACGCGCAAGCTGGTGCTGACCAGCCGCGAAAGCGTCTTTTCGCTGGAATTTGCGGCCCTGCATTTTGCGGCACCCCAGCGCAACATGTTCGCCTACCGGCTCGAAGGCTTCGACCAGGACTGGGTCATGACGGATGCGGGGCGGCGCTTTGCCACCTACACCAACCTCGATGCGGGCAATTATGTGTTTCGCGTCAAGGCGTCCAACAAGGACGGCGTGTGGAATGAGAGCGGCGCCACCTTGGCCATCACGATTCTGCCGCCGTTCTGGAAAACCTGGTGGTTCCGCACCCTGATGGCGGCGCTGCTGCTGGGCGCCGTGTATGGCGCTTACCGCCAGCGCATGCGCGCGCTGCGGCGCCAGCAGAACGAGCTGGAAAAGCAGGTCAGCGAACGCACGGCCGAGTTGCAGAGCAAGGAAATCGAAGTGCTGGCCCAGTCGGAAAAGCTGGCGCAAGTCAACAGCAGCCTGACGAAAAACGAGGAAAGCCTGCGCCAGGCCAAGCGAAAGGCCGAGGACGCGACGCGCCAGAAGTCGGAATTTTTGGCCAACATGAGCCACGAGATGCGCACACCGCTGGCCGGCGTGATCGGCATGCTGGGCTTTGCCCTGCGCGACGAGCAGCTGCACGACGCCACGCGCGAGCAAATTTTGCGGGGCCAGGCCAATGCCCAGTCGCTGCTGGTGATCATCAATGACTTGCTCGACTTTTCCAAGATCGAGGCAGGCAAGCTGAGTATCGAAAACATCGATTTCGCGCTCGGTGCGGCGATCGAGACGGTCGTCAGCCTGTTCGAGGAGCAGGCGGCCGCGCGCAGCATCGGTTTTGCCATCGATTTCGCGCCCGACCTGCCGCCCTTCGTGGTGGGCGACCCGACCCGTTTGCGCCAGGTGCTGGTCAACCTGGTCGGCAACGCCTTCAAGTTCACCCAGCGCGGCGGCGTCAGCGTATGCGTCGAGCGGGCCGGCGTGGCTAGCGGCAGCGACGGGCACCGTGTCAACCTGATCCGCTTTACCGTCAGCGACAGCGGCATCGGCATCGATGCGGACGCCATGGCGCGCCTGTTCCAGAAGTTCGAGCAGGCCGACGCCAGCACCACGCGGCGCTACGGTGGCACGGGGCTGGGCCTGGCGATCTGCCGCCAGTTGGTCGAACTGATGCAGGGCGAGATCGAGGTGGCCAGTACGCCGGGGCAGGGCAGCACATTTGCCTTCACCTTGCCGCTGGCCGATGGCGTGGCGCCGCCGCTGGTGCCGCAGGTGGCGCTGGCGCCGCACAGCCACCAGTTGCGCGTGCTGTGCGCGGAAGACTTCCCCACCAACCAGATCATCATCCGCGTCATGCTCGAAGAACTGGGGCACCGTGTCGACGTGGTCGCCAACGGCGTGCTGGCGGTGGCGGCCTGCGTACATACGCGCTATGACCTGATCCTGATGGACGGGCGCATGCCGGAGATGGACGGCGCCACGGCGACGCGATTGATCCGCGTGGGCGGCTGGCCTGACCAGCCCGTGCGCGACCAGGAACTGATGATCGTGGCCCTGACGGCGAATGCCAGCGAAGAAGACCGCAGCCGCTATCTTGGCGTTGGCATGGATGATTTCCTCAGTAAACCAGTGGACGAGGCGGCGCTGCATGGCTTGCTGGCGCGCGCCATCGAACGCCAGTTGCAGCGCGGCTTCATGTTGCCGCGCATGCCGTCGAGCGCGCTGCGCGGCGCCGCGCGGGGGCAGGCCGAACTCGATGCCCTGTTCGGCATCGCGCCGGCAGTTCCTGTCGCGGCGCCGTCCCCATCCATCCGCAGCGGCGAACTGCAACGGCGCATCCGCGTCGCCTTCGTCGCCGACCTGGAGGGGCGTCTGCGTGAACTCGACGCTGCCCTGGCGACGCAGGACAGGGACAACGCCGGACGCCTGCTGCATGGCTTGAAGGGCAGCGCCGCCTATCTGGATGAAACGCAGCTGCACATGCTGTGCACGGAAATGGAAGAGGCGGCGGACGGCGGACGCTGGACGCAGGTGGCCTTGCATTTGCCGCAATTGCGCGCACTGTTGGCGCTGATAGCCGTTTCGGGCAAAGAAATGTAAAATAGGCAATGCTGGCCATGGAGGGCGCGGCGAAACTGGGTAGAATACGGCCAGGCCCCTGACGCTGCCGGCAATGGAGAAAGCAATGAAAGTACTGGTGGTTGACGATGATGTCGTGTCGCGCATGGTATTGATGCATTTGATCGACAGCTGCGGCGTGCACGATATCGTGGAAGCCGAAGATGGCGCGGCGGCGTGGGAGCAGCTCGAAGGCGGCTTGCGCCCCTCGCTGTGCTTTTGCGACTTGCGCATGCCGCGCCTGTCCGGCATGGAGCTGCTGCAGAAAATCCGCTCCGACAGCGCGCTCGATGCCATGCCGCTGGTGCTGGTATCGTCGGCCAATGACCACGATACGGTACGTGACGCCGTGCAGGCCGGTGCTGCCGGCTATATCGTCAAACCCTTTCAGCCGGAGCAGGTGCGCCAGCATATCGACGCCTGCTTCGACGTCTCGGCCTTGCCGGCCGAGGCGCCGCGCGACACCTTGCAGCGCCTCGGCATCGACGGCGAACGCCTGCAGGCCTATCTGACAGGTTTCCAGGGGCAGGTCGGCGCCGCCAGCGAGCAGGTCGACGCCTTGCTGGCGCGCGGCGAGCCGGCGCAAGCGCGCCAGCAGCTGGAACGGCTGCACCTCGGTTGCCGCACCCTCGGTTTGCATGGTGCGGAAGCTGGCATGAGCGCACTGTTGCGGTCGGCGGTGCTCGACGGCGACCAGATGCAGGCGGTGCTGACCGTGCTGGCGCGCAGCGTGGCGCAGCAGGCGCGCCTGGCGCGGCAGTGCGACGGCGCCGACTGAATCTGCTGTTTTCTGCTTGCTGGAAAAATACTTTAGGTTTAAAGTATCTACTTCCGGGCCTTGTGCACGCGCCCGTCACCAGCCAGGATGAGCATGAGCAGCGACCCTTCGCCCAGCACCGCATCTCCCCAGGACGACTTTGCGCGCGCGCACCTGCCGCCGCGCGCACTCTGGCCGCAGCTGTGCCTGGATTTGCCCGAGCTGCAATATCCGCCGCGTCTCAATTGCGTCGCCGCGCTGCTCGATGCGGCCGTGGCCAACGGTGGCGGCGGCCGCATCGCCATCCTTGCCGACGGCCAGCGCTGGACTTACGCACAGCTGGCGCGGCAAGTCGACCGTATCGCCCACGTGCTGCGCAGCGACCTGCGCCTGATCCCCGGCAACCGCGTGCTGCTGCGCGGCGCGAACACCCCCATGATGGCTGCCTGCCTGCTGGCCGTGCTGAAGGCCGGCTGCATCGCCGTGCCCACCATGCCGCTGCTGCGCGCGCGCGAACTGTCCACCATCCTGGCCAAGGCGCAAGTGAACGCCGTGCTGTGCGCGCAGGGCTTGCGCGCGGAACTCGATGGCGTGCCGAAATGCCCGCCGATGCTGTGTTTTGGCGCCGATGGCGCCGAACTGGAACGGCGCATGGAGGCGTATGGTGAGCCATTTTCCGCATGCGACACGGCGGCCGACGACGTCTGCCTGATCAGTTTTACTTCGGGTACGACGGGCGTCCCCAAAGGCACCATGCACATGCACCGCGACCTGCTGGCCATTTGCGACTGCTTTCCCCGCTCCATGCTGCAGGTGCGCGCCGACGACATCTTCATCGGCACGCCACCGCTGGCCTTCACCTTCGGCCTTGGCGGCTTGCTGCTGTTCCCCCTGCGCTTTGGCGCTTGCGCCGTGCTGCTGGAAAAACTCACGCCCGAGGCCCTGCTGCGCGCCATCGGCGCCTATCACGCCACGATCTGCTTCACGGCACCCACCTTTTACCGCCAGATGGCGCCGCTGGTCGCGCGGCACGATTTGCGCAGCCTGCGCTTGTGCGTGTCGGCCGGCGAGGCGCTGCCGCTGGCCACGCGCGACGCCTGGCAGGCGGCGACGGGCCTGGCCATGACGGACGGTATCGGCGCCACCGAGATGCTGCACATCTTCATTTCCGCCACGGGCGAAGGCATCCGCCGCGGCGCCATCGGCAAGGCCATTCCCGGCTACCAGGCGTGTATCGTCGACGATGCGGGCGTGCCGCAGCCGCCCGGCGTGACGGGCCGCCTGGCCGTAAAAGGCCCCACCGGTTGCCGCTACCTGTCCGACCCGCGCCAGCGTGAGTATGTGCAGAACGGCTGGAATCTGACGGGCGACACCTTCGAGATGGATGGCGACGGCTATTTCTATTACCGCTCGCGCAGCGACGACATGATCGTCTCGGCCGGCTACAACATCGCCGGCCCGGAGGTGGAAGAGGCGCTGCTGCGCCATCCGGCCGTGGCCGAATGCGGCGTGGTGGGGCGCGCCGATGCCGAGCGTGGCCAGATCGTCGAGGCGCACGTGGTGCTGAAGGATGGCTGCCATGCCAGCGACGCGCTGGCAGCCGAACTACAGGACTTCGTGCGCCAGCAGATCGCCCCGTATAAATATCCGCGCGCCATCCGTTTTCTGCCTTCCCTGCCGCGCACGGAAACGGGCAAGCTGCAGCGCTTCAAACTTCGCACGGACACCCCATGAATATTGTCTGCATCGGCGGCGGCCCCGCCGGCCTGTATTTCAGCCTGCTCATGAAAAAGCAGAACCCGGAGCACCGCATCACCGTCATCGAGCGCAACCGCCCGTACGACACGTTTGGCTGGGGCGTGGTATTTTCCGACCAGACCCTGGGCAACCTGGCCAATGCGGACGAGCCGACGGCGCGCACCATCCTGCAGGCGTTCAATCACTGGGACGATATCGAGATCCACTTCAAGGGCGAGACCGTGCGCTCTGGCGGCCATGGCTTTTGCGGCATCGGCCGCAAGCGCCTGCTCAATATCCTGCAGGCGCGCTGCGAGGAACTCGGCGTGCAGCTGGTATTCGAGACGGACGTGCAGGACGACCAGGCCATCGCGCGCCAGTACGGCGCCGACCTGGTGATCGCCAGCGACGGCTTGAACAGCCGCATCCGCACGCGCTATGCGGCCAGCTACCAGCCCGAGATCGACCAGCGCCATTGCCGCTTCGTCTGGCTGGGCACGCGCAAGAAATTCGAGGCCTTCACGTTTGCCTTCCGCCAGACGCCATACGGCTGGTTCCAGGCGCATATCTATCAATATGATGGCGATACCTCGACCTTCATCGTCGAAACGCCGGAACACGTGTGGCGCGCGGCGGGGTTGGACGCCATGAGCCAGGAAGAGGGCATCGCCTTTTGTGCAGCGCTGTTCGCCGAGGAACTCGATGGTCACGGTTTGCTGAGCAATTCGCCGCACTTGCGCGGCTCGGCGCAGTGGATCACTTTCCCGCGCATCGTTTGCCGGCAATGGGTGCATCGGCACGATGGCGTGCCCGTCGTGCTGATGGGCGACGCGGCCCACACGGCGCATTACTCGATCGGTTCGGGCACCAAGCTGGCGCTGGAAGACGCCATCGAGCTGGCGCGCTGCTTCGGCCAGCATGCGGATGGCGCTGCTGGTACTGATACCGCGCTGGCCGCCTACCAGCAGCTGCGCGCCATCGAGGTGCTGAAAATCCAGAGCGCGGCGCGCAATTCCATGGAATGGTTTGAAAACGTCGAGCGCTACAGCGCCATGGAAGCGCCGCAGTTCGCCTATTCCATGCTCACGCGCAGCCAGCGCATCTCGCATGAAAACCTGCGACTGCGCGATCCCGCGTATGTGGCCGACTATGAATTGTGGCTGGCGCGGCGCGCGGGCGAGCAGGCCGGTGCGACGCTGCCGGACGAAGCCATGCCTCCCATGCTGACGCCTTTCCGGCTGCGCGGCGTGCTGCTGAAAAACCGCATCGCCGTCTCGCCGATGGCGCAGTACAGCGCCGTCGATGGCGTGGCAGGCGACTACCATCTGATGCACCTGGGCGCGCGCGCCATGGGCGGCGCTGGTCTCGTGTTTGCCGAGATGACGTGTGTGTCGGCCGACGCGCGCATCACGCCCGCCTGCCCCGGCATGTACAGCGAAGCGCATACGCAAGCCTGGCGGCGCATCGTCGATTTCGTGCATGCGAACAGCGATGCGAAGATCGCCCTGCAACTGGGCCACGCGGGGCCGAAAGGCTCGACGCGGCCCATGTGGGACGGCATCGACCTGCCTTTGAAGGAAGATAACTGGCCGCTGCTGGCTGCCTCGGAACAGCAGTACCTGGCCGGCGTGTCGCAGGTGGCCCGCGCGGCCACGGAAAGCGATTTGGCGCGTATCGAACAGGACTTCGTGCGCGCCACGCTGGCCGCGGCCGTCGCCGGCTTTGACTGGCTGGAACTGCATTGCGCGCATGGTTATCTGCTGTCGAGTTTTATCTCGCCGCTGACCAACCGCCGCACGGACGAGTATGGCGGCAGCCTGGAAAACCGCTGCCGCTATCCGCTGCGCGTGTTTCGCGCCATGCGCGCCGCCTGGCCACAGGATAAACCCATGAGCGTGCGCATCTCGGCCCACGACTGGGTCGAAGGCGGCATCACGCCCGACGATGCGGTGCTCATTGCGCGCCTGTTCAAGCAGGCTGGCGCCGACCTGATCGACTGTTCCTCGGGCCAGGTCAGCAAACTCGAACAACCCGTGTATGGGCGCATGTTTCAGGCGCCGTTCGCCGACCGTGTGCGCAATGAGGCGGGCATCGCCAGCATGGCCGTCGGCTCCATCTTCGAGGCGGACCACGCCAACAGCATCATCGCCGCCGGGCGCGCCGACCTGTGCGCCGTGGGCCGGCCGCACCTGGCCAACCCGGCCTGGACCCTGACGGAAATGGCGCGCATCGGCTACAGTGGCGCCGGTGCAACTTGGCCGAAACAGTACCGGCCGGGCCAGCAACAGCTGGAACGCAATCTGCAGCGCGAGCGCCAGCTGGCCGCCGCCAATACGGGCCTCACCCCGCAACAGGTGGCCGCGCGGCTGCTGGAAGGATGACATGAGCAAGCACGCATTGATGGACCCGTTGTCAGAAAAGCACGCGCTGGTGACGGGCGCCGGCAGCGGCATTGGCCTGGCTTGCGCGGGCGCCTTGCTGGACGCGGGCGCAAGGGTCACTCTGGCCGGGCGCGATGGCACGCGGCTGGCGCGCGCACGCATGCAGCTGGAAGAGGCGGGTCACGCGGGCAGGGTGGCCATCTGCGTGCTCGACGTGAGCGTGGAAGCATCCGTGCAGGCGGGCTTCGCGCAGGCCGCCGCGCATTTCGGCCGCATCGATATATTGATCAATAACGCGGGGCAGGCGCATGCGGCGCCGTTCGGCAAGACGGACGCCACCATCTGGCAGCAGATGCTGGCCGTGAACCTGACGGGCGTGTTCCACTGCTGCCAGGCCGCCATGCCGGGCATGCTGGAGGCGGGCTGGGGGCGCATCGTCAACGTGGCGTCGACGGCGGGCCTGAAGGGCTACCGTTACGTCAGCGCCTATGTCGCCGCCAAGCATGGCGTGATCGGCCTGACGCGCGCGCTGGCGCTGGAAGTGGCGCCGCGCGGCATCACCGTCAACGCCGTTTGCCCCGGTTACACGGAAACGGAGATGGTGGCGCAGGCCGTGCAGAATATCGTGCGCAAGACGGGGCGCGGCGAAGACGCGGCGCGCGCGGAACTGGCAGCAGCCAATCCGCAACAGCGTCTGGTGCAGGCGCGCGAAGTGGCCGATGCGGTGGCCTGGTTATGCCTGCCCGCGTCGGCTGCCATGAATGGACAATCGATCGCCGTCGCCGGCGGTGAAGTTATGTAGACAATGGATAAAATGGACAATGAACGCGACCTCCCGCAGGCTGAACCGGTGCTGGACCTTGCCAGCCGCCTGACGCAGGACCACCACCAGTCGCTCAAGCTGTGGCTGCGCATGCTCTCGTGCACCGTGAGAATCGAAAACGAGGTCCGCACGCGCTTGCGCGCCAGCTTCGGCATCACCTTGCCCCGCTTTGATTTGATGGCGCAGCTCGAGCGCTTTCCCGATGGCTTGCGCATGGGTGAACTGTCCAAGCGCATGATGGTCACGGGTGGCAATATCACGGGCATCACCGACCAGCTGGCGCAGGAAAAACTGGTGGTGCGCGTGGTCGATCCGAAGGACCGCCGCTCGTACAGCGTCAAGCTGACGCCGGCCGGCCGGCGCGCCTTCGACGAAATGGCCAGGGTGCACGAAGGCTGGATCGCCGAACTGCTGCAGGGCGTGACGCCGGACGACAAAACCCAATTAATCGACCTGCTGTCACAGATGAAACAGCAGCTCAATGACATTTCCATAAAGGACTGACCATGCGCCATCTACCCGGCCAGCCGCAAGACCTGCCAGGCAACCGCGCCAGCTTGGGCCATTACGCCGCGCGGCATTTCCTGTTTTCCGTCGACGCAGGCGTGGCCACCTTGACCCTGCACCGGCCCGAGCGCAAGAATCCGCTGACCTTCGATTCGTATGCGGAATTGCGCGAGCTGTTTCGCGCGCTGGCGCATGCGGACGACGTCAAGGCCGTGGTGATCACGGGCAGCGGCGGCAATTTCTGCTCGGGTGGCGATGTGCACGACATCATCGGCCCCCTGACGCAGCTTGACATGCCCGGCTTGCTGGCGTTTACGCGCATGACGGGCGACGTGGTGAAAGCCATGCGCGCCTGCCCGCAGCCCATCATTGCCGCCATAGACGGAATTTGTGCGGGCGCCGGTGCCATGCTGGCGCTGGCTTCCGATATCCGCCTCGGCACGGCGCGCAGCAAGACGGCTTTCCTGTTTACCCGCGTGGGCCTGGCCGGCTGCGATATGGGCGCCTGCGCCTTGCTGCCGCGCGTGATCGGCCAGGGCCGCGCCGCCGAACTGCTGTACACGGGCCGCTCCCTGCCTGGTGTGGAGGCGGAGCGCTGGGGGTGGCTCAACCGCCTGGTCGAGCCGGAAGAGCTGAACGAGGCGGCGCAGCTGTTCGCCGCTGGCCTGGCCAGCGGCCCCACCTTCGCGCACGGCATGACGAAAAAAATGCTGCAGCAGGAGTGGAACATGGGTGTCGACGAAGCCATCGAGGCGGAAGCGCAGGCGCAAGCGATTTGCATGGCCACCAACGATTTTCACCGCGCCTATCACGCCTTCGTGGCGAAGGAAAAACCCCAGTTCGAGGGCGATTGAGAAGATGAACAATATACGCGACACCTCTTACCTGGACTGGCCGTTTTTCGAGGCGCGCCATGCCGCGCTTGAGTCCGAGCTCGATGCGTGGGCGGTGCTGCACCTGGATGGCGCGCACGGCGCCGATGTCGATGCGGCTTGCCGCGCGCTGGTGGCGCAACTTGGACAGGGCGGCTGGCTCGCGCATGCCACAGGCATCGATGGCAAGATCGACACGCGCGCCATTTGCCTGATCCGCGAAACCCTGGCGCGCCACAATGGCCTGGCCGATTTCGCCTTTGCCATGCAGGGACTTGGTTCAGGTGCCATTGGCCTCTTCGGCAGCGCGCAGAACAAGGCGCGCTATTTGCCCGACGTGGCCAGCGGCAAGCGCATCGCCGCCTTTGCCCTGTCCGAGCCGCAGGCCGGCTCCGACGTGGCGGCCATGGCGTGCGCGGCGCGCCGCGACGGCGACGCGTATGTGCTCGACGGCGAAAAGACGTGGATTTCGAACGGCGGAATCGCCGACTTTTACGTGGTGTTTGCCCGCACGGGCGAGGCGCCGGGCGCGCGCGGCATCAGCGCCTTCATCGTCGACGCCGACAATCCCGGCCTGGAAATCGCCGAGCGCATCGCCGTCATCGCGCCCCATCCGCTGGCGCGCCTGCGCTTCGTCAACTGCCGCGTGCCCGTGTCGCAGCGCTTGGGCGAGGCGGGGCAGGGCTTCAAGGTGGCCATGGCCACGCTCGACGTGTTCCGCACCTCGGTGGCCGCCGCCGCCCTGGGCTTTGCGCGGCGCGCCTTCGATGAAGCGCTGCGCCACGCCATGGCGCGTCAGATGTTCGGCCAGACCCTGGCCGACTTCCAGCTGACGCAGGCCAAGCTGGCGCAGATGGCCACCGGTATCGACGCGGCCGCGCTGCTCACCTACCGCGCCGCCTGGCAGCGCGACCAGGGCCGCAAGGTGACGAAGGAAGCGGCCATGGCCAAGCTGACGGCCACGGAGACGGCGCAGCAGGTAATCGACGCGGCCGTGCAGATGTTCGGCGGCATGGGCGTGGTCAGCGGGCACCCGGTCGAGTGCCTGTACCGCGAAATTCGCGCCTTGCGCATCTACGAGGGCGCCAGCGAAGTGCAGCAATTGATCATCGCACGCGAAATGCTGCGCGAGGCGGCCAACGCATGAACGGCATGAACCGCATGAATAACGAGGAGAGCAAGATGCAAGTGCTGCAACCACCGGGATGGGCCAGGCCGCGCGGCTATGCGAACGGCGTGGCTGCCAGCGGGCGCACGGTGTATGTCAGCGGCATGATAGGCTGGGATGCACAGGGCCAGTTTCACACGGACGACTTCGCGGGGCAGGTGCGCCAGGCGCTGCAGAATATTGTCGCCGTGCTGGCCGAGGCGGGCGCCTTGCCCGAGCACATTGTGCGCATGAACTGGTATGTGCTCGACAAGAAAGAATATGTGGCGGCGTACCCGCAAATCGGCGTGGCCTATCGCGAAATTATCGGCAAGCACTACCCGTCCATGACGGCGGTGCAGGTCGCGGGCCTGATCGAGGATCGCGCACGTGTGGAAATCGAGGTGACGGCGGTGCTGCCTGTTTAAATTTCCCTCAAGAAATATTGCGTTTTGATATCTAAATTATAAATATAAAAATACCATCTATCGTGCTATATTAGTAATTATAAGTGATGCGTCGTTTTACAATATTGATAATTGAGGTGCAAGATGCAGAACAAATTCAGAGCAGCAAGATGTGCAGTGTTGTCGATGTGCTGTGTGTGTCTGGGTGCCCAGGCCGATTCCGGTACGTCATTACTCACTCCCGCTTACCAAACGCAACTGGAAAATTGGCTCGGTGAAGGCCAGTTGTCTTTGTCGAATATTTATACCAAGGCCGCCGGTGATACTTCGCTGGATTTTCACAAGGCGTCCGATGCCAAGGGGCGCACTTTTTCTGTCATGGAGGCAACTAACAGCTCTGGGAAGACCTGGCTCGTGGGTGGTTATAATCCGCAAAGCTGGAGTTCCACCGATGGCATGCATGTGACGATGGACGATAGTTCCCGCACGGCCTTCCTGTTCAACTTGACAAGCGGTGTCATGCTTCCGCAATTGAAACAGTATTTCAATGGCGATGGGATCGGCAAAGATCAAACGTACAACAATGCCGACTACGGCCCCACCTTCGGCTACGGGCATGATTTGTATGTTCCGCGGGATCTGACGAACGGCGGCAGCTCTTTGCTTTATACCTACAATTATCTGGGACAGCCATCGACTGGCGTCAGTCTGCTCGATGGCTCCATCTGGAAGGGCTACGATGTGACCTTTGGTGCCATCCAGATATTTTCCATCAGTGCCGTGCCCGAACCGGCGATGTTGCAGCTGTTGCTGGTCGGCTTGTTGCTTGTCGGTGCAGGCGCCGTGCGGCACAGGAAATTGAGCGTGGTGCCGCTTGTCAAGTAAGGCAGGACGCTTTTACGGTATCCCCAGTGTGGCGAGAAATGGTGCGCAGGAATGGCTGGCGGCGACGGCGCGCATGGTCGCGGCCGTGCTGCGCATGCTGGCAGGTCGTGCGGGCAAGAGCCCGTCTCGTCATGATGACAAAAAGAATAATAAACAAATATCGGCGTGAAAAGCATAGACTTGCCATTGCTGATCGCTAAAGCGTTACGTACAAGCAACTTTATGGAATCGCACTGTGTTATTTAATTCATTTCCGTTCTTTCTGGTGTTCTTGCCGTTGGCGTTGCTGGGATACTTTCTCCTGTCAAAATATTCACTGCGCTTATCCATTATTTTCCTGTTGCTGGCCTCGCTTGCATTCTATAGTTACTGGGACGTCGCCTACCTGCCGCTGCTGCTGCTGTCAATCTGCTGCAACTTCACCATTGGCCGAGTTGTCTCGAAACGTCAGGAGACGGGCCACAAGCGCGAGGCAAAGCGCTGGCTGTGGGCCGGACTCGCCTTCAATTTGCTGCTGCTGGTATTTTTCAAGTATATTGATTTTGTGATCAGCATTGTTGCCACCTTGACAGGGGCGCCATTCCAACCCTTGGGCATTACCTTGCCCATTGGTATCTCGTTTTTCACCTTCACTCAAATCGCCTACCTGGTCGATTGCCACGCCGGCAAAGTCAAGGACTATCAGCCGGAAAGCTATGGTTTGTTCGTCACCTACTTTCCTCACCTGATCGCCGGTCCTATCCTGCATCATAAGGAGATGATGCCGCAGTTCGTGCAGGCAGAATCGCATGTTTTCAGCCGCGGGCGCCTGATCGTCGGCCTGACATTCTTCACGATAGGCTTGTTCAAGAAAGTCATTCTGGCCGATGGCATCGCGCGCTACGTCGCTCCCATCTTCGACCTCCATCACGCCCATTTGAGCATGCTGGAGGCCTGGGCCGGTGCACTGGCATATACCTTCCAGCTGTATTTTGACTTCTCGGCGTACTGCGACATGGCCTATGGCCTGTCCTATATGTTCGGCATTATCTTGCCCATTAACTTTTTCTCGCCATACAAGGCCACCTCGATCATCGATTTCTGGCGCAGGTGGCACATCACGCTGTCCAATTTCCTGCGCGATTATCTGTATATCCCCCTGGGCGGGAACCGCAAGGGCGGGTTCTTGCGTTACCGCAACCTCCTGATCACGATGCTGCTGGGCGGACTGTGGCACGGCGCCAACTGGACCTTCGTGGTATGGGGTGGCTTGCACGGCATGTATCTGATCGTCAACCATGCGTTGCGCCATCTGCTGGGCGAGCGCAGCAACCTGGCGGTACGCGCCGGCGGCGCATTGGCGACGTTTTTTGCTGTGGTACTGGCCTGGGTGTTTTTTCGCGCGACTTCCATCGATGTGGCACTGGACGTACTGCAGGCCATGTGCGGCGGCACGCTGACGCCCGCCATGCAGGAAAGCATGCTGGGTGTGAACCGCATCATGCAACTGAGTTCCTGCCTGTGGTGGCTTGGCGTCTGTGCCGCCATCGTTTTCTGCATGCCGAATGTGTATGAGCTGCTGGGGCGAGGCTTGCGCCTGTCGGCGGAGCAGCGACTGGACAGTGGCCGGGGCAACATCTTGCTCGGGGGCATGTTGATGCTTTGCCTGCTCTTGCTGGCCATTAGCGAGACGCGTGGCATTTCTGAATTCTTGTATTTTAATTTCTGATGAATAATATGCGCTCCATATTTGCGATAGGCCTGGGTGTGCTGGTTACGGCACTGGCGTTGGAAGCGTTCCTGCAATGCATGCCGGTGGTATCCGGGATGCGCATGGAGCAGAGCAGTGAGCAGCGTCCGTATGCCCGTTATCTGCCGCAGCAGCAATACGTGTATTCGCATGGTTGGGCCCTGGCGAATGCCCGGCATGGCAAGACGAATCGGCAGGGCTTTAGCAACTCCCCCGATTTCAAGGATGATGCTGCCGTTCTTGTCATCGGCGACAGTTTTATTGAAAGCTTGATGCTGGATTATCCGGAAACCCTGCAAGGCCAGCTGAGTCAGGCCCTGGGCGGTGGCGTGTATGCAGCTTCCGCCTCGGGCAATGGGTTTGCCGATGCGCTGGAAGTGTTGCGTTATACGCGTGCGCAGTTGCATCCGCGCACGGTAGTGATGTTTGTCGAGCCGATGGACATGCTGGACATCCTGGCGCCAGTGCAGCGGGGCCATAGCATGTTTGTCAGCGAAGGGAGCAATATCCAGTTGGTGCATGTTCCCTATGTCGAGTCCAAGGCCAAGCGGCTGGTCGCCTATTCGGCTCTGGGCCGCTATATCTATTACAACTTGAAATTTCCTGACTGGTTGATGAGTCAGTTGCACCGCAGCCCCCCTGCCGCGGCGCAGGAGGCGGCCACCGGCGCACCTGATGCACGCCGTGCTGCCGCGCTCGAGTACTACATGACGCAATTGCGCGCGCTGGGCGGCGCGGGCGATACCCGCTTTATCTTCGTGGTCGATGCTGACCGGAACATGCTGTACACGCCGCAGAAGGCGGTGCCTAACTGGAAAGCGGGCGATCGCGCATTTTTTATCCAGAGTGCAGTGCGACACGGCTATCAGGTGGTGGACATGCAGCCTGTATTCGCGCGACATTGGGAGCAGCAGCGCGAGCGCATGGATTTCCTGCCAATGGACGGCCACTGGAACCCGGTGGCGCACAAGCTGGCGGCTCAGCAAATCCTGCCCTTGCTGCCTTCGGCATTGCCCGGTTTGCCAGCACCATTGCGCCAGGTGGCAGGGCACTGATGCGCTGTTGCCACGCACACGCCCGCTTGCCGGACTGTTAATGGCCGGCACTAGCCTGTATAATGCCGCTGCGCGTGTCGCCATCGTACAATGGATAGTACAAGGTCCTCCTAAGACTTAAATGCAGGTTCGATTCCTGCTGGCGACACCACATTCCACGCAGCGCGCGTCGGCGGCCCGAGTCCCTGCGGGCGAAAGTTACTGGTCGATGGCGATTGAAGTCCGAGTTATCGGTACAATGCGTGCTTCATTCATCTAATCGGCGGCTGTTTTGCACACCACGCGGTGGGCAGGGAACGGCGCCCGAGCACTCTTACTCATTATGGCTGTCATTTCTCTTTCATCGGCGCAACTTGCGTTCGGTCACGTCGCGCTGCTCGATCACGCGGAATTTTCACTGGAAACCACGGAGCGGGTCGGCTTGATTGGCCGCAACGGCACGGGTAAATCGTCGCTGTTAAAGGTTATTTCGGGCAAGTTCAAGCTCGATGACGGTTTGTTGGTGATGCAACAAGGCATCAAGATCGCCTATGTGGAGCAGGAACCTCAATTCGATCCGGACATGTCCGTGTTCGACGCCGTCGCCTCCGGCATGGGCGAATCGCAGGCGTGGCTGAAGGAATACGATGCGCTGACGGGCCAGTTTGGCCAAGGCAACGACGACGAACTGATGGAACGCATGCACGACATCCAGGTGAAACTCGATGCGGCCGATGCGTGGAGCTTGCCGAACAAGGTGGAAACCGTGCTCGACCGTCTGAACCTGACGGGCGACATGCTGATGAAGACCCTGTCTGGCGGGATGCAAAAGCGCGTGGCGCTGGCGCGCGCGCTGGTGTCGGCGCCCGATGTGTTGCTGCTCGATGAGCCCACCAACCATCTGGACTTCAGCTCCATCCTGTGGCTGGAAGGCTTGCTGCGCGACTTCAAGGGTAGCGTACTGTTCATTACCCATGACCGCTCCTTCCTCGACAACGTCGCTACGCGCATCATCGAGCTCGACCGCGGCCGTTTGCTGTCGTATCCGGGCAACTTCACGGCTTACCAGACCCGCAAGGCGGAGCAGCTGGAAATTGAAGAGGTGGAAAACGCCAAGTTCGACAAGTTCCTGGCGCAGGAAGAAGTGTGGATACGCAAGGGTGTCAAGGCGCGCCGCGTGCGTGACGAAGGCCGCGTGCGCCGCCTGGAAGCGCTGCGCCTGACGCGCAATGCGCGCCGCGACCAGCAGGGACAAGTGAAACTGGACGTGTCGGCCGGCGAACGCTCGGGCAAGATCGTGGCGGACCTGGAAAACGTCTCGAAGATCTATGGCGACAAGGTCATCGTCAAGGATTTCAGTGCCACCATCTTGCGCGGCGATAAAGTCGGCCTGATCGGCGCCAATGGCGCTGGCAAGACCACCTTGCTGAAGATGATCCTGGGCCAGGAAGAGTCTGACACGGGCACCATCCGCCTGGGCACCAAGCTGCAAGTGGCGTATTTTGACCAGATGCGCACGCAGCTGAACGAAGAGGCTAACTTGATGGAAACCATCGCGCCGGGTAGCGACTGGGTCGAGATCAATGGCCAGCGCCGCCACGTGATGACGTACCTGAACGACTTCCTGTTTGCGCCGGAACGCGCCCGTTCGCCCGTCAAGTCGCTGTCCGGCGGCGAACGCAACCGTTTGC
Source organism: Janthinobacterium kochi (assembly GCF_051380715.1). Classification (NCBI taxonomy): domain Bacteria; kingdom Pseudomonadati; phylum Pseudomonadota; class Betaproteobacteria; order Burkholderiales; family Oxalobacteraceae; genus Janthinobacterium; species Janthinobacterium kochi. Next base: position 101,455 of record NZ_JBNYXO010000011.1, read on the forward strand.
TGCTGGCGCGTTTGTTCGCCAAGCCGGCCAACGTGCTGGTGCTCGATGAGCCGACCAATGACTTGGATATCGATACCCTGGAATTGCTGGAAGAGTTGCTGGAAGAATATACGGGCACCGTCTTCCTGGTCAGCCATGACCGCACCTTCCTCGACAACGTGGTCACGCAAGTGATCGTCGCCGAAGGCGAGGGCAAGTGGCGCGAATTCGTCGGCGGCTACACGGACTGGGAGCGCGTGCGCACCTTGCCGATCGCCACGGCGCCAGCCAGCAAGCCGCCCGTAAAGGCCGAGGCAGCCACACCGGCCGCCAAGCAGAAAAAGCTCAGCTACAAGGAACAGCGCGAGCTGGAAGAGTTGCCGAAGCTGATCGCCAAGCTGGAAGACGAGCAATCGGTGCTGGCCGCCGAATTGTCGCATCCGGACTTCTACAAGAAGACGCCGGCCGAAGGCAAGCGCCTGAACGCGCGCGTGGCCGAGATCGAAGGCGAACTGCTGGAAGCGTTGGAAAAATGGGAGCAAATCGAGGCACGCGCCAACGGTTGATGCTTTTTTGCATAACCTGTTGTAATTTAGCTAGGATATTTGCCACGGCAACAGTCCCGCTTGATATAATTATATAATTATATTTATTACATCGGGGAATGCATGTTTGTCATGAAAAACACGCGCTCCGGACCACTGCGTCCGGCGCGTGGCTCCTCCTCCGATGCGCGGCAATATGTTTGACCGCGCCGCCTTGCCCCGGGTAGCGCCATTCCTGGCCTATCTCTCCTTCATTTTCATTGCCGACATGCTCGGTCGCCTGGGTGTTGCCGCGCAAGAGTTGCGCTGGCTGTATGCCGTCAAGATCGGCGTCGTGCTGGGCATGTTGTTGTACTGGCGCCGCAGTTACACGGAATTGATGTGGACGCCGTTGGGCGCGCGTGCCATTCTCGGGGCGCTGGTAACGGGTCTTGTTGTTTTTTTGCTCTGGATCAATCTCGACGCAAGCTGGATGCGCATTGGCAGCCCCGACGGCTTCGATCCCCGCACCGATGGCCGCATAGAGTGGAGCCTGGTGCTGCTGCGGATTGCCGGCGCGGCGCTGGTGGTGCCCGTGATGGAAGAGCTGTTCTGGCGCTCCTTCCTGCTGCGCTGGATCGACAAGCCGGATTTTTTGCGGGCCGATCCGCGCGTGGCCAGCGCCAAGGCCTTCGCCATCAGCGTGCTGCTGTTTGGCTTTGAACATAATTTATGGCTGGCCGGCATGGTGGCCGGTGCGGCATATAGTTTGTTGTACATGCGTAGCCAGTCCCTGTGGTCGCCTGTCCTCGCGCATGGCGTGACGAACGGCGTGCTGGGGCTCTGGATTATTTCTGGTGGGCACTGGATTTACTGGTAGTATTGCCTATCAACTGTGTGATCTTTCAAAGACAAAATCCATGTTGAATTCCTTGCGTAAAAAAGCCGTTCCCGCCGCCTTGACGGTCCGCTCCCGCCTGCCTGTCAGGCTGCTTCTGGTCGGTACCTTGGCCGGAACCCTGGCCAGTGGCACCGCCCTGGCCGATATCAGCGACACCATCAAGCCTTTCGTTGCCACGTCCTACTCGTACGATGACAACCTGATGCGCTTGCCGGACGATGTGCCGGGTTTTTCCGGGCCCCGTTCGGATACGTCGAGGATGCTGCAGGCAGGCTTCCTGTTCAACCGTCCCATCGGACGCCAGGTGCTGACGGGCCAGGCCAAGTGGTCGAAGGTCAGCTTCAACCGCTTCAGCCAGTTCGACTACGATGGCAAGGATTACCTGGCGGACCTGGAGTGGCACATCGCCAATCACCTCGAAGGCAATGTGGGCGCCAGTTATTCGCAGACCCTGACGCCGTTCAGCGACTTCCAGAGCACGTTGCGCAATTTGCGCACGCAGCGCCGCGAGTACGTGAATGGCGCCTGGCGTTTCCACCCCAGCTGGCGCGTGCGCGGCGGCCTGTCGCGCGAGCGCTACTTGTATGACTTGCCATCGCAGGCGTTTTCCAACTGGACGGAAGACGCGACGGAATTTGGCATCGACTACCTGGCGCGCAGCAATAGCCGCATCGGCCTGCAGTTGCGTCACCTGAATGGCAAGTATCCGAACCGCGGTGTGCTCGATGCCAATGTGTACGGCAACGGCTATCGCCAGGATGAAATCAAGGCCAATGTCTTCTGGGATTTCAGCGACATCACGCAGGTGGAGTTCCTCGGTGGCTGGGTGCGCCACCGCAACAACTTGCTGTCCGGGCGCGATGCCAGCGGCACGAATGGCCGGCTGAGCGTGTACTGGAAGCCTTTGGGCAAGGTCAATTTCACGGGCGTCGTCTGGCGCGAATTCGCTTCGGTCGACAATTCGCTGGTGACGAGCAGCCTGAATACGGGCGCCAGTATGGCGGCCGCCTGGGCCGCGACGTCCAAGGTGAGCATCGATGCGCAACTGCGCCAGGAACGGCGCGATTTCGCTGCCGTCAGCGGCCTGGTGCTGACTGGCGACGGCCGCGATACCACCCGCACCGCCTCGCTTGGCGCCACGTATGCGCCACATCCGAAAGTCCAGCTTGGCGTACGCCTGTTCCACGAGCGGCGCGATGGCGCCGCCATCGTCGATAGCGGCGGCTATCGGGCCAAGGGTATTTCCTTCAATGGCAGCGTACAGTTTTAAAGATCAACATGACTGTCAATGATATACCTCTGATCTCGTTTTTTCAGCGCGTCCTCGATCCAATGATTATCATGGGCCTGCTGTATCTGCTGACGGTCCTGTCGGGTTCGCCATTTACCGGCTATACGCTGGTGTTGATGATACTCGCCGTCTTCATTGCGTCGACGGTGTTCCATCACGTCGATCCTTACCGTACCTGGCGCAGCGGGCGCATGTTGGCCTATGCGCGCGATATTCTGGTGGCCTGGACGATCACCTCGCTCATTCTGACCTTCCTCGGCTCGGCCACGGGCCTCACCTATCACTTCGATACGCAGGTGGTGCTTGCCTGGTTCATCCTCACGCCCTTCGTGCTGCTGGCCGGGCACCTGGCCGGGCGCAAATTCAGCCTGCGTCCGGACGGCGACAGCGAAGTGCGCTCGGTGGTCATCATCGGTGCCAATGACGCCAGCCTGAAGTTTGCCACCATCATCGAGCGCAATCCGAATCTCTTCATGAGCGTGCGCGGCTTCTTCGACGATCGCACGGATGACCGCTGGCCGGAGAGGATGCGCGAGCCCATGCTGGGTAAAATGAGCGATATTGCCGCCTATGTGCGTGAACACAATATCAAGATGATATTCATCAGCCAGCCGATTTCGGCCCAGCCGCGCATCCGCAAGATGCTCGATGAGCTCGAAGATACGACGGCTTCCGTGTACTTTTTGCCCGATATTTACATTTTCGATCTGATGCAGGCGCGTTTCGACAACGTGGGCGGCATGCCTGTGATCGCCATCCGCGAATCACCGTTCACGGGCTTTAACAGCATGGTCAAGCGCAGTAGCGATATCGTGCTGGGTTTATTGATCCAGATCATGTTGCTGCCAGTGATGCTGGTCATCGCCATCGCCGTCAAACTGACGTCGAAGGGGCCCGTGATTTTTCGCCAGCGCCGCTATGGCTTGTATGGCGAGGAGATTATTGTCTATAAATTTCGATCAATGACCGTTAGCGAGGATGGCGACAAGGTAGTCCAGGCCACCAGGAATGACCAGCGCCTGACCTCCATTGGCGCTTTTCTGCGCAAGAGTTCGCTTGACGAATTGCCGCAATTTATCAATGTGCTGCAAGGGCGCATGAGTATCGTCGGGCCGCGTCCGCATGCGGTGGCGCACAACGAACAGTACCGCAAGCTGATCAAAGGCTACATGCTGCGCCACAAAGTCAAACCTGGCATCACCGGATGGGCGCAAGTCAATGGTTTGCGCGGTGAGACGGAGACCTTGGACAAGATGGAGGCACGCATTCATTTTGACCTCGATTACTTGCGTAGCTGGTCGTTATGGCTCGATTTATGGATCATCATGCGCACCGTGAAGGTGGTGCTGAAACGCGATAATGCACATTGACAGGCAGGTGGGAGGGGAAGGATTTGTTTTTCGCTCAGTCGATACGCGATAAAATATGCGCACACAGGTCATCCTCGGGATTGCCTGCAGCCCCGCCTCTGACCTAGTGCCTATGCTTGGTATGCATTCGCATCTCGTACCGACTCTTCCTTGCCTGCATCCACTGCTGGCGACCCGCGCATCAGCTGCGCCTGAGCAAGACATATTGCGTACACAGAAGGCTATTGCTTAAGAAATATTGCACTTTGGGAAGTGGTCCCTTCGGGAGGGCTTTTTCGACAAGTCGACACCAGAAACAGTTGTATTAAAACCTTCTTCGTAGATTTTTAAGCAAATAATTTCCCATTTCCTTGTATTTTGTGTATGATATTTTATTATATTGATAATTGTTTGCATCAGGCCACTAATTTCTGAAGATGCGTTTTGTTTTAAGCAATGCTCCGATGTTGGACAGAGATTGCTTGGTGGTAACTAATTGCGTTTTTGGAAGCTAAATCGAAGGAGTAATCTTGAATCATTTTCACAACTCTGGTTTGACACTCCGCAGATCAATCGCCAATACGCGATTGTTGGGCGTTGCGTTGGTCCTCTGGGTCGCTGTCGGATTGGCGGCCTGTGGAGACAAGGAAAAAAGGGTCGGCCAGGCATTGGCAAGCGTCAATGGTGAGGAAATCACGGTATTGCAACTGAATGACGAGTTGCAGCATGCCAATGTACCCGCAGTTCAGCAGGAAACCGCCAGCAAGCAATTGCTGGAGTCATTGATCGACCGCCAGTTATTACAAAATGAGGCCGTTAAAGACAAAATCGACCGTGAGCCCAAAGTGGTACAAGCTGTCGAGCGTGCCAAGGCGTTGATCATTGCCCAAGCCTATATGCAAAAACGCATCGGTGTGATTGTCAAGCCGACAGCGGCCGAGGTGGAGGAGTACTTTAACAAGAATCCGCAGTACTTTAGCGAGCGCAAGCAGTTTGATATGCGTGAACTGGTTATCGCCTCGGCGGACATGAATGATGAGCTGAAGAAGGCGATGGATCGTGCGAAGTCGCTGGACGAAGTGGCGGCATGGCTGGACGCCAATCATGTCAAGTATGGCCGTATGCAACTGTCGCGTACCAGTGCCGATCTCGCGCCTGAATTGAGTGCCAAGCTGGCGGCAATGCCGGCAGGTCAGTTGTTCATCGTTCGCGAAGGTGACCGTACCTTATTGATTTCCCTGGCCGATATCAAGGAGAGTCCGGTGGTTCTGGCGCAAGCGACGCGGCAGATCGAACAGTTCCTCTTCAATAAGAAGAACAAGGATGCCGCGGAAGCCGAGCTGAAACGTTTGCGCGCTAGCGCCAAGATCGAATACCTGAACAAGACCGAGAAGTCCGCATCCGCATCCGCATCCGCATCGGCGGCAGCCGTTTCTGTGCCGGCGGCGGCACCGCCCGTTGCTGCCCCGCCGGCACCGGTGGCTGACAATGGCGAGATTAATGCACGTGCCGGGCTTGGCTTGAAGTAAGTGCAGGCAGGTATTTTGGGGTTTAACAGAGTTTTTAAAAGGATAGAGCAAATCATGAAACGACTTGCAATGTGGATGGCAGCTGTACTGATGGCTTGCAGCGTTGGTATGGCAGGTGCCGCCGAGGTATTGCTCGGTGCTGGTGATGTGCTGAAGATTTCCGTGTATGGCAGTCCTGATCTTGGCCTGGAAACACGTGTCAGCGAGGCCGGCAACATTACTTTTCCTTTGGTAGGGGCAGTTGGTGTGGGCGGCTTGTCTGTTGCTGCGGCAGAGAAAAAGCTTGGACAGGCCCTCGAAAGTGGCGGTTTTTTACGCAAGGCTCAAGTTAATATCATTGTGACTGCATTGCAGAGCCAGCAAGTGTCTGTGCTGGGTCAGGTAAATCGCCCTGGTCGCTATCCGATTGAGGGCAAGCGTAGCTTGCTCGATATTCTGGCCATGGCTGGCGGCCAAAGTCCTGAAGCCGGAGACGTGGTTAGCCTGATACGCAAGCGCGCTGATACCACCACCAAAGAGACTGTTGACATCGTCGACATGCTGCGCAGTGCCGATCTGGCGCGCGACTTTGACTTGGCTGGCAACGATGTCCTGTTTGTCGAACGGGCGCCGCGTTTTTATATTTATGGCGAAGTGCAGCGTCCGGGAGCATTCCGCCTGGAGCGCGCAATGACGGTGTTGCAAGCCCTGTCCGTTGGCGGAGGTTTGACACAACGCGGTACTGAGCGTGGCGTGCGCATCAAGCGCCGTGATGCTGCAGGCGTCATGCAAGTGCTCGATGCCAAGCATGACGACATCATTCAAGTCGATGATGTCGTGTATGTCAAAGAAAGTTTGTTTTAAGCTGAATCGTTCCGGCGCGCCGGCCTGACTGGCTTTGTTTTACTGATATGAGAGTTAACCATGAATTTCCACCAGTTTTTGCTCGTCTTGTTTGTCCGCAAACGAATCTTGCTATTCACTTTGCTCATCACGGTCGGTGCGACGGTGGTGGTCAGCCTCATGCTGCCCAAGACCTATAAGGGTACGGCGTCCGTGTTGATTAGCTACAAGGGCGTCGATCCCGTGACCGGACTGGCATTGCCTATGCAGTTGTTGCCGGGCTATATGTCGACGCAAATCGACATTATCAGCAGCAAGAACGTGGCGCTGAAGGTCGTCGATCAGCTGCGGCTGGCGGAAAGTCCCGCCGTCATTGCCCAGTTCAATGAGGTCACCGAAGGCAAGGGCACAGTGCGTGACTGGCTGGCGGATCTGTTGCTGTCCAAGCTGGAAATTGTGCCGTCGCGCGAAAGCAGTGTGGTCGATATCAGTTTCAAGGGCAACGACCCGCAGTTTGTCGCGGCCATCGCCAACGCTTTTGCTGATGAGTACCAAAAAACCAGTACTCAGCTGAAAGTCGATCCCTTGAAAAAGGTGGCCGTGTATTTCAATGAGCAAACGAAACTGTTGCGCGACAGTCTGGAAGCGGCGCAAAGCCGCTTGTCGAAGTACCAGCAAGAGCACGGTATTGTCAGCGTGGATAACCGCCTCGACGTGGAATCGAACCGCTTGAACGATCTATCGGCTCAATTGGTGGCTGTCCAAGGCCTGGCGATGGAGGCGTCGTCGCGCCAGCGCATGGCCGAAGGCAATGCGGGTTCTGAGTCGCCCGATGTCGCGTCGAACCCGCTGGTCCAGAACTTGAAACTGAGCCTGGCAACGGCTGAATCGAGGCTTGCCGAGATGGCGCAGCGACTGGGACGCAATCATCCACAATACGAAAGCCTGCGCGCCGAGGTCGAACGCATGCGCAGCGAACTGGCTGACAGCACGCGCGTGACGTCTAATTCGGTCAGCAAGAACGCCGGCATCATGCAGCAGCGCGAAGGCTCGGTGCGCGCCGCGTTGGCGGCACAAAAAAACAAGGTGCTTGAATTGAACCGTACCCGTGACGAAATGGGCGTGATGCAGAAAGATGTGGAAAGCGCCCAACGCGCCTTCGATATCGCTTCGCAGCGCTTCTCGCAGACCAGTATCGAGGGCAAGTCTGAACAATCCGATATATTTTTGCTCAACCCTGCCGTTGCACCGATTAAGCCTGCTGGCCCAAAAGTCATGTTGAATACGCTGTTGGCCCTGTTCCTGGGCGGCTTGCTCGGTGTGGGCTTTTCCTTGCTGGCGGAAATGCTGGATCGCCGCGTGCGTTCGGAGGCTGACCTGAGCGAATTGTTGCAATTGCCTGTGCTTGGTTCGATCGACTGGAGTGCGCCGACACGTCCGCGCCTGAATCGATTTAAATCGTTGTTGCCGCGTAGTTTGCGTTTTAATTAAGTAATTAAGTATTGGGGATAATATGAATCCAGTATTGCAACCGCTAGTATCTGCGACGCCGCGGACTGCCGACTCAAGCATCGGTGCACTCTTGCTTTCCTTGGGCAAGATCACGCCTGAAAGTGCCGAACGTGTCCTGCGCATGCAAAAAGAGTTGGGCATACGCTTTGGCGAGGCCGCCCAGCGTCTGGGGCTGGTGACTGAGGCGGATATCCAGCAAGTCCTGGCGCGCCAGTTTGACTATCCCTATCTGCAGCAGGGCGAGGGCAAGTATTCCGACAAGCTGATCGCTGCCTACCAGCCTTTCAGCCCGCAGGTGGAAACCTTGCGCGCCATCCGCAGCCAGCTGATGTTGCGCTGGATGGCGCTGGGTCGAAAATCCCTGGTGGTGGTCGGTGTCAATGATGGTGACGGAACCAGCTTGTTTGCTGCCAACCTGGCCGTGGTATTTTCCCAGTTGGGCGAACAAACTTTGCTGGTCGATGCAAACCTGCGCAATCCCAGCCAGCACGAGATTTTCGGCATGGAAGGACGCCAGGGCTTGTCGGACATCCTGGCCGGTCGAGCCAAACGCGATGTGATCACGCGCATTGAATCGTTTGTCGACTTGTCCGTGCTGGGCGCGGGCACCTTGCCGCCGAATCCGCAGGAACTGTTGAGCCGCCCGGCATTTTCCACCTTGCGCGCCGAGCTCGAAGCGACGTATGACGTCGTGCTGTATGACTCGGCGGCATTCTCGCTCGGTTCTGATGCGCTGGCCCTGGCCGCACGCACCGGAGGCGTAATGCTGGTGGCACGCAAGAATCACACGCCTGTCGCCGACATCAATGCCATGACCGAACAGATGCTGCATAGCGGCGCGCAAGTAATCGGCTCGGTATTGGTGGACTTCTGATGAATACTGGCACTCGACCTAAGCTGGTGGGTAGCCTGCCAGGCCGCGATTTGCTGCTGGAATGGCTGCCTATAGTGGTTGGATTCGCAGTGCTGTATGTGCCATCGTTTTACACCTTGTTTACCGGCATTTGGATGACCGAGGAACAGGCGCACGGTCCCATTATTCTGCTGCTCGCGTTCTGGCTCATCTGGCGCCAGCGCGAACGGATATTGGCCGTTGCTCAATTTAACCGTGCGCCACTGTTTGGCTGGCTGCTTTTCGTCGCCGCGCTCTTGATTTATATTGCCGGCCGCTCCCAGCAGATTCTCGCCTTCGAGATTGGCTCATTTGTCATGCTCACGGCTGCCATCGTGGTGCTCAAGCTGGGCATAGAGGCGCTGCGCGTGGCCTGGTTTCCGTTCTTCTTCATGTTGTTCATGATTCCGCTGCCAAGCTCGGTCGTCAGTACGCTGACCTTGCCGATGAAGATGGCTGTCTCGTACGTGTGTGAGCATATCCTGTTCTGGTTCGGCTATCCGATTGCACGCACTGGCGTGATTCTGCAGATCGGCCAATACCAGCTTCTGGTCGCTGACGCTTGCGCCGGTCTGCAAACGTTGCTGACGCTGGAAGCGCTTGGCCTGTTCTATCTGAATCTGGTGCGTCATACCTCGGCCATCCGCAACATAGGCCTGGCGATCCTGATTATTCCCATTTCCTTTACCGCAAACGTGATGCGCGTGGTCACATTGACGTTGGTCACTTACTATTTCGGCGATGCCGCAGGACAGGGTTTCCTGCATGGTTTTGCGGGGATGGTACTGTTCATTAGCGCGCTGGTGTTGATACTGAGCCTGGACTCCTTGCTGCAATGGCTGGCGCGGTTGTGGCATGCCCGAAAGGTGGCTGCATGAAAAAAAGTACGATGATCAGTTGGTCCATGGCGGGCATGATGCTGGTCGGCGCCTTGTGTACCAAGGCGGTCACGCCTACGGTGCGCCTGGCCGATACGCGTGCGCGAGTCATCCTCAGTACGGCGATTCCGGCCAAGTTCGGCGATTGGCAGGAAGATATGAGCCAGGTCGCTGCCGTGGTCAACCCCACCACGCTCGAAGAACTCAATAAAATTTATGCCGAAACCTTGTCGCGCACCTATGTGAACCAGCAAGGTGAGCGCATCATGCTGTCGATCGCCTATGGCACCGACCAACGTGACAATCTGTCCGTGCATTTCCCGGAGGGCTGCTATGGCGGACAGGGTTTTGCGGTAGGCGAGACTACCCAGATATCGTTGCCTACCAAGGCAGGTGCGATTGCCGCGTCCCGCATGGTGGCCACACTGAATAACCGTATTGAGCCAATTACGTATTGGGTCGTCGTTGGCGACAAGGCCGTGCCCAGTTTGTGGGAAGTCAAGAAGGTCAAGTTGGCGTATGCCGTGCGGGGCCTGATTCCCGACGCGACTCTGATGCGGGTATCGAGTATCGGCGGCGATACAGAAGACGGTTATCGTTTGCAGCAGGCGTTTGTTGATCAGTTACTGCAGGCCATGCCGGCGAACTTGCGCCAGCACTTTGCTGGCACCTCGCTGTAGCCGGTGCTCTGACAGCGTTTCACCTTATTGAGCCCGGCGTCCACGCCGTGCATGGAATATATATGAGTTTTTTTTCCCAGAAACTGCGCTTGAACGCGGCCCCTGTGCAAGCCGTACGTGCCAGGCCAGGCAAAGCCAAACAGGGCATGCCTGGCCTGAGCGCCTTCCTGCTCATTCTTGGAGGATTGGCGACGGCGCTCGTGCTTGGCATGGTCATCGCGCTTGGGGAGATACAGCTGACCGTCGTACTGACCGGGGCGCTGATCTTCGTACCTATCCTGCTTCTTGTGAGCACGAAGAAATTGATGCCCATCCTTTTCTTCGCTGTGTTTTTCATCGCAGGGACTGTGCAGTTTTTTTTCGAGATGCGTTTGGCGACATGGATGGCCAGCGGGCTGAGCGCCCTGTTTTTTGCCCGCGCCATTCTCGAGAAGAGCCTGTCGAACCGCTTGGCGAACGATCGTCTGGCCGCACACTCCCAAGGCGCGACGCGCGTCATTGTCGCCGTGTGGATATATTTGGCATTTTATGCCTTCAGTATTTTCCTCGGTCACGCCACCACTGGACAGTTGATTTCCACCCTGCGTTTCTGCTTGCCAATGTTTGGCGTGCTGTTTGCCATGTACTGGTTCGAATGGTCCGACAAACGCTTGCTGTTCTTGTGGTCGATGGTGGTTGTAATTACATTTATGCAGCTTCCGCTGGTCGTATATCAGCACTTCTTCATGATAAGCAGCCTGGGCTGGGATAGCGTAGTCGGTTCCTTTGGCGAGAATATGAGTCCGATACTGGTTCTATTTACGGTCGCCGCCATGCTGTATATGCTGGCGCGCTGGGTACGTGGTATCAGCCCCCTGTGGCAGGTGGTTTTCGTATTTGTGATTGGCCTGGCGATCATCCTGCTGGGAGAGGTCAAGGCGGTTTTCCTGTGGTTGCCTTTGGGTGTCTTCTGGGTATTGCGGCGCAGGGTCATGAAAAACGTCATGGCGTTCATTGTTTTTGCGGCGCTGATGTCGGTGATCAGTTCGGGCATCTTCATGACCTATCACGCCTTGTATTGGGGCGAGGGCACCAAGACTGAAACGACCGAAGACAAGGTGAATACCTTGGGCGCCTATGTGGTCGACCCCAATAATATCAATTACGTCACCGGTGAAGTCAGCCGTGGTGCAACACTGGCGTTTTGGTACAACGATCCCGCACTGACCATTCAAGAGCGCCTGATTGGCTCTGGACCTGGCGCCAGCGCGGTCAGCTCGACCGTTGGCCGCGGCGTAGTCGCGGCCCGTTACCGCCTCCTGCAGATTGGCTCCACCGGTATGGCGACGCTGCTGTGGGACGTCGGGATACTTGGAACTTTGGCATACTTAGCCATTTTTGTGCTCGGCATTCGCCTGGGCATTCGTTATGTGGCGCGTAGCAGCGAGAGCCCAGAGCGCCTGGCAATGGCGGACACGAGTACCATCATGTTGATGCTATTCATGAGTACGCTGGTGTATAACCGCACCTTGATAGACGAACCTCCAATACAATTGCTGTGCTATTTCTGCCTGGGTTGCATCGTGCAGTTTGTCCGTTTTGAGCAGCCTGCGAACGCCGTGGAAAAGCCCGCCGATACGCCGCCTGATATAGACAAGTATTTACGCGGAGTAGTTACTTAGATGAGTACAGCAAACACGGCGTTTGGCAAACTGGTAAAAAATAGCTCGATGATGTTTTTTCTGAATGTGGTAGGCGCAGGGGTGAGTGTGCTTACCATACCGGTGATGCTGGCTATTGCGGGCGTGGAGGCGTATGGCCATCTGGTGCTGGTGCAGTCGATTGCCTTGACGGTATTTACCATCTGTGGCTTCCAGTATTGGCAAGGCATGCTGATAGCATTGCCGGGCCACAAGATCGAGGCCGGAACCCTGCGCAGCGCTGTCATCAAAAGCGCGCGCTATGAACTGCTGGCGATGGTGGTTGTGGTGCTGGTGGCCTGCGGCTTGGCCATCTCGACATTGCCGCAAGTTGCGGATTTTTCCGGATTCAATTTGTTGTTGCTGTCCCTGGCTGCAGTCTTTCCCGTGATCGGCACGCACAATGCCTATTTCAGACTGGTCAATCAATACAATGTGCTGATGTATGCCGGTTTTCTGACCAATCTGTTCAAGCTGATTGTGCTGTTTGCCGTGTCGCACTATCACCCCACCTTATCGAGCATGATCCTGGCGTATACGGTGCCGGAAGTGTTTCGTTGCCTGATCCTGTTCTTCCTGATTTTCCGCAGCAACTGCGGGATCGAAGGAGCACTGCCGGCGGCTGAGATGCATCAGGGGCGCCTGATGGAAGCGGGCAAGTGGAGTACCTTGCAGGCAATCTGCGATCTGCCTGTGGTGCAACTGGATCGTATCATCATTGGTTTCGCCTTACCCGGGGCCAGCCTCGGAGTATTCAGTATTCTAAAGCGCATCTATTCCCTGGTGAATTTGGCCACAGCGCCGTTCTATTCCACTTCGATTCCTGAGTTTGCCGAACTCGTTAATGCTGGCGATTTGAGGGGGGCATTTAGCTTGTGGATCAAGACGATGAAGATGTTGTTTGGCGTGACATCCGTGGCCGGCATCCTGTGTTATGTGAGTCAATTCTTCTGGATGCCGAGACTTTTCCCCGTGCTGCAAGATTATTTGCCGGAATTTAGCGTCGTTCTTTTGACCGCAGTCATCGCAGGTACTTTCGTGACCACGCATTCGTTTTACTGGGCGCTCGGGAAAATGCGGCAAACGACGATCATTTCTGTGGCGACAAATGCATTGTATTTGCTGGAATTGTGGCTGCTGACCGTGTATTTTGGATTGTTTGGCGCTGTATTTGCCTTCCTTGTCCATGTCATATTCGTTGCCGCTGTCATAATCGTCTTGCTGCGAAAAATTGCCTTGAGAAATAAATGATCCCCAAAATTATTCATTACTGCTGGTTTGGCCGTGGCGAAATGAGTACCTTGCATCGCCGCTGTATCGAATCCTGGAAGAAATATTGTCCAGAATATGAGTTGAAATTATGGAATGAGGATAATGCCGATATCGACAATGATTATTGTCGGGAGGCGATTATTCAAAAGAAGTGGGCTTTCGTTGCCGACTGGGTGCGTTTCGATGTGCTGTTCAAGCAGGGTGGCATCTACCTTGATACGGACCTGGAGTTGATCGCGTCGCTCGATTCGCTGCTGGGTTTGAATGGTTGCCTGATGGCCCGCGAAACGTTCAAGGAGGTGGGCCAGGGCTACGGTACGGGATTTTTGGCCTGCGAAGCAGGCAATCGCGTGATGGCGACGGCCCGCATCCTGATTTTGCACGAGCTGATTGCACAGCGCCTATTCGCTACTTCGCCCGTGGTGCTGAAGAAAGCGGTGGAACTCGATCTCGGCGGGAGCAGCACGCAACTTGAACCGGTTACCTTTTACCCTTTCAATCCGTACGATCGTAGCAACCCGCGTAATGCCATGCAACTGATGTATAGCGACATCACGCCGCAGACTATTGGCATTCATCATTATGGACTGAATGTGTCGTGGGTCGATAGCCGCATCAAGCGGCTGATCTTCAAGATAGTTAAGCGGATGGCCCTGCAGCGTCGTTGGGATATTTCCTTTACACCGTTCGGGCACGTCACACGTATCGCCGATGTTGGATGATGCTCCTGGCAATGTTAACGTTTTTGGCAGCGCTTGTATCATGCAGTACGGTGCCAGTTACGGGAAAGACGTCGTGTGCGAAAAACGTGGCGGGGCCTGAGGAGGAATCCGCTACGGCTGGTGAATAATTACCCTGATCTAGACTGGTAGAAGCCTGGCAGTTGATAGGCAAGAGCTATTCCATCTTCTTGAAGCTGGACTTCCCATGCAAACAATTCTGTCGAATACGTCAATCTGGCTGAATGTCCTGCGCGGCATTGGCTGCTCAGACCGTTGTTGTTGGGCATGCTAATGAGCGGCTTCTGACTATGTAGTAACAAGCAATTTACTCGCTGCCTATGGTTTTTTATACTTATTGCATCTTCCATTGATTCTATTTAGCATGAGTCTTGATCAGGAATTAGTTGCGCCGCAGCTTGTTCGAATCGAGGCGGTACTTCATTGCATGCTGTATTTATTGGCGGTTAATGCTGCTTCAATTCTGTTGTGGGCGGTAAGCGAACGACATGCGGCGGCTATGAGGAGTTTTGTTTTTGCGAGGCTGATCAATCGACGACTGGCCTGATGGGGAATAGTCGATAAGTTAAAAATCAATATGGTCGGAGGAAAATGTTACCCATTATAGTTTTCATTTCTCGCGTAAGTATATTTCGGAAATTTTACGCGTGCGTAAAGCCCTTGTTCTGGAAGGTTAAATTTCCTACATTGGATGTGGTTGCTGATTTCGAGAACATTCTCTTTATCGCCCACCCTGATGATGATGTGATTTTCTTTTATAATTATATTAAGGAATATAAGCCGTTTGTGGTATGCCTGACCAATGGCGACAATTTGGCGCGCCGCACTGAGTTTATTTTTGCAATGAGAGCATTGGGAGTAAAGGGTGTCATTCATGATTTTAAAGATGTTGTTAATGAACCCTTGCCGGAATCCGAACTGGAATATGTACTCTCTCACTATTTGTCGTTGAAGACCTGGCGTGCCGTTGCTACGCATAATGCCGAAGGTGAATATGGGCATAGCCACCACATGCAAATTTCCCACTGCGTCAGAAAATTAGTTGATTTCTCATCATCAGTACTGTTGATGCCGCCTGTCTTGAAAGACCTGGAAGCACCAAAATTTCTCGCTAAAAATATCAATGCGAAAATAAATTTTTTGGAAGAGTTTTATGCGACTCAAGCCCATGGAATATTATATTCTGGGCCTGTTTATCGCCGTTGGGTGGATTTCGAGGGCATCGTGCGACAATGGCCTGCTTGTGATATTAAACAAGATGTGCAAGTTTGACAACGCTGATGAAGAATCACAGCGGGAAATGCCATGATGATGGCGCTGTAGATTAATTAATTGGCCGCCATTCGCCGTGTGCCTCAGTCTAAGACGATTGAATATTCTCACAACTTGCCTTCGGCCACGTAAAAATATATTCAACATCAGATATGTTGCGTGAAGGCAAGGTCTTGTTTTTTTTGATATTCAAAGATATTGCGATTGATTGTCTGGAATTGTTCCATGGTTTATGGGAGTGGTATGGCGCTGCGTTTTTTTGCTGTAGCTGATGGCGATTAATATATGTCAACTCTTTGGGTGCGGCAGTCGTATACAACAGCTCTTGAATTTTTTGCATTTGAAAAAATGATAAATTTCCTGAAGGCATCTGTATTCTATTTTGCCAATAGATTGAAATTAAATCATTGTTTCAGTAGGGCTATTCAGGTTTGCAGTAATGAAAAGTTGATGAATTGTGAGAAATATTTCAAATATGAATATTATTTTCAAGTTCATTAATTTGTTTGAAATATTATGTTTTTTGTAGCTAGAGTGATTGTATTTATATATTGTAATTGGTGTACTTGGAGAAGATTTTTTTTGAATTTATTCTTGGTTTTATGGCTGTTTGTTGACTTCTGGTAACGCAATTTCTTTATATCAGGTGTATAGTTGTGAAAAGGAAGTATGAGGAGTGATATTCAAGTGCTGTGCATAAAGATGATGCACTGTACTTTTTTATACGGCAGCCTGGCAATCTCGATGAGGTTGCAGTGTCGCTCCCGCTTATGTCCGATTATTCTAGTGCTGGAGCCAATAATGATTTACAAGAAGTCTTTTTTTTCCGTCGGCCTTGCGTTGACAATGAGCGTGTTTTCCGGGCCGGGCAGGGCGGACTGGGCAGAAACGACAGATTTATCCGTCGTGCGACCAGCGCCTGTGGATCGCCAGATACAAGCGCAGAACCCGCCAGCCTTTGCGTGGTCGCGCTATCCCGGCGCATCCAAGCCGCCCTCTTACACGCTGGAAGTGCAAAAGAATGGCGCGACGGTCGCAATGTTTACGTCGACCAGTAACGTTTACTTGCCTTCAAAGGCTTTTGCTGCCGGTCAGTACACTTGGCGAGTGCGGCCCAGCACCAAGGCTGACTGGTCGACACCGCGCAGCTTTACGATCGACAGTTCGTCGCAGTTGTTTGAAGTGCCAGAGGCTGGAACGATCAAGGCCAGGATTCTGGCGCATGCGCGCCCGCGCCAGCAGGCCAGCACTTTTCTGCCCAGGTCCAAATGGACGCAAGCCATGATTACAGCGCGTGGCCCGGCCCTGAATCGGCTGAGCTCCTATGTGAGTAGCCAGATTGTTGGCCAGCAATACGCGCTGGCAGCGCCCTCGGATGCAAAATGGCCGTTGACCTCGACCATGCCGTCGGCGACGCGGTCTTTATATATTACCCAGATTTCACAGTCTGTGGGCGATGTCGCCAATCAGACTCTTGGTGCGGCGGTGCTGTATCGCATCACGGGCGAGTCGAAGTATCTGCAGGAAGCACTGACCCGCGGCGACCAACTGGCGGCGTTGAGTCCCGCTGGCATGACAAGCTATGTCAATCACGATATCGGATCGAGCACCATTACAATGGCACTGGCGAAGACGGCGGATTTGCTCTTCGCCGAATTGGCGAAGGATGGCGCACGCAAAGCCCGCTGGATGGCGTCGATCAATGCGCGCTTTGGAGCGCTGTACGCCGATCTTTCCAGCGACGATGGTCGCCTCGACTATCAGCCCTATGATTCCCACGGTACGGAGGCACGCGGTTTTCTGGCCCTGGTCTCGGCCCTGACGATAGGTGATATCCCTGCTGCTGAGAAATGGTTCGATTTCTCCTTCCGTCCCTATGTTAATTCCATCAGTGTCTGGAGCGGCCCGGAAGGCGGCTTTTCCAATGGCACTGCTTACGGCATGTACAGCGCGGATAATATGTTGCAAATGTGGCAGCCGATGGCCGAAATCACAGGCGTGAATATTTTCGATAAACCGTGGGCTGCCGGCTTTTCACGCTACCTGATGCAGTTCCTGCCGCCAGGAGCGCCCGGCCATGTATTTGGCGATGCGCACGAGGAGGATATGTATAACTTTGTGCTGAAAGGTTTTTCATCGCGCATCAAGTCGGCCAATGCCGCATGGTATGCCAAGAATATCCCCGGCGAGGAAGATGATTTGATGTTGTTGCAAGCGCCATACCCGCTGCCGGTCCAGACGGTGGCCGAAGCGCCGCTTCCTCCGCCAAATGCCGCCTTGTACCCGAGTATCGGCTGGGTCGCCATGCACAGCAATTTGTCCGACCTCAAACGCACCTCGGTGTATTTCAAGTCCAGTCCTTACGGTTCCTATAATCATAGCCACGGAGACCAGAATTCGCTTGTGATCGATAGCGGTGGACGCCGTTTGTTGATTGAATCGGGTTACCAAGACTATTTCTATTCGCCGCTGGGTATGTCATGGTATCGCCAGACCAAGGCTAAAAACGCCATCACCTTCAATAACGGCGTTGGGCAAATCATCGATCAAAATACGCAGAATCTGGCCATGAATGGCAAGATCACGGCGTTTTCCACTACGCCAGCACTGGACTATGCCGCCGGCGACGCGACGCCTGCCTATGGCGGCGCACTGAGTTCGGCCGTGCGCAAGGTATGGTATCTGCGCGGACAGGATGCGGTGGTCGTGGTCGACAAGCTGAGCGCGCCGACGGCGCTGTCGTTTGAATGGAATCTGCATGCGGGTGGGCCGATTCTCAAGGAGAAAGCGACCGCTGTGAAGATTAGCAAAGTCGATCGCACGCTGTGTATCAGTTCCCTGGGCACTGAAAAAAATGGCTATCAAGTTCGCACAGGACCACCGCCAAAGCAGGGCACGACAGAAGACCATGGGGCATTCGTCAAGACGGTGAAGGCGAAGTCTGCAGAATTTATCGTGTTGCTTGACGTGGGATGCAAGCGTCCGAAGACGACGCTCACGTCGACCCAGACGGGCAGGGTTCTGAAGGTGGGAGCGCAGACGATCACGATACCGAACTAAAGAAGTGACGTTCACACAGGCACTGTCATGCAGTGCCTGGCTTGAAAAGCCTGCGGCGTGCCGCAGGCTTTTTTTCAATCTGATAACAGAAACCGCTCGATTTCTTCCCCCGGGCTGCTGCTACGTTCCAGGTGCTGGTTGGCCTGGCGGATCTGGTTGCCGAGCGTGTTCCGGAAATCTGCGTCTTGCAAGGCACGCAGCAGCGCGCTGCGCATGGCGCCGGCGTCGCTGTGAGGGACGAACCCTCCGTAATCGCGGCCCAGATAGGCTTCGATCGCCTCATGGCGTGTCGCAATCAGCGGTTTGCCGTTGCGTAGCACGCGCAGAAGCACGCTTTGGCCGCAGGCCTCCCCTTGACTCTTCAAGGGCATGGCAACGACCCGACTGCGCGCCAGCAGTGCTTCAAATTTCTGTTCAGCAATATCCCGGTGTACCATGGCATGGGGGTGATCCGCAGCATCAATCTGATTGTGCGCGGAGGCGACGATGCAGAGTGGAACATCGATATCGCGCGTCGCCCTCAATAGCAGTTCATAGTCGCGATTGGAAAAACCGCCGCTGAAAATAAAGCCATCATCGCCAATGGTTGCCGCATCAGCCTGGCCATCGAGCGCCTGGCGCCACAGATGGAAATGTACGGCTGCCACATCCATGCCGACGTTGTCGACCAGATTGCGAGCTTCGCCTTGCGAGAAGGCGATAAACCCCATGCCAGGGAAGCGCAGCCATCGCCAGGCCCGATTGACAATACGGCGCGCCCGCTGCCCATGGATGAAGCAAGCCATTACCAGCAACTTCTTGGGCCGAGGCAATATGCCGAGACGTATCATGGCAAGTATCGGCAGCGATTGCCAGCCGATCACCAGAACGCGGTCGTTGGCCGTCCAGGCGCCGCGCGCTCGCAGCAAGGCTGGGGAGAACATCGACTTCAGAATGCTTTTCTTGCTGTGTATCCCTGCATCGGCGTTTGCTGGCCCGACGCTGATCACTTGCGCACCGCGCTGATGCAAGTGATCGACCACATCGCGATAGCTGCCAGTTTGCGACAACAAAATATGCATCATCGACGCCTCGCCAAAAAGATGCAATTATCGCATTAATTGCCGCCAGAATGACATATGCACGCAAAAAGATGTTCGCAAGCTAATTTTTCACCAATTGGTGGTATATCATGCAATTTTTATCTGTCGTGGCTAGCCGTATTCGGCCTTCATTTGCATTTTCCGGCTATTTTTCTGATCGACTATGTTTCTAAAAATTCTGCAGTTCGTGCCCGAAACCTTGCCCACTTTCCGCGCCGATGTCAGCGTGTTATTTGGCAAATATCTGCCCCGCCACCAAGTGCTGTGTGATGTGGTCGGCAAGGCGTCTCTCGACGCCCCCGACCTGCAAGGCTTCCGCTCGGTGCGTCGGCCAGCTTACCAGCGTAGCCGGGTGCGCCGTGAGCTGGCATATTTGTGGTTGAGCCTGAACACCTTGCTGGAAGCGAAACCGGGCGAGTGTGACGCCATCCAGGTGCGCGACATGGTGCCGCTGGGCTGGCTGGCCATGCTGATCGCCCGACGCAAGGGTATTCCCTTCTATTACTGGGTGTCGTATCTGATGAGCGAAGGGCGCATTGAGCGGGCACAGGAACAATTGCGGCGCGGCGCAGGGCTGCGCAGCCGGCTGGTGCTATGGAAGGGGCAGCTGGAACAGGCCTTGTTGTACAAGGTAGTCTTGCCACGCGCGCAACACGTTTTCGTGCAAAGTGACGCCATGCTGGCGGTGCTGCAGGCGAAGGGTATTCCAGCAGAGCGCATGACAGCGGTGCCGATGGGCGTCGATATGGAGCTGCTCGGCAAGTCCCAGCCTGAGCCGCGCCGGCCGGAAGGCTGGGGGGATGTGCCGCTGATTGCCTATCTCGGTACGCTGGACAAGTCGCGCCAGCTGGAACGGGTGATCGACGCGCTGGCGATCGTGCGCGCAACGTCGCCGACGGCTTGCCTGCTGTTGATAGGCAATTCGCCGACGCCACATGATGAAGTCATGCTGCTCGAGTATGTGCGCCAAGCAGGACTGGCGGAGGCCGTGCGCATCACGGGCTGGCTGCCATCGGCGCAGGCGTGGCAATTGCTGGTTGCCGCCGATGCGGCCGTGTCATATATTCCCCGCGGGCCGCTGTACGACGTCAGTTCTCCCACCAAGCTGCTCGAGTACCTGGCGCTGGGCATGCCGGCCGTGGGCAATGACACGCCTGATCAGGTACATGTACTGCAAAGTAGCGGTGCCGGCTGGCTCACCGCCAGCGACCCCGCTGCGCTGGCACAGGCACTGAACGAAATCCTTGTTGATCCGGCTGGCGCGCGCGAACGCGCTGCCACGGGGCCGGCATTTATCGAAGCGCAGCGCAGCTACCGCGAGCTGGCCGCCATGCTGGCCAAGCGCTACCGTACCTTGTTGCCCGCGCCTCCCCAGCGACGCTAGCGCAGCTGGGGGCGTTTGCTGTGTCACGGGCGCCGAACAGACATTAAACAACAATAAATATATTTTAGAAAAATGTCGTGTTTTTGCCAACCTTGTTGCTAAGAAATAAACTATACTCAAGGGTATGACTACTATCATGTTGCTTGGTCCTTCCTTGGGCGCTATCAGTGGGGTGAGCACTCACTTGAATCAGCTGCTGCAGTCGGCGTTACCCGGTGAGTTTCGCTTCGTGCTTTTTCAGGTCGGCAGCGAAGGCAGGGCGGAATCGCTACCGGGCAAAGTGTGGCGCCTGTTATTTAGTCCTGTGCTGTTTTTCATCGCGTTGTTGCGTGAGCGTCCAGCGATCGTGCATTTGAATACTTCGATGGAACCCAAGAGCTACTGGCGCGATGTCGTGTATCTGACAATTGCCAAGCTGATGCGTAAAAGGGTAATTTATCAGGTGCATGGTGGCGCCTTGCCGCAAGAGTTTTTCGGTGGCCGGCATCTGTTGACGGGCTTGCTGCGGCGCGTCCTGCGCCTGCCCGATGCGGTGGTGCTGCTGGCGCAGTGCGAATTGCGCGGCTATCGCAGCTTCGATGCAACCTTGGCGCTGGAGGTGATTCCGAACGCCATCGATGCGGGTCTGGACGCGGGCGCCAAGCCGCTTGCGCCGCAGCGCCCGTTGTCGCTGGTGTACGTGGGCCGCCTGGTGGACAGCAAGGGACTGTTTGAACTGATCGAGGCGATGCGGTTGGTGCGCGCTGCCGGCGTGACGGCGAGCCTGTCGCTGGTTGGCAGCGGTCCGGACGAGGCGGCCCTGCGCGAGCGGGTGGCGGCCTTGGGCCTGCAGCAGGAGGTCACGTTCCCGGGGCAGAAGTTTGGCGCGGAAAAAGATGCGGCTTGGCGCAATGCCGACCTGTTCGCCTTTCCCACGTATCACGAGGGCTTGCCGTATGCCTTGCTTGAAAGCATGGCGGCGCGTACGCCGGCGCTGCTTTGCCCCGTGGGCGCGATTCCCGACGTGGTGCAGGATGGCATACA
This sequence comes from Janthinobacterium kochi, assembly GCF_051380715.1. Lineage (NCBI taxonomy): Bacteria > Pseudomonadati > Pseudomonadota > Betaproteobacteria > Burkholderiales > Oxalobacteraceae > Janthinobacterium > Janthinobacterium kochi. The sequence continues at coordinate 123,324 of NZ_JBNYXO010000011.1, forward strand.
TGGCGTGTTCGTGCCGCCGCGCAATGTGCAGGCGCTGGCTGACGCCATCGTGCGCCTCGACGGCGACCGCGCCTTGTTGCCGCGCATGGGACAGGCGTGTCGCGAGCGCATCGAGAGCCACTATACGGTCGAGCGGCTGGCGCAGGATTTCCGCCGTGTCTACCGCGCCTTGCTGGCGCCGCCAGCGCTCTAGTCGGCCCCCTATTTTTTTTAAGAGAGCCATTATGTGCGGTATAGCCGGTTTGATTTTCCCTTCGTCCGTCGCCGGCCTGCCGGCTGCACTGGACGCCATGGGGTGCGCCATCGCGCACCGTGGCCCCGATGACACGGGCGTGCTGCAGGCGGGCACCGCCGACGGCGCCTGGCAGGTGGGCTTGCTGCACCGCCGCTTGTCCATCATCGATATCGCCACGGGCCACCAGCCGCTGGGCAACGCGGCGGGCGATGTGCAAATCATCTTCAATGGCGAAATCTACAATTTCCAGCCCCTGCGCGACGAACTGATCGCGCTGGGCCACCATTTTCGCACGGCATCAGACACGGAAACCATCGTGCATGCTTACGTGCAATGGGGCGAGGAGTGCGTGCAGCATTTTCGGGGCATGTTCGCGTTTGCCATCTGGGATGCGCGCAAGAATTGCCTGTTCATGGCGCGCGACCCGTTCGGCAAGAAACCCCTGTTCCTATGGCAACACGAAGGCAAACTGGCTTTCGGCTCGGAAATCAAGGCGCTGCTGGCCTTGCCCGATGTGACGCCGCAACCCGACCAGGCTGCCATCTGGGATTATTTCGCTTACCGCTACGTGCCAGGCCCGGCCACGCTGTTCCAGGGCATCCGCAAGCTGGCGCCCGGTTCCACGGCCACGTGGGAAAACGGCGTGCTGCGCGAGCGCGTGTATTACACGCCGCCCGACAGCCGGCCCCGCGCGGTGGCGCCGCTGCCGGCCGATCCCGTCGCTACCTTCCTCGACAAGCTCGATGAATCGGTGCGCATCCGCATGATTTCCGACGTGCCTTTCGGCGCTTTCTTGTCCGGTGGCATCGACTCGTCGGCCGTGGTGGCGCTGATGTCGCGCCATGCGGGCGTGCCCGTGAAAACCTTTTCCGTCGGCTTCAAGGAGGGCGGCTTCAGCGAGTTGGGGTATGCGGCCGATATCGCCCGTCAATTTTCCACGCAACACCATGAGCTGGAAGTGTCCGTCGACCAGGTCATCGCCTTGCTGCCCGACCTCGTGCGTTTCCGTGACGCCCCCGTGGCCGAGCCGTCCGACATTCCCATCTACCTGCTGGCGAAGGAATCGCGCAAGACGGTTAAGATGGTCTTGACGGGCGAAGGCTCCGATGAAATCCTCGGCGGCTACCCAAAACACGTGTACGAGCGCTATGCGGGCAACTACCAGATGCTGCCGGGCCTGCTGCGCCGCGGCTTGATCGAGCCGGCCATCGGCGCCTTGCCCTACCGTTTCCGTCGCGCCAAGACGGCCATCGTCAACCTGGGCCTGGAAGCGTTCGATGAGCGCATGCCGCGCTGGTTCGGCATGATGTCCGACCAGGAACGCGCGCGCCTGGTGGCCATGCAGCCGCCGGTGCGCCAGCGCGACCCCTCGCTGGGCTGCGGCAGTGCCGGCAACAGTGCCTTGCGCCGCATCCTGTGCTTCGATCAACTGAGCTGGCTGCCCGACAATCTGCTGGAACGGGGCGACCGCATGACCATGGCTGCCTCGCTGGAAGCGCGCATGCCCTTCATGGACCACGAGCTGGCCGCGTATGTGTCGAGCCTGCCGGACGAGTACCGTGTGCGCGGCCGTACCACCAAGTGGATCTTGCGCGAAGCCATGAAGCAGTTGCTGCCGCAAGCCATCCTGGAACGGCCGAAAGTGGGCTTCCGCGTGCCCGTCAACGAATGGTTCCGCGGCCCCATGAAGGATTACCTGTACGAGCACTTGACGGGCGCCGAGTCGCGCACGCGCCACTATTACCATGCGCAAGCCCTGCAGCAGGTGCTGGCCGAGCACGTGGCCGGGCGGCAAAACCACGAGAAGCTGCTGTGGAGCTTGCTCACCCTGGAAATCTGGCATCGCCAGTATCTGTGAGATGCCCATGCTGAGCAACCTCTCCTGGAAACTGAACCGCTTGCGCGCCATGGGGGCGCCCGAGGTGGCGCACCGCGTGCGCGATGCTGTGCAGCAACGGTTGCAGGCGCGCGGCTATGGCCTGGCGCTGGTGCCGCCGCCCGCCGCGCGCCAGTGTTTCGGCGCGCCATGGCTGGGCTTGCCCATTGATCCTGCGCCGCACCTGGCGGCAGCCGAACGCATCCTGGCAGGCCGCTTCGACGTCTTCGCCCTGCGCGATGCAGAGCTGGGTTTTCCGCCCGAATGGAACCGCGATCCGAAGACGGGCACCGTGGTGCCGCTTGGCTTTGGCAAGACGCTCAATTACCGCGATGAAGCGGTGGTGGGCGACATCAAATGCTTGTGGGAACCGAACCGCCACCTGGCCGTGGCCGACCTGGCGATGGCGTACCGCCTCGGCGGCGACCTGCGCCATGCACACGGCGCGCAAGCCTTGCTCGAATCGTGGTGGCAGCAGTGTCCGTATCCGCTGGGGCCGAACTGGAGCAGCGCGCTGGAACTGGCCTTGCGCCTGATCAGCTGGTCGCATGCGTGGCACTTGCTCGGTGGTATCAATAGCCCCTTGTTCCAGGGCGCGCAAGGGCAAGCGTTCCTGCAGCGCTGGCTCGACAGCATCTACCAGCATTGCCACTTCATCGCGGGGCACTTTTCGCGCCACTCATCGGCCAACAACCACCTGTTTGGCGAATTGACGGGCTTGCATATCGCCGCGCTCACATGGCCGTGCTGGCCGGAAAGTGCCGGCTGGCTGGCGCAGACGGAACACGAGCTGGAAGCGCAGGCGCTGCAACAGAACGGCGCGGATGGCGTGAACCGCGAGCAAGCCATTTACTATCAACACACGGTGGCCGATGAAATGCTGCTGTGCGTGCTGGCGGGCCGCGCGAATGGCCACCCCCGCTCAGCCGCTTTCCTGCGACGCCTGGAAGCCATGCTGGAATTTATCGCCGCCATGACGAATGTGGCGGGCGAGGTGCCGATGATCGGCGACGCCGATGACGCGCTGCTGGCGCACTGGGACAAGGCGCCCGGTGCGAACCCCTACAGCTCGCTGCTGGCCAGCGGCGCGGCACTGTTCGGCCGCGCCGACTTCAAGGCCAAGGCGCGCACCTTCGACGAGAAAAGCGCCTGGCTGCTGGGCGCGGCGGGGAGCCAGGCGTTTGACGCCTTGCCGGACGTTGCGCCCGAGTCCTTGCCGCGCGCCTTCCCCGATGGCGGCTATTACGTGATGGGCGCGCGTTTCGATACGCCGTCCGAAGTGCGCCTGATTGCCGATGCCGGTCCGCTGGGTTACCTGGGCATTGCCGCGCACGGCCACGCCGATGCGCTGGCGCTGACCTTATCGGTGGCGGGCCAGATGGTGCTGGTCGATCCGGGTACCTATGCGTATCACACGCAAAAGCAGTGGCGCGATTATTTCCGTGGCACCAGCGCGCACAACACCGTGCGCATCGATGGCCGCGACCAGTCCGAGTCGGGCGGCAACTTCCTGTGGCTGCGCAAAGCCAGGGCAGAATGCCTGGCGTGGCGTGACGATGCCGACGGGCAATTCTGGAGCGCCAGCCATGACGGCTACCTGGGCTTGAAAGATGCCCTGTTGCACCGGCGCGACGTGCGCGTGGCGCCCGGTGCCGCGCTGATTGTGGTCGACGATGTGCTCGAATGCCAGGGCGCGCATGAGGTGGAGCTGTTCTGGCACGTCGATCCCCGCTGCCGCTTGCAGCTGGACGGCCATGTGCTGCGCGTGGCGGGCGATACCTTCTCTCTGGACATGCATTTGCCGTCGTTGCCGGATGCCTCCGTGCAACTGGTGTGCGGCAGCGACGATCCACCGCTGGGCTGGATGTCGCACCGCTTCGATGAAAAACAGGCTGCTCCTGTGCTGGTCTGGCGCGGGCGGCTGCAAGGCACGGCCACCTTGCACACGGAGTTTCACCTGAATTCGGCTACCCCTGATCTGTCAGAAAATACGAGGAAAACATGAAAATTAGCATATTTGGTTTGGGTTATGTGGGTGCCGTCTCGGCCGGTTGCCTGGCAACGGATGGGCACGAAGTGATCGGCGTCGATCCGAACAGGACCAAGGTGGAACTGATCAACCAGGGCACCACGCCCATCATCGAAAAAGACATCGGCGAGATGATCGCCGCCACCGTGAAAAGCGGCCATTTGCGCGCCACCTTCGATGTGCGCGACGCCGTCTTCGGCTCGGACATGTCGCTCATCTGCGTGGGCACGCCTTCGCAGCTCAATGGCAACCTGGACCTGAGCCACGTGCGCAAGGTGTGCCAGGAAATCGGCGCCGCCATCCGTGAAAAGGATACCTTCCACGTCGTCGTGGCGCGCTCGACCATGCTGCCCGGCTCCATGCGTTCGCTGGTGATTCCGACCCTGGAAGCGGCGTCGGGCAAGGTGGCCGGCGTCGATTTCGGCGTGTGCAACAACCCGGAATTCCTGCGCGAAGGCACGGCCGTCTACGATTACTACCATCCGCCGAAGACCGTCATCGGCGAATCCGATGAAAAGGCTGGCGCCTTGCTGGTGCAACTGTATGAAAAGATGGATGCGCCACTGGTGCGCACGGACGTGGAGACGGCCGAGATGGTCAAGTACACGGACAACACCTGGCACGCCGTCAAAGTGGCGTTCGCCAATGAAATCGGCAATATCTGCAAGGCCGTCGGCATCGATGGCCACAAGGTGATGGAAATCTTCTGTCAGGATACCAAGCTGAACCTGTCACCGTACTACATGAAGCCGGGCTTTGCCTTCGGTGGTTCGTGCCTGCCGAAAGACGTGCGCGCGCTGACCTACAAGGCGCGCAGCCTGGACCTCGATTTGCCGCTGCTCAACTCCATCCTGCCATCGAACCAGCGGCAGGTGGAAAAGGGCATCAAGATGATCGTCGACAAGGGCGCGCGCAAGGTGGGCATCCTGGGCTTTTCGTTCAAGGCCGGCACGGACGATTTGCGCGAATCGCCGCTGGTCGATGTCATCGAGTATCTGCTGGGCAAGGGCTATGAGCTGAAGCTGTACGACAAGAACGTCAACCTGGCTGCCTTGACGGGCGCCAACCAGGATTACATCTTGAATCACATCCCGCACATTTCCAAGCTGATGGTGACGAACATGCAGGACGTGCTGGACTTCGCCGACACCATCGTCATCGGCAATGGCGCGGCCGAATTCAAGAGCGTGCCGGGCAGCCTGAAGCCGCACCAGCACATCGTCGACCTGGTGCGCATTAGCAAGGAACAAAGTGGAGAACAGTATGACGGCATCTGCTGGTAACACCGTGGCCGGCCAGCCGCGCCGGGTGCTGATCCTGGTGGAAAACCTGCCGTCGCCATTCGACCGGCGCGTGTGGCAGGAAGCGACCACCCTGCATGCGAACGGCTATGCAGTGTCGATCATCTGCCCCACAGGCAAGGGCTACGAGTCGCGCTACGAAGCCATCGATGGCATCCATATCTACCGCTACCACCTGCCGCTGGAAGCGGAAGGGGCCAAAGGTTATCTTGTGGAATATTCGCTGGCGCTGTTCCACACCTTCCGCCTGGCGTGGAAAGTCCATTTTGCCCGTGGTTTCGACGTGGTTCACGCCTGCAATCCGCCTGATTTGCTGTTCCTCATCGGCGGCTTCTTCAAGTTGACGATGGGCAAGCGTTTCCTGTTCGACCACCATGACATCAACCCCGAGCTGTACGAAGCCAAGTTCGGCCGGCGCGATTTCTTTTACAAGCTGATGGTGCTGTTCGAGCGCTGGTCGTTCCAGAGCGCCGACGTGTCGATCGCCACCAACGAGTCGTACAAGAAGATCGCCATCGAGCGGGGCGGCATGAAGCCCGAGGATGTCTACGTGGTGCGCAGCGGGCCCAAGCTGGACCGCTTGCGCGTGCTGCCGCCCGTGCCGGCACTCAAGAAGGGCCGCAGCTACCTGGTCGGCTACGTGGGCGTGATGGGCGCGCAGGAAGGCATCGATCTGCTGCTGCAGGCGGCGCAATACATCGTGCAGACTTTGCAGCGCGAGGATGTGCACTTTGGCCTGGTGGGCGGCGGCACCTCGCTGGAACAGATGAAACAGATGGCGCAGGACCTGGGCATCGCCGACTACGTGACGTTCACGGGGCGCGTGCCGGATCAGCAATTGCTGGAAATGCTCAACACGTCCGATGTGTGCGTGAACCCGGACGTGGCCAACGACATGAACGACAAGTCGACCATGAACAAGATCATGGAATACATGGCGCTGGGCAAGCCGATCGTGCAATTCGACCTGGTCGAGGGCAAGGTGTCGGCGCAGCAGGCGTCGCTGTATGCCTTGAAGAACGACCCCATCGACATGGCGCGCAAGATCGTCGAATTGCTGGACGACCCGGCCCGCCGCGAGCAGATGGGGGCGTTCGGCCGTCATCGCGTGATCAATGAGCTGGAGTGGGAATATGAAGCGCCCAAGCTGCTGGCCGCGTATGCGCGCCTGTTTCCCGCCGCCGCGCCCGCCGCTCCCGTGGTGCTGAGCAAGGATGGCCACTGATAACGCCGAACAAAACCGCCGCGAGCGGAGGCACGTTTGGCTGAGAAGCGCAGCTGTGCTTTGGTGCCGCGAGCATCGGCGGCCGCAACCTGCGGCGCGCAGCAGGTTTTGTTCGGTGTTCCAGGGCGCGCGGCGTGCTGGGTGGCATGCTGATCGCCTGAAGGATTATAGTGTCGAGCGTGCATGCTCCCCAATAAACTGTTTTTGAAATGAAACCATGAAAATTTACCCAGTCATCCTGTCCGGCGGTTCGGGCACCCGTCTATGGCCGCTGTCGCGCGCCGTGCTGCCCAAGCAGTTGCTGCCGCTGGTAACGGAGAAGACCATGCTGCAGGAAACGGCGCTGCGCGTGACGAGCCTGCCCAACCGCCGTGCCGGTGATAACGGACTGGCCGATGTCGACGTCATGCCGCCGCTGGTGGTGTGCGGCAATGAGCACCGCTTCATGGTGGCCGAGCAGCTGCGCGAGATCGGCTTGCCGCCGCTGGGCATCTTGCTCGAACCGGTGGGGCGCAACACGGCGCCGGCCGTGGCCGTGGCCGCGCAATACCTGCTGGCCATCGACCCGCAGGCGCTGATGCTGGTCTTGCCAGCCGACCATGTCATCACCGATGTTGCCGCGTTTCACCAGGCCATCGTCCAGGCGGCACTGCTGGCGGCCGATGGTGCCCTGGCCACCTTCGGCATTGTGCCGACGGCACCGGAAACGGGGTATGGCTACATCCGCAGCGGCGCGCCCGTGAGTGCGGGTGCCGCGGGATGCAAGGTCGAGCGTTTCGTGGAAAAGCCGGACCTGGCCACGGCGCAAGCGTTCCTTGCCGCCGGTAATTATTTCTGGAACAGCGGCATGTTCATGTTCCGCGCCGAACGTTATCTGAGCGAGCTGGGGCAATTCCAGCCGGCCATGCTGGCCGCCAGCGAGGCCGCCGTGCGCGACGGCTATCGCGACCTCGATTTCTGCCGCCTGGAAGAGAAGGCCTTCGCCGCCTGCCCATCCGATTCGATCGACTATGCCGTCATGGAGCATACGGCGCATGCGGTGGTGCTGCCGGCCGCCATCGGCTGGAGCGATGTCGGTTCCTGGTCGGCCCTGTGGGAAGTGCAGCAGAAGCAGGCTGACGCCAACGGCAATGTGGTGCGCGGCGACGTGTATCTCGATGGCGTCAGCAATTGCCTGGTGCGCGCCGAGCGCCGCATGGTGGCCGTGCTGGGCGTGCAGGACTTGATCGTGGTGGAAACGGACGACGCCATCCTGGTGGCGCACAAGGACCAGGTGCAGCGCGTGAAACAGGTGGTCGATCACTTGAAGCAGGCGGGACGCAGCGAGCACGTGCAGCACCGCAAGGTGTACCGCCCATGGGGCAGCTATGAAGGCATCGATATCGGCGAACGCTTCCAGGTCAAGCGCATCACCGTCAATCCGGGCGGCAAGTTGTCCCTGCAGATGCACCATCACCGCGCCGAACACTGGGTGGTGGTCAGCGGCACGGCCAGCGTGACTTGCGGTGACAAGGTGACCTTGCTGACGGAGAACGAATCGACCTATATCCCCATCGGCATGACGCATCGCCTGGAAAATCCTGGCAAGCTGCCGCTGCACCTGATCGAGGTGCAGTCGGGCAGTTACCTGGGAGAGGACGATATCGTGCGCCTGGAGGATGTCTACCAGCGCGCCTGATGGCGATATGATCAAAGGGCAGCCGTGCCCCTGGCCGCCTGCCTCCGATTCCTTCTTACCGGTACACTGACCCTTGCGCAACTTCCTTTGTCTTTCGCTGGCGCTGGCCGCCGGCGTCGCCCATGCCGATACCCCTGCTGCAGCCGTGACCCCTCCCGGATTGCAGCCGTCGCAGCTGGCCATCGTCATCAATGATGCCGAACCCAACAGTGTCGAAGTGGGCGAGTACTACCGCAAGGCGCACGGTATTGCGGACGCCAATGTGGCGCACGTGAATATCCCCAACCGCCCGAGCAAGCTGAGCATCGATCAGTTCGCGCAGTTGAAGGAACGCATCAATGCGCAGCTGAAACCCGAGATCCAGGCCGTGCTGATGGTGTGGAGCGCGCCATACGCCGTAGAATGCAATGCCATCACTTCTGCTTTTACCCTTGGTTATGATGGGGATCAATGCGCGAAGACCTGCGGCCCAGGCAAGCCCAGCGTATATTTCAACAGCGAGGTGGCGCAGCCATACAGGCAGCTGGGCTTGCGCCTGTCGATGCTGCTGCCCATCGATTTCGTGGAAGAGGCCAAGGCCGTGGTGGATCGCGGCACGGTCATCGGCTTTTCCGTGCCGGCCGCCAGCGCCTATTACCTCACGACCAGCGATGCTGCACGCAACAGCCGTGCCGCTTTCTTCCCGCCGGCCGGCGTGGTGCGCCAGCGCAAGCTGACCATCAAGAACCTCAAGGCGGACAGTCTGGAAGGGGCGCAAGACATCATGGTGTACCAGACGGGGCTGGCCAAGGTGGCCAAGCTGGAAACCCTGCGTTTCCTGCCCGGCGCCCTGGCCGATCACCTGACCTCGTTTGGCGGCGACTTGCAAGGCAGTAGCCAGATGAGCAGCCAGCGCTGGCTGGAAGCGGGCGCGACGGCCAGCTATGGCACCGTCAGCGAACCGTGCAACTATTGGCAGAAGTTTCCCAATCCGACTGTGCTGTTGCGCCGCTACCTGTCCGGCAGCACGGCACTGGAAGCGTACTGGGGCAGCGTGCTGTGGCCGGCCCAGGGCCTGTTCATCGGCGACCCGCTGGCCGCCCCGTACGCGGGCTTCCGGCGTTGAGGCCTAATTCCTTCAGGCAATAAAAAAAGGCCCTTGCGGGCCTCTTTCATGGTGCAGCGCTATTTGCTCTTGCGGCGGCGCGCCAGGGCGACGAGGCCCAGTCCGGCCAGCAGCATGGCATAGGTTTCCGGTTCCGGCACGGCTGGAATTTCCGGCGTCACGGCTGGAATTTCCGGCGTCACGGCCGGAATGTTCGGCGTGACGGGCATGATGCTGCCGCCTGTGAAGCCACCGCCCGAGCCGCCACTACCAACGCCACCGCCAGTGGCAGGCAAGCCTTCGCCGAGCGACGACGAGAAGATCAGTGGCGCAGCGGTGTCGTCGCTGCGGCCCTGGTTGTACAAACGGCCCGGGCCGCGGTATCCGGCGGCGTCATTGAAGGGACGGTTTTCTTCGGAGGCGACGAAATCGCGCGTGGCAAAACGGTAGTTGCGGTCGCTACTGGCGAGCGCCTGGCGCGGCTCGCTGGCGTCGGCATCGGCAGGCAATTGGCGCGTGGCCAGCCGGTGCTTATTGTCGGCCGATGGGACGTTGCGAAATTCCTGGTCGGACATGCTGCCGTCAAATTCCGGTGTCTTGTTCTTGCCGTCGCCGAGGCGATTGCCGAAGCCGATGAAGCCGTTGGCCAGGCTGCAGGCGCTGTAGGTGCCGTCCAGATTGGCATCTTTCGCATTGCCATTCGCGGCCTGCGTGCTGGCCTGGCAATTCTTTTCATTCTTTTGCTCAGGCGGGGCCGTTTGCGCTTGGGCGCTGGCGCCGAACAGCATCAATGCTGCGGCCAGCAGCAAGGGACGGGAAGAGGCTGGCGTGAAAATTGCTGTTGGCATGATCGATCTCTCAAAAAGCATGGAAGGGTGCGTTGCTCAACGCGTGTATCCACATGCGATTGTTGTCACGCCCGTCCAGGCTGCCGTTGCGAGCAAGGCCGGGGGTGCACTTCAAGGTCAGGCATGGATAGGGCCTGCACTACTGGGTCTGATGTTGCCGCCCAATTCCTTATCAGGAACTAAACTTATTTGTTTGAATTATATCATATTGTGCGGCCGAGTACGCTCCGGCATTGCTGTGCAAAGCCCGGCGTTGTTGAAAGGAGACTGTCGGCAAGCGGCTGCCAGCCTGGATACCGCTTGAGCGTTACTCCGTTCAGCTTAATGAAATGTCATCAACTCGTCATGCCGGCTGTTTAATATGTAAATCACAATTTCGTCATCATTTTATCAAGACCAGGCTGCCAGCGCCTGCCCGGGCTGGCGCACCCAGGCTTACCTTTAACTGATCAGGAAAACCATGAATGCCCACCTTGCCGCCTTGTCCATCTCCCCCTTGTCCCTGGGTAAACCCTTGCGCCTGACGGTCATGGCCGCCGTGCTGGCCAGCCTGTCCCTGCCAGCCCTGGCTGCCTCCGACGTCGTCATCAGCCAGGTGTATGGTGGCGGCGGCAACACGGGTGCCGTGTACCGCAACGATTTCATCGAGCTGTTCAACCGCGGCGCCAGCGCCGTCAACCTGAGCAACTGGAGCGTGCAGTACGGCGCCGCCGCCAATACGAGTTGGTCCGTGACGGCCTTGCCGGCTATCGATTTGCAAGCTGGCCAGTATTTGCTGGTCCAGCAAGCCAAGGGCGCGGGCGGCACGCAAGACTTGCCCGCGCCGGATGCCACGGGCGGCCTGGCCTTGTCGGGCACGGCGGGCAAAGTGCTCTTGAGCAATAGCAAGACGGCGCAAACGGGCGCCAGCCCCACGGGCGCAGCCGTCATCGACCTGGTCGGTTTTGGCACGGCCAACGGCTTTGAAGGCGCCGTGGCGCCCGCGCCGTCGAATACCCTGTCGATTGCACGCGCGAATGGCGGCTGCGGCGACACGGACAATAACAGCGTGGATTTTGTCACCGGCAGCGTGACGCCGCGCAATACGGCTTCGCCGCTGAATGTGTGCGGCGGCCCCGTTGTGCACCAGATCGTCACCAGTTGCCCGGCCAGCCTGGCCCTGGCCGTGGGCAATGGCGGCAGCGCCGTGCTGCGCGCGGCCGATGTCGATGGCGTCGTGAATGCGGCAAGTGTGACGTCGCCGGCCGTGGCCGGCATCAGCCTGGCCAGTTTCAGCGCGGCCGGCGTGGCGGGCGAGAGCGCCACGGTCAGCCTGCTGGTGGCCGCTGGCGTGCCGGTGGGTAATTATCCCGTCATCGTGAGTTTCAGCAACGACCAGCAGCAAAGTACCAGCTGCAAGATCGATGTCGCCGTGCAAGGCCTGGCCGCCGTCAGCCACACGATTCCGCAGATCCAGGGCTCGGGCGCAGCCAGCCCCTACGCCAATTCCGTGCAAACGACCGAAGGCGTGGTCACCCTGAAAGTGGGCACGGGCTTCTTCATTCAGGATGCGGCCGGCGATGGCGATCCGTCCACCTCGGACGGCATCTTTGTCTACACGGGAGCGAATGTCACCACCGTGCAGCCGGGCGAACTGGTGCGCGTGACGGGCACGGTGGTCGAATACACGCCCACGGGCGCGAAAAATTCCTACACAGAATTGAAGGACGTGACGGCCACCCTCGCGCAAAGCGCCGGCCACCGTATCGTGCCCACGAATGTGACCTTGCCAAACGACAAGCTGGCCGCCGTGGAAGGCATGCTGGTGCGCTTCACGCAACCGTTGACCGTATCGCAAAACGCCTACCTGGGCGCGCGTGGCGAGTTGACCCTGTCGGCGGGACGGCGCGAAGTGCCGACCAACCGTCATCCGGCCGGCTCGATGGAGGCGCGAGCCTTGATCGCGGCCAATGCAAACAACCTGATCGTCCTCGATGATGGCATTTTCGTCACGCCGCCCACCATTCCGTACATCGGCCAGGATGGCACCGTGCGCAGCGGCGACACGGTGTCCGACCTGACGGGCGTGGTGGATTTTGGTGCCATCGGCGGTGGCGGCGCCGCATACAAATTGCAGCCGACGCAGACGCCGCAATTCTCGCGTGACAACCCGCGCACGGGTAGCCCGGAACTGCCATCCGGCAACGTCAAAGTGGCCAGCGCCAACGTGCTCAATTTCTTTACGACCTTTACGAATGGCAATAACGTCTTTGGTCAGACGGGGCAGGGCTGCACCGTGGGCGCCTCGACCACCAAGTCGAACTGCCGCGGCGCCGACAGCCTGGCAGAGTTCGAGCGCCAGCGCGACAAGATCGTGGCCGAGCTCAAGGCCATCGATGCGGACGTGGTGGGCTTGATGGAAATCCAGAATAATGGCGAAATTGCCGTCACTTACCTGGTCGAGCAGCTCAACGCGGCCATCGGCGGCGTCACGTATGCCGTGGTGCCGAAACCGGCCGCCACGGGCACGGATGCCATCCGCGTGGCCATGATCTACAAGCCAGGCAAGCTGGGGCTGGTGGGCGGCGCCTTGTCGGACGCCAACGCCATCAACAACCGTCCGCCCATGGCGCAAACCTTCCAGGCCGGCAATGGCGAGAAATTCTCGCTGATCGTCAACCACCTGAAGTCGAAGGGCAGCTGCCCGGCAAGCGGGCTGGACGCGGATCAGAACGATAGCCAGAGCTGCTGGAACGCCACCCGCGTGCAGCAAGCCCAGCGCCTGGTGGGCAGCTTCGTGCCGCAGGTGGCGAGCACTGCCGGCGACGCGGACGTGCTGGTCATCGGCGACTTGAATTCGTATGGCGCGGAAGACCCGATCCAGGTCATCACGGGCGCCGGCTTCGTCAACGAACTCGAGCGTTTTGTGCGGCCGTCCGGCATGCCGTATTCATATGTGTTTGGCGGCCAGAGCGGCTACCTCGACCATGCGCTGGCCAGTGTCAGCCTGAGCCAGCAAGTAGCCGGAGTAGCCGAGTGGCATGTGAATGCGGACGAGCCGGAAGTGATCGACTACAACATCGACTCGGCCAGGCCGCAAGACCTGTACAACGCCTTGCCTTACCGCGCCTCGGACCACGATCCTGTCGTCATCAGTCTGGACTTGCAGCCCGCCTACCGCGACATCACGGCTGGCGTGGCGCAAGCCAGCTCGGGCCTCGCGTTCAATCGCGTGACGCAAAAGTATACAGGCACGTTCTCTTTCACCAACACGGGCAGCAGCGCCTTGGCCGGCCCGTTCCAGGTGGTGTTTGGCGGCTTGCCGGCTGGAGTCAGCCTGGCGAATGCCACGGGCAGCCATGCGGGCGCCGCGTATGTCACCGTCAACGCCGCCAGCCTGGCGCCGGGCGCGACGGCCTCGTTCGCCGTCAGTTTCACCAATCCGTCGAAAGTGACGATCCGTTATTCCGCCAGCATCTACGCCGGCAACTTCTAAGGACACTACCATGTTGACAAGCAAACTCCATCCGTCCCTGCGCCGCGCCGTGCTGGCTGCCGTGCTGGCCGCCAGCAGCAGCCTGGCGCTCGCCGATCCGCTCGGTTACCGCGTGGAAATCGACACCAGCGCGTTCTCGGGCGCCGGTTTCCTCGATTTCGCCTTTATCGCCGGCAATAGCCCCGCGCCGGGTGCCAGCGCCTTGCTCAGCAATTTCTCGGGCGCGTTCGGCGCGCTGGCGTCGCAGGAAGGCAATGTCAGCGGCAGCGTGCCCGGTACCTTAATCTTCGGCAACAGCGGTGCCTACAACGACTGGTTTCACAACGTGACCCTGGGCGGCAAGTTCGGTTTCAATATCGTCTTTGGCGGCGACTTCCTGAACACGGCCGGCAACGCGGGCACGACCTTCGGCGTGGGCTTGCTCGATGCCACGGCCACGTCCTACCTGGGCAATGCGAATGGCAACTTGCTGCAATTCGAACTGACCCCGCTCAACGGCGGCTTGCCCGCCAGCATTACCGGCAGCACCTATGCCGGCATCGCGACGATCTCGGCCGTGCCGGAAGCGTCGGAATGGATGATGCTCACGGGTGGCCTGGCGCTGATCGGTTTTGCCCTGCGCCGCCGTCAGGCCGTGTGAGCCTTTCGGCACGGCGCACGTCGGTGCGTCATGTTATTGCGCGGGCTTAATGTTGCGGGGCGGACCCGGTGGCCCGGTGCGTGCCGCCGTCGTTGACATGCTCGTCGGTATTGGGAGAGACCCGCGCGACGAGGGGACTGGCGCGCAGGCGCTTGACCTCGGCCGGTGTGAGCAGGGCGGCAAAGCCGTCCAGGGCGTTCGTGTAGCGGTATTGCACTGGGGCGTCAGGCACTAGCGCCAGCACGGCGCGCTGCCGTTCTGCGCGCCGGGCCGCATCGCCATCAGCCTGCGGCGTCCGGGGTGTGGCTGTCAATTGCACAATGTAGGCGTGGCGCGGGGGCGCCGCCGGCGCGGCAGGCAGGATACAGGCGCTGGCCAGGATGGCAAAGCTCAGGCGGAAGGCCTGCATGGCTGCTCCTCGGTGCGTGGTGGCGGCACGGCCGCCCATGTGCCGATTGTACGCGTACCACGGGGCGGGGCAAGCGGCGCGCGACTTGCGTTAGTGCAAACTTGATGGTTTCCCCGGAGTTTTGTTGTTTTCAGTACAAAGAAAAGATTGTATTAAGTATAAGCGGCATGGTAGCCTGCTATGCATCAGGCAGGCGCGCGCCGCCTGTGCGCAGCCACCAGCGGCGCACAGGCGGCAATGTATTGAAGGTAGGCAAGAAGGAGTTACCGGATGCATGCAGCACACAGGCAGAACCTTGCGGCAACGCGCCATGCGCGTGGCTTTACCTTGCTCGAACTGTTGGTCGTGATCGTGATCATCGGCTTGCTGGCGGCCTATGTCGGCCCCAAGTATTTCGCCCAACTGGGCAAATCGGAAGTGACGGTGGCCAAGGCGCAGATTGAAGCATTTGAAAAATCACTCGACACCTACCGCCTCGATGTGGGGCGCTACCCCACCACGGAAGAGGGCCTGGCCGCGCTGCTGGTCGCGCCGCCAGCCGCCGGCACGCGCTGGAATGGCCCCTACTTGAAAAAGGCCGTGCCGCTCGACCCGTGGGGCCATGCCTATCAATACCGCGCACCGGGCAGCAAGGGCGAATATGACATCGTTTCCATGGGCAAGGATGGCCAGGCGGGTGGCAGCGGCGAAAATGCCGACATCAGCTCGCAATAAGGCCAGCGCGCCCACTCTTTCGCCACGGACACGCCATCATGCAGTTTGAAGTACGCGCGCTTTCCACGGAGCAGGCAGTCGCCACCTTGCACACCTGCGTGATCGATGGCCGGGACGAAGCCGATGCGCGCCGCCAGGCCGAAGCGCGCGGACTGTTCGTCAGCGCCATCCGTCCCCTGCGCGCCACGCCGTTCAGCGCGGCCGGGCGCCAGCGCGCGCGGGCGCTGCCCTTGCTGCTGTTCAGCCAGGAATTGCTGGCCTTGCTCTGTGCGGGCCTGGGCATCGTCGAGGCGCTGGAAGCTTTGCTGGAAAAGGAAGCATCGCCGGCCACGCGCAGCGTGCTCACCCGCCTGCTGGAAGGCTTGCGCGAAGGCAAGCGCTTTTCCGCCGCACTGGCGGAGCAGGCCGAACTCTTCCCCCCCTTGTACATCGGCATCGTCAAGGCGGCCGAGGGCACCAGCGACTTGCCGCGCGCGTTGTCGCGCTACATCGACTACCAGCAGCGCATCGATACGGTGCGTGGCAAAATCGTCAGCGCCGCCATCTATCCCACCATCCTGCTGGCCGTGGGCGGCGGCGTCAGCACCTTCCTGATTAGCTATGTGGTGCCCCGTTTCGCCGAGGTCTACCAGGGCGCCGGGCGCAACTTGCCGTGGATGTCGCAAGTCATGCTCAGCTGGGGCCAGTTCGTCACGCAGCACGGCGTGCTGCTGTTGCTCGGGCTGCTTATCACCGGCACCATCGTATTTTCCGCCGTGCGGCGCGCGCTGCGCCATGGCGGCGTGGCGCGCCTGCTGGCGAAACTGCCCGGTATCGGCGAGCGCGTGCGCATCTATGAACTGTCGCGCCTGTATCTGACCCTGGGCATGCTGGCCGAAGGCGGCATCACCATCTTGCAGGCGATTACTACCGTGCAAGCGATGGTGTCGCCGGGCATGCAGGCGTCGTTGCAGCAGGCGCGCGGCGCCATCGAGGCGGGCCAGCCCCTGTCGTCAGCCTTTGAGCAGTATCAACTGACGACACCCATTTCCCTGCGCATGCTGCGTGTGGGCGAGCGCACGGGCGACATGGGGCCGATGCTGACGCAGTCGGCCGCCTTTTATGACGGCGAAATCAGCCGCTGGATCGACCGTTTTACGCGCACTTTCGAACCCTTGCTGATGGCTGCCATCGGCCTGGTCGTGGGCGCCATCGTGATCCTGCTGTACATGCCCATCTTTGACCTGGCCGGCGACATTTCATGATGCAAACCGAATCCGTGCCCACCGTGGCCATCGATCCTGCGCTGCTGCAGCGCGCGCATATCCTGAGCCGGCAATCGAAGCGCAGCCTGGTCGAGGAATTGCAGCAACTGAGCGGCATCGAGGCGCGCGCCGTGGTGCGCGAACTGGCGCGCCCGTTCGGCCTGGAGGTGCTGGAAACGGCCGACATGCTGGCGTTGTCTCCCGCCTTCGACCTGCTGCCGCTGTCGCAGGCGCTGGCGCGCCACAGCGTGCTGCTGCGGGCCGCCGACGGCCAGCTGGTGGGCGTGATCGCCGACCCGTTCGACCTCGACCTGCAAACCTGGCTCAGTGCGCGCGCCGGGCAGGGCGCCTTGAACGTGCGCCTGGCGCTGCAGTCCGACATCGCCGCCTACCTGTCGAAGCAGGAGGAATCGGCGCGCGCCGTCGACAGCCTGCTGCCCGGCGCCGCCAGTGACGCGCGGCGCGATGGCAGGACGGCCGCCGTGCTGTCGTTCGCCAGCGTCTCGGAAGCGGCCAGCCCCGCCGTCAAGCTTGTCAACTCGACCTTGTATGATGCGCTGAAGGCCGGTGCTTCCGACATCCACCTGGAAAGCACGGCCGGTGGCCTGGCCGTCAAGTACCGCGTCGACGGCGTGCTCGATCATGCCACGTCCGTCAACGGCATCGAAGTGGCCGAACACATCATCTCGCGCCTGAAAGTGCTGGCCGAACTCGATATCGCCGAACGCCGCGTCCCGCAGGACGGCAGCTTCCGCGTCGAGTCGGGCGGGCGCGAAATCGATTTGCGCGTCTCCATCATGCCCAGCATCCATGGCGAGGATGCCGTCATCCGCATCCTCGACAAGCGCGCCATGATCGAAGCGTACGGCGCCCTGACGCTCGAAGCGCTGGGTTTTGACGCGCCGTCGCTGGAAGCCTTGCGCGCGCTGGCGCAGGAAGCCTACGGCATGCTGCTCGTCACCGGTCCCACGGGGTCGGGCAAGACCACGACCCTGTACGCGGCGCTGACGGAAATCCACAACGGACGCGAAAAGATCATCACCATCGAAGACCCCGTCGAATATCAGTTGCCCGGCATTTTGCAAATCCCCGTGAATGAAAAGAAGGGACTGACGTTTGCCAAGGGCTTGCGCTCGATCCTGCGCCACGACCCCGACAAGATCATGGTGGGCGAGATCCGCGACCGCGAAACGGCGGAAATCGCCGTGCAGTCGGCCCTGACGGGCCATTTGGTGCTCACCACCGTGCATGCGAACAATGTGTTTGACGTGTTTGGCCGTTTTACCCACATGGGCATCGATCCGTATGCGTTTGTCTCGGCCCTGAACGGCATCTGGGCACAGCGGCTGATCCGCACTAATTGCCCTCATTGCGTCACCGGGTACACGCCGGACGATGGTGAGCTGGCCAGCGTGGGCCTGGCGCGCGCTGACGTTGAGGAATATCAATTCAAGCAGGGCAAGGGCTGCGGCGACTGCCGCGGCACGGGCTACAAAGGGCGCCGCTCGATCGCCGAAATCCTCGTGCTGACCGATGAAATCCGCGAACTGATCGTCGATAAAAAACCGATCCGCCAGATCAAGGCGGCAGCGTATGCGAACGGCACGCGCAGCCTGCGCCTGGCGGCACTGGAATTGGTCAAGCGGGGCGCCACCACCATCACGGAAATAAAGAGGGTCACCCTGCATGCGTAGAGGTCTTGGACATGCACTGCGCCTGGGCGTGGCGGCGGGCACAGTGAGCCTGTGGCGCAGCAGCCGCTGGCGCGCCCCAGCCTGGACCTTGCTGGGCGAAGCCGCGTATGTGCCGGACGCCGGTCTGGGCCTGCATGGCGACTTTGCCGCCCTGGGCCAGGCGCTGGAACAGATTCTGCCGGCGGGGCAATACGCTCGCTGGCCCTTGTCCGTGGTGCTCGACGATGCGTTGGCGCGCCTGTGGCAGGTGGATCTGCCGCTAGGCGCCGCGCGCCTGGCCGACATCGAGGCGGCCGCCGCGTTGCGCTTCCAGTCGCTGTATGGCGATGTGTCCGGCCTGTGGCACAGCAGCAGCGCCTGGAATGCGCGCGCACCGTTTTTCTGCGCCGTGCCGCGCGCGCTGCTGGCGCAACTGACGCGCGTGGCCGTTGCGCGCAAGCTGGCCTTGATCTTCATCACGCCGCAATTCGCGCGCCACTGGAACCGCTGGCACGGCGCGCTGAAACCGGGCGCCTGGTTTGGCCAGTTGCAGGAGCACACCTTGACCCTGGGCGTGCGTCATGATGGCTGCCTGCGCGCCGTGCGCGCGCTGCCCGTGCCGCCGGGCGCGGGCCAGGATTGGCTGCAGCAGATGCTGGCGCGCGAGGCGCTGCTGCAAGGCGTATCGGCGCCCGCGCTGTTGCAGCTGTGCGGCGCGCCGCCAGCGGGCTGGCTGGCGCCTGCGGGACCGTTCAACTGCCAGATTTTCTTCACGCCAGACGGGGACGGCGCCTGGTCGCCGGCTGCCCAACTGGCCCACAGCGGAGGCGTGGCATGACGCGCCTCGATATCGATTTTGCGCCGCCGAATTGGCGCCGCAGCCTGCACCGCGTGCCCGCGTGGGCGTGGTGCGTTGGCGCGCTGGGCGTGGCGCTGACCGTCACGGCGGCGTGGACTGGCTGCGCCGCGCTGCAGCGCCAGCAGCTGCGCGAGGGGCAGCTGCAGCGCGCGCAGCAGCGCGTGATGGCCGCCATGCAGGGGCCGGCGCCTGCACCGCAAGTGCTTATCGCACCCGCGCAGGCGGCGGCCGTGAATGCGGCCATCCTGCAATTGAACCTGCCGTGGCGCGACCTGCAGGATGCGCTGGCCAGCGCCACGCCACCCGGCATCGCGCTGCTGGCGCTGGAACCGGATGCGCGCAAGCGCGTGCTGAAGATCACGGCCGAGACGACCGGCAGCGATGCCATGGTGGCCTACATCGCGCAATTGAAGCAGCAGGAGCTGTTCGGCACCCGCGTGCAGCTGCTGCGCCATGAAATCAATGCGCTCGATCCGAACAAACCATTGCGCTTCCAGCTCGAAGCACGCTGGGGCGCGCCATGATGGCCATCGACCTCGCGCTCTTGCGCTTACGCGCACAACTGCTGCTGCGCCGCGCGGGCGCACCCGCCTGCCTGGCCCTGGCCTTGCTCGTGCTGGGCATGGCCGCCTGGGCCTGGGCCTGGCAGCAGCACGCCGTGGCGGCGCAGCTGGAGGCGCGGCCCTTGCCGCAGCCATCGCTGGCCGCAGCCATCGTGGCACCGCCGGCGACGGCCAGCGAGAACCTGGCGCGCTTTTATGCCACCCTGGGACAGCAGCGTCACGCGGAACAGCAGGTCAAGCAGCTGTTCGACCTGGCCGCGAAAAACGGCTTGCTGCTGGCGCAGGGCGAATACAAGAGCGGCTACGACAAGGCCAGCCGCGTGGCCACCTGGCAGGTGACGTTGCCGCTGAAGGGCAGTTATGCGGCCGTGTGGCAATTCGCGCTGCAAACGCTGCGCGCCGCGCCCTTCGCCTCGCTCGATGAACTGAGTTTTCGCCGCGAGCAGATCGCCGATACGCAACTCGAAGCGCGCTTGCGCCTGACCTTCTATCTGACCGATACGCCTGGCGATGCGGGAGAGGCGCCATGACCCCGCGCCATAGTCTCATGCTGGCAGGCGTGCTGGGCGCGGGCGCCTTGCTGTTGTTCGGCGAGCGCCAGCCCGTGGCCGAGGTGGCCGAGGCGGTGGAGCGAGCCGTCGTGCCGGCGCGCCATGCGCCCGCCAGGCCGCCAGCCGCGCAGCCGGCCATCCTGGTCCTGCTGCCGCGCAGCGAAGTGGCGGGCGAGGACGGCGACACCTTTGGCGGCGCAGATAGCGTCTTCCAGAGCCAGAACTGGACGCCGCCGCCGCCGAAAATGGCGGTGACCGCTGCGGCGCCACCACCACCGCCGATGGCGCCGCCACTGCCGTTCGTCTACCTGGGCAAGGCGGCCGCCGATGGCGCGTGGGAAGTGTTTTTGTCGCGCGCCGACAAGACGTATATCGTGCGCGCCAATACCGTCATCGATGGCGCCTACAAGGTCGTGACAATCGCGCCGCCCGTCATGACGCTTACTTATCTGCCGTTGAACCAGGTTCAGCAGCTCAACATTGGAGTACTCGAGTGATGCCTCGTTCCTTTTCATCGGCGCTGCTGCCGGTACTGCTGGTGCTGTTGTCCGGCTGCGCCGGGCAGCAAGCTTACCGCGACGGGCGCGAGCTGCTTGCGCAAGATCAGATCCCGGCTGGCCTGCGAAAGCTGCAGGAAGCGCTGCAGCAGGATCCCGGCAATGCACAGTACCGCAGCGCCTATCTGCAGGCGCGCGAACGGGCGACTGGCAGCCGCTTGCAGCAGGCCGAGCGCCAGGCGCAAGCGGGGCAGGATGAGCAGGCGCGCACCTCTTTCATGAGCGTGCTGGAAATCGATGCGCAGAACGAGCGCGCCAACAGCGGCTTGCGCGCGCTCGAACGCGCGCAGCGCCAGGGGAAATTGCTGTCTGAGGCACGCACGGCGTTGGAGGCAAAACAATACGACCCGGCGCGCCAGCGCCTGAACGCCATCCTGACGGAGCAGCCGAACCATGCGGGCGCGCGGGCGCTGCTGCGCGAGGTCGATGAAAAAACGGCGCCGCCCCTCGTCGAATCGGGCCTGGCCAGGTCGTACAAGCAGCCGATCACGATCGAGTTTCGCGACGCGCCATTAAAGCAGGTGTTCGAGCTGATCGCGCGGCGCTCGGGCCTCAATTTCGTCTTCGACAAGGACGTCAAGGCGGACGCGAAAACCTCGATCTTCCTGAAGAACAGCACGGTGGAATCGGCCGTCTACTTCCTGCTGGTGACGAACCAGCTGGAGCAGCAGGTGATGGATGCGAACACCATTTTGATTTATCCGAACGTGGCGGCGAAATTGAAGGAGTACCAGGAAGTGCTGGTGAAAACCTTCTTCCTGGCGAACGCGGACGCCAAGCAGGTCGCCAACACGCTCAAGACCATCTTGAAGACGCGCGACGTGGTGGCCGATGAAAAGCTCAACCTCGTCATCGTGCGCGACACGCCTGAGGCGATCCGCCTGGCCGGGCGCCTGATCGCGCTGCAGGACGTGCCCGAGGCGGAAGTGGTGCTGGAACTGGAAATCCTCGAAGTCAAGCGCAGCCGCCTGCTGGAACTGGGCGTGGCCTGGCCGACGAGCCTGACCCTGACGCCGCTCTCCACCTCGGGCGGGATAGGCCTGACGATCAATGACTTGAATAGGCTGAACCAGCGCAGCATCGGCGTGAGCGACCTGTCCGTGACGGCCAATGTCAACAAGACGGATGGCGATGCGAACATCCTGGCCAACCCGCGCATCCGCGTGCGCAACCGGGAAAAGGCGAAGTTCGTCATCGGCGACAGGGTGCCGGTAGTGACCACCACGATTTCGCCGGGCACGGGCGGCTTTGCTTCGGAATCGGTCAGCTACCTGGACGTGGGCTTGACGGTGAACGCCGAGCCGACCATCTATTTGAATAATGAAGTGGGCATCCGCATCTCGCTGGAAGTGAGCAACCTGGGCGCGGCCACCATCACCCGAAGCGGCTCGACGCTGTACCAGATCGGCACGCGCCAGGCGTCGACCATGCTGCAATTGAAGGATGGCGAAAACCAGGTGCTGGCGGGCCTGATCAACAATGAAGAGCGCAGCTCGGGCAACAAGGTGCCGGGCCTGGGCGACATTCCCGTGCTGGGACGCCTGTTCGGCAGCAGCAAGGATGACAGCCAGAAGACAGAGATCGTGCTGTCGATCACACCGCACCTGGTGCGCACGGTGCAGCGTCCGGAAGCGAAGGAATCCGAATTCTCGGCTGGTACGGAGGGCAGCTTCCGCCGCCGTCCCGACATGGCGGCCAAGGCGCCCACCCAAATGCCGGGCACGCTGATCGTGCGTTCCGGACCGTCGGCAGTCGGCATGCAGCCGGCGCCCGCGCAGCCGCTGATGGCGCCTGGCCAGGTGCCGCCGATCTTGCCACAGACATTGCCGCAGAGCGTGCCCGCGCCGGAAGTGGCGCCGTCGCCCGAGCCGGCTGCGTCGCCTTTGCCAATATCGTCCGGCCAGCCCGTGCCGCTGCAGGCGGCGCCCTTGCCGCTGTCGTCGGGCCAGCCGGTGCCGGTCGTCAAATGAGACTGGCGCGCACGCACGGCGGTTTTACGCTGATCGAGCTGCTGGTTACGCTAGCCATCCTGGGCGTGCTGGGCACGCTGGTGGTGCCCGTCACGCAGGTGGCCATGCAACGGCGCCAGGAGCAGGACTTGCGGCGCGCGCTGCGCGAGATCCGCCAGGGGCTCGACGCCTATAAACGGGCCGGTGACGAGGGCCGCATCCTGCGTGCGCCCGATGCCAGCGGCTACCCGAAAAGCCTGGAGCTGCTGGTCGAGGGCGTCCCGGACCAGCGCAACCCGAAGCGCAGCAAGCTGTTTTTCCTGCGCCGCGTGCCGCGCGACCCGTTCAACGCAGATGCTGGCCTGAGCGATGCGCAAACGTGGGGCAAGCGCAGCTACGCCAGCGAGGCGGCCGCGCCGCGCGAAGGCGACGATGTGTACGATGTGTATTGCACGTCCGGCAAGACGGGCTTGAACAACGTGCCTTACCGTCTATGGTGAACCATGGCCGCTGAAATCCTTCCTGCCCGCGCGCGCGGCTTTACCCTGATCGAATTGCTGGTGGTGCTCGGCATCGTGGCGCTGCTGCTGACTCTGGCCGTGCCCCGTTACTTTCCCAGCCTCGACAAGGCAAAGGAAACCGTGTTGGCAGACAACTTGCGCAACCTGCGCACGACCATCGACCAGTTCCACGGCGATACGGGCCGCTATCCCGATACTTTGGAGCAACTGGTGGAAAAGAAATACCTGCGCGCCATGCCCATCGACCCCATCACGGACAGCGATGCCAGCTGGGTCATCGTGCCGCCGCCCGACGACACGCCGGGCCAGGTGTATGACGTGAAAAGCGGCGCGCCCGGCAAGGACCGCAGCGGCACGCCGTTTGCCGACTGGTAGCTGCCATGCACCGTCCTGCGCGCCGCCAGCGCGGTTTTACTTACCTGGGGCTGATCATCCTGGTGGCCATCCTGGGCCTGGTGGGGGCGGCTGGTCTGAAGATGGGCTCCTTGCTGCAGCGCCAGGCTGCCGAGCAGGAATTGCTCGACATCGGCGCGCAGTTTGTCGATGCGCTGCAGAGCTACGCTGGCGCCACGCCACCCGGCCAGCCGCAGCAGCCGCCGAATCTGGCCGCCTTGCTGCGCGACCCCCGTTTCCCGCAGGTGCGCCGCCACCTGCGCAAGCTGTATGTCGACCCCATCACGGGACGCGCCGAGTGGGGCTTGCTGTACCAGCCCGGCAGCCAGGGCATCATCGGCATGCATAGCCTGTCGTCGTCCGCGCCTTTAAAAGTGGGCAATTTCGAGGCCCGCTTCACTGGCTTCGAAGGCAAGTCGCACCTATCCGAGTGGCAATTTGTCGCCGGTGGCCCCGTGCCACCGGCGGGGCTGGTGCCGGCAGACATGCCCGCGCCGCCTGCATTGTTTCCGCCTGCAGCGCCAGCACCCGCCGTGCCCAAACCCGCGCCGCCCGAGGTGGCGGAGCCGGAAGAAGGGGACGGCGCGCAGCAGGAAGCACCCAATCCGCTGTAACCATAAGTCAATGGAAAGCGATACGGCGAGAACTATTTTCAATAGGAAATTCCCCGGCGTATGCAACCATTTCGTGGAAGAAATACTTATTTTAAATGTAATTGAGATAAAATAATTGCAAGTAATTTAATATCTTTATGCTACCATTCTGTCTGGTACTTTCAGTACTAAAACGGTGGCTGGCCCTACCTGGCGGCCATACATTACTTTAAGGGATAAGTTATGAAATTGAAATTTATCGCGGCCGGCATTCTGGCTGCAGCATCGTTCAGCGCGTCGGCGGCCACTTACAATCTGGGCATCCTGGACCCGAGCGGATTTGATACACGGGCATCCATCACCACCAATTTCGCTGCCAATTCGGTGATCGACGATTTGTGGACCTTTAAACTGCTGACGCCATCGTCGGCGTCGTTCGGTGCATTGCAAACGTTTTCCGTTCCCGATGGCGCAATCAGCAACTTTGCCGCCACACTGGTGGGCTATGGCGACCTGACCTGGGCATCGGTAGCTGGCATCCAGAGCCTGAGCTGGGCGGGGCCGTTGGCGGCTGGCAGCTACGAGGTGCGCGTTTCCGGCTTGACCGGTTTGCAGAATGGCCAATACGTGGGTACGGTATCGGCCTTGCCCGTGCCGGAACCTGAAACCTACGGCATGCTGCTGGGTGGCCTGGCACTGGTCGGTTTCGCGGCCCGCCGCCGCGCCCGCAAAGCCGTTTGATTGTTTTTCAGCCAGAATGACAAAACCCGCCGAGGCGGGTTTTTTTGTTTCTATTGCATGGCTATATGTGCGATTGCGACAACATGCGCAGGACCAGGCGCCAAGTCGACGACAGTACGCTAGTCCAGCGAGACGCAGGCAACAACGTCCTGCGCATGTTGTCACGCGTGGCGCTTGAAGTCGCGGAAGCGGAAGCCAACGAGGAACAGGGTGGCAAAGTAGGCCACGCCGCACAGGCTCACCAGCAGGGCCAGCGCGCCGGCCCGCAATAGCGGATGGGCTTGCATAGCGATCCAGTCGATGCGCATGGCGCCAACATACGCCACGCCGCCCATCACGATGAGTGCCGGCAGCAGGCGCAGGAAGAACTTGGCCCAGCCCGGTTTCGGCTGGTAGATGCCGCGCTTGCGCAAGCCCCAGTACAGGAAGCTGGCGTTCAGGCAAGCGCCCAGGCCGATCGACAGGGCCAGGCCGGCCACGGCGATGTAGGGCACGAACAGCAAATTCATCAGCTGTGTGGCGATCAGCACGCCGATGGCGATTTTCACGGGCGTGCGAATGTCCTGGCGCGCATAGAACGCGGGCGCCAGGGTTTTCACGAGGATGATGCCGATCAGGCCCAGGCTGTAGGCCACCAGCGGCTGCGTCGACATGGTCACGGATTCGGCCGTGAACTTGCCGTAGTGGAAGAGGGTGGCGATCAGCGGCGTAGCCAGGGTCGCCATGCCGACGGCGGCGGGCAGGGCCAGCAAAAAGGTCAGGCGCAAGCCCCAGTCCAGCAGGGCCGAGTATTCCGTCTTGTCGCCATCTACATTCGCCTTCGACAGGCTGGGCAGCAAGATGGTGCCCAGGGCCACGCCCAGCATGGCGGTGGGGAACTCCATCAGGCGGTCCGCGTATGACAGCCAGGAAATGCTGCCCTCGGCCAGGCGCGACGCGATGCTCGTATTGATCATCAGGCTGATCTGCGCTGCCGAGACGGCGAACACGGCCGGCCCCATCTTCTTCAGCACGCGGCGCACGCCGCCGTCGGACAGGCCAATGGCAGGATTGAGCGACAGGCGCGGCAGCATGCCGATCTTGATCAGCGCGGGAATCTGGATCGCCACTTGCAGCAGGCCGCCGGCGAACACGGCAATGGCCATGGCGTAGATCGGCTGTTTTAAATAGGGTGCGAGGAACAGCGAGGCGGCGATGAATGACAGGTTCAGCAGCACCGGCGTGAACGCGGGAATCTTGAATTCGCGCCAGGTATTCAAGATGCCGCCGGCCAGGGCCACGAAAGACATGCAAGTAATATAAGGGAACATCAAGCGCGTCATCCACACGGCCGCATCAAAAGCGCCCGCATCCTTGGTCAGGCCCGTGGCGATCGCGTACACGAACCACGGCGCACCGACGATGCCGATGGCGGACACGAGCACGGTGGCCCAGACCAGGGTGGTGGCCACATGGTCGACCAATTGTTTGCTGGCCTCCTGGCCATGCTGGTTCTTGTATTCCGACAAGATCGGCACGAAGGCTTGCGAGAACGCACCCTCGGCAAACAAGCGGCGCAACAGGTTGGGGATGCGGAAGGCAACAATGAAGGCGTCCGTGTACGCGCCGGCGCCAAAGGCGCGCGCGAACAGGCTTTCGCGCAATAATCCGGTCACACGGGACAGCATCGTCATGCTGGAGATGGCGGCGAGGGTTTTAAGCAAGTTCATGGAGGCAGATTATAGCCGTGCATGGCCTTGGAAAACGCTTAAAATATGGTAACAATCGCTGTTGATTCGCCCTTGTCAGGCCCATTTTCAGGTGTTTTTGGCGTCACACACGGTTTTTTGATTTGCCCCCGCTTGAAAATATCGCTATAATCGAAGGCTGTACAGAATTCTGTTACGCAGACACTAATGTTTGACAGGCACTGGTTTGGCACACATGGTTCGGCAGACGCACAGAACGCACCGGTTGGCAAACACTAATGTTTGCAAACGCACTTTGACCCTGTTTTAGGAAATTCCATGGCAAATACCGCACAAGCGCGCAAACGCGCTCGTCAAGCAGTTAAGCAAAACGCACACAATTCGTCCCAACGTTCGACCTTGCGCACGGCTATCAAAGCTGCTCGCAAAGCGATCCAAGGTGGCGACAAGGCAGCTGCTGCTGCAATCTTCCAAGCATCCGTGTCGACCATCGACCGTATCGCTGACAAGAAGATCATCCACAAAAACAAGGCAGCTCGCCATAAGAGCCGTCTGGCAGCTGCTTTGAAAGCACTGTCCGCTTAATATTCTCCAGCAGGCAAGTCACCAAGGTGGCCTTGCCTGTGCCGGTACGCTGGCACTGGTTGAAAAGCAAAAACCCGCAGATTCATTCTGGCGGGTTTTTTCGCGTGGGCGCGTGCTTTTTATGGCCACCTTCTGCTGCGTTTTCCGGCAGCGGCCCGCTGCCGGCCGCCACGGCTTAGTGCAAGGCGGGCAAGTTGCCGATGTTCATGCCTGGCTTGATGTTCTTTTGTTTGAACCAGCCCAGGTTCATTTCCAGCGCATAGCGCACGGGCACGGTCCTGGTGGAGCAATGGCTGTCGAGTGTATGCGCTTGCATGTCTTCGATGTTGACGATCTTGCCACTGGCGTCGATAAAGGCCACCGACAGGGGCAGCGGCGTATTTTTCATCCACATGCATTGCGTCGACGGGTTGCCAAAGACGAACAGCATGCCCGCATTCACCGGCATCTTTTCACGGTACATCAAGCCTTGTTCGCGTTGCTCTTGCGTGGCGGCGACTTCCGCCTGGATCAAATGCATGCCGGCCGACAGTTGCAAGCTCTTGCCTTGCGATGTTTGCGCTTGCGCAATGCTGGCGCAAGCCATCAGGGCGATGGACAGGCTGAGACAGCGTAGGGAAGTTTTCATGGCGCGGGACGGTGGCTGCGAAGCGGCGATTAAGCCATGCAGGCAGCCGCCCGGTCAAGCCTGCAGTCTGGCCGCGCCGAAAGCGTGGGGTTACAGCAACATAGTTGTTGTAACCCCGGGGACGACGCTTATTTCACGGGCTTGCCTGCTTCAGCGGCTGGCTGCTTCGTCTTGCGCGCCTGGGGAAGCAGGCGCGCCGCATCCGTCGCGGCCGAAGCGTTGACGGAAGCCGCTGCCGGCGGCACCGGTTTGATGGCATCGGGGGCGGCCGAAGCATGGCTGGCTGCCGATGCGGGGGGCGGTT
Source organism: Janthinobacterium kochi (assembly GCF_051380715.1). Lineage (NCBI taxonomy): Bacteria > Pseudomonadati > Pseudomonadota > Betaproteobacteria > Burkholderiales > Oxalobacteraceae > Janthinobacterium > Janthinobacterium kochi. The sequence goes on from NZ_JBNYXO010000011.1 coordinate 151,687, forward strand.
TGACGGCATCGGGCGCTGCGGAAGCGTGCACCTTGGCACCTGATTGCGCTAATGCGGCGCCGGCAAGCAGGGAGGCGGCCAGCGTCAGTATTACTTTTGTCATCATCTTTCCTTTTCCGTCATGTTAAGGTGGGGTGATTTTAATGCATTATCTAAAAATAAATAGTGCTTATTGGCAAAATTTTAGTACTGAAGCCATCTTTTCTTGTCCTGCTCACGCTTTTCCAATGTTCTCGACCGGCACTTCACACCATTCGCCAGGCAGCAGGGGGTGGCTGGCCAGCGAGAACGGGCCGATGGCACTGCGCACCAGGCGCAGGGTGGGCAGGCCGACAGCAGCTGTCATGCGCCGCACTTGCCGGTTTTTCCCTTCTTTCAACGTGATCGCCAGCCACGAGGTCGGCTTGTCGGCGCGCGCGCGGATGGGCGGGTTGCGGGGCCACAGCCAGTCCGGCTCGGTGATGCGCACGGCCTTGCACGGCTTGGTGACGAAGTCGCCCAGATCCAGCGGCGCCTGCAGGCGCGCCAGGCTGGCCGCGTCGGGTACGCCATCGACTTGCACCAGGTAGGTTTTCGCTTCCTTGCGGTCGGGGTGGCTGATCTCGTGCTGCAGGCGGCCGTCGTCCGTCAGCAGCAGCAAGCCTTCGCTGTCGGCGTCGAGCCGGCCGGCCGGGTAGATGCCGGGAATGGTCAAATGGTCAGCCAGGGTGAGGCGGCCGTCCTGCGGCGAAAACTGGCACAGGACCTGGAATGGTTTATTGAAGAGAATGAGTGGCATGCTGATAAATGAATGGATGCAAACGATGGTGGCCGCTGGTTGGCGCCGCAAAAGCGTGGCGCCCTGTGAGATACTGGTGCATAATGTGAAACGCTGGTCTTATGTCTTATAGAAGACTTGGTGCCAGCGTGGCGATATAATTCTTTGGCGCTGCATTCTGCAGTGCGGTGCAGATGGCCCGGGTGTTCTTTCCCTGCTAAAGTGCGTTGTTGCCGCCATGTTCGGACTTGTTTTTGTAAACTCTGCAACCGCAGAGCGCGTCGCTGGCCTGTGTTGCCCGCCAGCGGTGTGTCCCACTTCGGAGATCACGATGTATCAACATATCACTGTACCTGCTGACGGCCAAAAAATCACCGTCAACGCCGATTTTTCGCTGAATGTACCCGATAATCCCATCGTTCCCTTCATTGAAGGCGATGGCACAGGCATCGATATCAGCCCGGTCATGATCAAGGTGATTGACGCTGCTGTGGCCAAGGCTTACGGCGGCGCGCGCAAGATCAGCTGGATGGAAATCTATGCGGGCGAAAAATCGACGAATGTATACGGCCCCGATGTGTGGTTGCCGGAAGAAACGTTGGCCGTGCTGAAAGATTACGTCGTTTCCATCAAGGGCCCGCTGACCACGCCCGTCGGCGGTGGCATCCGCTCGCTGAACGTGGCGCTGCGCCAGCAGCTGGACCTGTATGTCTGCCTGCGCCCCGTGCGCTACTTCACGGGCGTGCCATCGCCCGTGAAAGAGCCGGAAAAGACCGACATGGTGATTTTCCGCGAAAATTCGGAAGATATCTACGCCGGCATCGAATACCAGCAGGGCTCGCCCGAAGCCAAGAAATTGATGGATTTCCTGATCAATGAAATGGGCGTGACGAAGATCCGCTTCCCGGCCACCTCGGGCCTGGGCATCAAGCCCGTGTCCATCGAAGGCACGCAGCGCCTAGTGCGCAAGGCCATCCAGTACGCGATCGACAATGACAAGCCATCCGTGACGATCGTGCACAAAGGCAACATCATGAAGTACACGGAAGGCGGCTTCCGCGACTGGGCGTATGCGCTGGCGCAAAAGGAATTCGGCGCCGAACTGATCGATGGCGGTCCCTGGTGCAAGTTCAAGAATCCGAAGACGGGCCGCGACATCATCGTCAAGGATTCCATCGCTGACGCGTTCCTGCAACAAATCCTGTTGCGTCCGGCCGAATACAGCGTCATCGCCACCCTGAATTTGAACGGCGATTACATTTCCGACGCGCTGGCGGCGCAGGTGGGCGGCATCGGCATCGCACCGGGTGCCAACCTGTCCGACTCCGTCGCCATGTTCGAGGCGACGCACGGCACGGCGCCGAAGTACGCGGGCAAGGATTACGTGAACCCCGGTTCCCTGATCCTGTCGGCGGAAATGATGCTGCGCCACATGGGCTGGCTGGAAGCGGCCGACCTGATTATTTCTTCGATGCAAAAGTCGATCGCCTCGAAGCGCGTTACCTACGATTTCGCCCGCCTGATGGAAGGCGCGACGCAAGTGTCGTGTTCCGGTTTCGGCGACGTGATGATCGAGCACATGTAACACGCGGGACAGGGCAGGGTGCAGCGCACCCTGCGGACGAAAAAAAACCCCGTTTGACAACGGGGTTTTTCACATCTGAGGGCCGGCGATGCTTAGGCTGCTTGGATGTTGGAAGCTTGCTTGCCTTTAGGGCCTTGCGTGACTTCGAATTGAACTTTTTGACCTTCTTTGAGGGTCTTGAAACCGTTCATGTTGATTGCGGAGAAGTGAGCAAACAAATCTTCGCCGCCGTCATCTGGAGTGATGAAGCCAAAACCTTTGGAATCATTGAACCACTTAACTGTACCTGTTGCCATAAAAAGAACTTTCAAAATTAAAACAAATCACACGAGCCATAAAAGCAAGAAGCTTCTTGCCCCCTCCTCGACGTCTCACTTCTTATCAAGCTGTACATTACTGCAACAGTCGATACAGCATTGTTGGCGGAATAAATAATGAAGTCAAGCGCTTTTCCATCGATATTGCCAAATTCTTCACGGCAACCAAAAAAGCCACTCTTGATTTTGACAGCAAGGTCGCCATCTGCGCACTATTAAGAAAACGCGTAAGATTGAAAACAATTGGAAAGGCGTAGATATTGCGCATGACAACCACTGTGAAAGCATTAGAATAAGCGTATGGCAACCAAGCACGACACAGAAACCCTGCTGGAGCGGCAGGTACTGAAGCCGCCACCGCTCTACCAGGTAGCCTTGCTCAATGACGACTACACCCCGATGGAATTTGTGGTGGCCATCATTGAGGAGTATTTCAACAAGGATCGTGAAACGGCGACGCAAATCATGCTCAGTGTTCATCGCTACGGCAAAGGAGTGTGCGGCGTGTTCTCTAAAGATATAGCGTGTACCAAAGTGGAGTTCGTTTTAACGCATGCGCGCAAGGCGGGGCACCCCCTGCAGTGCGTGATGGAGGAAGTATGATTGCGCAGGAATTAGAAGTTAGTTTGCACATGGCGTTTGTCGAAGCTCGGCAGGCACGGCATGAATTCATCACGGTTGAGCATTTACTGCTGGCACTGCTGGACAATCCCTCCGCTGCCGAGGTGTTGCGTGCCTGCGCGGTCAATATAGACGACCTGCGCAAGACCCTCACCAATTTCATCGGCGATAACACGCCGACCGTGCCTGGCACGGGCGAAGTCGACACCCAGCCGACGCTTGGTTTCCAGCGCGTGATCCAGCGCGCCATCATGCACGTCCAGTCCGCATCGAATGGCAAGAAGGAAGTCACGGGCGCCAATGTGCTGGTGGCCATCTTCGGCGAAAAGGATTCGCATGCTGTGTACTACCTGCACCAGCAGGGCGTAACGCGCCTGGACGTGGTCAATTTCATCTCGCACGGCGTGCGCAAGGACCAGTCGACGGAAAGCGCGAAAGCCTCCGAAGGCGTGGAAGAAGCGCCTGTCGATGGCCAGCCGAAGGAAAGCCCGCTCGACCAGTTCACGCAAAACCTGAACAAGGCCGCTGCCGAAGGCAAGATCGACCCTCTGATCGGCCGCGAGGAAGAAGTCGACCGCGTGATCCAGATCCTGTGCCGTCGCCGCAAGAACAATCCGCTGCTGGTCGGCGAGGCGGGCGTGGGCAAGACGGCCATCGCTGAAGGCCTTGCTTACCGCATCACGCAAAGCGATGTGCCGGAAATCCTGCAAAATGCCGTCGTGTATTCGCTGGACATGGGTGCCTTGCTGGCCGGGACCAAATACCGCGGTGACTTCGAACAGCGCCTGAAAGCCGTGCTGAAGCAATTGAAGGATAATCCGAACGGCATCCTGTTCATCGACGAGATCCACACCATCATCGGTGCGGGCTCGGCCTCGGGCGGCACCCTGGATGCCTCGAACCTGCTGAAACCGGCACTGGCCAACGGCCAGTTGAAATGCATTGGCGCGACCACGTACACGGAATTCCGCGGGGTGTTTGAGAAAGATCATGCCTTGAGCCGTCGTTTCCAGAAAGTGGACGTCAACGAGCCGACCGTCGAGCAGACCATACAGATCCTGCGCGGCCTGAAATCGCGCTTCGAAGAGCACCATGGCGTGAAATACTCGGCCTCGGCCCTGACGACGGCCGCCGAACTGGCGGCGCGCTTCATCAACGACCGCCATCTGCCCGACAAGGCGATCGATGTCATCGATGAAGCGGGCGCGGCGCAGCGCATCTTGCCGAAGTCGAAGCAAAAGAAAACCATCGGCAAGGCCGAGATCGAGGACATCATCGCCAAGATCGCGCGCATTCCGCCGCAAACGGTCAACCAGGATGACCGCAGCAAGCTGCAAACGATCGACCGCGACTTGCGCAATGTGGTATTCGGGCAAGATCCTGCCATCGATGCGCTGGCGTCGGCCATCAAGATGGCGCGCGCGGGTCTGGGCAAGACGGACAAGCCGATCGGCTCCTTCCTGTTTTCCGGCCCGACGGGCGTGGGCAAGACCGAGGTGGCCAAGCAACTGGCTTTCATCCTCGGTATCGAGCTGATCCGTTTCGACATGTCGGAATACATGGAACGCCACGCCGTCAGCCGCCTGATCGGCGCGCCACCGGGCTACGTTGGTTTCGACCAGGGCGGCTTGCTGACGGAAGCGATCACCAAGAAGCCGCATGCGGTCTTGCTGCTCGATGAAATTGAAAAAGCCCATCCGGACATTTTCAATATCCTGCTGCAAGTGATGGACCACGGCACCTTGACGGACAACAATGGCCGCAAGGCCGATTTCCGCAACGTGATCATCATCATGACCACCAATGCGGGGGCGGAAAGCTTGCAGAAAGCTTCGATCGGTTTCACCAATTCCAAGCAGGCAGGCGACGAGATGGCCGACATCAAGCGCATGTTCACGCCGGAATTCCGCAACCGTATCGACGCGACCATCAGCTTCCGCGCGCTGGACCAGGAAATCATCCTGCGCGTGGTCGACAAGTTCCTGATGCAGCTGGAAGAACAGTTGCACGAGAAAAAGGTCGAAGCCGTGTTTACCGAGAAGCTGCGTGCTTTCCTCGGCAAGAAAGGCTTCGATCCGCTGATGGGCGCGCGGCCGATGGCACGCCTGATCCAGGATCTGATCCGCAAGGCCCTGGCCGACGAGCTGCTGTTCGGCCGTCTGGTCACGGGCGGACGGGTCACGGTCGACCTCGACGACAAGGACCAGGTCTTGCTGGAATTCCCGGAACCGCCCGACGCGGCGCCGACGGCAGCACCGGAAACGGTGGAAGTGGAATAATTCCTCCCGCGCCACGCGCGATCAAAAACCCGCCCACGCAAGTGGCGCGGGTTTTTTTACGTTTTTGTGAGCAATAAAGAAGGTTTTCTTTGGTCGTGCTTATGCCAGAATTGCTGTCCGGTATCGACATGAAGTCCATGCCACCTTATCGCCCTGACCGCTATCTGGATGCTCACATGAAAATTTCCAACAATCTTACCTTGCTCCTGTTGTCCGCCGGCCTGCTGGCTAACGCTGCGGCCGCCGCTGCCACCGCGCCTGCCGGCAGCTATTTCCGTTTTCCCGCCGTACGCGGCGATACCGTCGTCTTCACGGCCGAAGGCGATTTGTGGAAAAGCAGCGTGCACGGCGGCGCGGCGCAGCGCCTGACCACGCATCCCGGCTATGAAACGAATGCGGCGATTTCCCGTGACGGCCTGTGGCTGGCGTTTTCCGCCGCCTATGAAGGGGCGCAGGAAGCCTATGTGATGCCGCTGGCCGGTGGCTTGCCGCGCCGTATTTCGTATGACAATGGCGGCGTGCTGGTGCTGGGCTGGACGGCACAGGGCGAGGTGCTGGTCAGCACGCAAAATACGGATGGCCCCGCCTCGCGCCGCATCGTCGCCGCCATCGATCCCGTGAAACAGACGCGGCGCGTGTTTCCCGTGGCTGACGCCAACGATGCCGTGCTCGACGACGCGGGCAAGACGCTGTTCTTCACACGTTTCGGCCTGGCCATGACCAACGACAATGTGCGCAACTACCGGGGCGGCGCGCATGCCACCCTGTGGCGCTATGCGCTGGACGGCAAGGGCGAGGCCGCGCGCATGCACACGGAGCCTGCCGTATTGGCGGGCAACAACAAGCGCCCCATGTGGTGGCAGGGCCGCGTTTATTACATCAGCGACGCGGGCGGCAGCGACAACCTGTGGAGCATGCTGCCCGATGGCTCCGACCGCCGCGCGTTGACCAGCCACACGCAGTGGGACGTGCGCAACGCTGCGCTGGGCGATGGCAAGGTCGTCTATCAGCTGGGCGCCGATTTGCATGTGCTGGACCTGAACCTCCCGGCAACGGGCGCCTCGCAGCCGCTGGCCATCAGCCTCGTGTCCGACTTCGACCAGCAGCGCGCGCGCCAGATCCGCTCGCCGCTCGATACCTTGAGCAATGTGCAGCTGTCGGGCAAGGATGAGCGCATCATCCTCACCGCACGGGGCCGTGTCAGCATCGCCGGCACGGGCAGCTTGCGCCGCGTCGATATCGCCATTCCCGAAGGAGCGCGGGCGCGCGATGCCGTTTTCAGCAGCGATGAGAAATCCGTCTACGCCATCGTCGACACGAGCGGCGAAAATGAGATATGGAAGTATGCCGCCGATGGCTCGGGCAAGGGCGAGCAGCTGACGATGCAGGGCGATAATCACCGCTGGAAACTGTACCCGTCGCCGGACGGACGCTGGCTGGCCCACACGGACAAGAAGGGCCGTTTCTGGCTGCTGGACCTGGCGACCAAGGGTAACCAGCTGATCGACGATGCGGGCAAGGCGGGCGTGGACAAGCACGACGAAGTGCAATGGTCGCCTGACAGCCGCAACCTGGCCATCGTGCGTGTGGCCAGCAACGAGCAGCGCGAGCAGATCGGTCTGTACAACCTCGTGTCGAAACAGCTGCAGTTCGTCACCAGCGACCGCTATACGTCTGGTTCTCCCGTGTTTTCGCCCGATGGAAAATGGCTGTATTTCCTGTCGGCGCGCAATTTCCAGCTGGCAAACGGTTCGCCGTGGGGCGACCGCAACATGGGTCCCGTGTTCGACAAGCGCATCGGCGTGTATGCGCTGGCGCTGCAGCCAGGCAACCGTTTCCCGTTCCAGCCCGACGATGAACTGAGCCGTCCTGGCGTCAAGCCGGCCGAGACGGACGATGAAAAGGCGGCCGAACTGGCGGCGGAAAAGGCCCTGGAGAAGGCCGGCAGCAAGACGGCCGTGAAGAAAACGCCGGCGGCCCTGCCGGACGTCGTCTTCAAGGGACTGGCCGAGCGCCTGTATGAAGTGCCGCTGGCGGCGGGCAACTACAGCGCGCTGGCCATGGATGACAAGCGCCTGTATTTCCTCGAACGGGAAAGCGGCGAGAACAAGTCCAGCCTGAAGACCCTCGCCATCGGCAATGCCGGCTCCAAGCCGGAACTGCTGGTGGCCAATGTGCGCGAATTCGACCTGGCCCAGGATAAAAAGCATTTGTACTATCGCACGGCGACGGCCACCGGCCCGGGCGAGATGCTGGTGATCGAGGCGGGCGCCAAGCTGCCATCCGACCTGTCGAAGGCCAAGGTCAAGGTCGATGACTGGACGTTTGTGTCGAATCCGCGCCTGGAATGGAAGCAGATGTTCAACGACGCCTGGCGCTTGCACCGCGATTTCCTGTACGACGCGAAGATGCGCGGCGTGAACTGGAAGGCGGCGCGCGACAAATATGCGCCGCTGGTCGAGCGGGTCACGGATCGCGCCGAACTCAATGATTTGTTGGGCATGATGGTGGCCGAAGTGGGCGCCCTGCATTCGCAGATTCGTCCCGGCGAACTGCGCCGCACGGAACAGGAAGGCACGCCGGCCGGCCTGGGCGCCGTGCTGGTGCGCACTGGCGATGGCTACCAGGTCGAGCATGTCTACCGCAGCGAAGCGGAATTGCCCTCGGCGCGCTCGCCCCTGTCGCGCCCTGAAGTGGATGTGAAGGCGGGCGACGTGATCACGGCCGTCAACGGCAAGGACGTGCTGGCCGCGCGCGATATCAGCGACCTGCTGCTGAACCAGGCCGACAAGCAGGTGCTGCTGCAGGTCAAACGGAGTAATGGCAAGGGGAGCGCGCCGCGCGCCGTCATCGTCACGCCCGTCAACATGGCAAAACAGACGGCGCTGCGCTATGGCGACTGGGAACTGAGCCGCGCCGAGCAGGTGGCGGCCGCCTCGCAGGGGCGCATCGGCTACCTGCACCTGCGCGCCATGGGCGCGAACGACATCGCCTCGTTCGCGCGCGACTTTTACGCCAACGTCAACCGCGAAGGCCTGATCATCGACGTGCGGCGCAATAACGGCGGCAATATCGACAGCTGGATCATCGAAAAACTGCTGCGCAAGGCCTGGGCCTACTGGGCGCCGCCGGGCGTGCAGCCATCGTCGAACATGCAGAACACCTTCCGCGGCCACCTGGTGGTGTTGGTCGATGAACTCACGTATTCGGACGGCGAGACCTTCGCTGCCGGCATCAAGGCCCTGGGCCTGGCGCCGCTGGTGGGCAAGCGTACGGCCGGCGCCGGTGTCTGGCTCAGCGACAATACGCGCCTGCTCGATAACGGCATGGCGCGCGTGGCGGAAAACGGCCAGTTCGGCATCGATGGCCAGTGGCTGATCGAAGGCGTGGGCGTGGTGCCGGACGTCGAGGTGGAAAATCCGCCGCACGCCACCTTCAATGGTGCCGACCGCCAGCTGGAAGTGGCGCTCGACATGCTGGCGAAAAAGCTCAAGGAACAGCCGCGCCCCGCCTTCCAGGCGCAGCCGATCCCCGCGCTGAAATAGTCCCGTTACAGGCCGCAGGCAGCCTTGAACTGCTGCGCGCGGCGGCGCGATACTTCCACCACGCTGCCGTCCAGCAGGTGCAGGTCGAGGCCATCGGCGGCGTTCGGCGCGAGCTGCGCCACCTGCGCCAGGTTGACGATCTGGCGCCGGTTGGCGCGCAAGAACAGGGCGGGGTCCAGTCTTTCTTCCAGCTGGTTCAGGGTGCGTAGCATCAGCGGATGCTGTGCGCCGAAATGCACGCGCGTGTAGTTGCCTTCCGATTCCAGCAGGCGGATATCGTCAAATGCCACGAACCAGCAGCGTTCCCCATCCTTGATGAAGACCTTGCGTGGCGCGGGCGGCGGCATGGCTTGCGCCCGCGCGCCGGCGCGTGCCAGCGCCGTGGCCAGGCGTGCCGCCTGCACGGGTTTTTGCAGGTAGTCCAGGGCGCTCACCTCGAACGCCTGCAGCGCGTACTGGTCGAAGGCCGTGCAAAAGATGACGTCGGGAGCATCATCCAACGCGGCCAGCAGGTCGAAACCGGAGCCGCCCGGCATCTGCACGTCGAGCAGCAGCAGGTCGGGCCGCAGCTTGCCGATCTGCGCAACGGCCTCGGCCGCGCTGGCCGCCTCGCCCACGATGTCCAGGGCACCGCGCTGCACATGTGGTGCCAGCAGGCGCCGCAGCTCGGCGCGCGCCAGGCGCTCGTCGTCGACCAGCAGTACCTTGAGCGGTTGACCGTTCATGCCTGCTCCGGCAAATGGATGGTGGCAAATACCCAGTCCGCCTGCTGGCGCAATTCCAGGCTGGCGCGCTCGCCGCAGGCCAGCTGCAAGCGCTGGCGCGCATTGCGCAGGCCGACGCTGGTAGACGTGCCGGGTTCGCGCAAGGCGCCTGTGTTGGCCACATCGATCTGCAGCATGGCGGCGCCGTCGGCAGGAGTGGAACGCCGCGCCGCGATGCGGATATCGGCGCCATTGGCGCTCGCTTCGACGCCATATTTGACGGCGTTTTCCACCAGCGTTTGCAGGGCCATGGGCGGTACGCGCACGTGTTCTACGCCGGGGGCGATGTCGAAGCTGACGCGCAGGCGCTGTTCGAAGCGACTCTGTTCGATCGCCAGGTAGGCACGCACGGCATCGAGTTCGGCTGCCAGCGGCACCGTCGCGTGCTGGCCAGATTGCAGCGCATGGCGCATCAGGTTGGCCAGCTGGTCGATCATGTGCGCGGCTGCCTCGCGGTCTTCGAAGATCAGCGCGCGCACGCTATTGAGGCTATTGAAGAAAAAATGTGGGTTCACTTGTGCCTGCAGGGCGCGCAACTGGGCATCCTTGGCCAGCACTTCCAGGCGCAGCGCCTCGGCCTCGAAGCGGCTGGCGCGGCGCAGCGACTGCACCATCGCGTACAGCGCGGTCCACACGAGAAAGATGCCAGTCCATGAGGCCAGGGCCGATGGCAGCCAGTCGATGCTGCGCACGTTGCCGAAGGGACGCAGCACGAAATATCCCAGCGCCACGAGGGCCGTTTGCAGCGTGCCCAGCGCCAGCAAGGCCGGGACAATGCGCTTCCAGTCCGCATGCCGGCCCACCAGCTGCTGGCGGCGCAGCCAGCGCCGCCAGGGGATGGACAGCGCCAGGCCACTGGCTGCACCCCAGAAGCTGGTGCCGGCGATGGCCCAGCTCAGGCCCTGGTAGCTGAGGCTCAGCAAGGTTAGCAAGCCGATGGCGCCCCAGCCGGCCAGCTGGAAGATCCAGTACCAATTCAGGCGAGCGAACAGGGGGCGGCGTGCTTGCTGCATGGCGCGCGGCTAATCGAGGAACTGTTCGATGCGCCCCAGCATCCAGTCCGGCTGATCGTACATGATGAAGTGGCGCGCCGTGTCGGCCAGCGCGATCTGCACGCCGGGCAGTTGCTGGTACTGGGTACGGAAGGTGTTTTCCACTGCGGCGCGAGTCGTGTAGTCGCGGTACGCGGCCCAGGTTCCCAGCACCAGAGCAGGCGACTGCACTTTTGCCACGTCCTGGCGCAAGTCAGTTCCCACTAGCGTGGACATGGCGTCGATCACGCTGTTCCTGTCCGAGCGCTGGCCCCAGTCCAGGATGCGCGCCACGTCTTCCGGTTTGCTGGCCATGGTCGAGACACTGCGTCGCTGGCCTTCCGCGAACGATGCCGCATCCTGGCCGTGCATGGCCGTGCGCATCTGCGTGGCAATGCCTTGCAGCTGCTGGGGCGTGATGGATGGCAGCTGGAGGGCGCCCAGGGCAGGCAGCGCATCGACGATCACCAGCTTGCCCGTTTGGGCTGGATGGTCGATGGCCATTTTCAGGGCCAGGAAGCCGCCCAGGCTATGCCCGATGATGGCCGGCCGGCCCAGTTTCTGGGTGCCGATGTAGTCGGCCAGCTGCTGCTCCGTCTGTGCCAGCAAGTCGCCTTCGATGGGCGCCACGCCGGCAAAGCCGGCCAGTGTCAGCACGTGGCATTGGCGTGCGGCTTGCGGGCCGCACAGGCGCGCCACCGTGCCTTGCCAGACTTCGCCCGAAGACGCCAGGCCGGGAATCAGGATCAGCGGGCGGCCCTGGCCCGTGACCTCGACCGTGAATGCCGCGGGCGCGGCAGCCCGGCTGGCGCCTGCCAGCAGCACGGTACTGAGCAAGATCAATGTTTGCAGTGTTCGTTTCATGGGGTACTCCTCCTTGACGACCATGCTAGCGGCGCAGGCGAGCGGCCGCCAGTGCCGCGGGATGAGCGGCGGCAGGGCGTGATGAGTGGTTCAGAGCCACACATCCTGATCCTGGTAATGGTCGGGAAGGTAGGTCAGGTACTGCACCATGCGCGGCGCCAGGCCGTGGTTGGGCGTGGCGCAATGGGGCAGGGCCTGGTGCCAGATGATGAAATCGCCAGCCATGCCGTCGACAGGCACGGGCCGCAAGTTGTCGACGGCCCATTCGCGCGGCTGGCGGCCCGGCGGCACTTGCCGCAGCCAGCTGGCCATGCGGTGCTGGAAGCCGGGCACGCAGTGAAAGGCGCCGTGCTGCGCGGGACAGTCGCTCAGGTACAGCATGCCTTGCAGCTTGAACGGAACCGGCTGCTGCAGGCTGACGTCCCAGTGCAGGGCGCTGCCCAGGAAACGGTGCTGCGGCGTTTCCGGCGGATTGAAGCTCACCTTGTCGATGCTGGCGTAAATGCCGGCGCCGGTGCCGAGGCCGGTGTCGTACAGCTGCTGGCAGGCGTGGCGTATGTGCGCGTTGTGGCGGTTTTCCTCAAGGGCCGGATGGTCGGAAAACTGCAGCATCAGGCCCCGCTTGCCCGGGTGCGGCTGGTACCACGATGCCGCATCATCCGGCCTGGCGCCCAGATAGTCCCAGATGGCAGTCCGGGCAGCGGCGCACTGCGCGCGCGGCACGGCACCGCGCAGCACGAGATAGCCGTGCTCCTCGAAATGGCGCAGCTCGGCGGCGGACAGCACGTCCTGGTGAGGACTGGCGGCGTGCGCCGGGCGTGCTCGCGTGCGCGCGGCGATCCAGTCCGTGTAGGCTTGCAGGGTCGGCCGTTGCTGATACAGGAAGTGCAGCGTGTCTTCCATCGAAATGCCGCGCGCGTACAGGGCCTTGATGTCCTGGTGGTCGCGCGCCAGTCCGCTGGTGCCGCCGGCGCCATGTCCCGTGCAGCGTTGCCATAAGTCGTGCAGGTGAGGCCAGTCGTCCATGGTGTTTTTGGTAGGGTTGAAAAATCAGCCGGCGCGCAGGCGGCGCCACAAGGTGGTGCGGCTGATGCCAAGGTAGTGGGCGGCGGCGTCGCGGCGCCCGCCGAAGCGTGCCAGCACGGCGCTGGCGCTTTCATCTTCCAGGCGTGGCGTGATAGCGGCGGCCGGTGCCGGCGGCAGCACCGCCGTACCGGCAGCGTTGCCCAGTTCCGGCGCCACGCCCAGCACGAAGGCGGGTGTCAGCGCCTGCAGCGGTTCGGCGGCCAGGAACAGTGCCAGGCGTTCGGCCAGGTTGCGCAGTTCGCGCACGTTGCCGGGCCAGTCGTAGCGGCGCAGCAGCGGCGCGCAAGCCTGGATCTCCGCGTGCAGGTTGGGGTGCGGCCGGGCGCCCAGCGCGGCCAGCGCGTTTTTCAGCGACCATTCGGCCAGGCCGGGAATGTCGCTGGCGCGTTCGCGCAAGGCGGGCAAATGCAGGCGCAGCACGGCCAGGCGGTAGAACAGGTCGGCGCGGAAGCGTCCTTCGCGGATGCGCTGTTCCAAGTCGCAGTGCGTGGCGCTGATGATGCGCACATTGATGGCGATGGGCCGCGTGCCGCCCACGCGCACCACTTCGCGCTCTTCCAGCACGCGCAGCAGGCGCGTTTGCAGGGCCAGCGGCATTTCACCGATTTCGTCGAGAAACAGGGTGCCGTGGTTGGCCGCTTCGAACAGGCCCGCATGGCCGCCCCGGCGCGCACCCGTAAAGGCCCCGTCCTCGTGGCCGAACAGCTCCGATTCGAGCAGGGATTCGGCGATGGCGCCGCAATTGATGGCGATGAAGGGCCGGTTCGCACCCAGGCTGCGCGGGCTTTCGCGGTGGATCGCCTGCGCCACCAATTCCTTGCCGCTACCCGTCTCGCCCTGGATCAGTACCGTCGCCGGCGAGCGGGCGTATAGCACCACCGACTGGCGCAGCGCTTCCATCGCTTCCGATTCGCCGCGCAGGTCGTGCAGGCCATGCCGCGCGCGCAAAGTGTCGGCCACTGCCGCGCGCCGTCCGCGGTTTGACTCGATCTGGGTCAGGCGCGCCAGTTCCAGCGCGTCGTCGAAGGCGCGCCGGATGGCCGTAGCCGAATACACGAAGACGGCGGCCAGTCCGGCTTCCTCGGCCAGGTCGGTGACGAGGCCCGCGCCGACGACGGCCTTGACGCCGGCCGCCTTCAGTTCGTTGATCTGTGCGCGTGCGTCTTCCTCGGTGGCATAGGTGCGCTGGGCAATCTGGAAGCCGAAGGTGGCGGCAAATTCGGCCAGTTCCGGCATCGGGTCCTGGTAGGTGACGACGCCGATCTGCGGCGAGATGCGCCGCGCGCGCGCCAGCGCCTGCATCACGTCGTAGCCGCTGGCCTTGGCGATGATGACTGGCACCGACAGCCGGCCTTTAAGGTAGGCGCCGTTCGAGCCGGCCGCGATGACGGCGTCGCAGCGCTCGGTGGCCATGCGTTCGCGGATGTGGCGCACGGCGTCGTCGAAGCCCAGGTTGATCGGCTCGATCGTCGCCAGGTCGTCGTATTCGAGTGTGATGTCGCGGAACAGGTCGAACAGGCGCGAGACGGAGACGGTCCAGATGACGGGTTTGTCGCGGTGGTCGAGCGGAGGTTGGGAAGGGCGGCGCATGCTTTATTCTAAACGATTTGTTTCATTTTATTCCCATGCAACGGCTGTGCAACGGGCGTGTTGCAAGTGGTCTGTGGCGTTTCAGATATTGCCAATAAGGAATATGAAAAAACCCCGGGAAACTGGTTTATGATCTAACAGCACCGTGATGCCTGAGGAATGTATTGCTCAGGTGTATTCCGAACGCTACCAACCGACCCATGGTGTCCATGAACCGCGTACCGACCAGTCCCGATTTCATCGCCGATGCCTTGCAGCTGATCGCCTTGCCCGCCTGCGCCTGCGATGCGTGCGGCATGGTAGTCGCGGTGAATGGCGCCTTGAGCGCCCTGCTGGGCAGGGATGTGTCGGGCCGGCTGCTGGCCGACTGTTTTACCGACGCCTACCGTGCGTCGAGCACCAGCATGCTGCGTGGCGTGCTGGGCGCTGCCGGGCGCGAACGGCACTGGGACAGCAGCCTGGAGGGGATCGATGCCGCCATCGCCGTGCAGGTATGGGCCAAGCCGCTGCCGGTGGGCGAGGGCTTGCCGGGTGCGACCCTGGTGTTTGCCGACATCAGCGTGCAGCAGCGCGACCAGCAAGCCTTGCGCAAGACCTTGCTGGAACAGCAGGCTATCCTGGAAAGCGCTGCCGTCGGCATCATGTTTTCCAAGGGCGGCTTCATCGAGGAGTGCAATATCCGCGCCGCCGAGATGCTCGGCTATGCGCGCCACCAGTTGACGGGCATGCCGGGCGCGGTGCTATACCGCTCCGCCGAGCATTGCCGCATCCTGGGGCTGGAGGCGGCGCCGCTGCTCTCCAAAGGCAAGCCATACCGCACCGAACTGGAATTGCGGCGCCAGGACGGCACGCTGTTCTGGAGCCGGCTGCACGGGCGCGCCGTCGATCCGCTCAATACGCATGACGGCACGGTATGGATTATCGAAGATATCAGCGATCACCGGCGCGATGAAGACCAGCTGCGCCGCGCCATGCTGGAAATGCAGGCCGTGATGGACAACGCGCCGCTGGCCATCGGTTTTCAGCGCGACAAGGGCGTGCTGCGCTACAACCGCCGCTTTGCCGAATGCTTTGGTTTTGATGGCGACAGCGGCGTTGGCCTGGCCGTCGCCGACCTGTACCCGTCACGCGCGGCGTATGAGAACGTGGTGCGGCAAGCGTCGCCCCTGCTGCGGCGCGGCCAGCCGTTCCAGGGCGAGATGGAGATGCGCCGCCGCGACGGCTCCACTTTCTGGGCGCTGGCGTATGGTTATGTACTGAACCCGGAGAGCCAGATCGACCGCGGCTTGCGCGACACGATCTGGCTGTTCGACGACCGCAGCGCGCAGAAGGCGGCCGAGGAGGCCACGCGCCAGCTGATGCTGGAGCAGCAGGCCATCCTCGACAATGCGTCCGTCGGCATCCTGTTTTCGCGTTCGCGCCTGGTCTTGCGTTGCAATCCCCGCTTCGCCGAAATGTTCGGCTACGCGCAGGAGGAGATGACGGGCTTGCCCGCCGCCGAGCTGTTTCCCTCGCCTGCCGCCTACGAGGCGTTTGGCGTGCAGGCCACGCCGCTGCTGGGACAGGGTTTGCCGTACGAGCAGGATGAAGCGCTGTTCCGCCGCCGTGACGGCAGCCTGTTCTGGTGCCGCATCCGCGCCAAGGCCGTCGACCAGGCGCACAGCGAGCAGGGCGCCATCTGGATACTCGAAGACATTACCGACAGCCGCCAGGCGCAGATGGAAGTGGCGGCCATCATGACGAATGCCTCGGTCAGCATCCTGTATACCAAGAACCGCCAGATCACGCGCTACAACCTGGGCTTTGCTGCGATGTTCGGCTACAGCGGCGACGAGGCACTGGGCCTGCCCGGGCGCGCGCTGTACGTGTCGCAGCAGTCCTACGAGTTGCTGGGCGCGGCGGCTTTCCCCTTCCTGTCGGTGGCCAAGCCGTTCCAGACGGAAGTGGAAATGATGCGCCGCGACGGCAGCACCTTGTGGGCGCAGCTGATCGCCTACGTCGTCAATCCGGACGATCCCGCTGCAGGCACCATCTGGATCATCGAGGACCGCACGGAAGCCAAGCGCGCCGAAGAATCCTTGCGCAATGCGCTGCTGGAAAACCAGGCCATCCTCGACAGCGCCGTGCTGGGCATCTCGGTGGTGGAGGGCGGTTACAATTTGCGTGCCAACAGCAAGATGGAAGAGCTGTTCGGCTACGGCCCCGGCGAGATCAACGGCCTGTCGGTGCAGGCCTTGTATCCGGACGTGGCCGCGTGGAAGGCGGCCCGCGGCGAGACGGCGCGCGACTTCGAGGCCGGCAGGGTGCACATGTCGGAATACCAGCTGGTGCGCAAGGATGGCAGCCGTTTCTGGGCGCGCCTGTCCGGCCGGCCGTTCGACCTGGCGCATGCGCATGGCCGTTCCGTGTGGCTGGTCGACGACGTGACGGCGCGCCGCGAGGCGGCCGAGGCGGTGCGCCGCGCGCGCGACGAACTGGAGCTGCGCGTACACGAACGCACGGCTGAACTGGCCGGCGCCAATCTGCTGCTGCAGGGTGAGATCGCCGAACGGCGCCAGGCCGAGGCGCGCGTGCATCACATGGCCTACCACGACAACCTGACGGGCTTGCCGAACCGCGCGCTGCTGTCGGACCGCCTGGAACGGGCCATGCTGTCCTCGCAGCGCTCCGGGCGCAAGCTGGCCGTGATGTTCATCGACCTGGACCGCTTCAAGACCATTAACGATTCGCTCGGCCACATGACGGGCGACGTGCTGCTCAAGGAAGTGGCCGGCCGGCTTTGCCGCGCGGTGCGCGCCAGCGATACGGTGGCACGTTTGGGTGGTGATGAATTCGTCGTGCTGGTGCCCGGCATCCGCGACACCGACGAAGCGTCGCGCGTGGCCGAGAAGATCATCGAGATGCTGACGCCCGCCTTTCCGCTCGATGGCCATGTGCTGCACGTCACGCCGTCGATCGGCATCTGCCTGTATCCGGACGATGGCGGCGATGTCGACACCTTGATGCGCCATGCCGATGCGGCCATGTACCACGCCAAGGGCAATGGCCGCAATAATTATCAGTTCTTCACGCAGACGATGAACCAGGCGGCCGCCCTGCACTTCGACCTGGAAAGCAGCTTGCGCACGGCGCTGGCGCTGCAGCAGTTCGAACTGTTTTACCAGCCCATCATCGATATCGCCACGCGCCGCCTGCATGGTATGGAAGTGCTGCTGCGCTGGCGCCGTCCCGGCCATGGCCTGGTGCTGCCTGACCGCTTCATTCCCATCATGGAAGAAAACGGCTTGATCGTACCGGTGGGCGAGTGGGTCATGCGCCAGGCGTGCGAGCAAAGCATGGCCTGGCAGCGCCAGGGCTTGCAGCCCGTGCTCTTGGCGGTGAACCTGTCGCCGCGCCAGTTCATGCACAAGGGCCTGGTGGCGGCCATCGGCGCGGTGGTGCGTGAAACGGGCATCGATCCGGCGCTGCTGGAATTCGAGATCACCGAGACGGCGCTGATGCAGCACGGCGAGCATACCCTGGAGATTTTGCGACAGATCAATGGCATGGGCCTGCGCCTGTCGATCGACGATTTCGGCACCGGCTATTCCAGCCTGGCCTACCTGAAGCGCTTCCCCGTGAAAAAGGTCAAGATCGACCGTGCCTTCATCAAGGACCTGGAACACAGCGCGGAAGACCGCGCTATCGTGGCGGCCATCATCGCGCTGGCTGACAGCCTGCAATTGTCGACCGTGGCCGAGGGCGTAGAGACGGAAGAGCAGTTCGCCCTGCTGCAGGCGAACGGCTGCCGCTATGCGCAGGGTTATCTGTTCTCGGCGCCCGTGCCGGCGGCGAATGCGCTATCGCTGCTGGAACGGTTGCCTGATTAGTCGATGGTGGCCACAACCGGCGCATGGTCGGACAGCTGTTCCCACTTGCAGTGGTCCACCTTCGATGATGCCCGCATCGCTTAATCGATGCTTGCCACAACCGGCGCGTGGTCTGAAGGTTGCTCCCACTTGCGGGGCACGCGGTCAATCACGCAGGCCGTGCAGCGGGCCGCCAGGGTTGGCGAGAGCAGGATATGATCGATGCGCAAACCCTTGTTCAGGCGGAATCCCAACTGGCGGTAATCCCACCAGCTGAACGATTTTTCCGCCTGCTCGAACAGGCGGAAGGCGTCCGTCAGACCGATGTCGAACAGGCGCTGCAGGGCGGCACGTTCCTTGTCCGAGACCAGCACCTGGCCGGCCCAGGCGACAGGATCGTGCACGTCGCGGTCGTCGGGCGCGATATTGTAGTCGCCCACGACGGCCAGCTGCGGGTGCTGCTGCGCTTCTTCGGCCAGCCAGTCGTGCAGGGCAGCCAGCCAGCCCAGTTTGTATTCGTATTTGTCCGAATCGACGCTCTGGCCATTCGGCACATAGGCACAGACGATGCGCACGCCACCGATGGTTGCGGCCAGGATGCGCTGCTGCGCATCTTCATACAGGGGATTGTTCTTCACCACGTCGGTGATCGGCAGCTTCGACAGGATGGCCACGCCGTTGTAGGTCTTCTGGCCGCTGAAGACTACCTGGTAGCCGGCCGCCTCGACCTCGGCGACGGGGAACTTGTCATCCGTGAGCTTGGTCTCTTGCAAGCAGAGTATGTCGACCGGGTTGTCTGTCAGCCACTGCAGCACTTGCGGCAGGCGCACTTTGAGCGAGTTGACGTTCCAGGTGGCGAGTTTCATGGGAAAAATCCTTGCTTGAATAGGTATCGATAGGCGCGAATCTTACCGCATGCGTCTCGCCGGCGTCCTGCTCCCCGTTTATCGCCAAGCACTTTATTTTCCTACAGGGAAAAAGAGTATCAATAAAGTATTTATATTTAGCCAATCGTGACGCATGATTATTATGTTTTTGTGTATGATTGATCAATCCCTATGTTTGATTTGGCATAAGTGGCTGGCGTGGCACGCTGCGTCTCGCCATTTAACGCGACAAAGGTGTAAAGTTTCTCGCTAAAACGCGATAAAAACTACTAAAATGGCACAATGTAACAGCTGTGTCATACGGCTTTGTTACAGCCAAGTTGAGAACCGAACAGGAAGCAGTTGTAATTAGTTGTAATTGCTATTCCGATTACATGACCACTGTGCCGGGGCGGAGCGTCAATTCCGTCCTTGGTGCCGCCAGACTTGTTATATAAATTGCAGTACTATATCTATGAGACTGTTTTGCGACATCAATAGATGGTACTATTTTGAAATGTTGCAGTTTTAATAGTGAGACTTGCG
Organism: Janthinobacterium kochi; assembly: GCF_051380715.1. Lineage (NCBI taxonomy): Bacteria > Pseudomonadati > Pseudomonadota > Betaproteobacteria > Burkholderiales > Oxalobacteraceae > Janthinobacterium > Janthinobacterium kochi. The sequence goes on from NZ_JBNYXO010000011.1 coordinate 171,386, forward strand.
CGTAGCATTTGCAAAGGAAGAAAATGCGAACTGCATTTGAAGCGTGGGCGCAGCGTGACGGCCACATTGTGCGGCGAAGAGAAGACAAACCGGATGAGTACCTGATTTTCGAGACTCAGCGCCGCTGGGTTATCTGGCAGGCAGCTCTGACGCATGGCAAGACGGCGGCCAAGCCGCGCGTGAGCGCGGCCGAAAAGGCGGCAAAAGCCCAGCGCGCGCTGGAAATGTCCTCCGATGAAGCGACCGTGCGCAACAAGGTGCTCAATGAGGTGCTCGACGCCTTCAGCGGCGCCGATGGCGCGGCCGGCATGGAAGGCATACTGAAAGTGATCCAGGGCCTGAAGATGAAGCAGAAGGCACTGGCTGACGACAAGAGCGAAGATTCAACGGCTTGAGGGGACGGCGATGCGTTATCGGCACTACAAGGGCGGTATTTATGAACTGGTGTGCGAAGCCACGCTGGAAGCGGATCTGACGCCGATGATCGTGTATCGCGCCGCGGACGGTTCCATCTGGACCCGGCCGAAAGACGTGTTCTTTCAACTGATCGAAGTCGAAGGCGTCATGGTCCAGCGTTTCGCTCCCATCAACTGATGGCCGCCTGCGTGCGTGCCCGGGATTCTTTCATGCGTAAATTGCTGGCTGCCGCATTGGTGCTGGGCTTTGCCTGCACCGCGGCGCATGCCGAAACCATCGGTTCGGTCGATACGGTGTTCAAACTGATTGGCCCTGACCACAAGATCGTCGTCGAAGCCTACGATGACCCGCGCGTCGCTGGCGTGAGCTGCTATCTGTCGCGCGCCAAGACGGGCGGCATCAAGGGCGCCGTCGGCCTGGCCGAAGACAAGGCTGATGCGGCCGTGGCTTGCCGTCAGGTGGGACCGCTGCAATTCAAGGGCAAGCTGCCGCGCCAGGAAGAAGTGTTTACCGAGCGTGCCTCGATCTTCTTCAAGCATGTGCGCGTGGTGCGCATGGTCGATAGCAAGCGCAATGCGCTGGTCTACCTCGTGTATTCCGACCGCCTGATCGAGGGCAGTCCGAAAAATAGCGTCACCGCCGTCGCCGTGCCCGGCGACCAGCCGATTCCCGTCCGTTAAGCGAGCTTCTCATGCGCGTGCCATCCGTGCCATCGTCTGCAGCCCTTGCCGCCAGGACGCTGCTGCTGTTTGGCCTGGGCGGCTGCGCTACCCTGACGGGCAACACCGAGCAGATGGTGCTGGTGCAAACCATCCAGGACAATCGCGAACTGACCGGCGCCGGCTGCATCCTCAGCAACGACGTGGGCAAGTGGTTCGTCACCACGCCCGGGCGCATCACCATCCGCAAGAGCCAGGAGCCATTAAAAGTCGACTGCCGCAAGCACGGTTCGCCCGCCATCGCGACGGACGACCATATCGACCCCAAGCTCAATGGCAGCGTCTGGGGCAATGTCATCCTGACCTTGGGTGTCGGCTATTTCGTCGACCGCAATACGGGTGCCGGCTTCGACTACCCATCGATTCTGACCATCGTCATGCAAGACCCGGCGCGCTTGGCGCCCCCGCCCGTCGCCGTGAAACAGTCCCCTGCCGCCGTGCCGGAAACGGTGGTGCAGCCAAAAGTGGCGCCATCGCCTTTGCCCAATCCCGTCGTCTACTGATTCAAATACACATAAAAAAGCCGCCAAGGTCAGTGACCATGGCGGCTGTCTTCGTACTTAACGACGTCTGACAAAACCGTAGCGAGCGGGAGCTAGTGGTAGCCGAGAAGCGCAGCTGTACTTTATGTACAGCGAGCATCGCCGGCCGCCAATAGCCCCGCGCAGTAGGTTTGGTCTGGCGTTCTCTTACACCCGGTTGATGAGGAACGTCGTCAGCAGCGGCACTGGACGACCAGTCGCGCCCTTCGATCCGCCCGATTTCCATGCCGTGCCGGCGATGTCCAGATGCGCCCAGGTGTACTTCTTGGTAAAGTTTTCCAGGAACGCCGCTGCCGTCACCGAACCGCCGCCTGGCGTGCCGATGTTGGCCAAGTCGGCGAAGTTCGACTTCAGCTGCTCGTTGTAGGCCTCTTCGATCGGCATGCGCCATGCCGTGTCGCTCGACTGTTTACCCGCTGCCAGCAGTTCATTGGCCAGCTGGTCATGCGCTGCATCGCTGCGCGTAAACAGGCCGCTGTTGTGGTGGCCCAGGGCGACGACGCAAGCGCCCGTCAGGGTGGCGATATCGACCACGGCTGCCGGCTTGAAGCGTTCGGCGTAGGTCAGTGCGTCGCACAGCACCAGGCGGCCTTCGGCGTCGGTGTTCAGCACTTCGATGGTCAGGCCGTTCATCGAGGTGACGATGTCGCCCGGCTTGGTGGCGCGGCCCGACGGCATGTTTTCGCACGCGGCGATGACGCCGATGACGTTCAGCTTCAGGTTCATTTCGCCGATGGCGCGGAAGGTGCCCAGTACCGAAGCGGCGCCGCACATGTCGTACTTCATTTCATCCATGCCAGGACCGGCCTTGATCGAAATGCCGCCCGTGTCGAAGGTGATGCCCTTGCCGACCAGGACCACCGGCGCATCCTTGGCCTTGCCGCCCATGTGTTTCAGGACGATGAATTTCGGCGGCTGTTCGCTACCATTGGTGACGGACAGGAAGCTGCCCATTTTCAGCGCTTCGAGCTGTTTGCGGTCCAGGATTTCGACTTCGAACTTGTAATCCTTGGCCAGCTGCTTGGCCGTGTTGGCCAGGTAGGTCGGATTGGCGATGTTTGCCGGCAGGTCGCCCAGCTTGCGCGTCAGGTCGGAGCCGTTGGCAATGGCGATGGCTTGCGCCAGCGCGCCGCGCGTGGCTGCCGTTGCGACAGCTGCCAGGACGATCTTGCGCACGCCTGCTGGCGCCGGATCTTTTTTGCTTTTTTGCGAGTCGCAGCGGTATTCGCTGTCGTGGGCGGCTTGCACCACGCAACGGATTGCCCAATTTACGTCGCGCTCTTTCACTTCCGCCAGCGGTAATGCGATAATGGCGTCCGCAGCGCCCAGCGAGCCGAAAGCCTTGAGGGCCGCTTGTACACCGGTAGCGAAGCTTTTTTCGCTGACAGTTTCATCGCTGCCCATGCCTACCAGCAGAACACGTTCGGCGGCGACGCCATCGACTGCGCGCAGCAGCAAGGTGCTGCCAGGCTTGCCGCTGATGTCGCCGGACTTCAGCGCAGCCGAAATCGCACCCTTGCTGTCCAGCGATTTTGCCGCTGGCGACAGTTTTTTGTTTTCGAATACCGCAACCGCGATGCATCCGCTTTTGGCCGTGCCGAGGGTGCTCTTGGTATCGAATGCTTTTATGCTAAAGTCCATTTGGTTCTCCGTTTTCATTTACTAGTAACGTGTTACTCAACTAACTGACCCGAATTATAAACTCCGAATGATCTTTCAACGCGCCCTTCGACGTGAATTGGCTAGTGCCGCCGGGGCCACCTTCACAGTTTTGTTCAGCATCCTGCTCACCTGGATGTTGATCGGCATTCTCGGCAAGGCGGCGGGCGGCAAGATCGCGTCGGCCGACGTCATGTCGCTGATGATTTTTTCCGCCCTGATGCAGCTGCCCACCATCATCATCCTCACCGGATTCATTTCGGTGCTGATGGTCGTCACGCGCAGTTACAAGGAGTCGGAAATGGTGGTGTGGTTCGCATCCGGCCTGAGCCTGTCGCGCTGGATCTGGCCGGTCCTGAGCTTCGGCCTGCCGCTGGTGCTGGCCACCGGCGTCCTGAGCCTGTACGCCACGCCGTGGGCGCAAAAGAAAAGCGATGAATACGTGGCACGTTTTGAAAAGCGCGAAGACCTGCAGAAAGTCACGCCGGGCCAGTTCCGCGAATCAGCCGGCAGCAACCGCATCTTCTTCGTTGAGGGTGTCAGTGGCGAGAAGAACGTGGTGCAGAACGTCTTCGTCAATACTGTCGATGAGAAAGGCAGCGCCGTCGTCGTCGTCGCCAGGGAAGGCGTGATCAATACCGACGCCAAGGGCGAACGCTTCCTGGTGCTCAAGAGCGGCCGCCGCTACCAGGGCGTGCCGACGCAGGCGGACTTCCAGACCATGGAATTCGAGCAGTACATCATGCGCATCGAGAGCAAGCAGCAGGAACTGGGCGCGGAACTGGGCGTGCGCGCCATGAGCACCATGGCACTCATCGCCGATCCGAATCCCTACACCATGGCTGAATTGCTGTGGCGGGTCAGCGCGCCCCTGATCGGCCTGATGCTGATCCTGCTGGCCATTCCGCTGGGCTTTGTCAATCCGCGTGCCGGCAGTTCGACCAACTTGATCATCGCCCTGCTGATTTTCTTTACGTACAGCAACCTGATCAAGGTCATCGAGGCGAGCGTGAAACAGGGACGCCTGACCTTTGGCCTGGCCTGGTGGCCGCTGCACCTGCTGGCGGCGCTGGCCGTGGTGGCGCTGTTTGCATGGCGCCTGAATGTGAATCACCGCTATCATCCGCTGGTCCTGCTGGCGTCCTTCAAGCGCGCGCGCCGCGCCGGCAAACCAAGTAAAGCGGCATCGAAATGAAGATTTTACAGCGCTATTTTGCGGTCTCGATATTCCAGGCGGTGCTGTTCGTGCTGCTGGCCTTCCTGGCACTGCAAGCCTTCATCGACCTGACGGGCGAACTGCCCAAGGTAGGCCGCAATGGCTACACCATCCAGTATGCCTTCCTGTATGTGCTGGTGCTGGTGCCGGGGCATGTGTACGAGGTGATGCCGATCGCGGCGCTGATCGGCACCATCTACACGATGGCGCAGTTTGCGGCCAGTTCCGAATTTACCATCATGCGCGCATCGAGCATGTCGACGGCGATGGCGGCCGGTTTCCTGTTTCGCATCGGTATCGTCTTCGTGGTCATCACCTTCATCTTCGGTGAACTGATCACGCCGCGCACAGAGCCGCTGGCCGAACGCCTCAAGCTGACTTCGCGCGGCGCGGCCGTGTCGAGCGAATTTCGCTCCGGCCTGTGGACCAAGGATATGGTCAAGAGCGACGGCCTGACGGGCACAGTCATCGGTTCGCGCTTTTTCAATGTCGGCGAAGCGCGTCCGGACGGCCAGCTGAAAAACGTCAAGCTGTATGAATTCGACACCGAGATGCGTTTGCGCACCCTGACCGTGGCCAAAGGGGCGACATATCAGGGCAATAATAGCTGGCGCTTGACCGACGTGACGGAAACCTCGTTCTCGAACAGCGCGGCGACCTCGCCCGGCTTCGAGCCGAAGCTGGCCAACTACTATGGGCAGGAAACGAGCCTGGTGCGCACGGTGCAGAGCGCCAGCAAGGACATGACGTCGGAAGTGACGCCGAAGATCCTGACGGTGTCGGCTTCCGATCCCGAGCGCATGTCGGCCAGCGAACTGGCCGTGTACACGCGCCACCTGGCCGAGAACAAGCAGGAAACCGAGCGTTTCCGCATCGCCTTCTGGAAAAAGCTGATCGATCCGCTGGCCATTTTCGTGCTGATGGCGCTGGCGCTGCCGTTCGCCTACATGCATACGCGCAGCGGCGGCATCAGCCTGAAGATCTTCATCGGCATCATGATCGGCGTGAGCTTCATGCTGGTCAACACCCTGTTTTCGCATCTTGGACTGCTCAGCACCTGGCCCGCCTTCCTGACGGCGGTGGCGCCGAGCGCCCTGTATCTGCTGCTGGCGCTGGGCGCCCTGTGGTGGGTGGAAAGACACTAATGGAGACGAACGTGCAACAGACACTAATCTTGTTTGCCCACGGCGCGCGCGCCGCATCGTGGGCCGCGCCCTTCGAGCGCTTGCGCGATCTGACCCAGGCGCGTATGCCCGGCACCAGCGTGCACCTGGCCTTCCTGGAACTGATGACGCCGCGCCTGCCCGAGCTGGTAGCGACCCTGCTGGCCGAGTTGCCCGCCGGCGCCACCCTGGACGTCACGGTGGTGCCGGTGTTCCTGGGGCAGGGCGGGCATGTGCTGCGCGACTTGCCGCTCTTGCTGGAAGAACTGCGCCAGCAGCATCCGTCATTGCGCCTGAAGGTGGTCGAGGCGGTGGGCGAGAACGCCAGCGTACTCGCTGCCATCGCCGATTACTGCGTGGCGGCGCCAGGCTCCAGCCCTATCCCTTGAGCGCGGCCAGCGCGATGCCTGCGGCGCGCATCGACATCGTCTACCTGTGGGTCGATGGCGCCGACGCGGCGTGGCAGGCGCGCCGGCAGCAGGCATATGTCGCCTGGGAACAGACGCATCCCGGCCAATTGGCCCTGCACGGCAACGTGGCGGGGCGCTACCGCGACAACGGCGAACTGCGCTACAACCTGCGTGCGCTGGAGCGCTTCTTCCCCGGCCACGGACACATCTACCTGCTGACGGACCGGCAAGTACCCCACTGGCTGCGCGCCTCACCGCGCCTGACGGTGATCGACCACGCCAGCCTGATGCCCGGCGCATCCCTGCCCGTGTTCGATTCCGGCCATATCGAATCGTATCTGCACCATATTCCTGGCCTTTCCGAACGCTTCCTGTATCTGAACGACGACGTATTTTTTGGCGCGCCGTTCGAGCCCGCATTCTGGTTTGGCGGGGAAGGGGAGCGGCGTTTGAGTGTGTTTACGGAGAGCGCGCTGCAGCCCGATTTGCAGGGCTTGCGCGCCGACGTGGCTGCGCCCGTCAATTGCGCTACCCTGTCGCGCCAATGGCTGTCGGCGCAGTACGCCGCTTACCGGCATGAACCACGCCTGTATGCGCATGCGCCTCGGCCCATGCTGAAAAGTGCGCTGCATGCGCTCGAGGCGCTGGCACCGGCCATGTTTGCTGGTGTGCGCGCGACAGTGTTTCGCTCCTGGCAGGTGCCGGCATTGCTGCCCGACCTGGTGCCGCGCTGGATGGTGCATCAGGGGATGGCGCGGGCACGCATGCTCGACCCGCTGCATATCGCCAGCGGCGACGTGGATGCGCCGCGGCAGCTGGAGCAACTGCTGGCGCATTTTGGCCGTTTGCCGTTTTTCTGCATCAACGATACCTGCGACGAGGCCGACGATGACGATCCGCGCCTGCAGCGCGTGGCCGCGACCTTGCAGCGGCTGCTGCCGCTGCCATCGTCCTTTGAGACTTGAAGACGGTTAAGCCGCTTTCTTCCGGGGCGCCAGGCTGATGCGGGCGGCAGCCGTGCTGTCGGATAGCGAAGCGAGGAACAGCAGCAAATAGGCGCCCAGTTCGAAGACTTCCTCGCCCAGCAGCGCGTAAGCGTCCGGCATGCCATGGAAGACTTTCTTGTCGAAGGGCCAGCCGGCGGCCATCAGCAAGCCGCCGATGGCCGTCAGGATGGTGATGCGCATGCTGAAAATCAGGCCGGCATGGGCAAACACCTTGCGGGCGCGCGGCGCGAAAAAGATCAGCAGGCGTATCAGGATCAGCAACTCCAGCACGCGCAAGGCTTTTTCAGCCTGAGCCCAGGCGGGCGCCGTGCCGAATTGGTCGATATCGAGTTCGCGTAGCAGGAAGCCGAACAGCAGGGCGCACAAGCCGGCATGCATGAGGAAACGCAAGGACTGGCGGTCAATCTCTTGCCAGGCGCGCACGCCGTGCACCGTACAAGCCAGGGCCAGGAACAGCGCTTGCAGCCATTCCAGCAAATGGTTTTCGTCGTCGATATTCGGGAACACCGTCCACAGGGCGATGGAGGCGAGCATGCTTGACAACACAGCGCTGGCGACGCCGACATTGCTGCGGCTGAGCGAAGTCAGGGCTTCGCGCATGGAGGTGAAATTCATGTGTGGTCGTAAGGCTAAAGTTGCGCGGCGCGGTATTGCAGCCTGCGGGGCGCAGCTTTTTTCGGGGAGATTACCGGGGTGGGCTCCCGTCGGCCGGAAGACCGCACGGCAAGCGCTATGGCGGGGCGAAGCATGATTTTATTACTATCACGCAACAACTTCTCGAGAAAAGATGCGTGAGCATCCTATCATGTTTCTTTTGAAGACGTCAGTTACTGACTTTAAAGTCGGTAAAACACGGTGTATTTATTCAGGCATGGCGCGCCAGAATGGCAGCCGTTTCGTCGATGGCCTGGTGTGCGCGCGCCGCCATGGCGTCGCCCAGCATCACCAGCACGGGGCCGTACGTGTCGCCCAAGCCCTGCGCCAGGGCGCTCAGCGTCAGGCGCACGATGCGCTGCTCCGGGCGGCTGCAGTTTTCAATCACTACCACCGGCGTGTCGGCACGGCGGCCCTGCGCCAGCAGGCGCTGTGCCGTGGCGATGGCTTCGCGCCCGCCCATGTATTGCACGAGGGTATCGCAGTCGGGAATGCGTGTCTGGTCCGGTTCGCCCGGCGCCGTGCTGGAGGTAAAGAAGGCCACGCTGCGCGACACGCCCCGTTTGGTCAGCGGTTGCTGTGTGGCCGCCGCGGCAGCGAGCGCCGTGGTAATGCCGGGCACCACTTCGACGGCGATGCCCGCTTCTTCCAGCGCCCGCAGCTCCTCGTCGGCACGGCCGAACAGCATGGGGTCGCCCCCTTTCAGGCGCACCACGACGGCGTGCTTGCGTGCGTTGTCGACCAGTTGCTTGTTAATGAAAGCTTGCGCCGTCGACAACTGGCCGCAGCGCTTGCCGACAAGAATCTTTTGCGCCTGGGGACACAGCTCCAGCATCTCTTCGGTGACCAGCGCGTCGTGCAGCACGACGTCTGCTTGCGCCAGCAGACGCGCGCCGCGCAAGGTCATCAGGTCTTGCGCGCCGGGTCCGGCGCCGATCAGGTAGACCTTGCCGGGGAGAGATGGGGAGTTGTTCATGGTGCTTGCCTTCCTCAGCCGAGACGAATCATGCCCGCCGCGACGGTCTGGTGGGTGACTTCATCGATCAGGATAAACGCACCGGTAGCGCGGATATCCGTATACGCATCGGCCGCCAGCGCCTGCTGCACGTTCAGGCTGATGCGGGCGATATCGTTGAGCTTCAAGCCTTCAGCCGGATGGCGCTGCTGCGTATTGATGTCGAGGATCGATTCAATCGCCGTCACTTTTGCGGCCGTCTGCCTGGTGCCGTGCTTGATCCAGTACTTGCGGCGAAGGTCCAGCGCGTCTTCCGACAGCCAGCACACGTCGGCTACCACCTGTTTGAGCAGGGTGGCAGGGTGATCAAAGCTGGCCAGCAAGTCGCCGCGCGAGATATCGAGGTACTCATTGAGCAACAGGGTGACCGACTGGCCTACCACGGCCGTTGGCAGCGAACCGTCCAGGGTGACGATATTTTTTACTGTTGCCGTCTGGCCCGACGGCTGCACTACCAGGGTGTCGCCGATGCTGACCTTGCCCGCTTCGATGCGGCCCATGTAGCCGCGGAAGTCGTTCGCTTCGTGGCCGTTGTGGCGCGCTACCAGTTGCACCGGGAAGCGGAAGGGCGTGTCGTGCGATTCGTCGTAGACGGACAGTGATTCGAGCAGTTCGATCAGAGTCGGGCCCGTGTACCAGCCCAGCTTGTCGCCGCGCTCGACGACGTTGTCGCCCGTCAAGGCCGACAATGGGATTGGCGTGATGTCCTTCAGACCCAGCGACTGGGCGAATGTGCGGTAGGCAGCGACGATGCGGTTGTACACCGTCTCATCGTAGTCGATGAGGTCCATCTTGTTGACGGCGACGACCACGTGCTCGATCTGCAGCAAGTGCGCAATCGTCGAATGGCGCTTGGTCTGGATCAGCAGTTCCACGCTGCCGTCGTCACCCAGTTTCACTTTCGACACGTCGATCAGGATGATGACGGCGTCGGCCGTCGAGGCGCCCGTCACCATGTTGCGCGTGTATTGCTCGTGACCCGGCGTGTCGGCGATGATGAATTTGCGTTTCGGCGTGGCAAAGTAACGGTAGGCCACGTCGATGGTGATGCCTTGCTCGCGTTCCGCTTCCAGGCCGTCCGTCAGCAGCGACAGGTCGACCGTGTCGCCCACCGTGCGCTTGTGCTTGGAGCGCGACATGGCGTCGAGCTGGTCGGCGAAGATGCCCTTGCTGTCGAACAGCAAACGGCCGATCAGGGTGCTCTTGCCATCATCGACGGAACCGGCCGTGATGAAGCGCAACATGCCGCGCTCTACACTGTCGGTGGAAGTGGTGTTCTGGATTGCTGCGTTCATTAGAAATATCCTGCTTTCTTGCGTTTTTCCATCGAGGCTTCGGAAGTCTGGTCATCCATGCGGGTGGCGCCCCGCTCCGTGATTTGCGTGATTGCCGTCTCGGCGATGATGGCGTCCACCGTTGCCGCATCGGACGACACGGGGCAGGTGCACGAGATATCGCCCACGGTGCGGAAGCGCACGACTTGCGTTTCCACCGTTTCGCCTTCGCGCGGCGGCGTCAAATCCGTCAGCGGCACCAGCAAACCGTTGCGCGGGATCACCTGGCGCTCGTGCGCGAAGTAGATCGGCGGCAATTCCAATTGTTCACGGGCGATGTATTGCCACACGTCCAGTTCGGTCCAGTTCGAGATGGGGAAGACGCGCATGTTTTCACCGGGATGCACGCGGGTGTTATACAGGTCCCACAGTTCCGGGCGCTGGGCTTTCGGGTCCCAGGCGCCGAATTCGTCGCGGAACGAGAAGATGCGTTCCTTTGCGCGGGCCTTCTCTTCATCGCGGCGCGCGCCACCGATGCAGGCGTCGAATTTGTGTTCGGCAATCGTTTCCAGCAAGGTCACGGCTTGCGCCGCATTGCGCGAATCGGTGGCCGGGTTGCGCAGGCGCACGGTACCGCGCTGGATCGAGTCTTCCACGGAACCGATGATCAGGCGCTCGCCCAGTTCTGCCACTTTCTTGTCGCGGAAAGTGATGACTTCCGGGAAGTTGTGGCCCGTGTCGATATGCACAAGGGGAAATGGAAACTTGCCTGGACGGAAGGCTTTCTCGGCCAGGCGCAGCAGGACGACGGAATCCTTGCCGCCGGAAAACAGCAGCGCCGGGTTGGCCGATTCGGCCGCCACTTCGCGCATGATGTGGATGGCTTCCGATTCAAGGCTGTCGAGGTGACGCTGGTTCAATATATTGCTCATATGGGTGCTTTCTTGTTCTGCTGAGTCTGTTAAGTCTGTTCAGGCTGCCACGGATTTGATGCGTATCAACTTACCATCGACCATGTGCAGGCCGCATTCCTTGGAATCCGGATTTTCCCACCACCAGCGTCCTGCCCGTACATCTTCGCCCGGCTGCACGGCCCGTGTGCACGGTTCGCAGCCGATGGATGGGTAGCCCTGGTCGTGCAGCGCGTTGTAGGGCACGTCGTTGGCACGGATGTAGGCCCACACGTCTTCTTCCGACCAGTCGGCCAGCGGATTAAATTTCGTCATCGCATGTGCCGCGTCGTCTTCCTGCACGTGCAATTCGGCACGCGTGGTGGACTGGGCGCGGCGCTGGCCCGTGATCCAGGCCTTGTTGCCGGCCAGGGCGCGGCCCAGTGGCTCGACCTTGCGGATGCGGCAGCATTCGCGGCGCATCTCGACGCTGTTGTAGAACGCGTTGAGACCGTTCTGTTCCACGTAGGCAGCCACCGCTTCCGGCTGCGGGCGGTACAGTGTGATGTCGTGGTCGTAGCGGGCCTTGACCTTGTCGAGCACGGCCAGGGTTTCCTGGTGCAGCCGGCCTGTTTCCAGGGAAAAGATGCCGATTGGCAGCTTTGCCTTGAGAATCATGTCGGTCAGCACCATATCTTCGGCTGCCAGGCTGGACGCGAACACGGCCGGCGAAAACTCCGCGGCGATGCGTGTCAGCGTTTGCTCGGTGGCGTCAATCAAAGAAGTCAAATCGCTCATGATTGGTCCTCAGATGCCGGCTGCGTTGTCGAGGTCAGGATTCTGGCCTTCGCGCTGGTGGCGGCGGAACAGCGGCGATTTCTGATCCCACGAGGCCTGGTAGGTTTCTGAAAAGACGGACAAACCTTTTAAAGCGTCATGGATGCTGCGATCCGGGCGCGTGGCATACGCGTCAAAGCCTACTCTGTGCATGGAAAACAGCTGGTCGCGCAGCACGTCGCCGATGGCGCGCAATTCACCCTGGAAACCCAGGCGGGCGCGCAAGTTGAAGGCGATGGAATAGCCGCGGCCATCCGTGAATTTCGGGAAGTCCACGCCGATGACGGGCAGTTGCGCCACGTCGGCTGCCAGTTCTTCCGGGCGCTCGTCGCTGGCCAGCCAGACGCCGATGTCGGGCAGGCGCGCGGCCAGGGTCTCGCGCTGGGCTTGCCACACGGGCAGCGGTACGATGACCTTGCCGGCAGGCACGACCACCGTTTCCGGCGTGTCGTTTTCATCGAGGCGCAGCAAGCCCCAGCGATTCGGCACCACGGCGGCGTTCTTGATGATTTCTTCGCGTACTTCAAACATATTCGTCTTCTCCCACCAGGTTGCCGACCGTGATCGGCGTTGCATAGACATGTTCCTTGAACGGCGCCAGGCCCAGGCGCTGGGCCGTATCGACGAAGCGCTCGCCTTCGTGGCGGTCGCGCACGTAGACGTGCAGCAGGCGGCCGATGACTTCAGGCATCTGCAGGGAAGAGAACGATGGTCCGATGATCTTGCCGATGGCAGCGTTGTTGCCTTGCGCGCCGCCGATCGACACTTGATACCATTCGCTGCCATCCTTGTCGACGCCGAGGATGCCGATGCTGCCCACGTGATGGTGGCCGCAGGCATTGATGCAGCCGGAAATATTCAGTTCGATCTCGCCGATGTCGTGCTGGAAGTCGATGCTGTCGAAGCGTTCCGCGATGGCGGCGGCGATCGGCAGCGACTTGGCGTTCGCCAGCGAGCAGAAATCGCCACCGGGGCAGCAGATCATGTCCGTCAGCAAGCCGATGTTCGGCGTGGCCAGGCCATGCGCCTTGGCTTCCTGCCACAGCTTGAACAGTTTTGACTGCTCCACGTCGGCCAGCACCAGGTTTTGCTCATGCGTCACGCGCAATTCGCCAAAGCTGTAGCGGTCGGAGAGATCGGCCGCGAAGTCGATCTGCTCGGCCGTCGCGTCGCCCGGTGGCACGCCCGTTTTTTTGAGCGACAGCACCACGGCCACGTAGCCGGGGCGCTGGTGTGGCTTGACGTTGCGCGCCAGCCAGTTCACATACGCCTTGTTGTCCGCGTGTTCGGCCTTGTAGTCGAGTTCCGGCAGGGCAAGGTAGGCGGGCGGATTGAAAAAGTCCGCCACGCGCTGCATTTCCTCGGTCGTCAATGTTTCCGGACCATCCTTCAAGTCGACCCACTCCGCTTCCACCTGGCGCGTGAATTCTTCCACGCCGATGGCTTTCAACAGAATCTTGATGCGCGCCTTGTACTTGTTGTCGCGGCGGCCGTGCAGGTTGTACACGCGCATGATGGCCTGGATGTAGGTCAGCAAGTGTTGCCATGGCAGGAAGTCGCGCACCACGCTGCCCAGAATCGGTGTGCGGCCCATGCCGCCGCCGGCCATCACCTTGAAGCCCACTTCGCCAGCGGCATTGCGCACGGCCGTCAAGCCGATGTCGTGCACGGCGATGGCCGCGCGGTCTTCCTCGGCGCCATTGATGGCGACCTTGAATTTACGCGGCAGGGCGATGAACTCGGGGTGGAAGGTGCTCCACTGGCGCAACACTTCCGCGTACGGGCGCGGATCGATGATTTCATCGGCGGCGACACCGGCGTACGGGTCCGATGTTGTATTGCGGATACAGTTGCCGGATGTCTGGATCGCGTGCATTTCCACGGAAGCCAGGTCCGTCAGGATATCGGGAGTTTGCTCCAGCTCGATCCAGTTGAACTGGATGTTCTGGCGCGTGGTGAAGTGGCCATAGCCGCGGTCATACTTGCGCGCGATGTGCGCGAACATGCGCATCTGCTTCGACGACAGCAAGCCGTACGGCACGGCGATGCGCAGCATGTAGGCGTGACGTTGCATGTACAGACCGTTTTGCAGGCGCAGCGGAATGAATTCCTCTTCCGTCAGTTCATTGGCGATACGGCGCGCAACCTGGTCTCGGTACTGGGCGATGCGTTCTTTGATGATGAGGTGGTCGTACTGATCGTAATGGTACATATCAATTCCTAAAAAAGCCGGGGTGCTGGAAGACTGCCTGGGATGATGTTCTTGATACTGCTCTTGTCTTTAATAGATTAGCTTTATTGCCACGCCGGTCAAGGTCATCGCCAGCAGCACTCTTAAAAACTGTTCCGGCACGGAGCGGGCCACCCAGGAGCCGAGCGTGATGCCGGGCAGGGAGCCGACCAGCAGCGAGGCCAGCAATTCCCAGTGGATGGAGCCGAGCCACCAGTGGCCCAGGGCGGCGATGGCCGTCAGGGGCACGGCGTAGGCGATATCGGTGCCAGCCACTTCTGCTGAGCTCATGCGTGGATACAGCATCACCAGCAGGGTCGCGCCGATGGCACCGGCGCCGATTGACGACACCGTTACCAGCACGCCCAGCACGGCGCCGGCGATGATGGTCGCGGCGGCAAGCTTGTTGCCGTGCAATTGTTTCTCGGGGTGCGCATTGATCCAGGCCAGCATGCGGCCTTTGAAGATCAGCGCCACGACGGTCAGCAGCACGGAGGCGGCGATCGAGTAACGGATGATCTGGCCGATTTCCGGCGACAGGGTGCCGAATGATTTCAGCGCCAGGGTCGCGACGACGGCGGCGGGCAGGGCGCCGATGCACAGGCGCTTGACGATATCCCAGCGGATGGTGCCGCGCAGGCGGTGTGTCAGGGTGCCAGCGCTCTTGGTGATCGAGGCGAACGCCAGGTCGGTGCCCACCGCCACGGAGGGCGGTACGCCAAACAGCAAGGTCAGCAACGGTGTCATCAACGAGCCGCCGCCCACGCCGGTCATTCCTACCAGTAATCCTACGGCAAATCCTGAGACTATATAAGACAAAGTCATGCTTGCACCCCCAAAGTACCCGCAATAGTAATAAACTTAGTGTTTATTCCAAACTACTTAGTACGCATTTGCTTATATGCGATATGCGTATATGCATGAACGCAAAATCATGGGTGGGGCGGAAACTCGGTAAATCACGGCAATCTAGGGCAAACCAGCAATGAATCTCCATCAACTGCGCTTCGTGCGCGAAGCGGTCCGGCAGAACTATAACCTGACGGACGCCGCAAAGGCCTTGTTTACGTCGCAACCGGGCGTGTCGAAAGCCATCATCGAGTTGGAGGAGGAGTTGGGCGTGGATATTTTCACCCGTCATGGCAAGCGCATCCGTGGCTTGACGGAGCCGGGCCGCCTGGTGCTGGAATCGGTTGAGCTGATCATGCAGGAAATTGACAGCATGAAGCGCATCGGCAAGGAATTTGCGGCGCAGGACAGCGGCAGCTTTACCATTGCCACCACGCATACGCAGGCGCGCTACATCCTGCCCAAGGTCGTGCAAGCTTTCATGCTGAAGTTCCCCAAGGTCCGATTGTCATTGCTGCAAGGCAACCCACGCCAGATCGCCGAGATGGTGCAGCGTGACCAGGCCGATCTGGCCATCGCCACGGAATCGATCGCCGCCATCGACGGATTGATTACCTTGCCCTGCTATCAATGGGAGCACGTGGTAGTGGTGCCGGTCGACCATCCGCTGCTCAAGTCAAAGTCCGTGACACTGGAAGAAATCGCCGCTTTCCCCCTGATTACCTATGACAGCGCGTTTGCCGGACGCAACAAGATAGACCACGCTTTCGTGCTGCGTGGACTGAAACCAGACATTTTGCTGGAAGCCATCGATGCCGACGTCATCAAGACTTATGTCGAGTTGGGCATGGGAATTGGTATCATAGCGGGTATGGCCTTCGATGCCGAGCGCGACAAAGGCTTGCGTTCCATCCCTGTGGGCCATTTGTTCGGCATGAATGTGTCGCGCGTGGCCGTCAAGCAGGGTGCGTATTTGCGCAGCTATATTTATACCTTTATCGAGTTGCTGACGCCGACCCTGAACCGCAAGCTCATCGAGCAGGCGATGAGCGGTGATAAAGAGAACTACGAACTATAACAATGCAGGAAGTCGGCCTGGCGATGTGCCTGGCCAAGATTATTTAAGAAGAGAAGAAACAATGATTACCGATCAGCTTGCCAAATATTACGCCACCATCGCGCAGCAGTACGAGCGCGTTTATGACAAGCCCGAACGCCAGGAAGACCTGGAAGTGTTGCGTGACAAGGTCGCCGACGTGCTGGAAGGCCACACCGTGCTGGAACTGGCCTGTGGTACCGGTTACTGGACGGAAGTGATCGCCGAGTCGGCCGAGTCCGTGCTGGCCACCGATATCAACGATGAAATGCTGGCGCTGGCTCAGGCACGCGGCTTGCCCGACAACGTCACCTTCGCCAAGCTCGATGCCTTTCACTTGCCCGATGATTTGCTGGGCAAGTTCACGGCCGTGTTCGCGGGCTTCTGGTGGTCGCACGTCAAGCGCGAAGACCAGGATAAATACCTGAAGCAATTGCGCAGCAAGCTGGGCAAGGATGTCCTGCTGGTACTGATCGACAATTCCTATGTCGATGGCAGCAGCACGGTCATCGCGCGCACCGACCTGGAAGGCAACACCCACCAGTTCCGCACGACGGATGGCGGTGAGCGCTATGAAGTGCTGAAGAATTTCCCATCGGATAGTCACCTGCGCAAGAAGTTTGCCCACTCGGCCCGCGAAATTCGCATGAGGCGCATGGAATACTACTGGCTGCTGAGCTGCCGCCTGAAGTAAGGCCGGAACGGCAAGATCAACCGCCCTCGGGCGGTTTTTTTTCGCCTGTTGTTTTTATGTGACACGATGTTGTGCCAAAAAGCAACATCTTGTCGATGTCATATTGTTGAAGTATTTGGTGGGCATGATTCGGTTCAGCAGCTAGGCAGCTCAGCAGCAGCTCAACTTGTCCAACCTAATGTAGAGAATCTCAAGTGAAAAAAATTACTCTGGCAGCATTGATCATCGGCACCTTCGCAGCAGCTACGGCGCAAGCACAATCGAACGTCACCGTGTATGGCGTGGTCGATCTGGGTATTGCCAAGACCACGGGTGCTGCGTTGCTGGAACGTGAAAATCAGGCATCGCGCATTGGCTTTAAGGGCACGGAAGATCTGGGTAACGGCTTGAAAGCCATTTTCAACCTGGAAAGCGAATTCAAGGCTGACACCGGAGCGCAATCGACCGTCAATACCCTGTTCGATCGCCAGGCATGGGTTGGCTTGACCGGTGACTTCGGTACCGTCTATCTGGGCCGTACCAAGGACTTGATCGACGGCACCCTGGCACGCGTCGACCCATTCAACACCTACGGCGTCATCGGCAAGATCAATGAGCCAGTCATGCGCGGCGGCCAGTCGCCCAATGGCCCGCAAGCCATCCCGAGCGCATCGGTCGTGGGCGCGTCGCGCGTCAGCAATGCCGTGACCTACAACAGCCCATCGTTCAGCGGTTTTGTCGTCAGCGGCCAATACGTCGCCAGCGAAATCAAGGATGCCGATTCGGGCTTCAGCGTGGTTGCCACGTATGACCAAGGTCCAGCGAGCGCACACGCCGGCTACCAGAAGAAAGTGCAGTCCGCTGCCAACGCAGCGGCTGAGCCGAAACTGTGGATCGTCGGCGGCGGTTACAAATTTGGCCCTGCCAAAGTCACCCTCGATTATTCGAAAGCAGATACCGATGCCGCCGTTACCGGCGAATTCAAGAGCTACCTGCTGGGTCTGGCCTATGACATCGGCGGCGGCGCCATCAAGGTCAGCTACGTGAAGCAGAAGCAAGACAGCAGGACCGTCAGCGGCAAGGAAACGGCCAAGGCCTATGGCCTGGGCTACGACTACCCGCTGTCGAAGCGTACCGCCGTGTACGGCTATGCTGGCCGCGACCAGTTCAGCGAAAAATCGATGTATCAGCTGGGTATGACCCACAAGTTCTAAGCAAAAGTTTTTTTGCCACGACAAAGGCGCCTGCGGGCGCCTTTTTTCGTTATGACGTGGCTGTTTCCATCACTTCCGCCTGCATGGGCAGCGAGATTTCGATGCGTGTGCCGCCCAGTTCGTGATCGGCGCCGATATGGATGCTGCCGTTCAAGCCCCATACCCGCTCGCGCATACCCAGCAGTCCCAGGGCTGCGGCCTTTTCCAGGTCGTGTTCGGCAATGCCGCGCCCGTCATCCTGAATGGTGATCGCCAGCGAGGAATCGATGCGGTGCAGGGCGATGGTGATGTGGTTCGCCTCGGCATGGCGCGCGATATTCGTCAGCGCTTCTTGCACGATGCGGTAGATGGCCGTGCTGCGCGCGTCGTCGAGCACGAGGTCGGCCTCGTCGGCCAGTAAATCAAAATGCACGGCGCGGCGTTGCAGGAAATCGTGGCGCAGCTTCTGTAGTGCAAAATACAATCCCCCTTCATCGAGCGCGCGTGGGCGCAGGTTGCTGGCGATGCGCCGCAGCGAGGTGATGGCCGTCACC
The DNA here is from genome assembly GCF_051380715.1 of Janthinobacterium kochi. Classification (NCBI taxonomy): domain Bacteria; kingdom Pseudomonadati; phylum Pseudomonadota; class Betaproteobacteria; order Burkholderiales; family Oxalobacteraceae; genus Janthinobacterium; species Janthinobacterium kochi. Next base: position 189,784 of record NZ_JBNYXO010000011.1, read on the forward strand.
AGCAAGCCGTCCATGCTGTGCAGCAGGGTCTGCAGGGGCGGGGTCGTGTCCGTGTGCTGGCGCACCAGGGTCAGGTCGACGCGCAATGTGGCCAGCAACTGCCCCAGGTCGTCATGCAGTTCGCGCGCGATATGTTTGCGCTCTTCTTCGCGGATGGATTGTAGCGCGCTCGACAATTCACGCAATTGTGAAAAGGAGCGGGCCAGCTGTTCATGCATTTGCTGTCGCGCACTGATGTCGCGCACGATGACGGTAAATACGCTCTGGCCGTCCTCCTGCATGGCCGAGAGCGAACCTTCGAGGGGGAACATGGCGCCATCGCTGCGCCGTCCCGTCAAGGTGTAATCGGTGGCGCGTCGGCCTGTCAGGCGCAGCTCCTGGCTGATGTCGCCAAACGGCGGATCGCCCTCGTGGTTGCCCAGGCTGCCCAGGGTGCGCAAGTCGCGCAGGATGTAGTGGCCCAGTCGCATGCCGCGCATGCCTGCTGGCGTGTCGTCGAACAATCTGGCTGCCGCCGCGTTCGCATGCAGGATGATTTGCCCGCTGTCGATGCTGATGATGGCGTCGCTGGCGCTGTCGATGATGGCCTGGCCGCGCGCCTGCCGTTGCCGGCGGGCTTTCAGTGGAGGAAACAAGCATAGCAAAAGCGCCGCGGCCATGCCCAGCGGCAAGATGCGCAGCAGTGTGGGACTGCCTCGGTCGGGCATGGGGCTCTCCTTGCGAACGTGTGCGAAGGCAGGCAAGACAGGTATGGCGGACAGGACTTTAGCCTATGCCTGTTGGCGCGGCATGGCTTGATGTGGCACAGGAAGGGGAAAGAAGAGGGCCATGCGCCGCGCCGACCAGGGCCGGGCGGCGGCGAGAGACCTACATTTGCTTGAACAGGTGCAAGAAGCTGCGGCTCACTTCGAGCTTGTCGGATTTGCCTTTGATGAGCACAAGGTGGCGGCCGCGGATATCGCGCGTCACGCCTTCGATGGCATTCACGTTGACCAGAGTGGCACGGTGGATTTGCCAGAATAGCGAAGGGTCAAGCTCTTCGGCCAGATCGCGCACGGGCTTGCGGATCAGCGCCTCATACTTGGCTGTCTGCACACAGGTGTATTTCTCGTCAGAACGGAAGAACAAAATCTCTTCCACGGGGATCATGCGCAAGTCCTGGCCGATGCTGGCCTGTATCCATTGCAGGTAGGTGGGCTTGGCCGTGATTTTCTCCGCCAGCTGCGACAGCATGGCCGTGACGCTGCTGTTGACGTCCAGGGCCGGCTTGTTCAAATGCGTTTTCAGGCGCTCCACCGTCACCAGCAAGCGCTCATGCTCGGGCGGCTTGAGCACATAATCGACGGCGCCCCGCTCGAAGGCTTCGACGGCGTGGGTATCGTAGGCCGTGACAAAGACGATATGGGTCTTGCTGCCAATCACTTGTGCCGCTTCCATGCCCGTCTTGCCCGGCATGCGGATATCGAGGAAGGCAAAGTCGGGTTTCAGTTGCTCCACCAGTTCGATCGCTTCGTCGCCATTCTTGGCTTCGCCGATGATTTCCAGTCCAGGCCAGGCCTGGCCCAGGCGCAGGCGCAGCTGGTCGCGCATCAGTCTTTCGTCGTCGGCAATAATAGCGGTAGGCATAGGTCTCAAGTGTGAACAGGCGAAGATTGATTATTCAATGATTTAGCGTTTTTATCAACTGTCTTATTTAGACAGCTGATATGGCACTTCGATCACGGCGCACACACCGCTGGGCTGGTTGGGCGTGATGGTCAGGCTGCCCTGGTCGCCATGCAGCAGTTTCAGGCGTTCGCGGATGGTGGGCAAACCGAGTCCAGTGCCATCGCTGGGCACCACGCCAAAGCCCAGGCCGTCATCGGTGACGATAACGCGCAGCTTGCTGTGCGCCACTTCGGCCACGATGCGCAGGGTGCCGCCTTCCGGTTTGACTTCCAATCCATGCTTGATGGCATTTTCCACCATCGATTGCAGCATCATGGGCGGGAAGGCGGCGCTGCGCAGGCCATCGGGAATCTGGAAATCGACGGTCAGGCGTTCTTCCATGCGCATTTTCAGCAGGTTCAAGTACGCCTGCACCATGTCCGCTTCACGGCCCAGGTTGGTAATCAGGGCGTTGTCGCGCATTTGCGGCAGTACGGCGCGCAGATACTGGATCAGGCTGCGCTGCATCTTGGCCGCGCGCGGCGGATCGACCTGGATCAGGTGCTCGACGGAGGCAAGCGTGTTGAACAGGAAATGTGGCTCGACTTGCGCCTGCATCATCTGCATCTTCGCTTCGCTGAGCTGGCGCTGCATGGATTCCCGTTCGGCCGCCTCGTTTGCCGTGACGGTTTCTGCTTCCGCACGTTTCTTGCCGCCAACCAGGGCCTTCATGGCGAACAAGGCCAGCACCAGCAAAGACACAAAGCTCTTGAACCAGGTCGAGGCTTGCTGATGGTAGCGCGACACTTTTTGCTCCGCCGCATCATCGACCGCTTCTTCTATGGCATTCGACAACTCTTCGCCGATCTGTGGCGGCAGTTCGATATGGACCTCTTCGCCCGAGGCATTGGTCGTTACCGGATAGTTGGGCTTGGCAGGAGCTGCCGGTGGTTCAGGCGGTTCCGGCGGCACGGCACCGGCTTGTGCATCCGCCTCGGCGGCATCGGCCGGATCGCTGGCCGCATCGGCCGTGCTGCTACGCCGGTTCTTGCTGTTGCGGGGGTTGAAATGGATGCCCGTATCGTCGATCAGGATATTGGTTTCACCCGCGCCCTTGCTGCTGCGTTTATGCGACTTGATGACCACATCTTCGTCCGGGCTGGACGAGAACAGCTCATCTTGCAAGATGGAACCGGCGATCAGGGCCAGTGCAGCGAACAGGAAAAATTTCCACCAGGACAGCTGGGTGACCCAGGTCGTCGTTGCGTCGAATGCCCGTTGCAACCAAGCGAGGATGGTTTTCAACAATTGGGGCAGGCTGGAAATCGGAAGCATGGGGGCACTTTCAAGTACAAGAGTTAATCGACGCAGCGGGCAAGTTTAACCCCTTGTTGAGTAGCGTCAGAGTCTGATGTTGCCACTGTGCCTAAAGACCACGAACTACGCCAGTCGATTGCGACAGGCTGCACAAAAAGGCGCTTGAAGTGAAGACAAGGCTTGCTGGGCGGTGGGGGCGGAAAAATAGCCCTTGCGGCGCGCGCGGGGCAGGGCTATAATTCGCCCCCTCGCTGAACGATGCATGCAAATGCTGAGTGAAGTGGGTAAAAAAGAAGGTTGACGAAATAGCCGAAACGCTTCATACTCTTCCTTCTTCGCAGCTGACAAACACAACGCTTTGTCGATAGCGCGAAAGCAGTACCGAATACCGTTCTTTAACAATTAACAGTCGATAAGTGTGGGCATTTGATGTAAGTGCAGCGTCAATCTTCGGATGGACGTCTAACTTAAAATATCAAATGTTCACAAGAAATAATGAAATAGGATACTTCTTCGGAAGTAGCCTGTCAGTTTTTTGAGTGAGCAAATCTTTTGCAATGCAAAAGATTTGGATGGTAGTGATACTGTCCGACCTGTCAGAAATGACATTAAACAGAGATTAAACTGAAGAGTTTGATCCTGGCTCAGATTGAACGCTGGCGGCATGCCTTACACATGCAAGTCGAACGGCAGCACGGAGCTTGCTCTGGTGGCGAGTGGCGAACGGG
>NZ_JBNYXO010000012.1:0-175099 GCF_051380715.1 Janthinobacterium kochi
ATGACCATAGCAAGTTGGTCCCACCCCTTCCCATCCCGAACAGGACCGTGAAACAACTTTGCGCCGATGATAGTGCTGCAACCAGTGTGAAAGTAGGTTATCGTCAGGCTTGTTATTCGAAAAAACCCCTTCTGGTGATCCAGTTGGGGTTTTTTTACGTCTGGCGCTTTTAACGTTGGCGCCAGGCGAAGGCTGGGGTCAGACCCCCTCGCCCGTTATCAATGACCTTTGCGTTAGCGGCATTGAGGGTCTGACCCCGGCTGTTCAACAGGCGAAAAAAAGCAGCGCTACGCGCTGCCTTTGTCATTTGTCAAACGCATTAAAAGTGATAAGCGACTTTGACATTCAAGTAATTGACGCCACTGTTTGGCTTTTTGTAGCCGCCATTCGAGAAATGCTGGATTTTCGCAGCGACTTCCCATTTGTTATTGAAGATATAGCCGACGCCGATATGGTCGCCAAACTGGAAGTGGGTCGACAGGCGGTCATCGTCGTTGTTGTACAGTTTCGACAGCATGTGCACGCCGATGCCGGCTTCCGCATAAAAACCCAGCTTGTTCATATTTTCAAAACGGAACACGGGGGTAAAGCCCAAGTCCCACAGTTTTTGATGCTGGCCTGGGACATTCTGATAACTCTTGGCATCCCAGCCGCCGATGCTGGCATCCCAGTAACCGCTCAGCTGTGTGCCATTCGATACAAACCAGGCCTTATCCCAATTCGAGGTTACGCCAGCGCGTACCATTTGTACCTTCACGCCCTTGGCATATTCGCCGTAGACGGAGTCGATCAGTTTGTCGTCGGCGGCAAAGCCGGCGTTGGCGGCCATCAGCGCGGCAACGGCGGCGATGGATTTGAGGAGATTCTTCTTGAAGAACATAGAGGCTTTCATCGTAAAATTGGCCGATAGGCTATTGTTGTACAGGCACCTTGCTTTGCATGCCGCTCTCGCCACTTGTTGATCTCAGGGGTTCAATTGACATTCTCTACAAAAATCGCATTTCTCGGTATCGGTCTGATGGGGGATCCGATGGTCCGGTGCCTGCTACGCGCTGGATATTCTGTCACAATTTGGAATCGCACGCACAGCAAGGCTCAAGTCCTGCGTGCGGCAGGGGCACAGCCGGCTGTTTCCGTGGCTGAGGCGGTCAATGGCGCGGACGTGGTCATCTCGATGCTGGAAGCCGGTCCCATCGTGGTGCAGGTGCTGCAAGAGGCGCTGCCGGCCTTGCCAGCGGCTGCGATATGGATCGATATGAGTTCCACCAAGCAATCAGAGGCCCAACAATTTCATGCCACCTTGCAGGCGGCAGGCCATGCCTTCATCGATGCGCCCGTGTCGGGTGGCGTCGGCGGGGCGCAGGCGGGCACCTTGGCCATCATGGCCGGCGCCAGCACCAACGATTACGCACGGGTTGAGACGATTCTGGCGGCCATGGGCCGTCCGACCCTGGTGGGCCCGCCAGGCAGTGGACAGGTGGCCAAGCTGTGCAATCAACTGATCGTCGGTGCCACCTTGACCATCGTGGCTGAGGCATTGCTGCTGGCACAGGCGGCCGGCGCCGATGCGGCTGCCGTGCGGGCAGCCATCCGTGGCGGCTTTGCTGAGAGCAAGATTTTGGATGTGCATGGCCAGCGCATGCTGGAACGTAACTTTGTGGCCGGTGGGCAGGTGAAGAGCCAGATCAAGGACATGCACAACATCCTCGCGGCGGCCGAGGCCGCGCACGTCATCTTGCCAGTGACGCAACTGGTGACGCAGCGCTATGAAACCATTGCAGAAACGTACCCGACGGCAGACCATGCGGCGGCCTTGCTGGCCCTGGAAGCGTTGAATCCGGGCCAGCGCTTGGGCACTGCTCCGGACAAATTGAGCTGATTCAGGCGATGGGCAGGCTCGCTTCGGCCAGCTTGACCCAGAAACTGGCGCCGATGGGCAGCAGCTTGTCGTTGAAGTCGTAGCTGCCATTGTGCAAGACACACGGACCCAGGCCATGGCCGCCATCGCGGTGTTCTCCACCGCCATTGCCGATGAAGATGTAGCAGCCGGCTTTTTCTTGCAAGAAGAAGGCAAAGTCTTCCGCGCCCATGGTCGGTTCAACATTCGCGTTGACCTTGTCGGCGCCGACCACGCTTTGCATCACTTCGACGGCAAACGCCGTTTCTTTCGCGTGGTTGACCAGCGGCGGATAGTTGCGCTTGAAGTGGAAGTCGACTTCCGCGCCAAAGGCGGCGGCCGTGTGCACGGCGATCTCGCGCATGCGCTCTTCGATCAAGTCCAGCACGGGCGTGGTGAAGGTGCGCACGGTGCCAACCAGGCTGGCATCGTCGGGGATTACATTGGTGGCGCTGCCTGCGTGGATTTGCGTGATCGACAGCACGGCCGTATCTAGCGGACTCTTGTTGCGCGTGATGACGGTTTGCCAGCTTTGCGCGATTTGCACGGCCACCATGACGGGGTCGATGCCCTTGTGGGGCTGGGCCGCGTGGGCGCCCTTGCCTTTGACGGTGACGTGGAATTCATTGCTCGACGCCATCATCGGTCCTTCCACCACGCTCAGGGTGCCCGTTTCGGCGCCTGGCCAGTTGTGCATGCCGTAGATGGCATCCATGGGAAAGCGGGTAAACAAGCCGTCATCGATCATTTCGCGCGCGCCGGCGCCGCCTTCTTCGGCCGGCTGGAAGACCAGGTACACGGTGCCATCGAAATGGCGGTGCTGCGCCAGGTAATGAGCGGCGCCCAGCAGCATGGCCGTGTGGCCGTCATGTCCGCAGGCGTGCATCTTGCCCGGATGGCGCGAGGCATGCTCGAAGGTATTCATTTCCTGCATCGGCAAGGCATCCATGTCGGCGCGCAGGCCGATGGCGCGTGTCGAGGTGCCATTCTGGATGATCCCGACCACGCCGGTGCGGCCCAGACCGCGTACCACGGGAATGCCCCATTGCGTCAGTTTGGCGGCGATCACGTCCGAGGTGCGCTGTTCTTCGTAGCACAGCTCGGGATGCGCGTGCAGGTCGCGGCGGATACCTTGCAGCTCGGATTGAAATGCCAAAATCGGATCAACTAATTTCATCGGACTCTCCTGTGGATGCTGGCGCGCAGCCATGTAGGGCGCGCCGGGCCGCGGCTGTTTGATCAAAAACAGACGCGGCTAATAATGCATTGTAGCCCTTGTTTGCCGGGTAAATCCAGCGCACGGCCCAGCTTGCTCAACCGCCAACAGCAAGCACGCGGAATGGTTTACAGTATCGCCTTCCCCCAACGTTTTTGGATTGCCCCATGACCACCACCCAAGTGCGCGCCGCCTGCCCGCTCGATTGCCCTGATACTTGCGCCTTGCTGGTCACCGTGACCGATGGCGTGGCAACAGCCGTCAAGGGCGATCCTGACCACCCGACCACGGCTGGCGTGCTGTGCACGAAGGTGTCGCGCTTCACGGAACGTACCTACCATGCGGACCGGCTGCTGCATCCGCTGCGCCGCGTGGGCAAGAAGGGGGAGGGAAAGTTCGAGCGCATCAGCTGGGAAGAAGCGCTGCAGACCATCGCGGCCCGCTTGAAACTGATCGCCGCGCGCGATCCGCAGGCGATCTTGCCATACAGCTACTGCGGCACCATGGGTCTGGTGCAGGGTGAATCGATGTCCTCGCGTTTTTTCAACCAGCTCGGTGCTTCCTTGCTGGACCGCACCATTTGCGCCTCGGCTGGCGCCACCGGCTACCGCTACACGGTGGGCGCCAGCATCGGCACGGACCTGGAGCAATTCCAGAACGCGAAATTGATCATTATCTGGGGCGGCAATCCGATCGCCTCGAACCTGCACTTCTGGATGCGGGCGCAAGAGGCCAAGCGCAACGGCGCGACCTTGATCGCCATCGACCCGTATCGTTCGCTGACGGCCGAAAAATGCCACCAGCATGTCGCTTTACTGCCGGGTACCGATGCGGCCCTGGCGCTGGGCTTGATGCATGTGCTGATTACCGAAGACCTGGTCGACCAGGACTATATTGCGCAGTACACCATCGGCTATGCTGAACTGAAACAGCGGGTCCTGGAATGGCCGCCCGAGCGCGTGGCCGAGGTGTGCGGCATCACGACGACGGAAGTGGTGGACCTGGCGCGCCTGTACGGCCAGGCATGCCGTTCTGGCGAGGGCGCCGCCATCCGCACCAACTATGGCGTGCAGCGCGTGCATGGCGGTGGCATGGCCGTGCGCAACATCGCCTGCCTGCCAGCCCTGACGGGCGCCTGGCGCCATCCGGCCGGCGGCATGCAGCTGTCGAGCTCGGGTTCATTCCCCGTCAACCGCAAGGTCTTGCAGCGCCCTGATTTGCTGAAAGGCACGCCGCGCACCATCAACATGAGCACCATCGGCGACGATCTGCTGAAAACAACTTCACCCGAGTTCGGCCCGCAAGTCGAGGCCGTGATTGTCTACAACTCGAATCCCCTGGCGGTGGCGCCCGATTCATCGAAAGTGGCGCAGGGCTTTGCCCGCGAAGACTTGTTTACGGTCGTGCTCGAGCACTTCCAGACCGATACCGTCGATTACGCCGATATCGTGTTGCCCGCCACCACCCAGCTCGAGCATGTCGATGCACATTCCACCTACGGCCACCTGTACATGATGGCGAACAATGCGGCCGTGGCGCCGCTGGGCGAAGCGAAGGCGAACACGGAAATCTTCCGCCTGCTGGCCCAATACATGGGCTTTGATGATCCGTGCTTCCAGGAAAGCGACGATGCGCTGGCGGCCAAGGCATTTGATGCGACGGATGCGCGCGCCGTGCATTTTGACTGGGAATCGCTGAAACGCACGGGTTGGCAAAAGCTGGCCATGCCCGAGGCGCCATTTGCCGAAGGTGGTTTCCCCACGCCGTCGGGCAAGTGCGAGTTTTATTCCAGCGCCATGGCGCAGGCGGGACTCGATCCCCTGCCGACATATATTGCGCCGCACGAATCGCTGGCCAGCAATCCCGCGCTGGCTGCGCGCTATCCGCTGGCCATGATTTCTCCACCGGCGCGCAATTTCCTCAATTCCACGTTCGTCAACGTGAAAAGCCTGCGCGCGGCCGAGGGCGAGCCGCACCTCGACATCCATCCCGATGATGGCGCCGCGCGCGGCATCGCGGCCGGCGACATGGTGCGCATCTTCAATGACCGCGGTTCGTTTGTGGCCAAGGCCAGGTTGACGGACAAGGCGAGACCTGGCTTGGTGGTAGGCTTGTCCGTGTGGTGGAAGAAGCTGGCCAGCGATGGCAAGAACGCCAATGAAGTGACCAGCCAGCGCCTGACCGACATGGGCCGCGCGCCTACCTTCTACGATACGCTGGTCGAAGTGGAAAAGGTTGCCTGACATGCTGCGCTGGCCGGCCCGCTTGTTTGTCGGCACGGTGTGCATGCTGCTGGGCGGCTGCACGCAGCTGCGCTACTACACGCAAGCGGCGCAGGGACAATATGCCTTGTGGTCTGGCGCGCGCCCCATTGGTGACTGGCTCGATGACCCGGCCACCGAACCGCGCCTGAAAGTGCGCCTGGCAAAGGCGCAGCAGATCCGCCGCTTTGCCGTCAGTGAGCTGGACTTGCCAGACAATGGCAGCTACAAAAACTACACGGCCCTGCGGCGCCCGTTCGTGCTGTGGAACGTGGTGGCCACGCCGGAATTGTCGCTGCAGCCGCTGCAATGGTGTTTTCCCATCGCCGGCTGCATCAGCTATCGTGGCTATTACAGCAAGGAAGAGGCGCTCGCGTATGCCGAGGAGTTGCGCGCCCAGCATTACGACGTGCAGGTGGGCGGAGTGCCCGCGTATTCCACCCTGGGCTGGTTCGACGATCCCCTGCTGTCGACCTTTATCAACTACAACGATGCGGAACTGGCGCGCCTGATTTTTCATGAACTGGCGCACCAGGTGGTGTATGTGCCCGGCGATTCGGCCTTCAACGAGTCGTTTGCCGGTGCCGTGGAAGAGGCGGGCGTGCAGCGCTGGCTGGCACGCGAGGGCAATGACGCCATGCGCGCGGCCTACGCCCAGTATGCGGCGCGGCGCCAGGATTTTCTGACCTTGCTGCTGAAATATCGTGAGGAACTGGAGGCCGTGTATGCGAGCGACGCCAGTGATGCGGAGAAGCGCGCGCGCAAGGCGCAGGTGTTTGCGGCACTGCAAGACGCGTATCAGGTGCTGAAGCAAGAGTGGGGTGGCTTTGCCGGTTACGACCGCTGGTTCGAGCAGCCATTGAGCAATGCGCACCTGGCTTCCGTGTCTACCTACAATGAATTTTTGCCTGCCTTCAAAAAATTGCTGGAAGAAAAAAAGAACTTTCGTGCTTTTTATGCTGCAGTGCACACAATGGCCCAGATCAAGAAGCCTGAGCGCAGGCGTGCGCTGGAACAATTGTCCAGCCCCTGACCCGTAAAGATTGTCTCGCACGTCAGGTCAAACGATCCTGCAACAGCGTATTTATCATGTTGCATTGCAGCATAAAATACCCTTAGAGTTGCCGCTCGAATACTGTTGAAAGCGCTTGCATGGAAGCGCGGCGACCGATAGCATCGCATTAGTAGCATAGAGCAATTGCTCGTCAGAATGCTCAAACTGACTGCAGGACGACAGAATCCGCAGCAATGATCCGCGCTGGCATGGTGCGCCGGCTCCCCCACGATTATTCGAGACAAGAGGCACAGGATGGACAAAATTTGGCTGAAGTCGTACCCTCCCGGCGTTCCTGCCGACATCGATCCTGATCAATATCGTTCGCTGGTGCATTTGCTGGAAGAAGCGTTTCAAAAATATGCGGATCGCAATGCTTATGTCTGCATGGACAAATTTCTCACTTATGCCGAACTCGATACCTATTCGCGCCAGCTCGGTGCCTGGCTGCAAAGCCGTGGCCTGAAGAAGGGCGCCCGGGTTGCCCTGATGATGCCGAACGTGCTGCAGTATCCGGTGGCCATTGCCGCCGTCTTGCGCGCCGGCTACACGGTGGTCAACGTCAACCCGCTGTACACGCCACGCGAACTCGAGCATCAGCTCAACGATTCGGGCAGCGAAGCCATCATCGTGCTGGAAAACTTTGCCCATACACTGGAACAAGTGTTGAGCAAGACGGCCGTCAAGCACATCGTCGTCGCCAGCATGGGCGAGATGCTGGGCGGCTTGAAGGGCATGCTCGTCAATTTTGTCGTGCGCAACGTCAAGAAAATGGTGCCCGCGTATTCCTTGCCGAACGCCATGCGTTTCAAGCAGGCGCTGACGCTGGGCAGCCGCATGAAACTCACGCCCGTCGAGCTGAGCATCAACGACGCCGCCTTCCTGCAATATACGGGGGGCACCACGGGCGTGTCGAAAGGCGCGACCTTGAGCCACCGCAACGTGATCGCCAATGTGCTGCAGAGCGAAGCGTGGTCGGGCGCGGCACTCGATCCGAACAGCCGCGAGCAGTTGATCATCGTCTGCGCCTTGCCGCTGTACCATATCTTTGCTCTGACGGCGTGCGCGATGTGGGGCACGCGCGTGGGCGCCCTGAATATCCTGATCCCGAATCCGCGCGATATCCCGGGCCTGATCAAGGAGTTGGGCAAGTACAAATTCAACCTGCTGCCAGCGGTCAATACGCTGTATAACGCGCTGGTGAATCACCCCGATTTTGTCAAGCTCGACTTCTCAGGCTTGAAGATTGCCAATGGCGGAGGCATGGCGGTGCAGCAAGCCGTCAATGACAAATGGCTGCAAGCGACGGGCGTGTCCATCATCGAGGGTTATGGGCTGTCGGAAACGTCGCCTGTCGCCACGTGCAACCGCGCCGACAGCACGGTGTTTTCCGGCACCATCGGCTTGCCGATTCCGTCGACCGAGATCGCGATTCTCGACGATGACGGCAAGGAAGTGCCGCTGGGCCAGACGGGCGAGATCGCCATCCGTGGCCCGCAAGTGATGACGGGCTACTGGAACCGTCCCGATGAAACGGCCAAGGTCATGACACAAGACGGCTATTTCAAATCGGGCGACGTGGGCATCATGGATGAACGCGGCTACGTGAAGATCGTGGACCGCAAGAAAGACATGATTCTCGTCTCCGGTTTCAATGTGTATCCGAACGAAGTTGAAGCCGTCATCGCGGCCCATCCGGGCGTGCTCGAGTGCGCCTGCGTGGGCGTACCCGATGAGCATTCGGGCGAGGCCGTGAAAGTGTTTGTGGTACGCAAGGATCCGAACCTGACCCAGGCCGTGCTGGCTGCGTATTGCAAGGAACAGTTCACGGGCTACAAGAGGCCGAAATACATCGAGTTCCGCGATGAACTGCCGAAAACCAACGTCGGCAAGATTTTGCGTCGTGCCCTGCGTGACGAGAAAAAGATAGCAGCATAAACAATGTGGATGCGCCAGGAGGCGCATCCCTTTTACAGATAAAGATGAGGCGAGATGGACAAGATTTGGTTGAAGTCGTACCCGGACAGCGTTCCCGCAGAGATTGATTGCACGCAATACCGTTCCGTGACGCATTTGCTGGAAGAGTCGTTCCAGAAATATGCGGACCGTAACGCTTTCGTGTGCATGGATAAATTCATTACCTACCGCGAGCTCGACCAGCTGTCGCAGCAGATGGGTGCCTGGCTGCAAAGCAAGGGTTTGCCGCCAGGTGCGCGCGTGGCCATCATGCTGCCGAACGTGCTGCAATATCCGGTGGCCATGGCGGCGATTTTGCGCGCCGGCTACACCGTGGTGAACGTCAACCCGTTGTACACGCCGCGTGAATTGCAGCATCAGCTGATCGATTCGGGCTGTGTAGCGATCATCGTGCTGGAAAACTTTGCCACCACGGTGGAACAGGTGTTGCCGCATACCCAGGTCAAGCATGTGATCGTCGCCACCATGGGCGATTTGCTGGGCAGCTTGAAGGGCACCATCGTCAACTTCGTCGTGCGCAAGATCAAGAAAATGGTGCCTGCGTTTTCCTTGCCTGGCGCCATCAGTTTCAACAAGATGCTGGCCGAAGGCACGCACCTGACGCTCAAGCCCGTGCAGCAGGGGCATGACGATATCGTCTTCCTGCAATACACGGGGGGCACGACAGGCGTGTCGAAGGGCGCGATGTTGTTGCACCGTAATGTGATCGCCAACGTGCTGCAAAACGAGGCGTGGATGTCGCCCGTGATGACGCCTGAAATGCGCGCCACCTCGATGGGATTCATGTGCGCCTTGCCCCTGTATCACATCTATTCGCTAACGGTCAGCGCCCTGATGGGCATGCGTCTGGGCGGCATGAGCGTGCTGATTCCCAATCCGCGCGACATCCCCGGTTTCGTCAAGGAATTGTCCAAGCACAAGATCGTCGTCTTCCCGGCCGTCAATACCCTGTACAACGCGCTGCTGAACAATGCCGACTTTGCCAAGCTTGATTTTTCCAGTTACAAAGTGTGCAATGGCGGCGGCATGGCCTTGCAGCGCAATGTGGCCGAACGCTGGCTGAAACTGACGGGTTGCCCGCTGATCGAAGGCTATGGCATGTCGGAAACATCGCCCGTGGTGACGGGCAACCGCGTCGACATCACGGAATTTACGGGTACCATCGGCTTGCCATTCCCCTCGACGGAAGTGGCGATCTTGAACGACGACGGCGTGGAAGTGCCGCTGGGCGAGCCGGGCGAAATCGCCGTGCGCGGTCCGCAAGTGATGGCCGGCTACTGGCAGCGTCCGGACGAAACGGCCAAGTCGATGACGGCCGACGGCTACTTCAAGACGGGCGACGTGGGTGTCATGGATGAGCGCGGCTATGTGAAGATCGTGGACCGCAAGAAAGACATGATCATCGTTTCCGGCTTCAATGTGTATCCGAACGAGGTGGAGGACGTGGTCTCTTCGTGCCCGGGCGTGCTGGAATGCGCGTGCATCGGCGTGCCGGATGCCAATGCGGGCGAAGCCGTGAAAGTGTTTGTCGTGCGCAAGGATCCGAACCTGACGGTGGAACAGATCCGCGAGCATTGCAAGCATGAATTGACGGCCTACAAGAAACCGAAATACATCGAGTTCCGCGATGAATTGCCGAAGACCAATGTCGGCAAGATCTTGCGCCGTCAGTTACGCGACGAAAAGAAGGTTGCCTAATTCGCAGCCAGGGTTGTGTCCGCCGCCAGGTTCCTCCCTGGCCGGGCGGGCAAGCCGAAGCAGGGGCGCAGCCAGTTCACCTTGCTGATCAGCAGCGAGGTTCCCAGCCAGCAGGTCGCCACCGTGCCGGTGAGTACCAGCAGCGGCTCCAGCAAGGGGCCCAGCTTTAACGGCACCAGCCAGTAGGCCAGCAGCACGATCGCGCTCTGGTGCAATATGTACCAGGGAAAGACGGCTTGGCGGGCCCATGGCAGCCAGGCAAAGGGGCGGTTCAATAGCGTATGCGACCAGCCCAGGATGGTGCAGATGGCCAGCCACATGTACAGGTTGCGCATGGGCCAGGAGCCAGCCGAGGCCCAGGTCAGCAGGTTTTCCGAATATACCTGGTCGAACACCATGTATACGGCAAACGCGCCCAGGCCCAGCCACAGCGTGCGCCAGCGCAAGCGCGCCAGTTCCGCCCACAATCCCTTGTCATTGCCCAGCCACCAGCCATACACGAACAGCGTGAAATAGATGCTGTGCGCATACCAGTCGTGCACCACCGCATGGTTTTCCGGATAGCGCATCTTCAGGAACAGCGTGGCGGCCAAGGTGGGCAGCGCCGGCAAGACCAGCAAGCGCCAGCCGCGCAAGCGCTGAAACAGGGGGCGCAGCGCCGCCAGCAGCGGCTGCAGCGCGACCAGCACGATGATGTACAGCAGCAAGTACACCAGATACCACAAGTGATTCCACGTAAAACCATATTGCCAGCCTGCGAAGGCGCCGGCAGGCCAGGCATGGCCGCCAAAGTAATGCAGCAGGAACTGCCCATAGCCAGGCTCGACCAGGCCGTTGCTGACGCCTTCGCAATACGGCTGGAGGGGGATGATGACGGCCATGCCGAACAGCAGCGGCAACAGCAGGCGCTTGGTCCTGCGCCACAGGAAGGCGCCGCGCGAGGTCTGCGTCATCATGGCGCACGACACGCCGGAGATGAGGAAGACGATTTCCATGCGCCAGCGGTTAATGAAGACCAGCGGCATGTTCAAGGCATCCGTGGTGTAGCTGCTGCGCATATGAAAGCTCGACCCTTCCAGGTACATCAGGGCAGTGTGATAGACAATCAGCAGGCTGAAGACGAGAAAGCGCAAGGCGTCGATATCGTGGCGGCGGGTGTCATGGCGCATGATCGGTGGGCAAGTGGTGAAGGAAGGCCCAGCATAGGTAGCAACGGGGCTGGCAGCCAGCGCGAAGTGACCAGCGGACGGCTGCTTGTGACGAATGGATCGCCTGGGACGGGTGTGGGACGTTACAATCGTGCAACTAATTTACCTGCCGAAGCTATGCGCGCCTCTTCCACCGACCTGTTGCAACGTTATCAACGCTGGCGCCGCGTGGCCGAACCCGGATTCTGGATCGCGCTATATTTTCTGCAGGCCAGCGTCAACAGCTGGCTGGTCTGGCTCGACCTGCGGCGCGCCGGGGTCGCGACGCCATACTGGGAAGTGGCCGTGTGGGAATGGAGCAGCAATCTTGTGCTGCTGGCGCTGGTGCCCGTGGTCGTGCTGGCGGGACAGTACCGGCCGCTGCACCTGGTGTTCCAGCGCCAGAACCTGCGCTGGCACCTGGCTGCATCGCTTGTCTACAGCCTGGTGCATGTGGCGGCCATGGTGGCCTTGCGCAAGCTGGCGTACTGGAGCCAGGGCAGTCACTATGATTTTGGCGCCTGGTGGCGCGAGTTGCCGTATGAATACATGAAAGATGTGCGTGCTTACTTCCTCGTCTTGCTGGCCGTGGGTTTTTACCAGTTGCTGCTGATGCGCTGGCAAGGCGAGGCGACCCTGCTGGGCGAACCCGATGAAGGGCCGGCCATGGAGCCGGTGCAGCAACCGGAACGCTTCCTGGTGCGCAAGCTGGGCAAGGATTTTTTGTTGCCCGCCCTGGAGATCGAATGGTTACAGGCCTGGGGTAATTATGTCAATTTGCATGTGCGCGGCCACGATTATCCGCTGCGCTCGACCATGGCCGCCATCGAGCGCCGCCTCGACGGCAAGCGCTTCGTGCGCGTGCACCGCAGCTATATCGTCAACCTTGATTTCGTGCAGAGCATCGTGCCGCTGGAATCGGGTGATGCGCGGGCCGTGCTGTCCACGGGCGGCGAAGTACCCGTCAGCCGGCGCTACCGCGATGCCTTGAAAAGTACTTGCTAGCTTTCCTGCAAGCCAGCCTTGCCGTCGCGCACGACAAAGCTGGCCAGTGTTGCAATGGCGGAGGCGCTGTCGCGCACATTCTCCAAACCCTGGAACAGGGTCGTGGTTTTCTCCGGCGTGATCTCCATCAACATATAGCCGCGCTTGTCGCTGCGTCCGTAGCGGATGTGGGGGTTCATCGCCACGTACTGCTCGGTGCGCGCCTGCGGGCGGGAACCCGATGTGATGGAAGTGCCGCAAAACTCGGTGGCCAGCACGGGATTGTTCTTGCTGACCGGCCGCATGGCATTGCGGCTCAGTTCCGTGGCATAAAAGGTGTGCACGTCGCCCGACAGCACCAGCGGGTTGCGCGCGCCACTGCTGCGCAGGGCGTCAAGCAGGTGCTGGCGCGCCAGCGGATAGCCATCCCAGCCATCGGTCCAGATGCGTTCGTCGCCGGCCCGCAGGATGGGCACCTGGCTCGATTGCGCCATCAGCGTTTGCTGGGCCAGGATATTCCAGCGCGCGGGCGAGTTGTCGAGTCCCGCTTGCAGCCAGCGTTGCTGCTCCTCGCCCAGCATGCTGCGCTGCGGTTTCAGCAAGTCGGGGCAGTTGCGCGTGGTGACGGAATTGGAGCCGCCGCGGCCCGGCCTGGCGCACGCGTGATAGGCGCGGTATTGCCGGTCGTCCAGCACGTGGAAGCGCGCCAGCCGGCCCCAGTCATAGCGCTGGTAGATGCGCATGTCGACAAAACCTCTTCTCCCCAGCGGCAGCAGACGCAGCGGCATGTGTTCATAAAACGCCTGGTAGGCGGCTGCGCGGCGCTGCAGGAACGTAGGTGTCAGTAGTTCGTCGCGGTCATTGCCGTAATCGTTGGACACTTCATGGTCGTCCCAGGTGACGATCCACGGCGCAGCCAGGTGTGCGCCCTGCAAATCCTGGTCGCTCTTGTATTGCGCGTAGCGGGCGCGGTACTCGTCCAGGGTAAAACTTTCGTGCGTGCGCAGGGCCCGGTTCGGGTGCTGCAGCTGGTACGGTCCCCACTCATAAATGTAATCGCCGAGAAAGGCCACCAGGTCAGGCGCGGCCGCGGCGATATGCCGGTGCGCCGCATACGCGCCGAATTCCCAGTGCTGGCACGAGGCGACGGCCAGTTTCAGCGAGGCAGGCATGGAGCCGGGATCGGGCGCCGTGCGCGTGCGGCCCACGGGGCTGACGGCGTCGCCAAGCATAAAGCGGTACCAGTACCAGCGTCCGGGCGCCAGGCCCGCCACGTCCACATGCACGCTGTGCGCGAGGGCGGGCGTGGCCGTGGCCTGGCCCTTGGCGATGATGCGGCGAAAACCTTCATCGGCGGCCACTTCCCAGCGTACGTTCAGGGCGATGGCGGGCGTGGCGTTCGCGTGCAGCGGGTCGTAGCAGATGCGCGTCCACAGGACGACGGCGTCCGGCAGGGGCGAGCCGGAAGCGATGCCCAGCGCAAACGGATAGCCGGTGCTATTGCTGCGCGTGGCGGCGCGCACGCTTGAACCGGACAGCACGCTGCCAGCGGCGGCCAGTGCCGTTATACGCGCGGCGCTCTGCAAGAAGATGCGGCGCTGCTTATCCATAGTGTGGAATTATTGCGACAATCAAGACGACAATAAAGTCTCGATCGGCGGCACCTTGCGCGGCTTGCGTTCGGAGTCCGTCGCCACATAGATCAGGGTGGCTTCCGTGACTTTCACGATGCATGCCTGCAGGCGGTTGCGCTCGGCATACACCTCGACATTGACAGTGATCGAGGTATTGCCAACCTTGACGATTTCGGCGTAGAAGGATAGCAGATCGCCGACGAAGACTGGATTTTTGAAGACGAAGGAGTTGACGGCGATGGTGGCGACACGGCCGTTGGCGCGCCGCGTGGCTGGCAGGGAACCGGCAATGTCGACCTGCGCCATGATCCAGCCGCCGAAGACGTCGCCGTACACATTGGCGTCGGACGGCGCGGGCATCATGCGCAATTCCGGCATTTTTCCGGCGGGCAGGCCGGAAGCGAGGCAGTTGTCGGGGCGGTCGGGGGAGGTGCTCATCTTTTATTCTCATGAAAGGCTACAATTGCCCCGATTGAACCATAAAAAGCCGACCTTCGCCATGCGCCGTTCCCAGACTCCCCCTCCGCCCCGCTCGCCAGCCTCCGCCAGCCACAGCGATTTCGCCACCATCAAGACCTTGCTGCCCTACCTGTGGGTCTACAAATGGCGGGTGCTGCTGGCACTGCTATGCCTGGTGGGCGCCAAGCTGGCCAACGTGGGCGTGCCCCTGATCCTGAAAAAACTCGTCGACGCCATGACGATCACGGCGGCGCACCCGCAAGCGCTGCTGGTGTTGCCCGTGGGCTTGCTGGTGGCGTATGGCTTGCTGCGTCTGTCGACCACCTTGTTTACGGAATTGCGCGAATTCCTGTTCGCCAGGGTGACGCAGCGGGCCGTGCGCACCATCGCCCTGCAAGTGTTCCGCCACCTGCATGCCTTGTCGCTGCGTTTCCACCTGAACCGCCAGACGGGTGGCATGACGCGCGACATCGAACGGGGCACGCGCAGCGTCGGCTCGCTCATTTCCTATACCTTGTTCAACATCTTGCCGACCCTGGTGGAAATCACCCTCGTGCTCGGCTATCTGGTTTTGCATTACGACATCTGGTTCAGCGTGATCACGGCGGTGGCGCTGGTGTCCTACATCGCGTTTACCGTATTGGTGACGAACTGGCGCACGCATTTCCGCCGCACCATGAACGACCTCGACTCCAAGGCGAACACCAAGGCCATCGATTCGCTGATCAACTATGAAACCGTGAAATATTTCGGCAACGAGGATTACGAGGCGAAGCGCTACGACGAAGGCTTGCAGCGCTATGAATCGGCCGCCGTGAAATCGCAAACTTCCTTGTCCCTGCTCAATACGGGCCAGTCCTTGATCATCGCCACGGCCGTCACCTTGATCCTGTGGCGCGCCACGGTGGGCGTGATCAACGGCAGCATGACCCTGGGCGACCTGGTGCTGGTGAACGCCTTCATGATCCAGCTGTACATCCCCCTCAATTTCCTGGGTGTCATTTACCGCGAAATCAAGCAAAGCCTGGCCGACATGGAGCGCCTGTTTTCCTTGCTGAACGAAAACCGCGAAATCGCCGATACGCGAGAGGCAAAACCGCTCGTCACGCGGGGTGCTGCCGTGCGCTTTGCGCATGTGGATTTCAGCTATGAAGCCAAGCGGCAAATCCTGTTCGACGTGGATTTCCAGATTCCGGCCGGCACCACGACGGCCGTGGTGGGCCACAGCGGCTCGGGCAAGTCGACCCTGTCGCGTTTGCTGTTCCGCTTTTATGAAGTCGATGGCGGCAGCATCACCATCGATGGCCAGGACTTGCGGGCAATCACGCAGGATTCGCTGCGCGCCGCCATCGGCATCGTGCCGCAAGATACGGTGCTGTTCAACGACACCATCGAATACAACATCGCTTACGGCAAGCCGGGCGCCAGCAAGGCGGCCATCGTGGCGGCGGCCAAAGCGGCGTCGATCCATGATTTTATTGAAAGCTTGCCAGATGGCTACAACTCCATGGTGGGCGAACGGGGCTTGAAGCTGTCAGGCGGCGAAAAGCAGCGCGTGGCGATTGCCCGCACCTTGCTGAAAGACCCGGCCATCCTGATCTTCGACGAAGCGACGTCGGCGCTCGACTCCAAGGCCGAGCAGGCGATCCAGGCGCAACTGAAGGAAATCGCCAAAAACCGCACCACCCTGGTGATTGCGCACCGGCTGTCGACGGTGGCCGACGCCCAGCAAATCCTGGTGCTCGACCATGGCCGCATCGTCGAGCGGGGCACGCATCCGCAATTGCTGGCGTTGGATGGCATGTACGCGCAGATGTGGCAACGCCAGCAGGCGAATAGCGACGATGAGGCGGAAGAGGACGACGCGCTGGCGGGCCTGGCGCCGGCAAAATAAATCGGCGCGGGAAAATCAGTAGGAAAAATGCTACAGCCGCGCTGATTCAGGCGCGCGTATAGTCCCTATTTGAGGGCAATCGCAGAAAACGGCTAGCTCAGCGCTGAAAATGAAATAAAATTAATTCCATTGGTGGCGTCTGCACCACAGTTGCTTCGTTCGGAGTACATCCGGTTTGTCCGCCCAGGAGAATTTATGAAATTGACCAAAATCATCGCCACGCTGCTCAGCGTCGGTGTCATCAGCAGCATGTCGCCAGTCCAGGCTCAGGAATTGACCGGCACCTTGGCCAAGATCAAGAAAGCCGGTTCCGTCACCCTCGGCGTGCGCGACGGCTCCGTTCCCTTCTCCTATCTCGATGACAAGCAGCAATACCAAGGCTATTCGATCGACCTGTGCATGAAAGTCGTCACGGCCCTGCAAAAGCACCTGGGCTTGAGCGAATTGAAAGTGGTGATGAGTCCCGTCACGTCGGCCAACCGTATCCCGCTGATGGCCAACGGCACCATCGACCTCGAATGCGGCTCGACCACGAACAACCTGGAGCGCCAGCAGCAGGTGGCATTCGCGCCCACCATGTTCGTCATCGGCAACCGTATCCTGGCGAAAAAATCCTCGAACATCAAGACCCTGGAAGACTTGCGCGGCAAGACGCTGGTCGCCACGGCCGGCACGTCGACCATCAAGCAGATGACGATCCTGAACAAGGAAAAAAACCTGGGCATGAATATCGCCGTCGGCAAGGATCATCCTGAATCGTTCCTGATGCTGGAAACGGGCCGCGCAGTGGCCGAAGCCAACGACGATATCCTGCTGGCGTCGCAGGTGGCCAACTCGAAAAACCCGAACGACTACGAAATCACCAAGGAAGCGCTGTCGGTCGAGCCGTACGGCATCATGCTGCGCAAGAACGATCCAGCCTTCAAGAAAGTGGTCGACGACGCGCTGATCCGCTTGTACAAGAGCGACGACATCAACCGCATTTATGCGAAATGGTTTACCTCGCCGATCCCGCCGAAAAACATCAACCTGAAATTTCCCATGCCGCCGCAATTGAAGGCCGTGTTCATGAATCCGACCGATTCGGGCGATCCGGCTGCGTATGCGGCCGTGCCCGAAGCGCAGAAGACATCGGACAAACGGAAAAAGTAAAGATTGCGTAACAAATCGGGGGGCGCAAGCCTCCCGGTTTTATTTGCGGGGTAGGCGGCTGGCCGCTTTCCTTGAGCTGCATGGGAAGGATGATCATGAATTACAACTGGAATTGGCGCATCTTCTGGGAGATGTCCCCCGATGGCGTGGGCACGTATATGGATACCCTGTGGTCCGGCCTGGTGTGGACCCTGGCCACGGCCGGTGCGGCCTGGATCATGGCCTTGATCCTGGGCCTGGTGATCGGCACCGTCCGTACCCTGCCGAACAAATGGCTGGTGGGCGTGGCCAATGCCTACGTGGAATTGTTTCGCAATGTGCCACTGCTGGTGCAGATGTTCCTGTGGTATTTCGTCATGCCGGAACTGCTGCCGCCGGACCTGGGCGCCTGGGTCAAGTCGCTGCCGAACGCGCCATTCGTCACGGCCGTTTTATGCCTGGGATTCTTCACTTCCTCGCGCGTGGCCGTGCAGGTGACGACAGGCATCGAGGCGCTGCCGCGCGGGCAGAAACTGGCCGGCACGGCGCTGGGCCTGACCCTGCCGCAAACCTACCGTTTCATCTTGCTGCCGATGGCTGCGCGCGTCATCATGCCGCCGCTCACCAGTGAATTTTTGAACATCATCAAGAACAGTTCAGTGGCATTGACCATCGGCCTGATCGAACTGACGGCCAGCGCGCGCGCCATCCAGGAGTTTTCCTTCCAGGTATTCGAGGCGTTTTCGGCCGCCACCATCATTTACGTCGTCGTCAATCTGCTGGTGGTGGTGCTGATGCACCTGATCGAAAAAAAGGTCGCCATCCCGGGCTTCATCGTCGCCGGCGCCAAGACGGGAGGACACTGACATGTTCGGTAACTTCGACTTCGATGTCATCTCCCGCTCGTGGGTTTACCTGTTCCAGACCGGCATGGTCTTCACCCTGAAACTGACGGCGCTGGCCATGGTGGGCGGCATCGTGCTGGGCACACTGCTGGCGCTGATGCGCCTGTCCAGCAACCGCCTCATCTCGGGCGTGGCATCGAGCTACGTCAACCTGATACGCTCGATCCCGCTGGTGCTGGTGATCTTCTGGTTCTACTTCCTGGTGCCGTACATCGCCGCCTGGGTCATCGGCGCGGACGAGCCCGTGAAAGTGGGCGCGTTTTCTTCCGCGCTGATCACCTTCATCATGTTCGAGGCAGCCTACTATTGCGAGATCATGCGCAGTGGCATACAGTCGATTCCCCGCGGCCAGGTGTGGGCCGGCCAGGCGCTGGGCATGAACTACCGGCAAACCATGGGCAGCATCGTGCTGCCGCAAGCTTTTCGCAACATGATCCCCGTGCTGCTGACGCAAACCATCGTGCTGTTCCAGGACGTGTCGCTCGTGTACGTGCTGTCGATCCCCGATTTCGTCGGCGCCGCCTCGAAGATCGCCCAGCGCGACGGCCGCCTGGTGGAAATGTATGTGTTTGTCGCCGTCGTGTATTTCGTGCTGTGCTATGCCTTGTCGTTCCTGGTAAAACGCCTGCAGAAACGCGTCGCCATCATTCGCTAACCGAAAAAGAAAGAACAAGATGATCGAACTCAATAACGTCAGCAAATGGTATGGCCAGTTCCAGGTACTGACCGACTGCACCACCAAGGTCGCCAAGGGCGACGTGATGGTCATTTGCGGCCCGTCCGGCTCCGGCAAGTCGACCCTGATCAAGACCGTCAACGGCCTCGAACCGATACAGCAGGGGCAGATCATCGTCGACGGCATCACCGTCAACGACCCGAAGACGAACTTGTCGAAACTGCGTGCGCGCATCGGCATGGTGTTCCAGAATTTCGAGCTGTTTCCGCACCTGTCCATCCGCGAAAACCTGACCATCGGCCAGATCAAGGTGCTCGGTCGCAGCGCCGACGAAGCCAATGCCAAGGGCTTGAAATACCTGGACCGCGTGGGCCTGCTGTCGCAGCAAGATAAATTCCCGGGCCAGCTGTCGGGCGGCCAGCAGCAGCGCGTGGCGATCGCCCGCGCGCTATCGATGGACCCGATCGCCATGCTGTTCGACGAGCCCACTTCGGCGCTCGATCCGGAAATGATCAACGAAGTGCTCGACGTGATGGTGGGCCTGGCGCAGGAAGGCATGACGATGATGGTCGTCACCCACGAAATGGGTTTTGCAAAAAGAGTCGCCAACCGCATCGTCTTCATGGACCAGGGCAAGATCATCGAGGATTGCAGCAAGGATGACTTCTTCAACACCACGCGCTCAGACCGCGCGCGCGATTTCCTGGCGAAAATCATTCACTGATCCCAGGTTTTCTCGATTAAAGCGGCCGGTCTGCACCGGCCGTTTTTGCGTTGACGGCACGCTTGCGCCAGGTTTGCATCAGGACGCCTGGCCGCTAACGCAGCCCCGCGGCTGGTAAAATGGCGTTATTCGCAATGACCGCCTGAGAGCAGCCGCCATGTCCACACTCGATCACACCCCAGCCGCCGTCCCATCTTCCATCACCATCACCCGTCCTGACGACTGGCATCTGCATCTGCGTGACGGCGCCGTCATGGCCAGCGTGCTGCCGCACAGCGCGCGCCAGTTCGGCCGCGCCATCGTCATGCCGAACCTGAAACCGCCCGTCACCACCACGGCGGACGCCAGCGCCTACCGCGAGCGCATCCTGGCTGCCGTGCCCGAAGGCGTGAACTTCGATCCGCTGATGGTGCTGTACCTGACGAACAACACCTCGCCCGACGAAATCCGCCGCGCGCAGGACAGCGGCATCGTGCAGGCTGTGAAGCTGTATCCGGCCGGCGCGACGACGAATTCCGACCTGGGCGTGACGGATTTGAAGAATTGCTACGAGGTGCTCGAAGTGATGCAGGAAGTGGGCATGCCCTTCCTCGTGCACGGCGAAGTGACGGATCCGGAAATCGACATTTTCGACCGCGAAGCCGTCTTCATCGAACGCGTGATGCGCCCGCTGCGCAGCGCCTTCCCGGCCCTGTCCGTGGTGTTCGAACACATCACCACCAAGGATGCGGCGCAGTACGTGGCTGAAGCGGAAGGCCCGATCGCCGCCACCATCACGGCGCATCATTTGCTGTACAACCGCAACGAGATTTTCAAGGGCGGCATCCGTCCCCATTACTACTGCCTGCCCATCCTCAAGCGCGAAGAGCACCGCCTGGCGCTGATGACGGCCGCCGCCAGCGGCGACGAGCGCTTTTTCCTCGGCACCGACTCGGCGCCGCACGCGCAAGGCGCCAAGGAAATGGCTTGCGGCTGCGCCGGCTGCTACACGGCCCTGCACGCGATGGAAATGTATGCCGAAGCGTTCGAACGGGCTGGCGCTCTGGATAAACTGGAAGCGTTCGCCAGTTTCCACGGCCCGGCCTTCTACGGCGTGCCGCGCAACACGGACAGCATCACCTTGAAGCGCGAAAGCTGGACTTTGCCAGCCTCGCTGCCACTGGGCGACAGCCATGTCATTCCGCTCAACGCGGGTGAACAGATCAACTGGAAAATGGTCTGATCACTCCATGCTGCCATCGATAGACTGGAGCCGCCCCTGGTATGCCACGGTGCTGCCGGCACGACGGCAGCTGGACCTGCAGCGCGACACGGTGATTGCCGCGCTCAACGGGCAGGCGCGCGCGCTGGACTTGCGCAATCCATCCGGCTTGCCGGTGTGCTTCGTGCCGCAAGCCGACCTGCCTGAAGGCGTGGCCTACGAGGAGTTCATCGGCGCGACGGGCGGCGTGCCCACGCGCGACAATCTGCATGACTTTTTCAATGCGCTCGTGTGGCTCACCTTCCCCCGCATCAAGCGGCAGTTGAACGCGCTGCAGGCGGCGCAGATCGCCCTGTCCGGCGTCGGCAAATCGCGTGGTCCCGCACGCGATGGCGCGACGATTTTTGACGAAAATTCCGCCTTGCTGGTGCTGCGCGACAGTGACGCGGGGCGCGCGCTGGAGGCGGCCTTGCGCGGTCACGACTGGCGTAGCGCTTTTATCGCGCAGCGCGACAAGTTTGGCGCCGGTGGCGACGCCGAAGTCTGGCTGTTCGGCCACGCGCTGATGGAAAAACTGGTGGCGCCGCGCAAGGCCATCACGGCGCACACGCGCGTGATTTTTGCCGGCGACGCTTACTTTGCGCTCGATGATGCAGCACGGCGCGCCTGGCTCGACGAGCGGGTGGCGCTAGACCTGGCGCAGCACGGCCTCACCACGGCGGACTTCACGCCGCTGCCCGTGCTCGGTTTGCCCGGCTGGTGCGAAGGCCAGGACGACGATTTTTACAATGACGCGGCGGTGTTCCGCCCGAAGCGCAAGGCAGCGAAGTAGGGCGTAATAAATTATTGTGATTTCTGACTTCCATAACCGGCGCTCTGCGGTGTTGCCCGCTGCTAGCAGTGCTCGCACTGCGTCGCAGCGGGCGCCTTGCAGAGCATCCGGTTCTGTTTGTCATAACTTCACAATAATTTCCCACGACCTACTTAGTGCAGAAAGAGATCAATAGCATGGAAAACAACGTTCGCTGGGGTATCCTCGGCACCGGCAAGATCGCCCGAGCGATGGCCGATGGCTTGCGTGACGCGCCCGGTGCGCAACTGGTGGCGGTCGCTTCGCGCAGCGCCGCCGGCGCCCAGGCCTTCGGCGCCGAATTCGGCATCGAACGTTGCCACGGTTCCTACCAGGCGCTGGCCATGGACCCCGAAGTGGACGTGATCTATATCGCCACGCCGCATACCTTGCATGCGGAAAATGCCTTGCTGTGCCTGGCCGCCGGCAAGCATGTCGTGTGCGAAAAACCGTTCACCATGAATGCGCGCGAAGCACAGGCCGTGGTCGATATGGCACGCGAAAAAAAGCTGTTTTTGATGGAAGCCATGTGGAGCCGTTTCCTGCCGGCTATGCAGGAAGCGCAGCGCATCATCGCCAGCGGCGAGATCGGCGTGCTGCAGCAAGTGCAGGCCGATATCGGCTTTGTCGCCAATTTCCCGCCCGAGCACCGCATGTTCAATCCCGAACTGGGAGGCGGTGCGCTGCTCGACGTGGGCATTTATCCGCTGTCGATGGCGGCCTTCTTCCTCGGCCCCGTATCACAGGTGCAGGCGCTGGCCGAAATGGGCGCCACCGGCGTCGACGAGCAGGTCGTGTTTTCCCTGCTGCACGCGGGCGGTGGCACCTCGTCCTGCGCCTGCAGCCTGCGCGCGCAAACGCCGACGGAAATGAGCATTTCCGGCAGCCTGGGACGCATCCGCCTGCCCAACCGTTTTTATAAGCCCGATCACCTGATCGTCGAAACGATGGATGGCGAACGCCGCATCGTCGCCGCGCCGCACCTGGGCAATGGCTACGCGCACGAGGCCATCGAAGCGATGCGCTGCATCCGCGCCGGCCTGCTGGAAAGCCCCGTCATGCCGCACGCCGACAGCGTGGCACTGATGCGCAACCTTGACACCATGCGCGGCCAGATTGGTCTCGTGTACCGAGCCGACCAGGCGTGAACAGGAACCCCATGACATTGCCCTCATCCCGCCCCAGCCTGAAAACCGTCCTGATCGCCAGCGGCGTCGTCCTGACTCTGGCGATGGGCGTGCGCCACGGCCTGGGCTTCTGGATGCAGCCGATTTCGCAAGCCAATGGCTGGACGCGCGAAACCTATTCGCTGGCGCTGGCCATGCAAAACCTGATGTGGGGCGTCTTCGGCCCGTTCGCCGGCATGGCGGCCGACCGTTTCGGCACCATGCGCGTCGTCATCGTCGGCGCCATCAGCTACATGGCAGGCCTCGTGTGGATGGCGCTCGTGACGCAGCCCGTCCTGTTCATCATCGGCTCGGGCATCTTCATCGGCCTGGCGCTGGCCTGCACGGCCTTTGGTGCCATCAGCGGCATCATCGGCCGCAGCGCGCCGCCCGAGCAGCGTTCGTGGGCCTTCGGCATCTCGTCGGCAGCCGGTTCGTTCGGCCAGTTCCTGATGATGCCCGTGGAGCAGCAGCTCATCTCCGCCGTGGGCTGGCAAAACGCCTTCTATGTGCTGGCCGCGCTGGTGCTGCTGGCCATGATCCCGATGGCCTTTTATTTGCGCGAGCCACCCGTCTCGCACGCCAGCGGCCCGCAGCAAAGCGTGGGCGCGGCCTTCAGCGAAGCCATCGCCAGCCGCTCGTTCTGGCTGCTGCTGGCAGGGTATTTTGTCTGCGGCTTCCAGCTCGTCTTCATCGGCGTGCACTTGCCGGCCTACCTGAAGGATCAGGGCTTGATGAATCCGAACATCGCCGTCACGGCGCTGGCGCTGATCGGCCTGTTCAACATCGTCGGCTCCTACTACGCGGGCAAACTCGGTGGCAAGATCGCCAAGCGCTATCTGCTGTCGGCCATCTACGTGACGCGCGCCGTGGTCATCACCGTGTTCCTGCTGGCGCCCTTGTCGGCGTGGTCGGTGTACCTGTTTGCCGCCGGCATGGGCGTGCTGTGGCTGTCGACCGTGCCGCTGACGAACGGCATCATCGCCGGCATCTTCGGCGTGAAGCATCTGTCGATGCTGGCCGGTATGGTGTTCTTCTCGCACCAGGTGGGCAGTTTTCTCGGCGCGTGGCTGGGCGGCTATCTGTACGAGCACCAGGGCAGTTACCACATCGTATGGATGATCACCATCGGCTTGGGGCTCATGGCCGCGCTGATCAACCTGCCCATCGACGAGCGCGCCGTCAAGCGCGTGGCGGTGGCGGCATAATGGGCAGCTGGCGCACGTGGCTGTGGCGCCTGGCTGGCGCCGCGCTGCTGGCCATCGTCTTTATGGCGTACTTGCGGCCCGACTTCATGCTCGACCTGGCGAACCGCTTCTGGATGTGCATGTAGGCTGCGCGGGCGTAAGGTAGTTTGCGAAAAGTCGAATTACGCTGGAAGTCGGATTACGCTACGCTAATCCGACTACACCCAAAAGCAAGCAATACCAGATTTACACCTTTAAAAACTCTTCCTTGCCACCCAGCCAGCGCGCCAGGTGCGCTTCCACGGTAGCTGCGGCGGCGGCCGTGGTGGCGTGCAGCAGGTCGTGCGCCACGTCGCGCGCCTGATCTACCAGCCATTGATCCGTTTCCAGGTCGGCGAAGCGCAGCATGGCCTGGCCGGACTGGCGCGCGCCAAGAAACTCGCCGGGACCGCGGATTTCCAGGTCGCGGCGGGCAATTTCAAAACCATCCGTCGTTTCGCGCATGGTCATCAGGCGCTGGCGCGCCACGCCGCCCAAGGGGCCCTGGTACAGCAGCAGGCAGGCGCTGGCGGCCGTGCCACGGCCTACGCGTCCGCGCAACTGGTGCAGCTGCGACAAGCCGAAGCGCTCGGCATGCTCGATCACCATCAGCGACGCATTCGGCACGTCGACGCCCACCTCGATCACGGTGGTGGCCACCAGCACGTGGATATGGCCGGCGATGAAGGCATCCATCACTTCCTGCTTTTCCGCCGGCTTCAGGCGGCCGTGCACGAGGCCCACCTGCAGCGCGGGCAGGGCCTCGGCCAGCATCATGTAAGTGTCGGTGGCTGTTTGCAGCTGCAGCGCTTCCGATTCCTCGATCAGCGGACAGACCCAGTACACTTGCCGGCCTTCCAGCGCGGCCGCATACACGCGGGCGATGACTTCGTCGCGCCGGTTCTGGTCGATGGCGCGCGTGACGATGGGGCTGCGCCCGGGCGGCAGCTCGTCGATCACGGACACTTCCAGGTCGGCGTAATACGTCATGGCCAGGGTGCGCGGGATCGGCGTGGCCGACATCATCAGCTGATGCGGCACGGCCGCGCTGTCGCCCTTGTTGCGCAGGGTCAGGCGCTGGCCCACGCCGAAGCGGTGCTGCTCGTCGACGATTACCAGTCCCAGTTTGGCAAACAGCACATTGTCCTGGATCAGTGCATGCGTGCCGATCACCAACTGCGCTTCGCCCGATTCGATCAGGGCCAGCGCCGCCGTCTTTTCCTTTTTCTTCAGGCTGCCCGTCAGCCAGGCCACTTTCACGCCCAGCGGCTCCATCCAGGCGGCGATCTTGCGGAAGTGCTGCTCGGCCAGGATCTCGGTGGGCGCCATCAGCGCGGCCTGGTAGCCGCTGTCGATGGCCTGCGTGGCGGACAAGGCGGCGACGACCGTCTTGCCGCTGCCGACGTCGCCTTGCAGCAGGCGCTGCATCGGATACGGCTGGTGCAGGTCGGCGCGGATTTCCGCGAGCACGCGCGCCTGCGCGCCCGTCAGCTTGAAGGGCAGGGCGGCGGCAAAGGATGCCGAGAGTTTGCCGACGATGGGCAAGGACGCCGCGCCTTTCGAGCGGCGCGCGCGCTGGGCGCGTTTCAGCGACAGCTGCTGCGCCAGCAGCTCATCGAACTTCATGCGTACCCAGGCCGGGTGCGAGCGGTCCATCAGCGCGCTTTCATCGATGTCCTGCGGCGGATAGTGCAGCAGGTGCACGGCGGCGCGGAACGGCGACAGCTGCATCTGGCGTAACAAATCGTCAGGCAAGGTATCGTGCCAGTCGATGCGGCGCATGGCGTCGGCGATCTCGCGCCGCAGCACGTGCTGCGACAAGCCTTCGCCGGACGGATACACGGGCGTCAGCGCCGTGGGCAGGGGCGCGCCCTCGTTGACCACTTTATACGTCGGGTGCACCATCTCGGCGCCGAAAAAGCCGTGTTTGAGTTCGGCACGCGCACGTACCCGCGTGCCTTCGGCCAGCTGCTTGACCTGGCTGCCGTAGAAATTCATGAAACGCAGCAGCAAATTGCCCGTTTCGTCGGCGATCGTCACCAGCAATTGCTTGCGCGGCTTGAAATTGACTTCGCATTTGGTGACGACGCCTTCCACCTGCCACGACTCGCCGCCGCGCAGGCAGGCGTCGCGTATCGTGTAGACCTTCGTTTCGTCCTCGTAGCGCATCGGCAAGTGCAGCACCAGGTCCATATCCGTGCGCAAGCCCAGTTTGGCCAGCCGGCTTTCCGTGCTGACCACTTTTTTGGCGGCTTTCGGCTTGGCGGCAGGCTTGGCTGTGGGAGGAAGATCGGGCTTGGGTTCGGACATATGCAAGGTTTTGATGCCGCTAGCGTAAAATAGAGGGTTGTCCGGCACACCCTGTGCGTACCGCAGTCGGAAATTGTTGCGGCGGATTATTGTAATGCCTGTATAGGCGCACAGTATAGTGGCAGATGTTCCATTGCGCACTCCTAATCATTTTTGACGTACTTTTGAAGCAAAACGCATGTATTCGCTTTCCGATTTCGATTTTAATTTGCCGCAAGAAAACATTGCGCAAACTCCGTTGGCCGAGCGCAGCGCCTCGCGCCTGTTGCATCTGGACGGCGACGCCCTGGTCGACCGTCAATTCGCCGACATTGTCGGGCTGTTGCAGGCGGGCGACCTGCTGGTGATGAACGATACGCGCGTACTCAAGGCGCGCTTCTTTGGCGTGAAGGAAAGCGGCGGCAAGATCGAGGCACTGGTCGAGCGCGTGCTCGACGACCGCACCGTGCTGGCCCAGGTGCGCGCCTCGAAGTCGCCGCCGCCCGGCTGCCGCATCCGCCTGGCCGACGCCTTTGACGTGACGGTCGGCCGGCGCGCCGGCGAATTCTTTACCTTGCATTTCGAGGCCGACGTGTTCGAGCTGATCGAGGCGCATGGCCGCTTGCCGCTGCCGCCCTACATCGAGCATGATGCCGACGAGTTCGATGAAACGCGCTACCAGACCGTATTCAACAAGGTGCCGGGCGCTGTCGCCGCGCCGACGGCGGGCCTGCATTTCGACCAGGCCCTGCTCGACCAATTGAAGGCCAAGGGCGTCAACTTTGCCTATGTGACCCTGCACGTGGGCGCGGGCACCTTCCAGCCCGTGCGCACCGAGGTGCTGGCCGAACACAAGATGCATACCGAGTGGTACACCATGCCGCAGGACACCGTCGACGCCGTGCGCTCCGCCCAACTGGCCGGGCGCGACGTGGTCGCCGTCGGCACGACCAGCTTGCGCGCGCTGGAATCGGCTTCGCAAAGCGGCCAGCTGGTGGCGGGCAGCGCCGATACGGCCCTGTTCATCACGCCCGGCTATGCCTTCAAAACGGTGACGCGCCTGATCACCAACTTCCATTTGCCGAAGTCGACCCTGCTGATGCTGGTGTCGGCCTTTGCCGGCTATGAACCGATCCGCAGCGCCTACACGCATGCGATCGCGCAGAACTACCGTTTCTTCAGTTATGGCGATGCGATGCTGCTGACCACGCAATCGCGCGCTGCGCTGAACCTTGATACTCCCGTGAAAGACTGACCATGCTGGAATTTACATTACTCAAGACCGACACGAGCGGCCTGACCAAGGCACGCCGCGGCACCTTGAAACTCAACCATGGCGTCGTGCAGACGCCGATCTTCATGCCAGTGGGCACTTACGGCACCGTCAAGGCGATGTCGCCGCTGGAACTGAACGAGATCGATGCGCAGATCATCCTGGGCAACACGTTCCATTTGTGGTTGCGTCCTGGTAACACCGTCATGGAGAAATTCGGCGGTTTGCACGGTTTCATGGGCTGGAACAAGCCGATTTTGACCGATTCGGGCGGATTTCAGGTGTTTTCGCTGGGCGCCATGCGCAAGATCACGGAAGAGGGCGTGCATTTCAATTCGCCGATTAACGGCGATAAACTGTTCCTCTCGCCGGAAGTGTCGATGCAAGTGCAGCGCGTCTTGAATTCCGACATCGTCATGCAGTTCGACGAATGCACGCCGTACGAAATCGAAGGCCGCCCGGCCACCATCGAGGAAGCGGCCAAGTCCATGCGCATGTCCTTGCGCTGGGCGCAGCGCTCGAAGGACGAGTTCCACCGCGGTGAAAACCCGAACGCGCTGTTCGGCATCGTGCAGGGTGGCATGTTCGAAATGCTGCGCGACGAGTCGCTGGCCAAGCTCGAAGAGATCGATTTCCCCGGCATCGCCATCGGCGGCCTGTCCGTCGGCGAGCCGAAGGAAGACATGATGCGCATGCTGGCCCACGTAGGCCCGCGCCTGCCGGCCAACAAGCCGCATTACCTGATGGGCGTGGGCACGCCGGAAGACCTGGTGGCTGGTGTGTCGAACGGCATCGACATGTTCGATTGCGTCATGCCGACGCGCAACGCCCGCAATGGCTGGCTGTTTACCCGTTTCGGCGACATCAAGATCAAGAACGCCAAGTACAAGGAAGACCAGGCGCCACTCGACGAGACCTGCAGCTGCTACGCCTGCCGCAACTTCTCGCGTGCCTACCTGCACCATTTGCACCGTTCCAAGGAAATCCTCGGCGCGCGCCTGAACACCATCCACAACCTGCATTACTATCTGGATCTGATGCGCCAGATGCGCGAGGCGCTCGATGAGGATCGTTTCCACGCGTTTACCCTGCAATTCCACGCGGAACGCGCACGCGGAACTTAAGAAAAGCTTAGCTTGAGCCCTGGCGGCAGCATGGCTGGACGTTTTGTGTATTGGTGCTTGGACTGGGGCGATAAAGCATTGCATAATGCTTTTTTAGCCCCATTTAAAGTTGCCATGCCTGCAATTCGGGTTATGACGTATAGCCAATGCTAGAATACAGCGCTATTTTTTCAAACTGATTAGAACTGGAGTCACCGTGTTTTTCATTTCCAACGCTTATGCGCAAGCCCCAACCGACGCCCTGGGCTTCGGCGGCAACCTGACCAGCTTCTTGCCGCTGGTATT
Source organism: Janthinobacterium kochi (assembly GCF_051380715.1). Taxonomy (NCBI): domain Bacteria; kingdom Pseudomonadati; phylum Pseudomonadota; class Betaproteobacteria; order Burkholderiales; family Oxalobacteraceae; genus Janthinobacterium; species Janthinobacterium kochi. The sequence goes on from NZ_JBNYXO010000012.1 coordinate 29,112, forward strand.
GATGTTCGTGGTCATGTATTTCCTGATGATCCGTCCACAGCAAAAACGCGCCAAAGAACAACGGGCGATGATGGACGCGCTGGCCAAGGGTGACGAAGTCGTCACCGCTGGCGGCATGCTGGGCCGTGTTGTCAAGGTAGTGGACGCTTACGTCACCATCGAAGTGGCGACCGGCACCGAAGTCACGGTGCAAAAGAGCTCCATTACCACCTTGCTGCCTAAAGGCACCCTGAAGGCGCTGTAATTCCTCGCTGTCATTGCCTCGGCAATGATGCCCCGGGGCGGCTACCCGCCGCCCCTCGCGACGCCTCCGACGCTCAACACTGAACGCTGAATCACTATGAATCGCTATCCTGCCTGGAAATACATCATCATCGTCGTCGCCTTATTGCTGGGCGCACTCTATACGGCGCCCAATTATTTCGGTGAGTCACCGGCGCTGCAAGTAACCAGCGGCAAGTCGACTGTCAAAGTGACGAGCGAGCTGATGACGCAAGTCGAGCAAATATTGACGAAAGAAAACGTCAAGTCGGAAGGTGTCACCATGGATGGCGCCGGCAACCTCGCCTCCGTGCGTGCGCGTTTCGCCGATCCCGATACCCAGTTCAAGGCAAAACTGGTGCTGGAAAAGGACTTGAACCCCGATTCCACCGATCCCGCGTACATCGTGACGGTCAATCTGCAAGCCAATACGCCGATGTGGATGCAGAAACTGCATGCCTTGCCCATGTTCCTGGGCCTGGACTTGCGCGGTGGCGTGCACTTCCTGATGCAGGTCGATGCGAAAGCAGTACTGAACAAGAAAGTCCAGGGCGTCCAGTCCGCCGCGCGTAGCGTGTTGCGCGACAAAAATATCCGTCACGCCGGCATCGAGCGCGTGGGCGACAGCGTGCAGATCAACTTCCGTGACGCCGATACGCGCCTGAAGGCAAAGAATGTGTTGTCCGACCAGATGACGGAGCTGGCGTTCGCCGATGCGGGCGAAGGCAGCGATTTGAAACTGAACATCACCCTGAAACCGGCCGCCCTGAAGGCGACCATCGACGAAGGCGTGAAACAGAATATCTCCACCCTGTCCAAGCGCGTCAACGAGCTGGGCGTAGCCGAGCCGCTGATCCAGCAGCAAGGTCCTGACCGCATCGTGGTGCAATTGCCTGGCGTGCAGGACGTGGCCCGCGCGAAAGCCATCATCGGCCGCACGGCGACCCTGGAAGTGCGCCTGGTCGATGAAAGCATCGTGCCTGGCACCGAATTGTCGAGCGCCATCCCGTTCAACTCGGAACTGTTCACCGTCGGCAAGGGCGTGCCTGTCGTGCTGGCGAAAGACGTGATCCTGACCGGCGACTATATCTCCAGCGCCACGGCCAGCTTCGACCAGAACCAGCAAGCGGCCGTGTCGATCGACCTGAACGGCGACGGCGGACGCAAGATGCGCGAAGCGACGCGCGAACGCGTAGGCAAGCGCATGGCCATCGTGCTGTTTGAAAAGGGCAAGCCGGAAGTGCTGTCGGTGGCGACCATCCAGCAGGAACTCGGCTCGCGCTTCCAGATCACCGGCATGGGCGGCGCGGAAAACGCGAATGAACTGGCCTTGCTGCTGCGCTCGGGCGCCCTGTCCGCACCGATGACCGTCATCGAAGAACGCACGATCGGACCACAGCTGGGCGCGGAAAACATCGCCAAGGGCTTCCATTCGACCTTGTATGGCTTCATCGCCATCGCCATCTTCATGATCGCCTACTACATGCTGTTCGGCGCCTTCAGCGTGCTGGCCCTGGCCACCAACCTGCTGTTGCTGGTCGGCTTGCTGTCGATGATCCAGGTGACCCTGACCTTGCCAGGTATCGCCGCGATCGCGCTGGCGCTGGGCATGGCGATTGACGCCAACGTGCTGATCAATGAACGTATCCGTGAAGAGCTGCGCGCCGGCAATACGCCGCAAGCGGCGATCGCTGCCGGCTTCGACCGTGCATGGGCCACGATTCTCGATTCGAACGTGACCACCCTGATCGTCGGCCTGGCGTTGCTGGCCTTCGGCAGCGGTCCCGTGCGCGGCTTTGCCGTCGTGCATTGCCTGGGCATCCTGACCTCGATGTTCTCCTCCGTCTTCGTCTCGCGCGGCGTGGTCAACCTCTGGTATGGCCGCAAGAAAAAGCTGACGACTTTGTCGATCGGCACGGTGTGGGTGCCGGGCACCAGCAAGTAAGCGACGGCCCCGACTCACCCCATAGCGACAACAGCGATCGCGTCCGGAGGCACAGCCGCCGGACGCACAGAATAGAACTCAGAGGATTTCATGGAATTTTTCCGGATCAAAAAAGATATTCCCTTCATGCGCCATGCGTTGATTTTCAACGTGATTTCGGCGGTGACCTTCCTTGCCGCCGTCTTCTTCCTGTTCCACAAGGGCTTGCACCTGTCCGTGGAATTCAAGGGCGGCACCCTGATGGAGGTGAAATACCCCAAGGCGGCCAATCTCGAAGGCATACGCGGCAGCCTCATCGCCATGGGCTATGAAGAGCCGGGCGTGACCAGCTTCGATACGGCGCGCGACGTGATGATCCGCCTGCCGGTGGAAAAGGGTGTCAGCGCCGCGAACACGTCGCAGCGCGTGTTTGACGCCCTGTGCAAGGCTGAGCAAGGCACGACCAAGGGCATCGACACCGTCACTGCAAAAGGCGAGCATGTGCTCAAGAGCGCTTGCCTGGACGCTGCCGGCAACGAGGCGGTCGTCTTGCAGAAAGTCGAATTCGTCGGCCCGCAAGTGGGCGAGGAACTGGCGCAGAATGGCTTGAACGCGCTGGTGGTGGTGATTATCGGCGTGATGATCTACCTGGCCATCCGCTTCGAATGGAAATACGCCGTCTCGGCCATTATCGCCAACTTGCATGACGTGGTGATCATCCTGGGCTTCTTCGCCTTCTTCCAGTGGGAATTCTCGCTGACGGTACTGGCGGCCATCCTGGCGGTGCTCGGCTACTCGGTTAACGAATCGGTGGTGATCTTTGACCGTATCCGCGAAAACTTCCGCAAGCAGCGCAAAGCTTCCGTGCATGAAGTGATCGACAGCGCGATTACCAGCACCATTTCGCGTACCATCATCACCCACGGTTCGACCCAGATGATGGTGCTGTCGATGCTGGTCTTCGGCGGCCAGACCCTGCACCACTTCGCACTGGCGCTGACCATCGGTATCTGCTTCGGTATTTACTCGTCCGTGTTCGTCGCGGCCTCGATCGCCATGTGGCTGGGCGTCAAGCGCGAAGACTTGATCAAGCCGGTCAAGGAAAAAGACGAAACCGACGGCGCCGTGGTGTAAGCGCAGTTTGATGCATGACGAATTCAAGAACGATCACCCGCGCGGTGGTCGTTTTTTTTTGTAACGGATGACGATGAAGCGTTTGATAATGATGGGCATCATGGCGGGCATCGGCACGCTGGCCAGTGCCGCAGAATTGCGCCGTGTGGCCAGCGATACCATCGCCCTGCGCGGCGCCATCGCCGAGGGCGACGTGGACCAGCTGCGCCTGCTGGCCACGCCAGGGACAACCGTGTTGCGCATCAATAGCAATGGCGGCGACCCGCAGGCGGCCATGCTGCTGGGGCGCTATCTGCGCCAGCAGCAATGGCGTCTCACCGTCGACACGGTGTGTGCCGGCAGCTGCGCCCTGTATGTCTTCCCGGCCGCGCGGCGCAAAAGCATCCCCGGCACCGCCGTTCTGGCGCTGCAGGACACTGCCGTCCTGCGCGCGCAGGCCGGCCCGGAGCACATGCGCCGCAGCCTGGTCGAGGCGGGCGTGCTGGCCGATGAGCTTGACCGTGAAACGGCGGCGCTGGCCGCACAACTGGCGCAGGTGGCGGCGCTGGAAGCGGCCTTTGCCGTGGAGCTGGGCATTGCCCCCGCCTTTTACCGTGATTTCCGGCAGGTGGCGGCGCAGGCCGATGGCGTGCGCCAGCGCTTTCCCGACCAGGAGGCGGCCATCTACTGGTGGCCGGCGGCCGCCCGCCTGCAGCGCTGCTACGGCATCGCCGGCGTGCAAGAGGGGCCGCGCGCGGCGCGCCTGGCGCCGGACGGCTATCTGTACGTGCCGGCCCTGTCGGCCCTGGTCATGGGCGACCAGGCCCTGCAGGCTTGCCCATGAGCCGCAGCGGCCGTTTGTTCCTGCTGATGGACGCCATGCGCGCCAAACGGGTGCCCGTCACGGCGGCCCAGCTGGCGCAGCAACTGGGCGTCTCCGAACGCACGATTTACCGCGACATCCAGACCCTGGCTGAACTGGGTGCGCCCCTGCAGGGCGAGGCGGGCATCGGCTATGTGCTGCGCCGTGGCGCCTTTTTGCCGCCCCTGATGTTTGGTCCCGATGAACTGGAAGCGCTGGTGCTGGGCGCGCGCTGGGTGCGCCGCCAGGGCGATGCGGGCCTGGCGCAGGCGGCCAGCAATGCCCTGGCGAAGATCGCCGCCGCCTCACCGCGCGACCTGCGCGACAGCATGGCCGAGACCAGCTTGTGGGTGCCGCTGGGGCGCCCTGCCGATGGCGCGCAGCCGGCCGACCGTTATGTGCAGCCGGTGCGCGAGGCGATCCGCTACGAACAGAAGCTCACCCTGGGCTATCAGGATGAGCATGGCAGCGCCACCTCGCGCACGGTGTGGCCGTTTGCCCTGGCCTTTTTTGAAGGCAAGCGCCTGCTGGCCGCCTGGTGCGAGCTGCGTGGCGATTACCGGCATTTCCGCATCGACCGTATCGACAGCGTGCAGCGGCACGAGGAGCGCTATCCCACGCGGCGCCATGTGCTGTTGGATACCTGGCGCAAGGCGCATGAGATTGATCCGGAATCCTGAGATGCGCTCCTGACAAAAACTGTCAGTGACTGGTTCTACGATGGTGGCTTCTTCATTCACCGGAGCCATCTACCATGCGCCTGTACCATCACCCCATGTCTTCGAATGCCCGCCGTGCCCTGATGACGGCGATCCACCTTGGCCTGCCTCTGGAACTTGCCGAAGTCGACTTGATGAATGCGGATGACCGCCGCCGCCTGGCCGAACTGAACCCGAACGGCAAGGTGCCCGTGCTGGCCGATGGCGCTTTCCTGCTGTGGGAATCGTGCGCCATCATGCAATACCTGGCCGAGCAGGTGCCGGGCCAGACGATTTATCCGCAGGCGCAGCAGGCCCGTGCCGACGTCAACCGCTGGCTGTTCTGGGCCGCGCAGCACTTCGCGCCGGCCATCAGCGTGCTGGCCTGGGAACGCGCCTGGAAGGGCATGACGGGCAATGGTCCGGCGGACCCGCTGGAAGAGGCGCGCGGCGAGCGCGACCTGCATGAGTGCGCCGTGGTGCTGGACGCGCATCTGGCGGGGCGCGACTGGCTTTGCGGCGATGCCTTGACCCTGGCCGATTTCGCCGTGGCCGCGCCGCTGATGTACAGCGACGCCGTGCGGCTACCGCTGGCGCAGTACCAGCACATCCAGGCCTGGTTTGCCCGCGTGCGGCAGCTGCGTGCCTGGCAGGAAACGGACGTGGCGCTGTTGCCGCGATAATGTGCGCGTTAAGTGTGCCAGCGCACGGAGCCGGCGCGGCGCACCACATATGATAGGGCTGTCTCTTTCAGGACATCCCTAGCTTTGGACTTTACCCGCTTTCGAGCGGGTTTTTTTTGTCTGGAGCTTGATAATTTGATCATCGCTGCACATATGGGGCGTCTCCCACTGCAAGCAGGTACGCCATGTTCATGCCACGCCATCCGAAGCCACTATTGAGTACCCGGGCGGTCGCCACGCAAGTCGCCCAGCAGAAGCTGGGAACGCAGGCCATGGACAAGCATGTGCTGATCGTCGACGTGCCGAAGCCGGCGCCAGGCGTGCCGATCATGCCGCCGGTGCCGGTAAAACAGGATTAGTGCACGAGCACCTTCAGCAGCGACTGCACTTCATCGTCCGATTCTTCCATGATGCTCGACAGGGTCGCATCGCCGATCACACAATCGATGCTGCCAGCGGCGCGGGCGGCCCGCACGGCGATGGCGGCCGGGCTTTCGTTGAGGGGCGAGGCCACCGGCGCCAGGTCATTCGCCAGCAGCAGCGTGTCGCCCAGCGATTCGGGCGGGATGGCGCGCAAGCCTTCCCACAGTGCATCGATGGCGCCCATCACGGCTTCCGGGACCTTCAATTTGGTCAATACGCCATGGCCGATGGCTTGTTCGCCATGTTCGACCCAGTCCTGCGGTTCGCCGTCGAGGATGCCGGGGAATTCGGCCGCGCGCGACAGCAGATAAAAGCCGCCCACTTCATGCATGATGCCGGCAAACAGGGCCGTATCGGGGTCCACCTTGGTGACGCGGCGGGCCAGTACCTGCGACAGGGCCGCCACGTGGGCCGTATGTTCCCACAGCTGGTTGGCCTTCGCTTGCAGCATGGGATCGGTAATGGTGCTGCCCAGCTGGCGCACGATCAGCGACGCTACCACCGACTGCAGGGTACGCACGCCGAGCCGTTGCACGGCGTTGCGCACGCTGGTGATTTCGTTGCCGGAACGGTTGAACGCCACCGAATTGGCGATGGCCACCGTGCGCGCGGCCAGCAGCGGGTCGGCTTGCACCAGCTTGGCAGCGGCCTCGATATGGCAGTCGGGATCGGCCAGCGCCTCTTGCAGCTTGAGCGAAGCGTTCACATTAGCAGGAAAGGTCAGCTCGCCACGAGCGGCTTGTGCGGCGATGCTTTTAAAGGCGTCGAGTCTGTTCATTGAAAAAATTATACTCGCAATATTTCCGTGCGGAACTTTTTAAGCGTGACCTTTTCGCAAACAAGCGAGTAAAAGGCAAGTAAACCCCCGTAAATGGAAAAAGGCATGCCCCTATATCGGTGGCATGCCTTTTTTAACGACAGCGATCGTCAAGCGTTACTACAGCGATTCGCTGAAGATCGCGACGCAGCCTTCGACCAGTTCATCGCTGTCTTCCAGCTCATCGGTCAGGCCCAGGTCGAAGAGTTCCTCGACGGCATTCATGAAGCTGTTGTGCTTGGTGGCGCCGATCAGGCGGTAGATTTCTCCATCTTCGTTGCGCACGCCGATGATCAGTTTTTCCTGGCGTACCAGTTCCGGCGTGCTGGCGTTGAGCAGCAGGTTGCCGATGATGTGTTTATCGAAATGAGCGGGCTTTTTGCCGTCGAGCAGTGAGGTTTTCAACTTGGTTTCCTTTGTCTTGTTTGAATGTCTGTGCTTGCTGAATGGTCAGCCGTGGCCGTTGGCGATGGCGTGTTTCAAGCGCGCCAGCGTGGTTTCCAACCGCATGAAATCGTCTTCGGTATAGCCGTCAAATAGTTGCTGGCCCTGCTTTGTCAGCCTGGGGAACACGTCATGGAACACCTGTTCTCCCTCGCAGCTCAAGCGCACGAAGTAGGAGCGCTTGTCTTTCGTGCAACGTTCGCGGACCACCAGCCCCTTTTGCTCCAGCCGGTCCACCACACCCGTCAAGGTACCCTTGGTAATCAGGGTTTTCTGGCCCAGTTCCTTGTAGGACATGCCGCAGGTGTTGCCGAGCGTGGCAATGATGTCGAATTGCGCATGCGTCAAGCCGTATTGGCGCACGAAGTCGCCTGAAAACCGCTCGAAGCCTTGCATGCATTCGGCCAGCAGCCGGATACTTTTTAAATATCGTTCACCCATGGGGGTGATTATATCCTTCCATCCCGCTTTTTTCCGCCGCGTCAGGCCCCGCTGTTGCATGCGGGTCTGGATGGGGCTGAACTCCGGTATCATGTGGGCAACTCAGCCCTTGTCCCTGGTCCGCCCCGCCGATGTCTTTCGCTAATCTTTCCCGTATCGGCCTCGACAAACCGCTGCGTTTGCTACTGGTCCATGCCGGCGATGCTGAGTCGATTACCTGGGCTGGCCTGGTGCAGCCGCTGCGTCTGTGTGCGCGGGCGCTGGGGCCGGAAGCCCTGCAATTGGACGTGCGCACGCCCGAGCAAGTCGCCCAGCAGGGCGGCAACTGGCATATCGCGCTGCTGGTGGCCGATGAAACGGAGGCGCCGCTGCGCGCCGAGCTGTGCCGGGCCGTGATTGAGCGCTGCCGTTCGGCGCCATTCTGGGGTGGCGTGGGCGCGGCTGTGCTGTGGCTGGCCGACGCGGGCGTCATGGATGGCGTGCGCATCGCCTTGCCGTGGGCACTGTACGCCGATGCGGAAGCGAAGGCCGAACGCGCCATCCTGACGCCGCACCTGTTCGATATTGACGGCCCGCACATTACCTGCTGCGGCGGCGCAGCCAGCATCGACTTTTCGCTGACCCTGATTGAGACCATCTTTGGCGCCGACGCGCAGGCGCTCGTCAAGGAAGCGCTGTGCGTGGACAAGGTGCGCGGCAAGGAAGAGCGCCAGCGCGTAGCCTTGCAGGCGCGTTTCGGCGTGTTGCAGCCGAAATTATCCGAAGCGGTCACCTTGATGGAGGCCAATATTGAGGAGCCGCTGTCTACCGATGACATCGCCAGCCTGGTGGGCCTGTCGCGGCGTCAGCTCGAGCGGCTCTTCAAGCAATACCTGGGCAGCTTGCCGTCGCGCTACTACCTGGAGCTGCGCCTGCAGCGCTCACGGCAACTATTGCTTGATACGCATTATTCCATCGTGCAAGTTGGCCTGATGTGCGGCTTTTCCTCCGGTTCGCACTTTTCCACGGCGTTTGGCACTCTGTTTGGCAATACGCCGCGCGAAGAGCGGCAGCGCAAGCTGATGCCGCCGGTTTAGCCAGCATCAAGGCAGCTGTGATGAATTGTGAAAATCCTTGTCGCAGATTCAAAAGAGTTTTAGCATCCCGCTTTTTATAATGCAGTACACACGTAGCTGTCGTAGCTGCGGAGTACCTAACATATTGATGGGGAAATGCTATGAATGCCAAGCTTGATTCGACCGTAACGGCTCGTCCAGTCACCCGGGAAACCTTTGACCAGGTTCTCGTTCCTACCTACGCCCCTGCCGCCATGGTGCCCGTGCGCGGTTCCGGACTGGATCTGTGGGACCAGTCAGGCAAGCATTACCTCGATTTCACCTCCGGCATCGCCGTCAACAGCCTGGGCCACTGCCATCCGGTCCTGGTCGACGTGCTGACCAAGCAAATCAATAATTTGTGGCATTTGGGCAACGGCTACACCAACGAGCCCGTCCTGCGCCTGGCACTGGCCCTGACGGAAGCGACCTTCGCCGACCGCGCCTTCTTCTGCAACTCGGGCGCGGAAGCCAATGAAGCGGCCCTGAAACTGGCGCGCAAGTACGCGCACACCAAGTTTGGCGCGCACAAGTCGCGCATCATCTCGTGCTTGAGCTCCTTCCACGGCCGCACCCTGTTTACGGTCTCCGTCGGCGGCCAGGCCAAGTACACGGAAGGTTTCGAGCCGCTGCCACCGTCGATCGACCATATCGCCTATAACGACATCGAAGCGGCGCGCGCCGCCATCGGCGATGACGTGTGCGCCGTGATCGTCGAGCCGGTACAAGGCGAAGGCGGCGTGGTGCCGGGCAATCCTGAATTCCTCAAGGAGCTGCGCGCCCTGTGCGACAAGACCGGCGCCCTGCTGATTTTCGACGAAGTCCAGTGCGGCATGGGCCGCACTGGCGCATTGTTTGCCTACATGGGCTATGGCGTCACGCCGGACATCCTGACGGCAGCCAAGGCGCTGGGTAATGGCTACCCGATCGGCGCCATGCTGACCACGAATGAACTGGCGCAAACCCTGTCCGTCGGTACCCACGGCACCACCTACGGCGGCAACCCGCTGGCCGCTACCGTGGCCTTGAGCGTGCTTGAAACCATCAACACGCCAGCGTTCCTGGCGCGTGTGAAGGAAGCGAGCGTCAGCACCATCGCCATGCTGCAAGGCTTGATCACGGACTACCCGCAAGTGTTCTCCATCGTGCGCGGCAGCGGTTTGCTGCTGGGCCTGGTAGTCAGCGATGCCTGGAAGGGCCGCGCGAAAGACATCCAGAAGGCGGCCGAAGCGCAAGGCTTGATGGTGTTGATCGCCGGCATGGACGTGGTGCGCCTGGCACCGGCCCTGATCGTCTCGGACGAGCAGATCGCCGAAGCGGGCCGTTTGCTGCGCGCCGCCATTGACGGGCTGCTGAAAGCCTGAGGCTAGTCCTACCCCCGCACTATCACCGGCCCGCCGCTTTGCTGCGGGCCGGCTTGGTTCTACCCGGGTTTCAGCCCATGTATCGTCAGCATTGAAGGAGTACCCATGTATGTTGTCCGTCCGGTAGAAATTGCGGATATTGCAGCCCTCGAAGCGCTGGCCGCAGTCACCATGCCGGGTGTCCATACCCTGCCGAAGACGCGCGAGAAAATCGCCGCCTCCGTCGAGCGCTCCATCGCCTCGTTTGCCGCCCATGTCGACATCCCCAGCGAAGAGTCGTATCTCTTCGTGCTTGAATCCCTGCTTGACAAGAGCATTGCCGGCACGGCCGCCATCTTCGCCTCGGCCGGCTCGAACGGCACCTATTTCTCCTTTCGCAACGACGTCATCCAGCAAGTCTCGCGCGACCTGAACATCAGCCACAGCGTGCATGCGCTGACCCTGTGTTCGGAGCTGACGGCGTATTCGCAGCTGTCCGGCTTCTACGTGCGCAACATGGAGCAGGCGGGCCTGGAAGCGGCCCTGCTGTCGCGCGCGCGGCTGCTGTTTGCCGTGCTGGCGCCGCACCGTTTCGGCGACCGTTTCTTCGTGCCGCTGGCCGGCATCACGGACGCCAACGGCCAGTCGCCATTCTGGGATGCGCTGGGCCGCAAGTTCTTCCAGATGGATTTCCTCGATGCCGAAAAAGTCATTGGCGGCGCGCGCAACCGCACCCTGATCGTCGAATTGATGCCGCATTACCCCGTGTACGTACCGCTGCTGCCGGGCGATGCGCAGGCGGCCATGGGCCAGATCCACCCGAGCGGCGAACTGGCGTTCAATTTGCTGACGGAAGAAGGCTTTGAAGCCGACGATTACATCGATATCTTCGATGGCGGTCCGATCCTGCAGGCGCACAAGCATGCGCTGCGCTCGTTTACGGGTTCGCTTACGCGTCGCGTCGTCGCAGGCGTCACGCCCAGCCGCACGGGCCTGAAAGTGCATTATGCGGTCGCTTCGGGCGCGGAGCGCAACTTCCGCGCCGTCACCTTTACCTGCGATGCGCTCGAAGCGCAGGACACCGTCGGCTTGCCGGCCGAGCTGCTTGAAGCGCTGGCCGTGGCCGAAGGCGACAGCGTCATTTGCGTGCGCATTTAACCGAGAGAACATTATGCTAGTAGTACGCGCCATCAACGCTTCTGACCTGGACGCCCTGTACGGCTTGGCCAGCCAGGTCGGCACCGGCATGACCACCCTCAAGCCGGACATGAAAATGCTGGGCGACCGCCTGGCCATCGCCTGCGCCTCGTTCGCCGAAACCATCGCGCCCGAGAAGCGTGATTACATGTTCGTCATGGAGGATACGGATACGGGCCGCCTGGCCGGCGTGTGCGCCATCAAGGGTGCCGTGGGCCTGGAAGAACCGTTCTATAACTACCGCATCGGCACCCTGGTCCATTCGAGCCGCGAGCTCGACGTGTTTACGCGTATGGAAACGCTGTACCTGTCGAACGACCTGACGGGCAGCACGGAACTGTGCTCGCTGTTTTTGCACCCCGACTACCGCAGCGGCAACAACGGCAAGCTGCTGTCGAAAAGCCGCTTCCTGTTCATCGCCCAGTTCCCGCACCTGTTCACGGAAAAGCTGATCGCCGAAATGCGCGGCTACCAGGCGCCGGATGGCAGCTCGCCGTTCTATGAAGGCCTGGGCCGCCACTTCTTCAAGATGGATTTCCACCACGTCGACGACCTGACGAGCCTGGGTAAAAAATCCTTTATCGCCGAACTCATGCCGCGCCAACCGATGTACGTGGCCTACCTGCCCGACGAGGCGCAGGAAGTCATCGGCAAGGTGCATCTGAGCACGGCGCCCGCGCGCCGCCTGCTGGAACAGGAAGGCTTGCACTTCGAAGGCTATGTCGACATTTTCGACGCCGGTCCCGTGCTGCAGGCGCGCGTGTCCGAGCTGCGCGCCATGCGCGACAGCATGCCGGCCGTGCTCGACGCCGAGGCTGCGCTTGAAGTGTGCGGCGACCTTGCCCAGGCCGAACCCTATCTGGTGTCGAACACCGACTTGAAAGATTTCCGCATGATCGTCACCAGCGCCAATCCGCACAGCGGCAAGATCGCGCTCGATGACGATGAACTGCATCTGCTGCGCTGCCATCACGGCGACACCGTGCGCACCTTGTCACTCAACCCGAGGAAGCATCCCCATGTCTAAATCGTCCAACCTTAATTCATCTAGCGCAGCATCGAACTTCATCAACGGCGCCTGGCTGCCAGGTACGGGCCGTGAAATGCTCACCATCGACCCATCGAACGGCAAGCAAACCTGGGCCAGCCTGGAAGCGACGGAGAACGAAGTCGAGCAAGCTTGCCAGGCCGCCCGCGCCGCCTTTGAAGCGTGGGCCGATACGCCCGTGGAAGAACGCATCGCCATCTGCGTGCGCTTTCGCGAACTGCTGAAGGAGCATGCGGAAGCGCTGGCGCTCTTGATCTCGGAAGAAGTGGGTAAACCTTTGTGGGAGTCGCGCACGGAAGTGGCCACCATGGCCAACAAGATCGATATCTCGGTGCAGTCGTACAACGCGCGCACCGGCATCACGCAAAGCAGGATCGCCGACGGCGACGCCGTGCTGCGCCACCGCCCGCATGGCGTGTTCGGCGTGTTCGGCCCGTACAATTTCCCTGGCCACCTGCCGAATGGCCACATCGTGCCAGCCCTGATCGCCGGTAACACCATCGTTTTCAAACCCAGCGAATACGCGCCCCGCACGGCCATCAAAACCGTGCAGCTATGGCAGCAGGCGGGCTTGCCGAATGGCGTCGTCAACCTCGTCAACGGCGGACGCGACACGGGCGTGGCGCTGGGCGCCAATCCACACCTCGACGGCGTACTGTTTACGGGTTCCTGCCAGACTGGCATCAGCCTGCACCGCCAGTTCGGCGGCCAGCCGGGCAAGATGCTGGCGCTGGAAATGGGCGGCAACAACGCCCTGGTCGTATGGGACGTGAAGGACGTGGACGCGGCCGTGCACCACGCGATCTTCTCCGCCTTTGTCTCGGCTGGCCAGCGCTGCACCTGCGCGCGCCGTCTGGTGGTACAAGATAATGCTGCCGGTGCTGCGTTTGTGGCGCGCCTGGTGGAAGTGGCGGCGAAACTGGGCATCGGCGCGTCCGACGCCCAGCCGCAGCCTTTCATGGGGCCTGTCGTCTCCGCCGCCGTGGCCGCGCGCCTGGTGCAGGCGCAAGCGGACATGGTCGCCAAGGGCGGCACCACCCTGCTGCAGATGCGCCAGTTGAACCCGCAGGCGGGATTCGTCACGGCCGGTATCGTCGACGTTACCGATGCCAAGGGCATCCCCGACGAAGAGTGGTTCGGTCCACTGTTGCAAGTGATCCGCGTGGCCGATTTCGACGCCGCGCTGAAGGTCGCCAATGCCACCGAATTCGGCCTCGCCGCAGCGCTGCTGTCGGACGATCCGGCGCTGTGGCAGCTGTTTCAAACGCGCGCGCGCGCCGGCATCATCAACTGGAACCGTCCCACCACGGGCGCGGCCAGCACGGCGCCGTTCGGCGGTATCGGCAAGTCGGGCAATCACCGTCCTAGCGCCTATTACGCGGCCGACTACTGCGCCTATCCGGTCGCTTCGATCGAGAACAGCGTATTGGAAATGCCGGCCAAGTTGTCGCCCGGCCTGACTTTTTAAGGAGTACCCATGCACAGCACGCGCGAATACAACTTTGACGGTCTGGTCGGCCCATCGCATAACTATGCCGGCCTGTCGTTCGGCAACGTGGCCTCGTTCAGCAATGTGAAAAGCGCCTCCAATCCGAAGCAGGCCGCCTTGCAGGGCCTGGCCAAGATGCGTGCGCTGGCCGCGCGCGGCTTTGCGCAAGCCTTGCTGCCGCCGCAGGACCGGCCCAATTTCCGCCTGCTGCGCAGTATCGGCTTCACCGGCACCGATGCCGAAGTGCTGGCGCGCGCCTACAAGGAGTCGCCCGTCATCCTGGCTTGCGCCTATTCCGCCTCGCCCATGTGGACGGCGAACGCCGCCACGGTCAGCCCGTCGGCCGACACGCAGGACGGCCGCGTGCATTTCACGGCCGCCAACCTGAATAACAAGCTGCATCGCGCCTTCGAGCACGCGCAGTCGGCGCGCAGCCTGCGCGCCATTTTCAGCGACGACCAGCACTTCGCCGTGCATGAGGCGCTGCCATCGACGCCGGCCTTTGGCGACGAGGGCGCGGCCAACCACACGCGTTTGGGTGCGAACCACGGCGCGCCATCGGTTGAATTGTTCGTGTATGGTCGGGTGGAGTTCGATCCTTCCGCGCCGTCGCCGAAGCGTTACCCGGCGCGCCAGACCCTGGAAGCGTCGCAAGCCGTGGCGCGATTGCATGGCCTGGACGCGAAGCGCACCGTGTACGTGCAGCAGAACCCCGACGTGATCGACCAGGGCGTGTTCCATAACGACGTCATCGCCGTCGGCAATGGCAATGTGCTGTTCTATCACGAGCAGGCGTTTGCCGATGAAGAGGAGAGCCTGTCGCAGCTGCACCGCACCGTCGCTGCCACGGGTGCCGACTTGCAGGCGCTGCGCGTGGACACGGGCCAGGTGCCGATCACAGATGCCGTCAGCAGCTATCTGTTCAACAGCCAGTTGCTGACGAAAGAGGGCGGCAAAATGGCGCTGGTGATTCCGCAGGAGTGCCAGGAAAACCGCGCCGTATCGCGCTACCTGGAAGGCCTGGTGGCCAGCGGTGGCCCCATCGATGAACTGATTCATTTCGATCTGCGCCAGAGCATGCGCAACGGTGGTGGGCCTGCCTGCCTGCGTTTGCGCGTGGCCCTGACGGAAATCGAGGCGCGCGCCATGCACCAGGGCGTGATCATGACGGAAGCGTTGTACCATCGGCTGGTGCAATGGGTGGAGAAGCACTACCGCGACCATCTGGAGCCGGGCGACCTGGCCGACCCGCAGCTGGCGCTGGAAGTGCATGCGGCGCTTGAAGAATTGACGATCATCCTCAGCTTACCTCGATTGTACGACTTGTAGGCGATAGAAAAAACACAGAAAAAATCCGAGACAGACTATCCGCAACACAGACAGAATTGGACGGGCGACCCCCGTCTCTTGACACCGCTGCCGCCCAGCCACAAGCCCGAACGACAGCGTTGGACATTCACATTACCGTAATGGAGATGCAAGATGAATCACACGCCACAAGATTTGCGCACACAAACGCTGGAGCTGATTAACGCGGCTGGCAGTGCGAACAAGGCGGCAACGCCTGTCGTACAACTGGTGCAGGCATGGCTGGACTCGCTCGACGCCGAAGACCTGGCCGATATCGCGCCCGACAGCCTGGCGCCCGTGCTGATCGACGGTTTCACGCAAGCGGCCAAGCGGACCGGCAGCGGCTGCCAAATCGCCACCCTGCGTTATGCGGATGGCCGTGGCGGCATGGCGAGCGCCTTGCTGATCCTGAACAAAGACATGCCTTACCTGGTCGACTCCATCGTCATGGCCATGCGCCGCCAGCACCTGGCCGTGCGCGGCGTGATGAACACCGTGCTGCCCGTGCGCCGCGCTGCTGACGGCAGCGTGGAAGCGGTGCGCCAGCCGGGCGACCCGCTCGAATCGTATGTGCTGGTGCTGCTCGACGAAGAGCTGGCGCCGGAAGCCCTGGCCGCGCTGGTCGCCGCCCTGGAGATGGTCGCGCGTGACGCCTTTGTCGTGCGCCGCGATGCCGCCGCCATGAGCGAGCGCCTGGCCGCCGTCGCCACGACCGCTTCCCGGCATGGCGAAGAAGGCGCGGAAGTCGCCGCCTTTTTGGAGTGGGCCCGCAGCGGCGGCTTTGAAGTGTTCGGCTACGCCTATTACCGCGTCAAGCCGGGCGTGCGCGAACTCGAACGCGATATTCCTAGCCGCGTCGGCGTGCTGCAGGATACGGCACACCTGGTCTACAGCACCTGCCTGGCGAATATTCCCGGCGACTTCGACACCCTGGCCAAGCGCGAATCGGCGCTGTCCATCGTCAAGGCCGACGTGGCAGGTACTTTGCACCGCGACCAGCAGCTCGACTTCATCGGCGTGCGCGACATGGATGCGCAAGGCGCGATCCTGGGCGAGCATTGCTTTGTCGGCCTGTTTACCCGTGCCGGCAACTCCACCCCACTGGCGGCGCTGCCGTTTGCGCGCGGCCGCGTGGCCAAGGTATTGAGCCTGGCCGGCGTGCGTCAGCAAGGCTTCCGCGCCGAGAAATTCCGTGAAATCCTTGAGTCCTTGCCGCGCACCGAAGCGCTGGAAGCAGACCTCGACTGGCTGGCGCAAGTATGCGGTGCCGTCGTCTCGCTGTACAAGCAGCCGCGCACCAAGGTCTTCGCGCGCCGCGACGTGTACGCGCGCCACCTGAACGTGCTGGTCTACCTGCCACGCGAGCGCTACAGCGCCAGCGTGGCGTCGAGCCTGGCAAAGGCCCTGCAAGCCAGTTCCGGCGCCACGCACGTCAGCACGCAAACCCTGGTGGCCGACGGCCCCCTGGCGCGCGTCTACCTGATCGCCCACGCCGCCCGTTACCCGCTGGACCTGGAAACGGATATCGAACAGCCGTTGCTGGGCGTGCTCGATGGCTGGCATAACGGCTTTGCCGCCGTGGCCGACGCCGTGCCCGACGTGGCCCTGCGCACCAGCCTGCGCAAACTCTGCGCTACTTTACCGCTCGATTACGTGGCTGCCACCGCGCCGGCCGTCGCCTTCCGCGACCTCGACACCATCCTGCGCAACACCGATCCATCGCACGTGGCCGTGCGCATCGAGACCGGTGCCGTCACCACCATCCGCCTGTATTCGGCCAACAAGGTGCCGCCGCTGTCGGCCATCCTGCCGGCGCTGCATAACGCGGGCGTGGCGATCGACCGCGAGCAAGCCTTCTCGATTTCGCCACCCGATGGCACGCGCTATTTCGTCACCAGCCTGACGGTCGATGCCGCCAGTGCGGCGAAACTGGCGCAGCCGGAAGTTGTCGCCGTGGCGCAGGAATTGTTTGCCGCGCTGTTCAACGATGAAGCAGAAGATGGCCGCCTGAATGGCCTGGTCATCGAAGGCGGTCTGTCGACGCGCGAAGTGCAACTGGTGCGCGCTTACACCAGCTACTGGCGCCAGACGGGCAGCCGCTTCTCGGTGCGCTACATTGCCGAAAGCCTGCGCAAGCAGCCGGCCCATGTGAAAGCCCTGGTCGACGCCTTCTTGCAGCGCTTCGATCCCGCGCTGTCCGACGCGCAGCACGCGGCCGCCCTGGAGGCGATCACCACCATCAAGGCCGGCCTGCCGTCCGTGAACCATGCCGACACCGAGGAAATCCTCGGCGCGCTGGCCGACCTGATGGCCGCCACCCTGCGTACCAGCTACTTCCAGAACAATCAAGCCGGCGACAAGATCATCTTCAAGTTCGACACCAGCAGCCTGGCGCTGGTGCCGGAACCGCGTCCTTACCGCGAGATTTTTGTCTTCTCGCGCCGCTTTGAAGGCGTGCACCTGCGCGGCGGCCCCGTCGCCCGCGGCGGCTTGCGCTGGTCCGACCGCATGGAAGACTACCGCACCGAAGTGCTGGGCCTCGTCAAAGCCCAGATGGTGAAAAATGCCGTCATCGTGCCGGCCGGCGCGAAGGGCGGTTTTGTCTGCAAGATGATGCCGAAGGACGCCGTGCGTGAAACCATCGCGGCCGAAGGCGAAGCCGTGTATCGCCTGTTCATTTCCAGCCTGCTGGAAGTGACGGACAACCGTTCGCTGGGCAATATCGTGCCGCCAGTCGACACCGTCTGCTTCGATGAAGCCGATCCTTACCTGGTGGTGGCTGCCGACAAGGGCACGGCCACTTTCTCCGACATTGCCAACGGCATCGCCGTGCAGCGCGGCTTCTGGCTCGGTGACGCGTTTGCCTCGGGCGGCTCGAACGGCTACGACCACAAGAAACTGGGCATTACCGCCAAGGGCGCATTCGAAGCCGTGAAGCGCCACTTCTATGAAATGGACCACGACCTCAATACCACGCCGATCACCATGGTCGGCGTGGGCGACATGTCGGGCGACGTGTTCGGCAACGGTGTATTGCTGTCGCGCCAGTTGAAACTGGTGGCCGCATTTGACCACCGCCACATCTTCCTCGACCCGACACCGGATGTCGCCGTCTCGTTCGACGAACGCGCGCGCCTGTTCGCCTTGCCGCGTTCCTCGTGGGACGACTATAACAAGGAGCTGATCTCGGCAGGCGGCGGCGTGTATCCGCGCTCCGCCCGTACGATCGAGCTGTCGCCGCAAATCCGCGCCGCGCTCGATATCGCAGAAACCTCGCTGGCGCCGGAAGAACTGATGCACCGCATCCTGAAATCCCCGGTGGACCTGTTCTACAACGGCGGCATCGGCACCTACATCAAGGCCTCGACCGAGACGCACGCACAGGTGAAGGATCGCGCGAATGACCATATCCGCGTCAGCGGCAATGAGCTGCGCGTGAAAGTGGTGGCCGAAGGCGGCAACCTGGGTGCGACGCAGGCTGGCCGCATCGAATTCGCGCTGGCGGGCGGGCGCATCTTCACCGATGCGATCGACAATTCGGCCGGCGTGGATTGCTCGGACCATGAAGTGAACGTGAAAATCTGGCTGGACGTGGAAGTCAATGCGGGCAAGCTGACGGAAGCCGAACGCAATCGCGAGCTGTATGCGATGACGGACGACGTCGAGCGCCTGGTCTTGCGCGACAATACGCAGCAGACGCATTTGCTGGTGCGCGAGCTGCAGGCGCAAAGCGAGAGTGCCGTGCAGGATGGCTATGCCGCCCTGATCGCCAGCCTGGAAGAAGAGGGCGCCCTGTCGCGCGAACTGGAGCAACTGCCATCGGTGGCCGAACTGGCGCGCCGCAAGCTCGATAACCGTGGCTTGACCACGCCGGAACTGGCGGTGGTGATCGCCAACGTCAAGAACCGCTTCAAGCGCATTCTGTCCGCCCTGCCTTTGATCGACGAAACGTGGGCCGAGCCGGTCCTGAAACCGTACTTCCCGTCGCTGCTGGTGGAAACCCGTTCGGCGCTCGACCACCCGCTGGCCAACGCCATCCTGGCGACCGTGCTGGCCAATGAAGTGATCAACCGCTGCGGCCCGCTGATGATCCGCAACCTGGCGGCGGAACATGGCGTGGACGAATCTGCCGTGATCCTGGCCTGGGGCCAGGCTTGGGTGGCGCTGAACCTGGCGCCCGTGTTTGACGCGCTCGATGCGGATGCCTTGACGATTCCACGCGAAGTGTCGATCAAGGTCGACGCGCAAACGCGCGTGCTGCAGCAGACCATGATCGCGGGCGTCTTGTCCGTGCCGGCCGAGCAATTGCGTGGCGCCGGCCTTGCCGAACTCACGCGTTTGTTTGGTGCGGAATCGAAGCGCGAGCTGCTGCAAGCGGTCGGCATCAAGTCCGAAGCGGCGCTGGTGCCTGGCCTGAAACCTGCCTTCGTGCAGGCGTGGGATGCGGTCGACGCGCTGGAAGTCGTCGCCGGCTTTCTGTTCCCGGCCCTGTCCGTGCCGCGTCCTGTCTCGATGGACCTGGCCGCCTTCCTGCAAGTGGGCCTTGCCCTGCGCAGCCAGGCGGGCATCGATACGCTGGAACGCGGCCTGAAGCTGGCCGCGCAAGGCAAGTCGCAAGAGCAGTTGCGCAACTACGCGCAGCAAGCGCTGCGCCGCACGCAACAGCGCTTGCTGACGCAGGTGCTGGCGCGTGCCGAGCAAGGCAATGCGGGCCAGGCGGTCGATGCGGTGACGGGCGCGCTGGGCCTGTCGGCCTATGTGGCGGCGACGGAACTGGAGCAAGCCATGCTGGACGTGTGGACGCTCTCCGAGGCTGTGAATAAAGTGACAGTGGAAGCGGCTGTGTAATGACGCAAGAAGTACGACAAGTTGGGCAGGGCGCTGGCGGCTTGCCTCCAGCCGTGCAGGCGCTGGCGCAGGCCGATTTCAGCGGCGTGGCGCAGTTGTTTGCCAACGCCGGTTTCACGGTGGCCTTGCCGGCGCCGGGCATGCTGCAAGTGGTCAAACCGCAGGCCGATGAGGGCCGCGCCAGCGTGGCCGTCTCGGTGGGCGTGCATGGCGACGAGACGGGGCCGATCGAAGTGCTGGCGCATCTGCTCGACGCGCTGTCGCGCGATGCGTCGGCGCTGGCCGTCGACTTGCTCGTCTGTGTGGGCAATGTCGATGCGATCCGGGCCGGCAAGCGTTTCATCGACGCCGACCTGAATCGCATGTTCCGCCCCGTGCGGGGGAGCCTGGCGCAAGCGGCGGAAAGCGCGCGCGCCGATGAAATGATCGCTGCGACAACAGCGTTCTTTGGCGCGGCGGGCCCCGTGCGCTGGCACCTGGATTTGCACACGGCCATCCGGCCTTCCGTGTACCCCACGTTTGCCATCGTGCCGGACCTGGTGGCCGACGACGCCAAGGCGCAGCTGATCGATTGGCTGGGCCAGGCGGCCATCGGCGCCATCATCATGAACCCGCAGTCGGCCGGCACGTATAGTTATTATTCGGCCGAGCATTTCGGCGCGGCCGCCAGCACGGTGGAACTGGGCCGCGTGGGCACCCTGGGGCAGAACGATTTGTCCCTGTTCGACGACGTGTCGCGGGCGCTCGACGGCTTGCTGCGCGGCCTGCCTGCGCAGCCCGTCAAGGCGCAACCGCACGTGTTCAAGGTGGCGCAGGAAATCATCAAGCACAGCGATGAATTCCGCATGGCGTTCGACCGCAGCACGCAAAATTTCACGTCCCTGCCGCAGCACGCCGTGATTGCCAGCGATGGCGACCATGTGTACACGGTGCAGCACGCGGAAGAACTGGTGGTGTTTCCGAACCCGGATGTGCGCGTGGGCTTGCGCGCGGGGCTGATGGTGGTGCGTACCTCCTGATCGTCCAGCCATCACGCAGTATCAGGCGCCAGCCGGGGAAACCCGCCTGGCGCTTTTTTGTGGAAAAAATGCCGCACGGAAATAATTATCCATTAAGCAATCAACTGGTTTAAAATATTTGCCCTTTTGCAATTTCTTGGACCGATCATGTTGAAACGCCTGCTGACAGCCCTGCTGTGCCTGACCCTCTCCGGCTTGACGTCTGCCGCCCCTGCCGATGAGAAGGCAGGCGCAGCGGAAATGACGTCCGAGCAATTCCTCGCCCAGTTGCACCTGCAGCGTGGCAAGATCACTTTGCCAGGCGGCATCGCCACCCTGGATTTACCCGCCAACTTCCGTTATTTGTCGCCGACGGACGCCGAGCGCGTGCTGGTCGATGCCTGGGGCAATCCACCGGGCATGGAATCGCTGGGCATGATCGTGCCCGCCAAGACCAGCGTGCTCGAGCGCGATAGCTGGGGTGTCATCGTCACGTATGAAAAGGAAGGTCATATCAAGGATGACGATGCGGACAGCATCAAGTACGACGAATTGCTCAAGGATATGCAGGCATCCGTACTGGAAAACAATGCGGAGCGCAAGAAGCACGGTTATCCCGGCATCCATCTGATGGGCTGGGCGGAAAAACCCAGCTATGCCAAGGATACGCACAAGCTGTACTGGGCCAAGGATCTGATGGTCGATGGCGGCGAGCATTCGTTGAATTACAACGTACGCGTGCTGGGCCGCGAAGGCGTGTTGAACCTGAATGCGATCGCCGGCATGCAGCAGATCGAGGCGATCAAGAAAGAAATGCAGCAAGTGACGGCGTTCACGGAATTTACCGACGGTAACCGCTACACGGATTTCGACAGCAAGACGGACAAGGTGGCCGAATACGGCCTGGCGGCGCTGGTGGCCGGTGGCGTGGCCAGCAAGCTGGGCCTGTTTGGCAAACTGCTGGCGCTGCTGCTGGCCTTCAAGAAAGTACTGCTTCTGGCGCTGGTGGGCGGCGGCGCGGCCATCGTCAAGTTCTTCGGCGGCAAGCGCAAGACCAAGCAGGCGCCGCAGGTCGAAGCGGCGGAACAGCCCAGCCATACGCCGGACGGCAAGGTGAATCTGGACAAGTAAGGGTATCTGTGCCGCTTGGTGCGCTGGCGCACAGGCGTGGCATTGCGCGCGCTGCCGGAAAACAGCGCCTCGGGTACACTGACTTATCGTTCACTATCAGGAGTTCGCCATGTCCGTGTCCATGTATCAGGCAACCATTCCCGTCTTCATCCGCGGCTTGCGGGTCGTTTCGGCCCTGCTGGAAAAAGCGCAAGCCCATGTCGAGGAAGGTGGCATCGTGCCCGAGATTTTACTGGGCGCGCAGTTGGCGCCCGACATGCTGGACTTGACGGCGCAGGTGCAGCGCGCCAGCGATACGTCGAAGATGTCGGTCGAGCGCCTGAGCGGCGTGCCGGCGCCGAAGTTCGAGGATAACGAAGCGTCGTTCGAGCAGTTGCAAGAACGCATCGCCAACACCATCGCCTACATCGACAGCGTCAACGCGGGCCAGATGGCCGGCAGCGCGCAGAAGGAAGTGGTGCTGAACTGGACTGACGAAGGCAAGACGTTCTCGGGCGACAATTACCTGCTCGGCTTTGCCTTGCCGAACTTCTATTTTCACGTTTCCATGGTCCACGCCATTTTGCGCAACAATGGCGTGGCCGTGGGCAAGCTCGACTATCTTGGCCCGTACGATTAACGCTGGGGCGGCTGCTGAACCTGATTCTGCACCGCATTGCCCAGCATGCCGCCGCCGATGACGCCGGCCACCGTCGCCAGCGCCTTGCCGCGGCCGCCACCGACCTGATTGCCGATCAAGCCGCCGATAACGGCGCCCGTGCCGATGCCCACGTAATTGGGCTGGGCCGGTGTCGGCGCAGGCACTGGCTGCGGCTGGCGCACGGGTTCGCGGTAGGCGGTGTCGCGGTAGCCATCGTTGTTATCGTTGTAGGCGGGGCGCGCCTGCGCCACTTGCGTGTGGTGCACGACGCGCTTGTGCACGACGGGCGCCGGGGCTGGTGCCGGGGCCGCCTGCGCGACGACGGGCGCTGCGACCGGTGCTGCCAGGGCCGCGGCATTCGCCGGCGTCATGGCGGCTACATCCGCCGGCACGGCCGGCACATTCGCCCGCGAATTGGGCAGGATGCCGGCGATGGACGCCGCGCCCACCAGGCACAGGACGGTCACGGAAATGGCGGCGCCGGCCATCAAGGGGTGGATGCGGCTGGCGGTGGTCGTCGTGTTCATGTGTTCTCCTGGGGTGGTATTGCCGGTGTTATTGATGTGTCCAGGTTAGCGGCCGCGCCTGTCCAAGGCTAGCCCTTGCGCTGTATCAAACGTAAGCAGGTGTAAGCCCTGCTGTCCAAAGCGCAGTAGAATCGGTGCTTCCCCCTTTCCGAAAGTCCGCCATGAGCCAGCTATTCACGCCGTATGCCCTGGGGCCGCTGCAGGTGGCCAACCGCATCGCCATCGCGCCCATGTGCCAGTACTCGGCCGACAATGGCAACGCCACTGATTGGCACATGATCCACCTGGGCCACCTGGCCCTGTCCGGCGCGGGCTTGCTGATGACGGAAGCGACGGCCGTCTCGCCCGAGGGACGCATCTCGGCCGATGACCTGGGCC
Source organism: Janthinobacterium kochi (assembly GCF_051380715.1). Lineage (NCBI taxonomy): Bacteria > Pseudomonadati > Pseudomonadota > Betaproteobacteria > Burkholderiales > Oxalobacteraceae > Janthinobacterium > Janthinobacterium kochi. Next base: position 52,821 of record NZ_JBNYXO010000012.1, read on the forward strand.
TGTGGTCGGACGCGAACCAGACTGCGCTGGCCACGGTGGTGCAGGCGATCCGCCGCCACGCGCCGATTCCGCTGGTGGTGCAGCTGGGCCACGCGGGACGCAAGGCATCGAGCCGCGCGCCATGGGAAGGCGGCGCCTGTGTGCACCTGGCCGACGGCGGCTGGCAAACGGTGGCGCCGTCCGCCATCGCCCACGCACCGGGCGAAACGGTGCCGATCGCCCTCGACGAGATGGGCTTGCTGCAAATCAAGGGCGCCTTTGTGGCGGCCGCCCAGCGCGTGCATGCGCTCGGTATCGAGGGCATCGAACTGCACGCGGCGCACGGCTATCTGCTGCACCAGTTCCTGTCGCCCCTGTCGAATCAGCGCACCGACGCGTATGGCGGCAGCCTGGACAATCGCATGCGTTTTCCGCTGGAAATCTATGAAGCCGTGCGCGCCGCCGTGCCGGCCACGGTGGCCGTGGGTGTGCGCATCTCCGCCACCGACTGGGTCGAGGGCGGCTGGGAAATCGAGCAAAGCGTGCGCTTCGCGCAGGAACTCAAGCAACTGGGCGCCGATTTCATTCACGTCTCCAGCGGCGGCATTTCGCCGCAGCAGCAGATTCCCGTGGGACCGGGCTACCAGGTGGCGTTTGCCGAACGCATCAAGCGCGACAGCGGCTTGCCCACCATCAGCGTCGGCTTGATCACGGAGGCGCAGCAGGCGGAAGATATCATTGCGGGCGGCCAGTCCGACATGGTGGCGCTGGCGCGCGCCATCCTGTTCGACCCGCGCTGGCCCTGGCATGCGGCGGCCCAGCTGGGCGCGCAAGTGTCGGCGCCGCCGCAGTACTGGCGCTCGCAGCCGCGCGAGTACAAGCACCTGTTCGGCGACACGACCCTGGGCCAGCGCTGACAAGCCTGCTCTGCTACACTGACGCTACTTCCCCATTTCTCCAGGACGCTTCGACATGCGCCATTGATACTGCCGTGCTGTGCACGGCCTCGCCCTTCCCGCCAGCGCAGCATTGCGCCGCGCGGGTTCGCCAGCCTTGCTCAAGGAGTATCCATGCCCGCATTACTACAACTCGACCGTCTTTCCTTTGTGCTGCCCGATGGCCGCGCCCTGTTTTCCGATTTGCAATTTGCCTTTGCCCCGCAACGTATCGGCCTCGTCGGCGATAACGGCGTGGGCAAGAGCGTGCTGGCGCGTCTGCTGGCGGGCCAGGTGCAGCCGTCTTCTGGTGCCGTGCGTTGCGACGGCAGCGTGCATTACGTGACGCAGGAACTCGATCCGCAACACTATCCCAGCGTGGCGGCGCTCGCCGGTATGGAGGACTTGCTGGCGGCGCTGGCGCGCATTGCCGCCGGCAGCATTGACGAGGCCGACTACGCCTTGGTGGGCGAACGCTGGGATGCCCACGCCCGCCTGCGCCAGGCGCTCGATGCGCTCGATTTGCGCCATGTCGATGCCGATACCCGCTCGGCTAGCCTGAGCGGTGGCGAGCGCCAGCGCGTCGCCCTGCAGGGCGCCTGGCTGTCGCAGGCGGACTGGCTGGTGCTCGATGAACCGAGCAACCATCTCGATGTGCGGCAGCGCGCCCGCCTTGTGGCGCAGATGGCACGCTGGCCGGGCCGCTTGCTGCTGATCAGCCATGATCGCGCCCTGCTGGAGCACGTCGATGAAATCGTCGAGTTGTCGCCGCAGGGCTTGCGCAGCTATGGCGGTAATTACCCGGTGTATGCGCAGCAGCGCGCGCTGGAGCAGGCTGGCTACGCCGCTGCCCTGCAGGCGGAAAAGGCCGGTGTCAGGCGCGAACAGCGCGAGGCGCAGCAGCAAGTCGAGCGCCAGCAGCGGCGTGTCGGACGCGGTGAGCGCGAGGGACGCGAAGGCAATCAAAGCAAGCTTTTGCTCGATGCGAAAAAGGAGAAAAGCCAGGATAGCCAGGGCAAGCTGCGCCTGCGCGCACAAGAGGCGCAGCAGGCGCGCCAGCAAAGGGTGATGGATGCCAGCGCCCGCTGCGCGCCCGAGGCCGAACGGCTGCTGCTGGCGCCCGAGAGCCTGGTGCCCAACGGGAAACTGATCCTGGAACTGCGCGACGTGGTCTTGCCGCATGGCCAGGCGCAAGCGATCAACCTGGTACTGAGCGGCCCGCGCCGGCTGGCCGTGACGGGTGACAATGGCAGCGGCAAGTCGACCCTGCTGCGCGTGATCGCCGGGCAGCTGGCGCCCGCCAGCGGCGAACTGCGCTGCCATGCGCAGGTGGCCTGGCTGGACCAGCATGCAGGACTGCAAGACGGCGAGTGGAGCGCCGTGCAACGCTTGCAGGCTCGCAATAGCACTGTGGCGGAAGGGGCCTTGCGCACGCGGCTGGCGCTTTTGGGTATTGCCGGCGCGCGCGCCACCATGCCCAGCCGTTTGCTCAGCGGTGGCGAGCGCATGAAGGTGGCGCTGGCGGCCGAACTGTATGCGCAGGCGCCGCCGCAACTGCTATTGCTCGACGAGCCCGACAATCATCTGGACCTGGCCAGCCTGCAGGCGCTGGAGCAGATGCTGCTGCAATATCAGGGGGCGTTACTTGTGGTTTCGCACGACCAGGCATTTTTGCAGGCGATAAACCTTGACCCGGAGGGCTTGACATTGCAAAAGTGGTAATTTAATGAAAAAAGTCACGCTCGATGCCTGTAGAGCATGCTTCATGAACCGATGCTGAATTTTGTTTGATTGTCGGTATAATCCACTGAATAACCGGGCCTATTTGTGAACTAAAACTGCTGGTTCACCAATATGATGACGTTTAATCTGGCGCTGTTGTCGGTCACTGCCGCGCTGCCAGGGCGCCGTCATCCCGCCATCATCCTTTTTCTGCTGCTGATGAATTTCGGTTTCGTTTATATTGTTTTCTTGGAGAAATAGCATGTCGTTTTACGAAAAACTCAAGGCCCTCGACATCGAATTGCCAGTTGTTGCTGCGCCAGCTGCCGCTTACGTGATGCATGCCCGCACGGGCAACACCGTCTTCCTGTCCGGCCACCTGGCCAAGAAGGATGGCAAGGTCTGGGTCGGTCAACTGGGCAAGGACGTTACGACGGAAGAAGGCAAGATCGCTGCGCGCGGCATCGCCATCGAACTGATCGCCACCCTGCAAGACGCGTGTGGCGGCGACTTGAACAAGGTCAAACGCATCGTCAAGGTCATGAGCCTGGTCAATTCCACCTCCACATTCACGGAACAGCACCTGGTGACCAATGGCGCCTCGGAACTGTTCGTCGAAGTCTTCGGCGACAGCGGCAAGCATGCCCGCTCCGCCTTCGGCGTGGCGCAAATCCCGCTCGGCGCTTGCGTCGAGATCGAACTGATCGCCGAACTGGCCTGACGCAGTAGCCTGACCACATGAGCATGCCGGCGCTCAGCCGCCGGCCAGCCTTTTCCTCCTTTCCAGCAAGAGCGGAACCGCCATTGGGGTGGAGGGATTGGTGTATTCAAGAAAAAACGGAGACACGTAATGAAAACGAATGAACAAGGCTTGCACCGCGGCCTGGGCGAGCGGCAAATCCGCCTGATGGCGCTGGGCGCTGCGATTGGCGTGGGCCTGTTTCTGGGTTCCGGCAACGCTATCAAGATGGCCGGTCCCGGCATCATGCTGTCGTATATCATCGGTGGCGCGGTCATCTTCATGATCATGCGCGCGCTGGGCGAAATGGCCGTGCACAATCCCGTGGCCGGCTCCTTCAGCCGCTACGCCCAGGATTACCTGGGCCCCCTGCAAGGCTATCTGACGGGCTGGAACTACTGGTTCCTGTGGCTGGTCACGTGCGTAGCGGAAATCACCGCCGTCGCCATCTACATGGGCATCTGGTTCCCCGACACGCCGCGCTGGATCTGGGCCCTGGCGGCCCTCGGTTCCATGGGCGCCATCAACCTGCTGGCCGTGAAAGCCTACGGCGAGTTCGAGTTCTGGTTCGCCCTGATCAAGGTGGTCACCATCATCCTGATGATCATCGGCGGTACGGGCATGATCGTCTTCGGTCTGGGCAACGACGGCGTGGCCATCGGCATCTCGAACCTGTGGACGCATGGCGGCTTCTTCCCGAATGGCGCGCAGGGCGTGCTGATGTCGCTGCAGATGGTGATGTTTGCCTACCTGGGCGTGGAAATGATCGGCCTGACGGCCGGCGAGGCGGAAAACCCGAAGAAATCGATTCCCGACGCTATCAATTCGGTGTTCTGGCGCATCCTGATTTTCTATGTCGGCGCGCTGTTCGTCATCCTGTCGATTTACCCATGGAATGAAATCGGCACCACCGGCAGCCCCTTCGTGATGACGTTTGAACGCCTGGGCATCAAGACGGCCGCCGGCATCATCAACTTCGTCGTGCTGACAGCAGCCCTGTCGTCGTGCAATGGCGGTATCTTCAGCACGGGCCGCATGTTGTACAACCTGGCGCTGCAAGGCCAGGCGCCGAAGGCGTTTGCGGAAACCACGGCCAGCGGCGTGCCGCGCCGGGCCATCCTGGTGTCCGTGTTTGCCCTGCTGCTGGGCGTGCTGCTGAACTACCTGGTGCCGGAAAAAGTGTTTATCTGGGTCACCTCGATTTCCACCTTTGGCGCCGTCTGGACCTGGGGCGTGATCCTGGTCACGCAGATTCAGTTCCGCAAGACTTTGAGCCCGCAGGAAATCAAGAACCTGGCCTTCCGCATGCCGTTCGCGCCGTACGGTTCCTGGATTTCGCTGGCTTTCCTGGCGCTGGTGATCGGCTTGATGGCGTATTTCCCTGATACGCGCATCGCCCTGATGGTGGGACCAGCCTGGCTGATTCTGCTGACGGTGCTGTACTACGTGCTGGGCCTGGCGCCGAAAGACCGGCGCGACGACGTGCCGCAAGGCTACGAAGCAGGCTGGCCGACGGCCGATGCGCCCCACGTCAAGAAGTAATCCAGCGTAGTTGAGCTGAGCGAAAAGCGCGCCCCTGCCCCTGCAGCGGCGCGCTTTTTCTTTCATATTGGCAATTCCATGCTTCCCTGGCGCCAACACGCGTTTTGCGGCGCACGCCTGGCGTTGTTTCCTTACATCAAACTTCTGTTTAGCTGAGCCGATGAAAGCCCTATAATCGCTTAGTTTTGAAAATGGACGCGATCTTTCCGGTTTTTTCCCAGGTAAGTAATCGTCAGGAAATTATTGTGAATTTATAGCAAACAGAAGTGGATGTGATGCAAGGCGCCCGGCGCGACGCAGTGCGAGCACTGCTAGCGATGGGTAACGCAGCAGCGCGCCACTTATGGAAGCTAGAAAACACAAGAATTTATTGGGGGTTACTCAAGGCCGGAGCGCTATTTGTTTTTACCCGTCATGCGAAAATACGTGTGCCTCATAAAGGAAGTCGAGTGAGCCAAACCCTGGTCCAGAAACTTTGCCGCACCAAGCCGATCGATACCACGGTCGAATATGGTGAAGGCCTCAGCAGCAGTGGCTTGAGCCGGTCCATCGGCCTGTTTTCCCTCACCATGATCGGCGTCGGCGCCACCATCGGCACGGGTATTTTCTTTACCATGGTCGAAGCCGTCCCCAAGGCGGGCCCATCGGTCGTCCTGTCGTTCCTGATCGCCGCCATCACGGCCGGCCTGACAGCCTTGTGCTATGCGGAATTGTCGTTTCGCATACCCGCCTCTGGCTCCTCGTATTCGTTTGCCTACGCCACCGTGGGCGAGTTTCTTGCCTTCATCATGGCTGCCTGTCTGCTGCTAGAATACGGCTTGGCGGGCAGTGCCGTGGCCATCGGCTGGTCGTCCTACCTGAACAACTTCCTGGAAAATGCCTTCGGCTGGCATATTCCCGAGATGCTGCGCACGCCGATGATCGTTTCCGGTCCGCATGGCATGGAGTTTCATGCCGGCCACATCAACCTACCGCCGATCTTTCTGATCTGCATGTGCGGCTTCTTGCTGCTGCGCGGCGCCAAGGAATCGGCCCTGATGAACGCCATCATGGTCATCATCAAGCTGGCGATCCTGGTGTTTTTCATCATCATCGCGTTTTCCGGATTCAATGCCGACAATTTCTTTCCCTTCTTTAATACTGACAATAGCAAGGGTTTTGCCGGCATGACGGGCGTGACGGCCGCCGCCGGCACTGTGTTCTTCTCCTTCATCGGCCTCGATACGGTGGCCACCGCGGGCGATGAAGTGAAAAACCCGACGCGCAATGTGCCGCGCGGCATTCTCGGCGCCCTACTCATCGTCACCGTGTTTTATTTGCTGGTGGCCGTGGCGGCCCTCGGTGCGCAGCAGGCGAAATTGTTCGAAGGCCAGGAAGCGGGCCTGGCGGTGATCCTGCAAAACGTCACGGGCAAGACCTGGCCCGCGCTGGTGCTGTCGGCCGGCGCCGTCATTTCCGTCTTCAGCGTGACCCTGGTGACGATCTATGGCCAGACGCGCATCCTGTTTGCCGTCAGCCGCGACGGCCTGATCCCGAAGTCGTTCCAGAAGATCCACCCGCGCACCCTGGTACCGGTCAGCAATACCATCATCGTCTGCCTGGTGGTGGCCGTGGTGGCCGGCGCCATCGATGCAACTTATTTGTGGGATATGGTCAGCATCGGTACCCTGACTGCCTTCATGGTGGTCTCGGTTGCCGTGCCCGTGCTGCGCCACAAGCAGGGCGCCAACCGCATCGAAGGCTTCAGCGTGCCGTTCGGGCCCTACGTGATTCCAGGCCTGAGCATACTGGCTTGCCTGTACATCATGCGCGATTTGCCGCATACGACGTTTGTCGTGTTCAGCGTGTGGATGGCGGTAACGGTGGCCATTTATTTCCTGTACAGCATGCGGCATTCGCACTTGGGCAAGAAGGCCCGCTAATGCAATCTGCTCCATCCAAAACCGCCGCGCTTGCCGGCGGTTTTTTTTATTCTTAACCGGAATTTACATGATGAAAATAACTGATCTGGCCGCCTGCGGCTTGCTGGCAAGCAGCCTTCTGGGGAGCGTGGCGCAAGCCGCCCCTGCAACCGAGCTGGCATTGCACGATTACCGCGCCGTGGCCCTGTCGGCCAATGGCCAGCGCATCGCCGCCATCGAATCGAGCAAGGTGGGCGAACAGCCGCAGCGTCCGCATGCCGCCATCGTCGTGCGCGACGCCGCCAATGGCGCCATCGTGCAGCAATTCGACCCGTGTGCCGTGTGTTCTTATGACAAGCCCGGCTGGTCGCCCGATGGCAGGCAGCTGGCCTTCATCGGCTACGACGCCAAGGCTGGCATGGCGCATCTGTACCTGGCCACGATGGCACAGGCGCAAGCGCGGGTGTTGACCAGTATCAAAGGCGTGGCCAGCACGGCGCGCTGGTCGCCGGACGGCAAGCAGCTGGCCCTGCTCGCCACGGTGGGTGCGCGCAAGCTGGCCGGCGCCGTGGAGGCGGGTGCGCGCCAGGTGGGCGAAGTGGGCAGCGAAGACGATGCCCAGCGCATCGCCGTCGTGTCTGCCAGCGGCGGCGAAGCGCGTCTGCTGTCACCCAGCGACACCTATGTATATGAATACAGCTGGACGCCCGATGGCCGTGGCTTTGTTGCCACCAGCGCGCAAGGCAATGGCGACAGCAACTGGTGGGTTGCCAAGCTCAGCCATATTGAGGCGGCCACGGGCGCCCTGCGCGTGATCGCCTCACCGGCCATGCAGCTGAACCTGCCTTCCGTCTCGCCGGACGGCAAGACGGTGGTCTTCATCGGCGGCCTGATGAGCGACTTCGGCTCCATCGGCGGCGATATTTATACCGTACCGCTGGCCGGCGGCACGCCGCGCAATCTCACACCCGACTACCGCGGTACCTTCAATGGCGTCGTCTGGCGCGGCGCCGGCTTGCTGGCAACGGCCCTGATCGATTCGCAGCTGGCGCTGGTGCCTGTCGATGCGCAGACTGGTCCGGCCCAGCCGGTGCTGCTTGGTGAACTGAGCAGCAGCGGCAGCGATGGCCGTCTGTCGTTCAGCGCCGATGGCCGGCAAGCGGCTGCCACGCAGGAAGATTTTACGCACGCCAGCTATCTGGTGGCGGGACCGGTGGGCCAGCTGAAAAAGATCACGCGCGACAATGACGGCTTTGCGCCGCAGCTGACGGTGCAGAACGTGGGCTGGAACAACGAGCAATACAAGGTGCAAGGCTGGCTGCTGGGGCCGTTGTCGGTGGAGGCCGGCAAGCGCTACCCGATGATTGTCAACGTGCATGGCGGCCCAGGCGCTGCCGCCTCGCCCCGTTATGTGGCAGCGAGCACCGTGATCGAGGAATTGACGCAAAAAGGCTATTTCGTCTTCCTGCCCAATCCGCGCGGCAGCTTTGGCCAGGGCCAGGCATTTACGCGCGCCAACATGGCGGACTTTGGCGGCGGCGACTGGCGCGACATCCTGGCCGGCATCGATGCGGTGGAAAAAGTGGCCCCCGTCGACGGCCAGCGCCTGGGACTGATCGGCCATTCGTATGGCGGCTTCATGACCATGTGGGGCGTCACGCACAGCGACCGCTTCAAGGCGGCCGTGGCGGGTGCGGGCGTGTCGAACTGGATCAGTTATTACGGCCAGAACGGCATCAACCAGTGGATGATCCCGTTCTTTGGCGCTTCCGCGTATGACAATCCAGCCGTCTACCGCAAGGCTTCGCCCATCGAATCGATCAAGGCGGCCAAGACGCCCACCCTGATCTATGTAGGCGAGCGCGACGTGGAAACGCCGGCCGCCCAGTCGCTGGAATTCTGGCACGGCTTGCGCGCCATGGGCGTGCCGTCCAGCCTGTTCATTTATGACGGCGAAGGCCATTCCTTCCGCAAGCCCGAGCACCAGCGCGACTTGCAGCAGCGCACTATTGGCTGGTTTGAACGGTATCTGAAGTAGTGATCAGTGGCCTGCCACAGGCAGGCCAGCCTGGATAAAGCGGCTGACAAAATGTTCAGGGCTAGGCGCCGTGCCGAAGGCAGTACGAATGTACGACGAGGCGCGGCAACACCGCCATGGACTTTTTGTCAGGTACGCGGTGAGACGATGTGCACGATCGCCGCGCTATGTACCACGATCTTGTCGGCATCAGCCTGCAACAGACGGATACGTCGCTGCACCAGCGGCCAGCCCGACCAGGCCACTTCGCTGACGGGCGGTGCGCCAGGGGTAGCCAGCGGGGCGCTGATGGTGGCCTTGTCGTCGAGCTGCTCCAGCGCGCGCGACAGGGTCAGGCACACTTGCGTATGGCTGTGGCTGAGCAAGGCATTGACGGGCGCGACAGGCAGCTGGCTGGCGTGGCGCCCGAGGATGGAGCGCAGTGCCGCCACGTGGGCCACCAATAAGTAATTTTGCACGATGAACAGGTTGATGTCTTCCACGGCCCGCTGCTTGCTGGCCGGTTCATCGAGCATGCGTACCAGTGCCGAGCTGAGCGCGGCCAGGCTGTCCATCAGGCGCTTGCGCTCGATGCGGTAGGCGAAGTCATCGAAACATTTCCCCTGCAGCAGCTCAAAGCTGGCCTGCATATAGCTCAAGTTCACATTCAGTACCTGGCGCACCAGCCGTGGCAGGCTCTGGTATTCCCAGTTGGCCAGCACAAAGCTGAACACGGTGGCCACGGCGGCGCCGATCAGGGTATCGATCAGGCGTTCGCTGACCAGGTTCGGATTGCTGGGCGCCACCAGGTGCATTTGCAGCAAGATCATCAGGCTGACGGCGATGGCCGTGTAGCGGTAGCGCAGATAGATGAAGGTGGGCGTGGCCACGATGGAGAGGAACAGGATGGCCATCAGCACGATATTGCTGTGCACGAAGCGGATCACGATGGCCGTGACCACGCAGCCGATGATGGTGCCGATGATGCGGTCGGCACGGCGCTGGCGCGTCATGCTGAAGGTGGGACGCAGAATGATGACGATGGTGAGCACAATCCAGTAGCTGTGCGCCGCGTACGGCAGCCAGTGGCCAATCAGCAATCCCACCGAGATGGCCATCGATACGCGCAGGGCAAAGCGGAATATGGGCGAGTCCAGGCGCAAATTCGACAGCAGGGTTTTCAGCTCATATTTTTGCTGCGACAAAAACGGCGCCATGTCCGCGCCGCTCCAGAACGGCACGTCGGCATAGATTTTTTGCGTGGCCAGGTGCAGCTCGGCTATCATTTTTAAAATGGCACGGATCTTGTTGCGCTGCGCGCGCAGGGTCGCCAGCGCTTCCTGCGCACCGTCGCCTTTTGCGTGCAGGCGGGCAATTTCTGCTTCGATATCAAGCCATTCCTTGTCATAGCTGATCTGCGCATACGAGGCGCGCTTGCGCGTGACAGCATACGCCACGGCTTCGATGTCGCGCGCCGCCTTGTAGGCCAGGTCGTGCAGGGATTTGAGCACGTCAGAGTCGGCCAGGTGCTGGCGCAGCAGCGCGTAATCCGTGTGCGTCGAGAGTATCAGTTCGTATAAATCCAGCATGCACACGTGCACCTGCACGACGATGGCATCCTTGCTGTTCTTGTGGCTGCGCAAAATCAGGTCGCGCGACGCCTGCTGGCGGTCGGCCAGGATACTTTGATGGCGCACCAGCTTGTTGAATTGCTCCGTCAGATTGAAGCGCGTGTCGTAGAAATCGGCCTTGATGTCGATGTAGGCGGCCAGTTCGAACAGGGCTTCGGCCAGCACTTGCTGCTTGATGCGGTGGCGCAAGACCCAGGCGATGGCCATGGCGTAGGCCAGATAGATCAAGCCACCCAGCATGAACAGGCCCGCGTGGTGGAACGATTGCTGCCACGTCATCTGATGCTCCATCGACATGGTCATGATGAACAGGGCGGCCAGTTGCAAGGGCATGGATTTCTTGCCGTACACCACCATCATGCTGGCGAGAAAACTGACGAGGACGAGCACCGTCATCAAGAGCCACTGCACGGGGCCGCACAGGCTGATCAGCAAGGTGACGGCGCTGCACAGCAGCACCGAGGCCAGCATTTCGTTGAACTTGTGGCGCAGCGGGCTGGGCATGTCCATCAAGGTCGTGCACAGGGCGCCGATGCACACCGTCATGGCGGTGGCGCTGTCGCTGATTTCCTGGACCAGCAAGGCCAGGCCGACCAGCCCGATGGCCACGCGCAAGCCCAGGTAGAAATAATGGCTGTAAATAAAGGTGCGCAGGTTCAGTGCGTAGTGCATGGGATTACCTTGTGGGTAGGGCACAGAAAGAGGCGCCGCACCGGGGTCTCCGATGCGGCGCCAGGATGTTGCATTCGCTACAGCCCGGATTTACATCAGGGCAATGACGGGATATCTCCGCCACTCGGGCTCGGCAAAGCGCTGGCAGTGCTCAAAAATGAAATCGAGCACGGCTTCCTGATTGCTCAGCAAGGCCGGGTTGGCGGCTTTCCACTCGGCGAACTTGGTAGCCAGCGCCGGCTCATCGCGCAGCAATTCGGATGCCATGTCTTCGAACACATAATCGGAAAACGCTTCTTTCTTCTCCAGCATGCTGTTGAAGAAGCCCCAGCGGAAGAAGCTGTCGTGCGCCTGCGGTTCCAGCGTTTCCACGGCGTAGCGCGCGTTGTCCTGGTCCAGGCTGACGACATAATCGCCCGCCTGTACGGTGAATTCGCCCGTGCGCGCTTCCAGTTCCACGGTGTCGTGGAACATGTGGCCTTCGTAGGCGGTGGCGCGCGTGCCGACATTGGTGATGTGGTAATAGCGCGCCGTTAAGGTCTGTTCGGCGGTGATGCGGCTCATTTCGACACCGTTCCAGCGCAGGCGCTCGATGACTTCGCGCCAGGCTTGCGGCACCACATAGGCTTTCGGTGCGGCCACGGTGACGTCCGCATCGAAGCGGTTGTAGTAGGCGATATCGCGTTCCCACGGCTGCGAGCGGTCATACGACAGGCGCTGGTAGTCCCCCAGCACGCTCGGCGTGTACTGCGCCGCATAGCCCTTGAAGGGGAAGGTCGACGGCAGTGCTTCGTTCATGGCCCAGTGGATGGGCCATTCGGCTTGCGTGCGTCCGGCCGCCTTGGCTTGCGCGCGCAATTGCTGGATCTGTTCGCCATGCTCGATGGTAAACGCCATCGTGATGTCGAGCAGGGCGCGCATGGAAGCGTAGCGGTCGGCAAACGGCTTGAGCATGTGCGTTTCCGGCATGAAGCCGATGACGTGATGCAGGGCCGCAAAACCGGTGGAGAAACGGGGCACTTCGAGGAATTCGGCGATGCCGTGGTCGGGACTATCCTTGACGGGATTCACGTAAGGACAGGTAGGCCAGCCAGCGCTTTCCATCTGCGCAAAGATGTGCGGCAGCATGGTGTCTTGCAGGAAGGGGCCCAGGCCATTGCCCAGCTTATCCGTCTGTGTGTGGATCAGGGTCATCGTGTACGGGTAGTCGGCGCCGTTCGACGTGTGCGTGTCGACCATCACGTCCGGGTCCCAGCTGGCCAGCAAGCGGTTGAATACTTGCGCGTTCAGGCTGTCGCACTTGATGAAATCGCGGTTCAAGTCCAGGTGGCGGCTGTTGCCGCGGAAACCGAATTGCTCCGGGCCATCCTGGTTCACGCGCGAGGTGTTGGCGCGGTTCAGGCTGCCATCGACGTTGTAGATCGGAATGAACAGCAGCACGGTGCTGCCCAGCGCCGCCAGGCGTTCGGGCTGCGTGCAGAGGTCGCGCACGATAGCCATGCAGGCGTCGATGCCTTCCGGCTCGCCCGGGTGGATGCCGTTGTTGTTGAAGAACACGGTGCGCCCTGCGCGCTTGATCTGCTCGCGGTCAAACACGCCGTCGGCGCTGACGACGCCAGCGTGGATGGGCACGCCCGAATCGGACAGGCCGATCTGTTCGAAGTGCAGCACGTGCGGATAGCGTGCGGCGAGATCCTTGTAGAAGGTGATGCATTCCAGCCAGGTCGTGGTCTGGTTGTGGTTACCGAGTTCGTAGGTCGTGCGCAAGTCTGGTGGCATAGCGGTCTGAGTCTGGGAGGGGGAAGGCGCGCTGGGTAAGTACGCCCGCTAGGGGCCAATTGTAGCACCGGCGCTTCTGCCTTGAGGCGCCGCAGGGACTTGCGGCAGTACTTGTGTTATGAATACGTTTCACGCGCAAGGGGAGGCGGCATGGGCAAGGCAGTGATGGCAGCACTGGCGTGGTGGGCTTGCCTGGCGGCGCAGGCGGCGCCACTGCGCTTGCCAGCAGGCAAGGGGCCGGTGGCACAGGGCGGGTCCATCATGGCTGCTGCGCAGGGCGCGCTGATACGCTACCGGGGCTGGCTGCTGGCCATCGATGGTGCAGTGTCGGAAGAACGGTCGGACCTCTTGCTGACGTCGGCGCAGGCGGGCCAGGCGCCGCAACTGCAGATCGGCTCCACGCGGCGTACCTTGCCCCCGTGGTCAGCCTTCGAGCTTGTCAAGGGAAGCACGCGCTTGCGCATCACGGCGCTGCCGGGGCCGGATGAGCTTCCCGCGCTGCTGCTGGACTTTGGCGATAGCGACTACCGCATCGTGATTCCCGCCGCCGGTATCGCGCGGCAAGCCTATCGGCTGCTGGCGCAGCGCTTTCCCGGCGCCGACCTGGCCTTGCTGCTGCAGGATGGCCGGAGGGTCATGCTGCCGCTGGGAAGCGGTCGCGCGCAAGTGTTTGGCGCGGAGCAAGCCGTGCCTTACCGCTTTAGCAAAGTAAAACGCTAGGCGAAAAAAAGCCACTCCCGCAGGAGTGGCTCAGGCTAAAGCGCCCGTTGCCGGGTTATTGCTTCTTGTTATTCAGCGCCCATTTCTTTCAGCAGGTTGTCTGCGTGGTCGATGTGTTTCATGTTCCACAGCATGTAGCGCAGGTCAACCTGGATCGAACGGGTGTTGGCCTTGTTGTAGTCCCAATCGGAAATGATCGAGTCCAGCGTGCCGTCGAATGCCAGGCCGATGAATTCGCCTTTGGCGTTCAGGGCAGCCGAACCGGAATTGCCGCCGGTGATGTCCAGGGTGGCCAGGTAGTCGACCGGCACGGTTTTCAGCTTAGCATCGACAAATTTACCGAAGTCCTTGGCTTTGATCGCCGCCAGTTGATTGGCTGGTGCATTGAACTCGCCCTGGCCCGTGGCTTTGGCAACGACGCCATTGACGGTGGTGAAGGCGGTCCAGGTGGTGCCGTCGGCGCCATGGTCGCGGCCGGCTACTTTGCCGAACGTCACGCGCAGGGTGCTGTTGGCGTCAGGATAGACCGCTTGGCCTTTGCTCTTCATGAAGGCAATTTTTGCTTTCATGTAGTTGGCGTAGGCTTGCTGGATCTTGCCTGCCAGTTCTTCGTCTTCCGCTTCGTTTTTCAGCGAATCCGGATACATGGCGACGGCTGCCTGGATGAAGCTGTCCTTGCTGGCCTGGAATTCGGCTGGCGTGCGTTTCAGCCATGCTGCGCGTTCTTCCTTGTCGGCCAGCTTGCTGCCCGCATACAGTTTGTCCAGTGCGGCGGACAGGTCGGCTGGCGACATGCCGTCCTTGATGCCGATGGCGGCGTCAAAGCTGGCGCGGCGCTGTGCTGCCGGTTGCGCGGCGTACTTGGTCAGGCTGTTCAGTACCAGCGCCTTGTCGACTTTTTCATCGTAGGTACGCTCGACCGACGTGACGTTCGAGGTCAGGCGTGGCAAGTCCCGCGTCTGGTAGCCGGACTTGCGTTCCGTATCGGCTTTGGTGCTTTCGTTCGCAAGGCGGTACAGGCTGCGTGCCGTGTTCAGCAGGCGTGGCTGTGCATAGCTCAGGAAGAAATCGCGTTTGGTGTCGGCATCGCGCTCGGCGATCAGCTTTTCCACTTGCTCGATGTCGCCGGCAAATTCCGCCTTGCGTGCAGGATTGGCGTTGACCCAGGTTTTCAGGGCTTCGTGTTCCGTCGTCTTGCGCGCCAGGAAGTCGCTGCCGGCGTAGGAGTCCAGCATGCCTTGGCGGTTCTTGTAGTAATTGTTCACGCCAGCGACTTGACCCGCGTATTTCAGGGCAACATCCTTGTTGTCCTTGGTTTCGCGCGCGATGATGGCCAGGGTTTCGCCCGACGCTTTCACGAAGGCCGGGTAGTTCCAGTCAAACGTGTACGCCACTTCCGATGGCAAACGGTGACGGTTGGTGCGGCCAGGGTAGCCCAGGACCATCACGAAATCGCCTTCTTTCAAGCCATCCTTGGCCAGTTTCAGCACGTGTTTTGGCTGGTAAGGCACGTTGTCCTTGCTGAAGTCGGCAGCTTTACCGTCGCGGCTGACATAGGCGCGGTAGAAACCGTAGTCGCCCGTGTGGCGTGGCCACATCCAGTTGTCGGTGTCGCCGCCGAATTTACCCACGCCCGCTGGTGGCGCGTGCACCAGGCGCACGTCACGGATTTCCAGTTGCTTGATCAGGTAGAACTCCAGACCGCCGTAATAGGCCGACACGGTGCAGCGGAAACCGGCTTCTTTTTCGCATTCGGCGACCAGTTTTTTCTGGTTTTTCTCGATCGCGTCGATGCGAGCCTTGCCTTGCAGCTTGGCCACGTCGGCGGTGATGATCTTGTCGCTGACATTGGTCACGGCCGAGGTGACGAAGATGCGGCTGCCTGGGGCGGCCGGCAATTCTTCAGCGAAAGTCTTGGCCAGGAAGCCGTTGGCCAGCAAATCGCGCTCCTTGGTCGAATTGACCGCCACGCTGTTGTAGACGCAATGGTGGTTGGTGGCAACCAGGCCTTGTGGTGAGACAAACGAGGCCGAGCAACCGCCCAGGCTGACGATGGCGCCCATCGGGAACTCGGTCAGTTTGGTCAGGGTGGTCGGATCGAGTTTCAGTCCGGCCGCTTTCAGTTCCTTGGCTACTTGTGGCAGCTGTTGGGGCATCCACATGCCTTCGTCGGCGTGTGCGAAGTTGCTCAGGATGGCGAGCGCGATTAAAGATTTTTTCATTCGAGTTCTAGTCTTTTTACATGGTGGAAAGTCGGAACCAACGTGTACCCAGTGTTTTTCTCAGCGGGCGACCTAGAGTATCCGTATCGAACTCGCACTAGTCAATCACATTTTCCGGGTGGCATGTTCTTGCATGATTGCTTAAATGACATCATTCTTGATGCCGTAGGGGCAGGAACCGGCCGCCAGCGCGCATTTTTCCGTGCTGCGGTTGTGGTATTGTCCATACGTGGCATGGCGGCAATGAAAAATGGCCGGGCGCTTGCGCGGCCCGGCCACCTCGTGAGGCACGGCGTGTTGCCGCTCTAGCGTATTTTGCCGCGGCGCAAAAGATTCACGATGCCCAGCAGGATCACGGCGCCCAGGAACGAGACCAGCAGCGAAGACACGCTGAAATTGTCGCTATTGATGGTGCCCGTGCCGAACAGGGGCGCCAGCAGCCAGCCGCCCAGTAAGGCGCCCACGATGCCGACGACGATATTGAGGAAGATGCCTTGTTGCGCATCGGTTTTCATGACCATGCTGGCCAGCCAGCCGATGACGCCGCCAATAACGATCCAGATAATGAAATTCATGTAGTCCTCCGCGCGATGGGTGAGTGGTTTTCATGTTAGAAAAACATCATGCCAGGTGATACTGATGCCGCACGATAGAAAAGTCCAGCGGATTCGCGTCGCGCATGCAAAAGCCCGCCTGGCTGCGGGCAGCGAGGCGGGCTTGTCATGCGGCAAGGCCGTGTTTAATCGGCCTTGATCGCTTCGACCTGGATGGCCAGCTTGACTTCCGGCGAGAACGCCGGCATGCCGTAGTTCAGGCCAAAGTCGCTGCGCTTGAATTCCGCGCTGGCATCGGCGCCGCACACTTCGCGCTTGTAGCGCGGGTGCATGATGCACTTGAATTTGCTCACATTCAATTTGACAGGCTTGGTCACGCCCAGCAGGGTCAGTTCGCCATCGACTTCCACCAGCTGATCACCGTTGAACTTGAACGACTTGCTCTTGTAGGTGATTGCCGGGAATTTTTCCACATTGAACATGTCCGCTTTTTTCGCGTGCGTGTTCATGGCGTCGAGGCCGAAATCGATCGAATCGGCATCGATGACCAGGTCCAGGCTGCCCGTCTTGGCGGCACGGTCCAGGGTCACGGTTCCCTTGGTCTTGTTGAACTTGCCGCGCCAGACGGACATGCCCATGTGATCGGCTTCAAAGCTGGGGAAGGTGTGCGTCGGGTCGAGGTTGTAGGTGTCGGTAGCGGCCATGGCCGAACCCGCGCCGGCGGCTGCCAGTACGGCGATCATCAAGTGCTTGAATGTCATGAATATCCTAAGGTTGAACAAGGGGTATAGCGATTACTGAGCAGAAACATGGAATTTAATGGTGACTTCATCCGCGACCATGCTCGTGTCTTTCCACTCGCCTTCGCCGATGTTGTAGGTCAGGCGTTTGATCGGCAGGGCGCCGTCAAACGCATATTTGCCGCCGTCGGCTTTCACCGTCAGGGGGAAGGTCACGTCGGTGGTCTTGCCTTTGATGCTCAGCTTGCCGCTTACCGTCAGCTTGCCCGCGCCGGCGGCCTTGATGCTGCTCGAGACAAAGGTGGCTTTCGGGAACTGGGCAGAGTTGAACCATTCTTTCTTGGCCACTTCCTTGTTGTACTCGGGGTCGCCGATATCGATGCTGGCCGTCTCGATGTCCACCGACGCTTTCGAGGTGTCCGGCGTGGCCGGGTTGTAATCGATGGCGATATTGAATTTCTTGAACTTCGCTTCCACGGGCACGTTCATTTGCTTGAACACGGCCGACACGCTGGTCTTGGCGGGATCGACTTTCAGCAGGGTGGCGGCGGTGGCGGCCACGGACAGGCCCAGCAGGGAAGCGAGGACGATGCGTTGGGTGGTTTTCATCTTGTTTTTTTCCTGTGTTTCAGTGAGCAAAGCAGATTAAGACGGACTTGGAACGCCGGACAAAACCGTAGCGAGCGGAAGTGAGTTGCGGCCGAGAAGCGGAACTGTGCTTTTAGCACAGTGAGCATCGCAGGCCGCAAATCGCGACGCGCAGTAGGTTTGGTTCGACGTTCTTATGGCAGCATGCGTTTTAGCACCCCATCGCGGTCGATGAACTGGTGCTTCAGCGCCGCCAGCACATGGGCGGCCACGGCGGCGGCCATCGTCATGTTCAGAACATAATGAATCTCTTTTAAAAGTGGCTTAAGTTCCGGGTTCGGCGCCATGATGACCGGCAGCTGGAACAGTCCCAGATAGACAACCGGCACACCGGCGGCCAGGGTGTACAGGTAGCCGGAGATGGGCACGGCGAAGATCAGGATGTACAGCAGCACGTGCATGGCGTCGGCCGCCTTCTTTTGCCAGGCAACCATGCTGGCCGGGTGCGGCGGCGGCACGTTGGCCTTG
Organism: Janthinobacterium kochi; assembly: GCF_051380715.1. Lineage (NCBI taxonomy): Bacteria > Pseudomonadati > Pseudomonadota > Betaproteobacteria > Burkholderiales > Oxalobacteraceae > Janthinobacterium > Janthinobacterium kochi. The sequence continues at coordinate 71,090 of NZ_JBNYXO010000012.1, forward strand.
CGCCACAGCAGGCGGATCGCGGCGATGGCCAGCACGGTCACGCCCAGCCACTTGTGCCAGGAGAAATATTTGAGCTTGGTGGGCGTCAGGCCGGGAATGTCCGTCATGACCAGGCCCATGACAAAGGCGCTGATGATCAGCAGGGCGGTCAGCCAGTGCAGGATGATGGCGGTGGTGGTGTAGCGTTGCATCGGCGGCTTTCTTGAAAGTAGTACGCATTAGGACTAATTCGGCCTAATATACCAAAGAAAAGCAAATTGCGCTGCGTGCTGCAGATTCTACAAGAAAGATTGCCAGAAAAAACGCGGGGCGGGCAGCATTTATGTGCTGGCCGCCCCGCGGGAGTGGATCTGCTTGATCCAGGTACAGATTGTGGCTTAGATTGCTTTGGCCAATTGCGCCGCGATACCGATGTAGTTGCCCGGCGTCATGGTCAGGAGCACGTCCTTGGCATCCTGCGGAATGGCTAGGCCATTGACGAAGGTTTGCAGCGCTTCTTTCGAGATGCCCTTGCCGCGCGTCAGCTCTTTCAGTTGCTCGTACGGATTTTCGATGCCATAGCGGCGCATCACGGTTTGCACGGGTTCGGCCAGCACTTCCCAGGTCGCGTCCAGGTCTTGCGCCAGGCGCGCGTGGTTTACTTCCAGCTTGTTCAGGCCGCGCAGGCAGCTGTCATAGGCCAGCAGGGTGTAGCCCAGGCCCACGCCGATATTGCGCAGCACGGTCGAATCGGTCAGGTCGCGCTGCATGCGCGAGACGGGCAGTTTTTCCGACAGGTGTTTCAGGATGGCGTTGGCCAGGCCCAGGTTGCCTTCCGAGTTTTCAAAGTCGATCGGATTGACCTTGTGTGGCATGGTCGACGAACCGATTTCGCCCGCTTTCAGCTTCTGCTTGAAGTAGCCCAGCGAGACATACGTCCAGATATCGCGGTTCAGGTCCAGCAAGATCGTGTTGGCGCGCGCGAAGGCATCGAACAGTTCGGCCATGTAGTCATGCGGCTCGATCTGAATCGTGTACGGGTTGAAGACCAGGCCCAGGCGCTGTTCGATGACGGCCTGCGAGAATGCCGGCCAGTCGAAGCCTGGGTAGGCCGACAGGTGGGCGTTGTAGTTGCCGACGGCGCCATTCATCTTGCCAAGGATTTCCACTTGTTCGATGCGCTTGACGGCGCGCTGCAAACGGGCCACGACGTTGGCCATTTCCTTGCCCAGGGTGGTCGGGCTGGCCGTCTGTCCGTGCGTGCGCGACAGCATCGGTACGTCGGCATTGTCGTGCGCAATCTGCGTCAGCTTGGCTACCAGGCCGTTCAATGCCGGCAGCATCACGCCATCGCGCGCGGCTTTCAGCATCATGCCGTGCGAGGTGTTGTTGATGTCTTCCGAGGTGCAGGCAAAATGGATGAATTCCGACGCCGCCACCAGTTCCGGCACATCCGCCACTTGTTCCTTCAGCCAGTACTCGACCGCCTTGACGTCATGGTTGGTGACCGCTTCGATGGCCTTGATGCGGGCCGCGTCGGCTTCCGAGAAATCGGCCGCCATCTTGTCGAGCAGGGCGCTCGCCTCTGCCGAGAACGGCTTGATTTCAGCGAAACCGGCTTGCGACAGCGCTTGCAGCCAGGAGATTTCCACTTTCACGCGGTGGTGCATGAAACCGGCTTCGGACAGGATCGGGCGCAGCAGATCGGTCTTGCTGGCGTAGCGGCCATCGAGCGGAGACAGGGCCGACAGCGTGGAATACGGAGGTGTAGAAGTCATGAGAGCGGACGCAAGTTAAAGAAACGGTTGGCGTGTGGCGCGCGGGGAGGGCAGGTCTATCGCAATACAGCAACACTGACGGCGCCACAGTAAAGGGTGATTTTACCACCGCTGGCCGCTGGCCAGCCGTCCGGCGGCAGTGGATGGCCCCCATTTTGGCCGAATCCGGCCCCGATGCGGCATGCGTGCCACACCCGAGGGAGCGCCAGGCGGGTGCTGCCAAACGCCGCTGCCGCCGATGCTATACTGATTGCTGCTCCTTCACCTTAAAGTACCTATGAAACTGATCGGCTCGCTCGCCAGCCCGTATGTCCGCAAAGCCCGTATCGTGCTGGCGGAAAAAAAGCTCGACTATGTCTTCGAGCTGGAAAACGTGTGGCTGCCGGAAACCCGCATCGCCCAAGCCAATCCGCTGGGCAAGGTGCCCTGCCTGGTGATGGAGGATGGCAGCACATTGATCGATTCGAAAGTCATCGTCGAATACCTCGACACGCTCACGCCCGTGTGCAAGCTGCTGCCGGCCGGCGGCAATGGCCGCGAGCGGGCCGATATCAAGAACTGGGAAGCGCTGGCCGACGGCATCCTCGACGCGGGCGTGCTGGTGCGCCTGGAGCGCACGCAGCGCCCGCCCGAGCAGCAAAGCGCGGCCTGGATCGCGCGCCAGCTCGACAAAATCACGCTGGGCCTGGCAGCGCTCGAGGCGCGCCTGGGCGAGAGCGCGTATTGCGCCGGCAAGAACTACACCCTGGCCGACGTGGCCGTGGGCTGCGCCCTGGGCTGGCTCAGCTTCCGTTTTCCGGAAATCGACTGGCGCGCGGACCATCCGGCGCTGGCGCGCCTGTTCGACAAACTGTCCGAGCGGCCATCGTTCAAGGACACCGTGCCGCAGTGAGCGTACGATGACCGGTACCGATTCAAAGGCGCAGCAACGCCTGCAGATGGCCGATATCGCGCGCCTGGCCGGCGTATCCACGTCCACCGTGTCGCGCGCCCTGAGCGGCAGTTCTCTGGTCAATGAAGAGACGCGCGCACGCGTCATCGCACTGGCCCGTTCGCTCAAGTATTCCATCAATATCGGCGCGCAAAACCTGCGCCTGAAACAGAACCGCACGGTCGGCGTGGTGGTGCCGTATGACGCGGCCACGCGCCAGCACCTGTCCGACCCCTTCTTCCTCAGCATGCTGGGCAGCCTGGCCGATGCGCTGACGGAGCAAGGTTTCGACATGCTCATTTCGCGCGTGGATGCCGAAACGCTCGATGCGGCCGCCCAGTCCTTCGATAGCGGCCGCGTGATCGGCATCATCCTGATCGGGCAGTGGCGCCACCATGAGCAACTGAACCAGCTGGCTGCGCGTCAGGTGCCCATCGTCGTGTGGGGCGCGCAATTGCCGCAGCAGCTGTATTGCACCGTTGGCGGCGATAACGTCGCCGGCGGCAGGCTGGCCACGGAACACTTGCTGGCGGCGGGGCGCACGCGCATCGCCTTCTTTGGCGACGCCAAGCTGCCCGAAGTGGCGCAGCGCCACCAGGGCTATGCGCAGGCGCTGGCCGCGCAGGGCCTGGCGCCCGACCCGCAACTGTACGTGGCCGGCTCCTTCCTGCCGCAGGGCGGCGCGACGGACGTGCAGGAACTGCTGGACCGCCACCTCCCGTTCGACGCCATCTTTGCCTGCAGCGACCTGCTGGCCATGAGCGCCATCAGCGCCCTGCGCGCGCGCGGCGTGGCCGTGCCGGAACAGGTGGCCGTGGTCGGCTACGACGATATCGAACTGGCCGCGTATTTCCATCCGCCTTTGACCACCGTGCGTCAGCCGATCCGCGCCGCCGGGCGCGCGCTGGTGGCCTCGCTGCTGGCGCTGGTCGATGGCGCGCCTGCGCCATCCCAGCAAATGCCAACCGAGCTGATCGTACGCGCCTCGGGCCGCTGAGGCGCGCATCCCTCATCGGTTGCAACCGATTGCAATAATTTCAAATTTCCCCGTTGTTTTTCATGCTGCATGGCAGCATGAAAAAACCTATGGTCGCGTCAAGCATCGCATTTTCCCGTCTATCTTGCCCGTAGTATTCTCTTAAAAACAACATAATTTTCATGTTGCAGTGCTCGATTGCAATCGATTGCAATAAATTCTTATTCGTTGAATAATGACGTACCGGCTCAGCCAGCGCGTCACGGCATGCAGCGGCCAGGACACATAACAAGCCGATACCTCGATGCATCGGCATACAACACTGGAGACAAGATGAAGACACGTACTGCTCAACGCGGCTGCATGGCCGCAGCCGTCACCCTGGCCCTGCTGCAATGGGGCGCCGCCCAAGCACAGTCCGCCCCCGACACCGCCAGCGCCGCCCCGGCCGATGGCCTGAATCTGGAACGCATCGTGGTCACGGGCACCACCGGCGGCACGTCCAAAATGAAATCGAGCAATTCCGTCAGCAGCATGGAACTCGACACCATCTTGCACAACGCGCCCACCAGCGCCGCCGAAGTCCTGCGCTCGGTGCCGGGCTTGCGGGCCGAATCCTCGGGCGGCGAAGGCAATGCCAACATCACCGTGCGCGGCTTGCCCATTTCCGCCGGCGGCGCACGCTATGTGCAGATCCAGGAAGACGGCTTGCCGGTGCTGCAGTTTGGCGACTTCAACTTCACCACGCCCGACAGCTTCGTCAAGATCGATTCCACCCTGGACCACCTGGAAGTGGTGCGCGGCGGTTCGGCCTCCACCCTGGCCACCAATTCGCCGGGCGGCATCATCAATTTCATCAGCAAGAACGGCAAGGAGAAGGGCGGCAGCGTGGCCATCAGCCGCGGCCTGGGCTACGACCAGACAAGGGTCGACTTCGATTATGGCGCGCCGATTTCGGAGCGCACGCGCTTCTTCATCGGCGGCTCCTGGCGCACGGGCGAAGGCATCCGCCACAGTGGCGTCAACAGCGAAAAGGGCGGCCAGATCCGCGGCAATGTCACGCATGAATTCGACAGCGGCTTCGTGCGCCTGTCGTTCAAGCACCTCGACGACCAGTCACCCACGGCCCTGCCGGTGCCGGTCAGCGTGCGCAATGGCCGCATCGGGGAAATCGCCGGCATCGACCCGCGCAAGGCCAGTTTCTATTCGCCGTACTGGGTGCCGGACATGGTGCTGAACAAGGATAACCAGCGCGTGGCCACCCGCGTCAACGACGGCTTGCACGTCAAAAGCGACACCGTGGGCCTGGAAGCGTCGTTCAAGCTGGGGCAGGGTTGGAGCGTGAGCGAAAACTTCCGCTACGCCGACAATTCGGGCCGCTTCACCGGCGTCTTCCCGTCGAATAACGGCAGCGATGGCAGCTATGTATTTGCCAGCGGCCCGAACCAGGGCAAGCCCTACACTGGCCGCGCGTTTTCCGCCGTGGTGTTCAATACCTCGATCGACGACGCCAGCAATACATTGAGCGACACCAAGCTGGCCAAGACTTTTGTGATGGGCAGCGGCAAGCTGACCACCACGGCCGGTCTGTACCTGTCGCAGCAAAAGCTGGGCCTGACCTGGAACTTCAATGAATACCTGATGCAGGCCACGGGCGAGCAGCCGGCGCTGCTGCAAACGGCCAGCAGCACGCCAGGCTACATCGGCCCCGCCTTCGGCGCCTGCTGCTCGCGCGCCGTCGACATGCAATACCGCACGACGTCTCCGTACCTGAACCTGGCCTGGGAAAGCGGCGCGCTGAACCTCGACGGCGGCTTGCGGCGCGACCGCCAGCATGCCAGCGGCACGGCCAATATCGCCACCGGCGCGCAAGTGTATCTGCCGTCGACGGTGCAGCGGGTCGACTACACCCTGGGCCACACCTCGTACTCGCTGGGCGCGAACTACAAGCTGCAAGCCAACCTGGCCGTGTTTGCCCGCGTCAGCGAAGGCGTGGCCTTCAATGCCGACCGCATCCTGTTCGGCACGCCGTTGGATGGCAGCGTGCCGGTGGCGATGAACACCGTGCGCCAGCTTGAAGGGGGCGTGAAATGGCGGCGAGGTCCCCTGAGCACCTTCGTCACCGTGTTCCAGGCCAAGACGAAGGAAAGCAATTACGAAGCGACTACCCAGCTGCGCACGGCCAACAGCTATGAAGCCAAGGGCGTGGAGCTGGAAGCGGCTTACAGCGCCGGCGACTTCCGCATCAATGGCGGATTGACGTTCACGGATGCCGAGATCACGGGCACGGCGGCGGCCGACGTGGCGCTGATCGGCAATACGCCGCGGCGCCAGGCGCGTGTCGTCTACCAGCTCGCGCCCACCTATGAATGGGGCCCCGCCACCTTGGGCGCCAGCCTGGTCGGCACGGGCAAGTCGTGGGGCGACGATGCGCACACGATCACCTTGCCCGCCTACCAGGTGCTCAATGCCTTCGTCAATTACCAGCTCACGCCGCAAATGCAGGTGGCGCTGACGGCGAACAATCTGCTCAACAAGATCGGTTATACGGAAGTCGAGGGCGATGGGCATGCGGCCCGCTCGATCACGGGGCGCGCCGTCAAGGTCAGCCTGAAATACGCATTTTAAGCAAGGATAGGATTCATGATGTCGATACGCAGCCCCCTGGCGCGCCTGCTGGCGCCGCTCCCCACGCACTTGCGCGACGATGCGGCGCGCCGCTATGCGCGCCAGGAGGCGGTCTTGCTCGACCGCCTGGGCAGCCTGTATGGCCAGCGGCCGGACTTCCTGCCCTGGCTGGGCGACCTGATGGAAAGCGTGGGCCGGCTGTACGCGGCGCGCGCGCCGGCGCTGCTGCGGCAAGATGCGCAGCGCGAAGCGCAGCCGGACTGGTTTGCCAGCCAGTCCATGCTGGGCTACAGCGCGTATGTGCAACGCTTCGGCGCCAATTTGCAAGGCGTGGCCGAACGCATTGGCCACTTGCGTGAACTGGGCGTGACGTATCTGCACCTGCTGCCGTTTTTGCGTGCGCGCGCAGGCGAAAGCGATGGCGGCTTTGCCGTCGCCAGCTTCGAGGAAGTCGATCCCGCGCTGGGCAGCAATGCCGACTTGCTGGCGTTGACGGCGCAGCTGCGCGCGGCCGGCATCAGCCTGTGCTCGGACCTGATCCTCAACCACGTGGCCGACGACCATGCATGGGCGCTGGGCGCCAAGGCAGGCGATCCGCTGCTGCGCGAATTTTTCCACACCTATCCCGACCGCATGCAGCCGGACCGCTATGAGCGCACCGTGGGTCAGGTCTTCCCGCAGGCGGCGCCGGGCAATTTCACCTTCGTGCCGGCGCTCCAGCGCTGGGTCTGGACCACGTTTTATCCGTATCAGTGGGACTTGAACTACGCCAATCCGGCCGTCTTCGCGGCCATGACCGGCGCCATGCTGGGCCTGGCCAACAAGGGCATCGAAGTATTCCGTCTCGATTCGACGGCCTTCCTGTGGAAGCGCGAAGGCACCGACTGCATGAACCAGCCCGAAGCCCACAGCCTGCTGCAAGCCTTGCGGGCGATTGCCGCCATCGTCGCGCCGGGCGTATTGCTCAAGGCCGAAGCCATCGTGCCGACGCCCAAGCTGCCCGCCTACTTTGGCAGCGATGCCGCGCCCGAATGCCATATCGCCTATCACAGCAGCCTGATGGCTGCCGGCTGGGGCGCGCTGGCGGAGGAAAGCACGGACTTGCTGCAGCAGGTGATCGCCGCCACGCCACCGCTGCCACCGGCCGCAAGCTGGCTCAGTTATGTGCGCTGCCACGACGACATCGGCTGGAACGTGCTGCTCAATGAAGCGGGCGCGGACGGGCCGGCGCGCCTGGCGCGCATCGCCCGCTTCTTTGCCGGCACGCCCGGCAGCGGCAGCTATGCGCGCGGCGCGGCCTTCCAGAGCAGCAGCGCCGACAAGGCGCATGGCAGCAACGGCATGGCCGCCTCGCTGGCCGGCCTGCAAAGCGCCACCACGGTGCAGGAGCAGGAATACGCGTTGCGCCGCCTGCTGCTGCTGCATGGCCTGGCCTTGAGCTTTGGCGCCTTGCCGGTGCTGTACATGGGCGATGAACTGGGCATGACCAACGATCACAGCTACACGCAGCGCCCCGACCGGGCGATGGACAGTCGCTGGCTGCAGCGCCCCGCATTTGACGACAGCCTGCTGGCATGGCGCCACGATGGCGTGAGCGCCAGCGGCCGGCTGTACCTGGCACTGCGCCAGCTGATCGACATGCGCAGGCGCTTGCCGGCCCTGGCCGCCGCTGCGCCGCGCAGCGTGCTGCCCGCCGACACGCCGGCCGTGCTGGCGCTGCTGCGCGGCGACGCGTTTCTCAACCTGAGCAATTTCAGCGGCGCCAGCCAGCGTTTCACTTTGCCCGCAGGCGAGTGGCGCAACAGCCTCGATGGCAGCGTGCTGGCCGGCACGGTAGGCTTGCAGCCATGGCATATGCTGTGGCTGGAGCGGGAGCAAGAGCAAAAACGGGAACCAGCATGAGCGACGCCAGCACGCACCGTCCGCATCTGTCGTTCTGGCAGATCGTCAACATGAATGTCGGTTTTTTCGGCATCCAGTTCAGCTTTGGGCTGCAGCAAAGCAGCATGAGCCCCATCTACAAATACCTGGGCGCCGATGAAGCGAGCCTGCCGTACCTGTGGCTGGCCGGTCCCATGACGGGGCTGCTCGTGCAACCGCTGATCGGCGCCATGAGCGACCGCACGGTGACGCGCTGGGGCCGCCGCACGCCCTACTTCCTGATCGGCGCCATCCTGTGCAGCCTGGGCTTGCTGGCCATGCCCTTCAGTCCCACCCTGTGGATGGCCGCCAGCCTGCTGTGGATACTCGACGCAGCCAACAACGTGACGATGGAGCCGTACCGCGCCTTCGTCAGCGATAAGCTCGACAAGAAGCAGCACTCGCTGGGTTTTCTTACGCAGAGCGCCTTTACGGGGCTGGGGCAAACGCTGGCCTATCTGACGCCATCGCTGCTGGTCATGCTGGGCATGAACAAGGATGCCGTCAATGGCAGCCATATCCCGCACATCGTCATCGCCGCCTTCCTGATCGGCGCCGTGTTCTCGCTCGCCTCGGTGCTGTGGACCCTGAAGACGACGCCGGAAAACCCGCTCACGGCCAGCGAGCTGGCGGCCATCCGCAGCCGCCCGCCGGGCTGGCGCCACACGCTGGCCGATATCGGCGCGGCCCTGCGCGACATGCCGCCGACGATGAAGCAGCTGGCCTTCGTCAACCTGTTCCAGTGGTACGCCCTTTTCTGCTACTGGCAGTACATTGCGCTATCGCTGGCGGCGACCCTGTTCCACACGACAGACCCGGCGTCGCAAGGCTTTCGCGACGCGGGCCTGCTGAACGGGCAGGTAGGCGCCTTCTACAATTTCGTCGCCTTTGTCGCCGCCTTTGCGCTGGTGCCGTTCACGCGCCGCTTCGGCCCCAAGCGCATGCACAGCCTGTGCCTGTGCGCGGCCGGCGTGGGCATGCTGAGCATCCCGCTGATCCACAGTCCGGTGCTGCTGTTGCTGCCCATGCTGGGCGTGGGCCTGGCCTGGGCCAGCATCATGGGCAATCCCTACATCATGCTGGCCGGCTGCATTCCGCCCGAGCGCACGGGCGTCTACATGGGCATCTTCAACATGTTCATCGTCATCCCGATGATCATCCAGATCTTCACCCTGCCCCTGTATTACCGCAGCTGGCTGGGCGGCAATCCGGAAAACGTCATCCGGCTGGCCGGCGCCCTGTTGCTGTGCGCGGCGGTGGCGGTTTTATTCGTGAAATTGAACGGGCGCCAGGGCGCTGGCCGCCCCTGATGACAGGCGTAAAAAAACCGGCAGGCTGCCGGTTTTTCTTGTTCCACCAATGATGTTACGACACCTGACAAAACCGTAGCGAGCGGAAGGAAGAGGTGGCCGAGAAGCGCAACCGTACTCTAGTACGGTGAGCATCGCAGGCCGCCTATGCCGACGCGCAGTAGGTTTTGGCAGGTGTCCTCATTACTCTTCGACGGCCATCTGACTTTGCAGGTAGTTCTGAATGCCGACCTTGGCGATCAGGTCGATCTGCGTTTCGAGCCAGTCGATATGCTCTTCCGTGTCTTCCAGGATCATCAGGAACAGGTCGCGCGAGACGTAGTCGCCCGCTTTTTCGCTGATGGCGATGCCTTCCTTGACGGTGGCGTGCGCGGCGCGTTCCAGCTTCAAGTCGCATTCCAGCATTTCCGGCGTGTTCTCGCCGATCAGCAGCTTGTGCAGCGCTTGCAGGTTAGGCAGGCCGTCGAGCATCAGGATGCGGTCGATCAGCTTGTCGGCGTGTTTCATTTCGCCGATCGATTCTTCGTATTCTTTCTTGCCCAGCTTTTCCAGGCCCCAGTGCTTGTACATGCGCGCATGCAGGAAGTACTGGTTGATGGCCGACAGTTCGTTGGTGAGCTGTGCGTTGAGCATGCGGATGACTTCTTTATCGCCCTTCATGGGAATTCCTTTGTTCTGTGTCGCGTTCGATGATGAAACCGCAGGCTGCTGGCGTTCACTGCCGGGTGGCGCAAGGCTGCCTGGTGGCGCGCAGGTTGCCGGTTTCGCTATGCCCGCATGATAGCGCAAAATATGGGCGTTTTTTGCTGCGTAACGGTGTTTTCCCGTCCTTTTAACGTAAATATCGTGCGAATAAAACCCATTCTCAAATGGATTGCCACATTTTTCCGTTTTTTATTTGCCAAGGAAAATGCAGGCCATTCTCATTCGCGTTCCCGGTGCTATTTTGTTGCCGCTGGCGCGCGCGCGTGGCCGCGCTGAAAAGGCGGGAAATGTTGCTCCGTTCTTGCTTTTGTGTCTTCTTGGCCGCTGCCGGCGATGCGATAATCAGGCAGCGATTTTACTGAAAAAGGATAGCAAGATGATGCTGCATATACCCGGCGTGCTGACGCCGGAACAGGTGACGCAGTTTCGCCAGCGCCTGGCGCAAACGGACTGGGTCGACGGGCGCGCCAGCGTCGGGGCGCAAGGGGCGCAGGTCAAGCGCAACCGCCAGCTGGCCGAAGGTTCGCCGCTGGCGCTGGAGCTAGGCGAGATCGTCAGCCGCGCGCTGATGGCCAATCCGTTGTTCTTCGCCGCCGTGCTGCCGCTGCGCATCCTGCCGCCGTTCTTCAACAGCTATGCGGGCGGCGAGCACTATGGCTTGCATATCGACGGCGCCATCCGCACGCCGAAAAACGGCATGCAGTCGATGCGCGCCGACGTTTCCTCGACCGTGTTCCTGAGCGAGCCGGACGAGTACGAAGGCGGCGAGCTGGTGGTGGTCGATGCCTACGGCACGCATGAGGTAAAACTGCCGGCCGGCGACGTGATCGTGTATCCGTCGAGCAGCGTGCATCAGGTGCTGCCCGTCACCAGCGGTGAGCGCATCTGCTCCTTCCTGTGGACGCAAAGCATGGTGCGCGAGGACTGGAAACGCAGCATGCTGTTCGAGCTCGATCAGAACATCCAGAGCGTGCGCGCAGAGCACGGCGATTCGCCCGCGACGGTGGGTCTGACGGGGCATTATCACAACCTGCTGCGGATGTGGGCGGAGATGTAAGGCTGGGGTCAGACCCCCGGCGACGTTGGCGCTGAACTTTGCGTTGGCGGTGTTGAGGGTCTGACCCCATAGCGCGCTGCGCATCTGGCAAAAAAAAGTCTGCCTGGCCCGGGGATGTAGGCTGGCAGACTGAAACAAGCAGTTGCTTGACTGGTGCAGAAAACAGGGCGCAAAAAAGCAAGCAGGGCATTGGTGCGCTGCTTGCGGGCTGGCAGCGGCGCCGTGGCCGCCGGAAGGCTAGCTCAGTTGGAAGGTCAGCGGTACTAAAACGTAGACGGGGACAGGCTTGCCGTTTTCGATCATGGGCTTGAACAGCGCGCGCTGCGCCGCCTGGCGGCCCGCTTCATCAAGGTTGCCGTAGCCGGTCGATTTGTGAATCAGGATTTGCTCGGGCAAGCCTTTTTCATTGATCAGGATGCGCAGCACCACCGTGCCACTTTCACCCAAGCGGCGCGACAGATTCGGGTAAATCAGTTGCGGTGCCTTGATGTATTCGACGCTGCTGACGGTGCGCGGCGCCGACGGTGCCGGTGGCGTCGGCGACGGTGTCGATGGCGCTGTCGGCGCGGCGGTGGCAACGGGTGCCGCTTCGGCGCGCGTCGGCTGCGGCGGCGTGATCGTCGGCTCGCTCGGCGCCACGGCGATCAGCGGCAGCGGCGGGATCACGGCGCGCGGCACGGGAGCGCTCAGTTCCACGGTTTTCGGTACCGACGGTGCCGGTGGCTTGGGCGGCGCCGGCGGGGCGATGATGCTGATGGTGGTGATGGTCGGCATGGCCGCCGTGACGACGCGGCTCAGCAAGCCGCTCTGGATGGCGTAAAAGCCGGCGATATGCAGGACGACGATGGCCATCAGCGGCGCGAACTTGTTGCGCTTCTTGTCGAAGTCGGCAAATTGCTGCACGGCCTGCACCGTTACGGGCGGGGGCATCATCGTCATGGCGTTCATCGCTTTCTTTAGTTTGTCAGTACAGCTCGCATCAATACGGTTTCCTGCAGCACTACGGTGGCGTTCAGGTGATCGTTCAGTACTTCCCGCGCGCAGGTATGACATTTGCCGCAGCAGGTGGCCACGCCCAGGTCGCGGCGCAGTTCGGCCATGCTGGACAGGCCAAGATCGACGGCTTGACGGATTTCACGATCAGATATGTTGTTGCAGACACATACAATCATTGATGCACCTTCTGGCTGGAGGATGAACAGACACTAGTGCTCTGAAGCATTGTTGCTAGTGTTTTAATGAGAATCATTATCATTACGTTTCATTGTCGCGCAAAGTGCAGGACAATGCAAGCGATTTTGATCAAGTGTGCAGCGCCTGGCGGCCTGGCGCTGCGGGTTGATATGTGATTCGCGCGCATGATGCAGCCCTTGATGGGGGCGGCTCTCCTGGCTAAATAAAAACTATTCGCATTCAGGTTTATAATGCTGGTATTGTCTCGGACGGTCGCCGTCTGGACAGCTTGAATGGCCGCTTGTCGGTAATGCGCAACAGTGGCGTTTTACCTCACAAACCTGGGAGCAGTGCAAGGCGCCCCGCGCCGCAGCCTGTATCAGGTGTTCTTAATTTGAACGGAATTTGCTCATGACTCTAGTTCCACCCTTGATGACGCTCGATGCGCTGGCAGTCGGCCAGAGCGGCACGGTGTTGCATATCACGCCCCACACGGCAGGACAGACGGAGGACGGCGTCGACCTGGCCCGCCGCTTGATGGAGCTGGGATTCGTTCCCGGCGAACGACTCCGCATGCTCAAGCGCGGCATGCCCGGCGGCGACCCGCTGGCCATCAAGGTCGGCAATGCCACGTTCGCACTGCGCCGCTTCGAAGCGGCGCTGATCACGATTCAACCGCTGCTTCAACCGGAATAACCATGGGTGCTGTCGAAACGATCGTCGATGCGGGCGTGCACAAGCCGCCACATCAGCCACAAATTGCCTTGCTGGGCAATCCGAATTGCGGCAAGACCGCCCTGTTCAACCGTTTGACGGGCGCGCGCCAGAAAGTGGCGAACTACGCCGGCGTGACCATCGAGCGCAAGGAAGGCCATTTCACGTCGCCCGCCGGCAAGCCCGTGCGCCTGCTCGATCTGCCGGGCGCCTACAGCCTGTCGGCCACCACGCCAGATGAAGCCATCACGCGCGACGTGGTGGGCGGCCTGCGCCAGGGTGACCCGCGTCCGGACGCCATCATCTGCGTGGTCGACGCCACCAATCTGCGCCTGAATCTGCGCCTGGTACTGGAAGTCAAGCGCCTGGGCCTGCCCATGCTGCTGGCGCTGAACATGACGGACGTGGCGCGCAAGCGCGGCATGCTGATCGACACGGCCAAACTGGCGCAGGAACTGGGCATGCCCGTGGTGGAAACCGTCGCGGTGCAGCACGATGGCGAAAAAGCTTTGTTGGGCGCCATCGACGCCATGCTGCCGCTGCCGGTAGTGGAAGCGAAACCGCTGGCGGCCATCGATGCCGTCAGCGTCGAAGAAACCCAGCGCGAAGTGCGCCGCATCCTGGCCGCCGTCAGCAATGACGCGGGCGACAGCGGCAACCTGACGGAAAGGATCGACGACGTGGTGCTGCACCCCGTGTTCGGCCCCCTCATCCTGGCCGTGCTGATGTTCCTGATTTTCCAGGCCGTGTTTGCCTGGGCCGCCACGCCGATGGAAATGATCACCGATGGCGTGGGCCACCTGGGCGCCCTGCTGACGGCGAACATGCCCGATGGCCACCTGAAGAGCTTGCTGGTGGAAGGCATCATCGGCGGCGTCGGCAGCGTGCTGGTATTCCTGCCGCAGATCCTGATTCTGTTCTTCTTTATCCTGAGCCTGGAAGACTGCGGCTACCTGCCGCGCGCGGCTTTCTTGCTGGACCGCCTGATGGGCGGCGTAGGCCTGTCAGGCCGCGCCTTCATCCCGCTGCTGTCGAGCTTTGCCTGCGCCATTCCCGGCGTGATGGCGGCGCGCACCATCCAGAACCCGCGCGACCGCCTCGTCACCATCATGATCGCGCCGCTGATGACATGCTCGGCGCGCCTGCCCGTGTATGCGCTGATCATCGCTGCCTTCATCCCGGAACGCCAGGTATGGGGCTATCTGAGCCTGCAAGGCCTGGTACTGTTTGTCCTGTACTTCGCCGGCATCATCTCGGCCATGGCCGTGGCCTGGGTCATGAAGCGCGGCATGGGCGTGCGCGGCAACCAGCCGCTGATGCTGGAACTGCCGGCCTATCACTGGCCGCACCTGCGCAACCTGGCCGTCAGCCTGTGGGAGCGCGCGAAGATCTTCCTCACGCGCGTCGGTACCATTATCCTGAGCCTGATGATCATCCTGTGGTTCCTCAGCACCTTCCCCGGCCCGCCGGACAACGCGATCCATCCGCCAATCTACTACAGCCTGGCCGGCATCCTGGGCCGCGGCCTGGAAGTGATCTTCGCGCCCATCGGTTTCAACTGGCAGATCTGCATCGCGCTGGTGCCGGGCATGGCCGCGCGTGAAGTGGCCGTCGGCGCGCTGGGCACCGTGTATGCGCTGTCGCAAACGGGCGACGCGCTGGCTTCGACCCTGGAGCCGCTGATTGCCCATTCGTGGTCGATGGCCACCGCGCTGTCCTTGCTGGCCTGGTATGTGTTCGCGCCGCAGTGCCTGTCGACCCTCTCCGTGGTGAAACGCGAAACGGGCGGCTGGCGCTATCCGCTGCTGATGGCCGGCTATATGTTCGCCCTGGCTTACGCCGCTTCGTTCATCACCTATCGCGTCGCCCTGATGCTGGGCGCTTAGGAGCACACCATGTGGCAAACCATTATCGTCGCCCTGATCGTCGCAGCCGCGCTGCTGCATTTTTCGACCAAGTACCTGCCGGCGGGCGTGCGCCGCGCCATCGTGCGTGGCCTGGTGCGCTGCGGCCTCGATGAGGCGAAGATGTCGACTTTCTTCAAGGTGGCGCCGGGCTGCGGCAGCGGCTGCGGTTCCTGCGGCTCATGCGACAGCCCGCCGCCGCCCGCCACGCCGCCGGCCGACGGCAGCAGCAAGCGCGTGATCCTGATGCAGGTGCAGCGCCAGGACTGATGTAGGTCTAGGCACGGGCGCACCCGTGGGCTACACTGGGCTTTCCGCATGGCAAGGAGTGGCAATGGCGATACTGTTGATCTTCATGTTTTTGTTTGCGGTCGCCACCTGGCTGCTGGCCAGCCGGCGCGGCCGCCACGGGGGACTCTGGTTCGGTATCGGCCTGTTCCTCGGACCGTTTGCCTTGCTGGCGGTGGCGGCTCTGCCGCCTGTGCCGCCGATTTCGCGGCCCTGAACGAAAAAACCCGCAGTTGCGGGTTTTTTTACGCCGGTACTGTGCCTAGGTCTTGCCCGCCAGTTTTTCCACGACCGGCACCAGCGCGGCCGGGCGGCAGCCGAAGGCGGCCAGGCGGCCTTGCGCCTCGGGCGCCAGATCCAGGTCGTAGGGCAAACGGCCCGCCACCAGCCACAGTTTGTCGTGCGGCAGGGCGTCCACCAGGCGGCGCTGGCCGTCGACGAACATGGCGTTGTACGTTTGCAGCACGATCTGCGGCGCGCCTTGCGCAAAGGCGATGGCGGCATTGACCTCTTCGTCCAGCGCCTCGGCCGACAAGGCGTACTCGCGCACGTCCAGGCCCGCTTCGAGCAGCGCCGGCAGCATGGAGCTGCGCGCTTCCTTGTTGCGGCCCAGCGCCACTTCATCGATTTCGCTGCGCGAACGTACTTCCACCGTCAGGAGGGTCACGGGCAGGCTCGCATCGAGCGCGCGGTATGCGCCTTGCACGCGCAAGGCGGCTTTTTGCAGCAGCTGCGACAGGGCCATGGCGGCAGGCTGCATCAGTGCCGGCGGTGTGACCGGGCGCGTGCGCCAGTCGCGCACGGCGCGGTTGCGCTTGAGTTTAGCCACGCGCGCACAAGCCGCGTCGATGCGCGCCATGGCGATGTCACCGCGTTCCACAGCGGCGATGACGGCCTCGATGGCAGCTGTCTGCTGCGCTTCGCGGTGCGAGATGAGGACGATGTCGGCGCCCGCCTGCAAGGTGGCGATGGCGCCCTGGGCGATGCCGATGCCGTCGGCGATAGCCGCCATTTCCAGGCAATCGGTAATGACCACGCCCTCGTATTTCAACTCGCCGCGCAGCAGGTCCGTCAGCACGCCTTTCGACAGGGTGGCCGGCACGCTGGTATCGGCCTCGAAGGCGGGGAAGACCACGTGCGCCGTCATGATGGCGTCCACGCCGCCGGCGATCGCCGCGCGGAACGGCGCCAGTTCCACGGCGCGCAGGCGTTCCTTGTCGTGCGGTACCAGGGCCATCGCGTAATGCGTGTCGATGGCCGTGTCGCCGTGGCCGGGGAAGTGCTTGGCGGTCACGGCCATGCCGCTGGCGCGCTGGCCGCGCATGGCGGCCATGCCGTAGGCTATGACGGTGGCGGCATCCTCGCCATACGCGCGCACGCCGATGACGGGGTTGTTGCGGTTGTTGTTCACGTCCAGTACGGGCGCGAGCAGCAGGTTGATGCCCACCTGGCGCATTTCATCGCCGCTGATCTGGTTCATGCGTTCGCAGTCGTCGATGGAGCCGGCCGCCTGGAAAGCCATCGCGGCCGGGATCGGCGTGACGCCCTGCTCGATGCGCATCACCATGCCGCCCTCCTGATCGATGGAGATCAGCAGCGGAATGTCGGACACTTCCGCATTGATTTCCTGCAGTTCGCGGCACAGGGCTGACACTTGCGCAGGCGTGTGCACGTTGCGGCGGAACAGGATCACGCCGCCCACCTTCTTTTCGCGTATCAAGGTCTTGATATGCTCGTCCGCCTGCAGGGCGTCGAAGCCCACCATGAACAATTGTCCTACTTTCTCGCGCAAACCCTGCTCCATGCTGCAACTCCTCCGGTATTGATTGTGACGACGACATACGTATTCTGGCACCGTGGTGGCGCATCGTGGCGGTCACCGGAAAGCTGCCCTGGTTTTGTACTTGTTTTGGTATTGTATTGGATTTGTGTTTTTGTGCAAGTGGCTATTAAGTGGTATTGATCCGCTTGCGCAAACGCCGTATCAATCGAGGCGCTGGAACGATACCGCCTGGGCCTTGGGCCAGTACAGGCCGAACACGGGCGGCAGTTGCGGCAGCTGGCTCGGGTCGAGCAACTGGCCCGCGTCCAGGAAGGGCAGCAGGGCCGACGCCAGTTTCACCTGGTTCGGCGAGATGCGCCGCACCAGGTGGTGCGGGCGCAGTTCCTGCGGGTGCGCCAGGCCGGCGGCGGCGATCAGTTCGGCCAGCGCCTTCATGGTGTTCTGGTGGAAGTGCGCCACGCGGGCGATTTTGTCGGATACCACCAGCGCGCGCTGGCGCTGCGGGTCTTGCGTGGCCACGCCCGTCGGGCAGCGGTCCGTGTGGCAGCTTTGCGACTGGATGCAGCCCAGCGCGAACATGAAGCCGCGCGCTGAATTGCACCAGTCGGCGCCCAGCGCCAGCAATCGGGCGATGTCGAAGGCCGTGATGATCTTGCCCGAGCAGCCGATCTTGATCTGCGCGCGCAGGTTGGCGCCCACCAAAGTGTTATGCACCAGTACCAGCGCTTCCTGCAGCGGCGTGCCTACGTGATCCGTGAATTCCAGGGGGGCGGCGCCGGTACCCCCTTCGCTGCCGTCGACGACGATGAAGTCGGGCGTGATGCCCGTGGCCAGCATGGCCTTGACGATGGCGAAAAACTCCCACGGATGGCCGATGGCCAGCTTGAAGCCCGTCGGCTTGCCGCCCGACAGGGTGCGCAGGCGGTCGATAAAGTGCAGCATTTCCAGTGGCGTGGAAAAGGCGCTGTGCGCCGCCGGCGAGACGCAATCCTCGCCCACCATCACGCCGCGCGTGGTGGCGATTTCGATCGTCACCTTCGGGCCGGGCAGCACGCCGCCGTGGCCCGGCTTGGCGCCCTGCGACATTTTCAGCTCGATCATTTTCACCTGCTCCGAGCTGGCGTTGGCGATGAAGCGTTCTTCCGAAAACGTGCCGTCCTGGTTGCGGCAGCCGAAGTAGCCGGAGCCGATTTCCCATACCAGGTCGCCGCCGTTTTCGCGGTGGTAGGGGCTGATGCTGCCTTCGCCCGTGTCGTGCATGAAGCCGCCGCTGCGCGCGCCGCCGTTCAGGGCCAGGATGGCGTTGGCCGACAGGGCGCCAAAGCTCATCGCCGAGATATTGAAGACGCTGGCCGAATACGGTTTGTCACGCGGGCAGTCAGGGTGGTTGCCGATCTCGATGCGGAAATCGTGGCCCGTGACCTTGGTGGGGGCGATGGAGTGGTTGATCCATTCATAGCCCGCTGCATACACGTCGAGCTGGGTGCCGAATGGGCGCTTGTCCGTCTGCTCCTTGGCGCGCTGGTAGACGATGCTGCGCTGGCTGCGCGAGAACGGCGTCGCTTCGCTGTCGCTTTCCAGGAAATACTGGCGGATTTCGGGACGGATGCTCTCGAAGAAAAAGCGGAAATGCGCGAGGATGGGGTAGTTGCGGCGCAGCGCGCGCTTGGTTTGCAGCAGGTCGCTGATGCCGACCAGGGTCAGCGCACCGGCCAGCAGGGGCAGCCAGTAGTGATCGTAGTAAAACAGGGACAGGACAAAAATGGCTGCCGTCGCAATGAAGGTCAGGTAGCGAAATGATACTAGGTGCATGGGCACTCCGGTGAAGTCAGACTGATAAAGCGAGTCTACCTTCGATTCACGGAACGTGCTGGCGGGAAA
Source organism: Janthinobacterium kochi (assembly GCF_051380715.1). Lineage (NCBI taxonomy): Bacteria > Pseudomonadati > Pseudomonadota > Betaproteobacteria > Burkholderiales > Oxalobacteraceae > Janthinobacterium > Janthinobacterium kochi. The sequence continues at coordinate 90,117 of NZ_JBNYXO010000012.1, forward strand.
TAACGCGGCGCCCGGTGGGCGCCGCGCATGATTACCGCTGCGCGGCGCGGATACGCTCGATGCGTTCAGTGCTGGCCGGATGGCTCGACAAATACGGCGTGCCCTGGTCCAGTTTGCCCAGGGCGACAAACACTTGCGCCAGGTGTTCCAGCGCAATGCCGTTCTGGCGCAGCATGGCAATCGCGTAGTCGTCCGCGTCGCGTTCGACATCGCGCGAATACTTCAAGTCCAGCAGCAGCGGCGGCAGGGTCGCTACTACCGTCGAGACGTCACCGAACAGCAGCGCCGCGCCGGCGCCCACGGCCGAGGTCTGGATGATGCGCCGCGTCAGGTGGCGCTGCTGCAAATGTCCCAGCTCATGCGCCAGCACGCCCATGATGGCCTGGTCGTCCGGCAGCAGTTCGATCATTTCGTCCGTCAGCACGATGTCGCCGGACGGCAGGGCAAACGCGTTCGGGCCGATTTTGCTCTTGCGGAAAACGATGCGGTGCGCGGGCGTGCTGTCACCGGGCGTGGCCAGGCGCGCGAACTGGTTGCGCAAGGCTTGCTGGCGCGCGCCAGCGAGCTGGCTAGGCGCGAATACATGGCGGTCCAGCATATCGAGCACGCCCTGGCCCAGTTGCCGTTCGACCGACTGCGGCAAGGCATACGCGATGCCCTTGGCTGCCAGCGGCAGCAGGTATTGATAGCTGAGCCACAGGGCCACGATGGTGGCCACGGTGGCCAGCAGGGCGCCGCGCCAGCTTTGCTGCAGCCGCACCACCCAACCGTCGCGGTGTCCCGTAGCGTGCAGCATGTCGTTGAAGGCCGCCTGGTCGGCGATCTCCAGGTAGGCGCCGTCGGGAAAGCTGACCTTGCGCACGGCGTGGCTGCTGCGCTCGGACACGTGCAGCTCGCCCAGCGGGCAGCTGCGCTCGATGTCGCCCGCCAGCACGGCCACGCCATCGCGCACGGACAGTGTCACGTGGTACAGGCGCGAACTCTGGCCGTCGAAATAGCGGCCAGCCAGGGGGGCGTGGCTGGCTTGCGTGTTGGCGTCCATGCTTACAGCGACAGGTCGAAGTCCAGCAGGTCGACCATGCCTTCACCCGTGGCCGACACTTGCTGGCCCGTGGCGGCGACAAACTCGTCCAGGCTGCCATGCACCAGCATCGAGGTCGCTTCCAGGCGGTACTTCAGCCAGCGCACATGGGCGAATGGCGTAAACAGGCCCAGGGTGACGACGATGCCCAGCAGATTGCTCAGCATGACGAAGGTGGTGCGGCCCCATGTCAGCTGCGACTGGAACTGGTGCTGCTGCAAGCGCGTATGGTTCCAGATCAGGTTCTGGATCATGGTCAGGAACAGCGGCAGCACGGTGAACGCCCACAGGTACAAGGCGCCGATGGCAAACAGCAGGCTGCCAACCTTGGTGCTGTCATTCGCATTCGCCGCAAACGAGGCGAACACGCTGCCGAAGACGACGAAAATCAGGACCAGCAAGCCGCCCAGCAGCAGCGCGAAGAACAGCAAATAGGTTTTGTAGAAGCTGCCGACCGTGGCGTCAAAGCTGAAATGGGTGGCGCCGAAACGGCTTTGCGTGTGCTGGAAGCGCTTCAGGCGCTGGTGCAGGAAAGGCGTCATCAGGCCCCCCGTGAAGGTATTCAGGATGGGCAGCCACAGGAAGTACTTGTAGGCTTCCTTGGCGCTGCCGCCAAAGCCGAAGCGGATGCCGCGGTAGCTGGTGTTGTACAGCTTGAATTGCAGGCTTTTCCAGACCAGCCAGGGCAGGATGGCGGCCATCAGCACCAGCATGATCAGGCCGACGACGGGCGAGACCTGGAAAGCGATGTTATAGCCGGCGATCAGCACCACGGCGGCGATGCGGCCCTTCAGGATGGCCACGGCGTTGCCATGGTATTCGAAGCTGCTGCCCGCCAGGTGGGTGCTGGAATAGAAATAGCGGTTGCGGCGCACTTTGGCCCAGGCGGAATAAATGCCCAGGGTGACGATGCTCAGCAGCAGGTTGACGATCCAGATACGGAAGTATTCGCTGCCGGTGGCGCTGAAGGTGATGGCTTCTTGCCTGGGAGTAGTGTTGTTTGCGTCGAAATCCACAGGGGTTTCCTTACTTATTGGAAACAAAACAAGATAAGTGAATATTGAGAAGTTATCAATTGAAAATACTGTTTTTCGCAATTTTTTTAACCGATCCGCTTGTGCTGACCCGATCCGGCCGTCCCGGCTATACTGGAACCCAACCATCGCCTAACGGGAAATACCATGCTCGTCGTCCACCATCTGAACAATTCGCGCTCGCAGCGCGTGCTCTGGCTGCTCGAGGAACTGGGCCTCGACTACGAGGTCAAGCGCTACCAGCGCGACCCGAAAACCATGCTGGCACCCGCTTCCTTGAAAGCCGTCCATCCCCTGGGCAAGTCGCCCGTGATCACGGATGGCGCCCACACCATCGCCGAATCGGGCGCCATCATCGATTACCTGGTCGAGCGCTACGGCAATGGCCGATTGATACCGGCGGCGGGCACGCCGGAGAAGCTGCGCTGGACCTACTGGCTGCATTTCGCGGAAGGCTCGGCCATGCCGCCGCTGCTGATGAAGCTGGTGTTCGACAAGGTCGAATCGTCGCCGATGCCGTTTTTCGTCAAACCGATCGCGCGCGGCATCGCCAGCAAGGTCAAGAGCAGCTTCATCATGCCCAATATCAACAGCCAGTTGGCCTACATGGAAGCGGAGCTGGAGAATACCAAATGGTTTGCCGGCAATGAATTCACGGCGGCCGACATCCAGATGAGCTTTCCGCTGGAAGCGGCCGCCATGCGTGGCGGACTCGACGAGCGCCTGCCGAAGCTGACGGCGTTCCTGCAGCGTATCCACGCGCGGCCTGCCTACCAGCGGGCGCTGGAACGGGGTGGCCCCTACGATTTCGCCAAATGAGAGCACCAAACCAAACCTACTGCGCGTCGGTATATATGGCCTGCGATGCTCACCGGCTCGGCGCCCCCGTACTGAGTATGGTTGCGCTTCTCGGCCACATCTCCCTTCCGCTCGCTACGGTTTTGTTCGGTGCTGTGAGGCCGCGTGAATCCTGCCAAGGGGAATATGCTGGGAATATCCCCGGCGCCATACGGTAAAATGCCCGATTCAACCAGTACCTACTCATCGCATGGCCAGACTCCTCGCTATCGACGGCTTGAATATCGTACGCCGCGTCTACGAAGCCAGTCCTGAACCCGATTCCGACCTGAAGGCGGAGATCGCGCTGCGCCACGCGCTGTCGTCGTTCCGCACCCTCATCAACGACCACGAGCCGACGCACATCCTGCCAGCCTTCGACTTTGGCGGCCCGACCTGGCGCCACGCCCTGTATGCCGGTTACCGCGAAGGGCGCCAACCCATGCCGCAGGTGCTGCGCGACGCCTTGCCCGGTTTCTATGCCACCCTGGCCAGCTTCGGCATGCATGTCGTGAGCATTCCCGAGGTCGAGGCCGACGACGTGATCGGCACGGCCGTCATGCGCTGGCTGCACGAGGGGCGCGGCGCGGCCGTCATTGCTACCACCGACAAGGATTTACATGGCCTGATCGCCCACGGCGCGCTGGTGTGGGACCATTTCAAGGGCATCTGGCACGACCGCGCCTGGGTCGAGAAAAAGTTCGGCGTGCCGCCGGAACTGCTGCCCGACCTGCTGGCGCTGATGGGCGACGTCACCGACAGCATCCCCGGCGTGTCGAAGATCGGCTTGAAAACGGGCGCGAAACTGTTGCGCGGCTACGGCAATATCGACGCCGTGATGGCCGGCGCGGGGATTTTACCCGGTGCGCTGGGCGAAAGCCTGCGAAAAGAGCGGGAAATACTGTATCTTTCAAGAAAGCTCGTCGAACTCAAAACCGACGTCAGGCTTGGGGTCACCTGGAATATGCTGGCCTGGGAAAAGTAGAAACGCTTCAGGCAGTTACTCGTAATAATCAAGCAAGGAATGTGAATCATGATGTTAAAGGCAGTCCTGATCGATAGCAGCGCCGTGGCGCGCGGCCTGCTGAACACGGTCCTGTTGGATGGCGGCTACGATGTCTGCGGGCAGACGCATACCAGCGCGCTGGGACTGGCGCTGCTGGTCAAGCACCACCCGCACTTCGTCTGCATCGCGCGCGAACAGGTGGAAGACGGGACGAATGTGGTGCAAACCATCCGCGCCCAGTATCCGAAGACGCTCATTTTCATGGTCTCGGGCGGCATCGACGCCGCTTCGCTGCAAGCGGCCCATGCGATGGGCGTGTCGGGCTTCATCGTGAAACCCTTCATGGCCGACACGGTGCTGAAAACCGTGCGCAACACGGTCATTGCCATGGTGCGCAAGCAGCAGCAGGCGCTGGCCGCCGCTGCGCAAGGCAATTCCTAGAACATCAGGCCAGGCCCGTCGCGCTGGCGATGATGCCGCCACCGAGGCACACGTCGCCGTCATACAGCACGGCCGACTGGCCCGGCGTGACGGCCCATTGCGCCTGGTCAAACGCCAGGCTGAACAGTTCATTTCCATCCGGCAGCAGTTGGCAAGCCACGTCGGCCTGGCGGTAGCGCGTCTTGGCGGACAGGGCGCCCGCTTGCGGCGCCGTGCCGGCGACCCAGCTGGTCTGGTCGGCCGTCAAGGCGGGCGAGAGCAGCCACGGGTGGTCATGGCCCTGTACCACCCACAGGGTGTTGTTGGCGATATCCTTGCGCGCCACATACCAGGCGTCGCTGCTGCCATCCGCATTCTGGTACGACTTCACGCCGCCGATGCCGATGCCTTTGCGCTGGCCCAGCGTATAAAAACTCAGTCCCACGTGTTCGCCCACCGTCTTGCCGTCGGCCGTTTTCATCGGGCCAGGCTGGTAGGACAGGTAGCGGTTCAAAAATTCGCGGAACGGGCGCTCGCCGATAAAACAGATGCCCGTCGAATCCTTCTTTTGCGCGTTCGGCAGGGCCAGCTGCTCGGCGATCTTGCGCACTTGCGTCTTCGGGATTTCACCGAGCGGAAATAAAGTTTTAGACAGTTGCGCCTGGTTCAGGCGGTGCAGGAAGTAGCTTTGATCCTTGCTGGCGTCAACGGCTTTCAGCAGTTCATAACGGCCAAGGTCGGTGGGCGCCTGGCGCACACGCGCGTAGTGGCCGGTGGCGATCAGGTCGGCGCCCAGGGTCATGGCGTGGTCAAGAAACGCCTTGAACTTGATTTCGGCGTTGCACAGCACGTCCGGGTTCGGCGTGCGGCCGGCCTGGTATTCGCGCAAAAAATCGGCGAACACGCGGTCCTTGTATTCGGAGGCGAAATTGACGGCTTCGATATCGACGCCGATGACGTCGGCCACGCTGGCCGCGTCGATCCAGTCCTGGCGCGTGGAGCAGTATTCCGAATCGTCGTCATCTTCCCAGTTTTTCATGAACAGGCCGATGACTTCATAGCCTTGTTCCTTCAGCATCCATGCCGCGACCGAGGAATCGACCCCGCCGGACATGCCGATAACGACTTTCTTCTTGCTCATCTTGCCTTCCAGTGTACTTTAGATAATGTTGCTATGCGCTGTTAAAAACGGACGCATGCGTGTGCAGCAGGGCCAGCGGCGCGCGCCGGCCAGCCAGGTATTCGTCCACGCACTGCAGCACCAGCGGGCTGCGGTGGCGTTCCTGGCATGCCGCCAGCTCGTCGCGCGTCATCCACAGGGTGCGGATGATGCCTTCGTCCAGCGGGCGGTCATGCTCGGTACCGGCCGTGCCGCAAAAGGTGAAGCGCAAATAGGTCACGTCCTCGCCCGTGCGCAGTGACTGGTAGCGCGACATGTACATGCCGACCAGTGCCGTGGGGATGAAATCGTAGGCCGCTTCTTCCAGGGTTTCGCGGATCACCGCCTGTTCCAGCGACTCGAACGGGTCGAGATGACCGGCCGGCTGATTCAGCTTGATGCCTTCACTGGTCTCTTCTTCAATCAGTAAAAACAGGCCGTCTCGCTCGACAATGGCGGCAACGGTGACAGAGGGTTTCCAGATTCTCGGCATGATTCCATCCTTGAAAGAGCCGACATTTTATCTTGTTCTGCGCGCGCGGTTTGAACCCGGCCTTCTGTTGCGCGGACATATTGATAAATGACAACGTTTTAGCAAATAGCGGTGGGAGGTACTTACGTCTTTCCCGGGGAGCGCACTAGCATGGGGGCTTAGGCGGCAAGATGGCAGGAAACGCCCGCTAATATAGGCTTTCCCTGTGGTCAAAACAAGCGCGCATGCAGACTCGACTGTGGTGAGATTGACACACCTTTCCCACAATATGGTCGCCGCGCCGCATGGTGAAACGAATCGGGGGATGCTGGTGAAATTAGTGTCGTACAACTAAAAGTTGCTGGTTCACAAATGTTTAACGCGCTGCTTTCCGTGTTAGATTCTAGTCAGTTTATCAATTAGCGGAGGCATCATGAGGATAGGCATACCGGCCGAAACACGGCCTGGTGAAACGCGGGTGGCAGCCACGCCCGAGACAGTCAAGAAGCTGGCAGCCAAGCATCAGATCGTCGTGCAGGCGGGAGCTGGCTTGCAAGCTTCGATTCCCGACGAGGCGTATGCCGCTGCCGGCGCGCAGATCGGCAGCGCCCAGGAAGCCTATGGCTGCGCCATCGTGCTCAAGGTGCGCGCCCCCGATGCCGGTGAACGGGCCATGATGGCCAGCGGCACGGTGCTGATCGGCATGCTCAACCCGTTTGACGCGGACAATATCGCCGCCATGGCCACGACCGGCCTGTCCGCCTTCGCGCTCGAAGCCGTGCCGCGCATTACGCGCGCGCAGTCGATGGACGTGCTGTCGTCGCAGGCGAATATCGCCGGCTACAAGGCGGTGCTGGTGGCGGCCAATACGTATCAGCGCTTCATGCCCATGCTGATGACGGCGGCCGGCACCGTCAAGGCCGCCCGCGTGCTGATCATGGGCGTGGGCGTGGCCGGCTTGCAGGCGATTGCCACGGCCAAGCGCCTGGGCGCCGTGATCGAGGCATCCGACGTGCGCCCGCCCGTCAAGGAGCAGGTGGAATCCTTGGGCGCCAAGTTTCTCGACGTGCCCTTCCTCACCGATGAAGAAAAGGAAATCGCCAAGGGCTCGGGCGGCTATGCGCGCGCCATGCCGGCCGACTGGATGCGCCGCCAGGCCGAATTGGTGCATGAACGGGCCAAACTGGCCGACATCATCATCACCACCGCCCTGATCCCCGGCCGTGCCGCGCCCGTGCTGATCTCCGAAGAAACGGTGAAAGCCATGAAGCCCGGCTCCGTCATCGTCGACCTGGCCGTCGAGCAGGGCGGCAACTGCCCCCTGTCCGAGCTGGGCAAGACGGTCGTCAAGCACGGCGTGTACATCGTGGGCGAGCCGAACCTGGCAACCCTGGTGGCGGCCGATGCTTCGGCCCTGTATGCGCGCAATGTGCTGGACTTCTTAAAGCTCATCATCGACAAGGACGACCAATTGCTGATCGACCGCGAGGATGAAATCATCAAGGCCAGCCTGGTGTGTGCAGGCAGTGAAATCTTACGTAAATAAGTTACGAAACAACGCGGCACAGGGAGAGAATAACATCATGGAAATCAGTCACACCATCACCAACCTGATCATCTTCGTGCTGGCCATTTATGTCGGCTACCACGTTGTCTGGACCGTCACGCCGGCGCTGCACACGCCGCTGATGGCCGTCACCAATGCCATTTCCGCCATCATCATCGTCGGTGCCATGCTGGCGGCCGGCCTGACGCAAGGCCCGCTGGCGCAGGCGGCCGGCACCCTGGCCGTGGCGCTGGCCGCCGTCAACGTGTTTGGCGGCTTCCTCGTCACGCAGCGCATGCTCGAGATGTTCCGCAAAAAAGAACCGAAGGCCAAGCAAGGAGCCAAAGAATGAGTCACGCCATGAGCTTCGTCACCATGAACCTGGTGACGATGATGTACCTGATCGCCTCGGTGTGCTTCATCCAGGCCTTGAAAGGCCTGTCGTCGCCCTCGACGGCGCGCCGCGGCAATGCTTTCGGCATGAGCGGCATGGCCATTGCCGCCGTCACCACCGTGGCGCTGATCTTGAAACTGAAGGAGCAGCAAACGGGCGGCATGGGCCTGACCCTCGTCATCATTGGCATCGTCACGGGCGGCGCCATCGGTGCCTATCTGGCAAAAACCGTGGAAATGACGAAGATGCCGGAACTGGTGGCGGCCATGCATTCGCTGATCGGCCTGGCGGCCGTGTGCATTGCCGTGGCGGCCGTGTCCGAGCCATGGGCCTTCAATATCGCCCAGCAGGGCCAGGCGCTGCCCATCGGCAACCGCTTCGAGCTGTTCATCGGCACCTTTGTCGGCGCCATCACGTTCTCCGGTTCGGTGATCGCCTTCGGCAAGCTGTCGGGCAAATACAAGTTCCGCCTGTTCCAGGGCGCACCCGTCAGCTTCAAGGGCCAGCACATGCTCAACCTGGTGCTGGCGCTGCTGATGGTTGGCCTGGGCCTGGCGTTCTGTTTCGCCGACGCGGTGGAGCCGGCCTGGACGCCGTTCATCGTCATGACCGTCATCGCCTTTGCGCTGGGCGTGCTGATCATCATTCCCATCGGTGGCGCCGATATGCCTGTGGTGGTGTCGATGCTCAACAGTTACTCTGGCTGGGCCGCGGCCGGCATCGGTTTTTCGCTGAATAACTCGATGCTGATCATCGCCGGCTCGCTCGTGGGCTCGTCGGGTGCGATCCTGTCGTACATCATGTGCAAGGCCATGAACCGCTCCTTCTTCAACGTCATCCTCGGTGGCTTCGGCGGCGCTGCGCCGGCGGCAGGCGTGGCCGGCGCGCAGGAACAGCGTCCCGTGAAATCGGGTTCGGCCGATGATGCTGCCTTCATCATGAGCAATGCGGAAACCGTCATCATCGTGCCCGGCTACGGCCTGGCCGTGGCGCGCGCGCAGCATTCGCTCAAGGAACTGGTGGAAAAGCTCACGCACAAGGGCGTCACCGTCAAGTATGCGATCCACCCGGTGGCAGGGCGCATGCCAGGCCACATGAACGTGCTGCTGGCCGAGGCGGAAGTGCCATACGACCAGGTCTTCGAGATGGAAGACATCAACGGCGAATTCGGCCAGACCGATGTGGTGCTGGTGCTGGGCGCGAACGACGTGGTCAACCCGGCGGCGAAGGACCCGACATCGCCGATCGCCGGCATGCCGATTCTGGAAGCCTACAAGGCCAAGAGCATCATCGTCAACAAGCGCTCGATGGCTTCCGGCTATGCGGGCCTGGACAATGAACTGTTCTACCAGCCGAACACGATGATGGTGTTTGGCGACGCCAAGAAGGTGATCGAGGATATGCTTAAAGCTGTCGAGTAAAGTCTCTCGCTGCTGGTGGAGCGGCCCGCCTTGCGCGGGCCGTTTTTATTGGTCGGCTGTTGCCGCGACGACCTGGTTGCGTCCCTGGTGCTTGGCGATATACAAGGCCTTGTCGGCATCCGATATGGCCGCGTCCAGGCTGGCGCCTTGCACCAGCGGCGCCACGCCGATGCTGATGGTGACGTGCAACGGGCTGCCGTCGGGCAGCACGGTGACCGCCGCTGCCACGGCTGCGCGGATGCGTTCGGCCACCTGGTATGCCTGCTGCAGGCTGGCGTCGGGGAACAGCAGGCCGAATTCCTCGCCACCGAGGCGCGCCGCCACATCGGTGATGCGTCCCGTGTCGCGCAGCGCCTGCGCCACCGTGCGCAGCACGGCATCGCCCACAGCATGGCCATAGCGGTCGTTGATCTTCTTGAAGTGGTCGAGGTCGGCCACGCCCACGCTCAGGGCGGCGCCGCTGCGCGCCGCGCGCGCCATCGCCTGCCCGGCCTGGGCTTCATAGGCGCGCCGGTTGGGCAGCGACGTCAGCGCATCGTGCAGCGCCTGCTGTTCCAGCTGCGCCAGCAGGCTGGCGTTTTTTGCCGCCAGTTCGCGCCGTTCGCGCACGTCGAGCAAGAAGGCGCCGAAATAGCGCATGCCATCGACCACGCCCAGGTCCAGCGCCTTCATTTCGATGGGGATCATTTGCGTGTCGCGGTGGCGGATGGCGAATTCGCGGATCTTGCCCAGCACGCTGGAGGTGCGCGAGCTGCGGATGTAGTTGATCACGTGGTTGTCGTGCTGTGCGCCGACGGCGTCGGGCAACAGGCCGTTCAGGGTCTGGCCCAGCAATTCCCCGCTGGCATAGCCCGACAGCGCCTGCATGGCGCCATTGATATAGCAGATGCGGCAATGTTCATCGATGATGATGACGGCGTCGAGGGCGTCTTCCAGGAGGCGGGAAAAGAGTACTTCGGGAAGAGCGGCAGGCGGTGCTGCGGGCAAAGCATCTGTCATGGAACGGTCGCCGAAAGCCAGGTGACAGACATTGTCGCATCCGCAGGCTGTTTACTCCATGCCGGATATCTTGCCTGTTTCTTTTTCGCCCGTGCCTTGATCACCGAGGCTCAGCGGCGGCCGTACATCATCAGTTCCGCCAGCCCCTTGCGCGCGGGCGCGAATGCATCCAGCAAACCCAGCGACAGGCCCAGCAAGCCTTGCGTGGGAGCACTGCCCGTGAAAATGCGCGCCATGGTGTCGGTGACGCGCACGGTCAGCCCCCGGTCTGCCTGGCGCAGGCTGGCGTAGCGTTCCAGCGCTGCGGGGCTGCTGTCCTGCGCCAGCACGCGGGCCAGCACGGCGGCGTCGCGCAAGCCCAGGTTCAGGCCTTGCCCTGCCACCGGGTGCAGGGTTTGCGCTGCATTGCCGATAGCGACCGTGCGCGCCGTGCCGTCCGCCTGTGCGTTCAGGCCCAGCGGATAGGCCAGGCGCGCCGTCGTGTGGGTAAAGCGTCCCAGGCGGCTGCCGAAGGCGGCGCCCAGGCGCACCAGGAAGGCTGCGTCGTCCAGGGCCAGCAACTGTTCGGCGCGCGTGGGCGGCACGCACCACACCAGCGCGTAGCCGTCATCCTGCGGCAGCAGGGCCAGCGGGCCTTCGTCGGTGAAGCGCTCGTAGGCGCGGTGGGCGATGGGGTCGCTGGTGCGCACATGGGCGATGATGGCGCATTGTCCATAATCGCGGCTGACTGCGCGTTCCGGCTGCTGGCCGAACAGGCCGCCCTCGGCCTGCACCAGCAGGCTGGCGCGCAAACTGGACGCGGCACCCGCCTGGTCGATCTGTACGTCTACGCCATCGCCATCCTCCACGCTGCCCGTGACCAGCGCCGGGCGCAGGCTGGCCACGCCCAGGCGCTCGCACACGTCGGCCAGCGCGCTGACGACGGCGCCGTAACGGGCCACATAGCCGAGCGCCTCGACGCCATGCTCGCTGCGGTCCATCAGGCTGCGCCCGAAGTGGCCGCGCCGCGAGACGTGGATTTCATGGATGGCGGTCGCTGCCACGGGCCAGGCACCCGCTTCTTCGAGAATCTGGCGGCTGCCGTGCGACAGGGCGATGGTGCGCGGGTCGCGCCTGGCTTGCTCGATGGCTTTGGCGTCGAGCAGGGCGATGCCGGCGGCGCGGCTGCCGCGCTGCACCAGCAGGGCGGCCAGCGCCATGCCGACGGGGCCGGCGCCACAGATGGCGAGATCGAAATTGGGCGGTGTATGCATGCGGCGGCGTTAATCCTGTGACATCAGTTGTTCGATTTCAGCGGCGCTTTTGGGCGCCGTGCTGAAGACTTCATGGCCTTGCGGCGTGACCAGCACATCGTCTTCGATGCGGATGCCGGTATGCCAGAACTGCTCCGGCACGCCCGCGCCGGGGCGCACATAGATGCCCGGTTCCACCGTCAGCACCATGCCCGGTGCCAAAGCGCGCCACGGCTTGCCGGGCGCGTCCGTGTCGCGGTAGGCGCCCACGTCGTGCACGTCCATGCCCAGCCAGTGGCTGGTGCCATGCATGTAGAAGGGCATATAGGCCTTGTCGGCGATGACGTCCTGCGCGCTGCCGCTTTTTTGCCGGTCCAGCAAGTTCAAATCCAGCATGCCCTGCGCCAGCACCTGCACGGCCGCCTCGTGGATGGCGCTGTGCGGCAAGCCGGGGCGCACCATGTCCAGCGCTGCCTGCTGCGCGGCCAGCACCAGCTCATACAGCGCCCGCTGCGGGCCGCTGAAGCGGCCGTTGACAGGATACGTGCGCGTGATGTCGGAGGCGTAGCCATCGAGTTCGCAGCCGGCGTCGATCAGCACCAGTTCGCCATCGCGCAAGGGCGCGTTGTTGGCGCTGTAATGCAGGATGCAGGCGTTGTCGCCGCCTGCCACGATGGAGCAATACGCGGGAAACTGCGCGCCGCTGCGCCGGAATTCGTACAGCAGCTCCGCTTCCAGCGCGTATTCGTGCATGCCGGGCCGCGTGGCGCGCATGGCGCGCACGTGGGCGGCGCTGGAAATGGCCGCGGCGCGGCGCATCAGGTCTTGTTCCTGCGTATCTTTCAGCAGGCGCATGGCGTCGAGCATGCCATTGATGTCATGCGCGATGGCAGGCGCCGTGACGCCGCTGCGGGCCTTTTGCCGCACGTTGTGCCGCCAGACCTTGACTTGCGCATCGAGGCTGCCGCCCAGCGCATAGTAAATGGCGGGGGCGTCGGTCAGCAGGCGCGTCATTTCCACGTCGAGTTCCTCGATGGGGAAGGCGCTGTCAAAACCGAAGCTGGCGCGCGCCGCCTCGGGGCCGTGGCGAAAACCATCCCAGATTTCGCGCTCCGTGTTCTTGGCGCGGCAAAACAGGATGGCGTGCGCGGGCGCCGTGGCGCTGGCGGCCACCAGCGCCACTGCGCTGTCGGGTTCCGTGAAACCGCTCAGGTAATAGAAATAGCTGTCGTGGCGATACGGATAATCGCTATCGCTGTTGCGCGGCACTTCGGGCGCCGTGGCGAGGATGGCCACGCTGCCCGGCAGCATTTGCGCCAGCAGCGCCGCGCGCCGGGCCGCGTAATTGGCCATCATGTTGCGCTGGCCTTGGCCGTGACGCCATTGAGCGCATTGAGTACATTGAGCTGCTGTGGCGTGCCCACATTCGTCCATTCGCCCGGATAGACTTCGCCGCCCACGCGGCCCTGATCCGCATAGCTGCGCAGCAGGTCGCCCAGTTTGGCATGGCTGCCCGGCGTGATGCCGTCGAACATTTCAGGACGGTACACGCCGATATTGGCGAAGGTCCACTTGGTGTCGTCCGTATTGTTGATCGCGAACAAGGTCAAGCCGAAGTCGCCCTTGGGATGGAAGTCAGGATTGGGCACCAGGTAGGTCCAGGCGATGTCGCGCTGGTCGGCCGGATACGGCGTGCCCAGCACATCCTTGTCGGCCAGCACGTCGAGTACCTGCTTGAAGTCAAAGTAGGGGCAATAGATGTCACCGGAGATGGCCAGGAACGGTTCCTCGCCCAGCAAGTGGCGTGCCTGGGCGATGCCGCCCGCCGTTTCCAGCGGGGTGGTCTCGGGCGAATACGCGATGCGCGCGCCATACGCACTGCCATCGCCCAGGGTTTCCTCGATCAAATGGCCCAGGTGGGAATGGTTGATGACGATGTCCGTGATACCGGCACGCACCAGGTTCAGCACATGCCAGACGATCAGCGGACGGCCGCGCACTTTCAGCAGCGGTTTGGGACAGGTATCGGTAAGCGGACGCATCCGTTCACCGCGGCCTGCGGCAAAGATCATGGCTTTCATGGGTAGTCGTTTTCAGTATCGGTAGGTCGGCTGCGCGGGCAGGCCGCGCAGCGGGAAAGTGCCTAGAATGTATAACCAACCTGCGGCGTCTTATTTTCCAATGCGTCCAGCAAACGCACCAGCGGCTTGAGTTCCGTGTAGCGGTTGGCCGTCTTGCGCACGTAGTCGAGGACGGTTGGCAAGTCGCCCATGTACAGATCCTTGCCGTCGCGGTAATTCAGGCGCGCGAACAGGCCGAGGATTTTCAGGTGGCGCTGCAGGGCCGTGAATTCGAAATCGCGGTAGAAGGCGTCGATGTCGGGATTCACTGGCAAGCCCAGCTGCTTGGCGCGTTGCCAGTAGCGGATCACCCAGTCGAGCACCAGTTCTTCATCCCATTGAATATACGCGTCGCGCAGCAGCGAGGCGATGTCATAGGTGACGGGACCGAAGACGGCGTCCTGGAAGTCGAGGATGCCGGGATTCGGAATCGAACCATCGTTGATGTGCATCAAATTGCGCGAATGGTAGTCGCGGTGCATGAATACTTGTTGTTGCGACAGGATATTCGCCGTGATGGCCTCGAATACCTTGTCCAGCTGGGTTTGTTGCACATCCGTCAAGGTGGCGCCCAGGTGCTTGCCGATAAACCATTCCGGGAACAGATGCATTTCGCGCAAGATGAAGGCGCGGTCGAATTCGGGCAAGACGTCCGGTTGGCTGGCCAGCTGAATCTTCATCAGCGACTCGAGCGCTTCGGCGTACAGCACGCTGGCGTTGTCGTGGTTCAGTGCATCCAGATACGTGGTCGTGCCCAGGTCGGAGAGCAGCAGGAAGCCATTGTCCAGGTCTTGCGCGATGATCTCGGGCACGGACACGCCAGCGCCTTTCAGCAAGCCAGCCACCTTGACAAAGGCCGGCACGTTTTCGCGCTCGGGCGGCGCATCCATGGCGATCAGTGTACTTCCTGGCAATGTTGTATTGCCAGGCAGCACATTGAGACGGTAGTAGCGGCGGAAGCTGGCATCGCTGGAAGCGGGGCGGGCGGATTCGGGCGCGACGAGGTTAAGCGAGGTCAACCAGGCTTTCAACAGGGTCAGGCGAGCGTCGGCCTGGGCCGGCGCGGTGGAGGAATTGGAAGAGAATGACATTAAGCGGCCTGTGGAATCGGGTTGATGGTGCAGATTCCCATATAATAAGGGATTCAAATCAAAAAATCGCCTGTCATGGTGCTTGCCCCTTCCAATTCATGAGCTGGTTTTCGGCCTCCCCCCCTTCGCAGCGCTGGGCTTTCGCCATCAGCGCGCTCGTCGCCGCCACGACGGTGCCTGTCCACGCCCAGAAAGCACCGCGTCCGGTTCATGTGGAAGATCCCGACGCGCCCACCGTTATGACGGCGAACAGCATGAATGGACGGCCGGAAAGGGAGATCAATCTCGATCAAAATGTCGTGATTGAGCGCGGAAAAACCACAAAAATGACGGCCGATACAGCTTGTTACAAACAAGTTGAAGATCAGTTCGACGCCGAGGGCCATATCAAGATGTGGCGTTTCGGCGATTACTACACGGGTGATGTCTTGAAGTTGAACATGGAGACCGGCAAGGGTTTCCTGCTCAACCCGACGTATCGCTTCGAAGTGGGCGGCGGCCGGGGCAAGGCCGAGCGCGTCGACTTCATCAATCCCGACGAAGCCAATGTCATCGACGGTACGTACAGTACCTGCGAAGGGCCGAATCCGGACTGGTACCTGAAATCGAGTACCTTGAACCTTGATACGGGCCGCGACGTGGGCACGGGCAGCAAGACCATCATCTATTTCAAGGACGTGCCGATTCTGGGCACGCCGGGCATCTCGTTTTCTCTGTCGGGCGCGCGCCGCTCAGGCTGGCTGGCGCCCACGCCGGGCTTTGCCTCGAAGAACGGTTTCGAGCTGCTGATGCCGTATTACGTCAACATCGCGCCGAACCGCGACCTGACGCTGTTCCCGCGCTACATTCAGCGGCGCGGCATCCAGCTCGGTGCGACGGGTCGCTACATGGGCGAGACGGATGCCGGCTTGTACAGCGGCGAAACGTCGTTTGAGTTCTTGCCTAACGACAAGCAAACCAAGACCAACCGCTACATGATCAAGTCCAAGCACGAGCAGGCGCTGGCCAAGGGCTGGACTTACAGCTGGGACTTGCGCGACGCATCGGACAATAATTACCCGAACGATTTTTCGAAAACCGTCGCCACCGCCACCGAGCGGCAGTTGCTGCGCGAATTGCGCACCGATTACCGCACCGAGGACTGGAGCCTGACGGCGCGCGTGCAGAATTACCAGGTGCTGCAGGATCCCGATCCTTCGGTGACCGTGCCGCGTCCGTATGACCGCTTGCCGGCGGTTAACTTTCACGCTGGCAAATACGACGTCTTGGGCGGTTTCGACTGGACCTTCGACGCGGAAGCGACGCGCTTCGCGCACCCGACCCAGGTGCAAGGGTCGCGCCTTGTGGCCGTGCCGCAAGTGAGTTTCCCCATCGTGCGCCCTGGTTACTTCGTCACGCCCAAGCTGATGCTCAATGCCAGCGCGTATCAGCTTGATAACGATGCCAGGACCAAGGCGCTGCTGTTCAAGACGACCTCGTTTACGCGCGCCGTGCCCACCTTCTCGGTTGACAGCGGCCTGGTGTTTGAACGCGACACGAATCTGTTTGGCGCCAAGGGTGGCACGCAAACCCTGGAGCCGCGTCTGTTCTATGTCTACACGCCGTACCGCGATCAGTCGCAGTTACCGAAATTCGATACGGCAGACGGCACCTTCAACCTGACGCAGATCTTCACGGAAAACCGTTTTGTTGGCAGCGACCGCATCGGCGATGCCAACCAGGTCACGGCGGCCGTCGTCTCGCGCTTCCTGCAGTCGGACGGAACGGAGCGCTTGCGCCTGACCTTCGGCCAGCGTTTCTACTTTGCCGACCAGCGCGTGCAGCTCAATTCGACCACGCCGGTCAACCAGTCTCGTTCGGATATCCTGCTGGCAGCAACGGGCCGGGTGTCGGAGACTTGGACCGTCGACAGCCTGGTGCAGTACAATCCCAGCGATCGCCAATTGATGAACTACAACTACACCTTGCAATACCAGCCTGGCGCCAAGAAAGTATTGAATTTCAGCAACCGTTTCCAGCGTGGAGATGCTGGTTGGCGCAATGCGGAAGTATCGACCCAATGGCCGTTGACGGACCGCCTGTATGGCGTGGGCCGCATCAGTTACTCCTTGAAGAATCGCAGCATGCTGGAAAGCCTGGTCGGCCTGGAATACAAGGGCGACTGCTGGGTGTTTCGCATGGGAGCGCAGCGTTTCGTGACGACGTCAAATACTGTTTCGACGCCGATCTTCTTCCAGCTGGAATTGACGGGCTTGTCGAATGGCCTGGGTCTGGGCGCGAATGGGCTGGAAACATTTACCAAAACCATCCCTGGCTACCAGGCACTGAGCCAGCCACTCCGTTAAGATAGGCACCGTTGCCGCCGCCGGTGTTCCCGGCGCTGGCACAAACCGGTTTTTTTATTCACCTGAACTCATGAGCGCTCTACACATTATGCGTAATGCCAGTATGCACCAACTCAAAATTGCAACGGTTTTGTTGTGCGCCATTTCCGGCGCCACGGCCAGTAGTGTCTGGGCGCAACAGGCTGCGCCAGCGCCTGCGGCCAAGCCCGCTGCCGTTGCACCCGCACCGGTCAAGGGCTTCACGCCGCCGGCCTCGAGCAGTGGCCAGACCATCGACTCCATCGCCGTCGTCGTCAATGACGACGTGATTACGCGCAATGAAGTGGCGGCCCGTATCAAGAGCGTGGAGCAGCGCATGAAGGCGCAGAACGTGCCTTTGCCCGATCCTGCCGACCTGCGTCGTCAATTGCTGGAGCGTATGATTGTTGAACGCGCACAAATGCAGCTGGCCAAGGAAATGGGCGTGCGCGTGGATGACCTGACCCTGGACCGCGCGATTGGCCGTATTGCTGAACAGCAAAAGATGACGGTGCAAGAGCTGCGTAACCAGATGGAAAAAGAAGGCACGCCGTTTGCGACCTTCCGCGAAGAAATTCGCGATGAAATCATCATGCAGCGCTTGCGCGAGCATGAAGTCGACGCCAAGATCCAGATTTCCGATTCCGAAGTGGATAACTTCCTGGAAGCGGAAAAAGCGGCGGCCAGCGAACAGGTCGAGCTGAACCTGGCGCAGATTCTCGTGCGCATTCCGGAAAACTCCAGCCCTGAACAGATCGCCGCACGCCGCGCGCGCGCTGAAGAAGTCAGCCGCCAGCTGCGCACGGGCGCCGATTTCGCCAAGATGGCCGCCACCTATTCCGACGCCAGCGATGCGCTGAGCGGCGGAGATATCGGCTGGCGCCATAGCGACCGTTTGCCGCCCCTGTTCACGGAACAGTTGGTGAAATTGAAGCCTGGCCAGATCACGCCCATCATCAAGAGCAACACCGGTTTCCATATCCTGAAGCTGGTGGACCGCCGTAGCGCGGCCGAAGCGCAAGCCGTTGCTGCCGTGCAGCAAACGCATGCCCGCCATATCTTGCTGAAAATTACGCCGACCTTGTCGGCGGCCGAAGCCAAGCGCAAATTATCGGAATTGAAAGAGCGTCTCGATAACAAGGCTGCCAAGTTCGAAGACCTGGCCCGTTTGTTCTCGAATGACGGTTCGGCGGCCAAGGGCGGCGACCTGGGCTGGCTGTATCCGGGCGATACCGTACCGGAATTTGAAACGGCGATGAATGCGCTGAAACCGGGTGAAGTGAGCGAGCCGATCGAATCGAGCTTTGGCTTCCACCTGATCGAAGTGCTGGAACGCAAGAGCGATGATGTCTCGAAAGAGAAACAGCGCAGCGCCGCCCGCAACGCCTTGCGCGAACGCAAGCTGGAAGAAGCGACGGAAAACTGGGCGCGCGAAGTACGCGACCGTGCCTACGTCGAATTCCGCGCGGACGACCAGTAATGCTGCCGACTATTTGCGCATGAGTAACTTGCCTGTATCACGCCGCCCGGCCATCGCCATTACCTGTGGCGAACCGGCCGGTGTCGGCCCTGAAATTTCGATCCGCGCCGCCTGGGCCATGCGGCATGAAGTCACAGTCATCCTGCTGGGCGACGCCGCCTTCCTGGCGCTGACGGCCAGCCTGATCGACCCGGAGATTCGCCTGGCGGCGCTGTCGCTGGAAGCGGTGCGCAACAACGGCCTGCCCCAGTTCGGCCCCGGCCGCCTTGCCGTGATCGATATTCCCACTGTCAATAATGTCATCCCTGGCGTGCTGGACAAGGAAAACGGGCGCTCCGTGCTCGCTACCCTGGACGCGGCCGTGGAAGGCATCCAGGCAGGCTGGTTTGGCGCCATGGTCACGGCGCCCTTGCAAAAGAGCACGATCAACGACGCCGGCGTGGCCTTTTCCGGCCATACGGAGTACCTGGCAGAAAAAACCGGTACGCCGCGGGTAGTGATGATGCTGGCCGGCGAACCGGGACATGGCGAACCGACCCTGCGCGTGGCGCTGGCCACCACGCACCTGCCCTTGAAGGATGTGTCCGCTGCCATCACCATCGATAGCCTGGCCGTCACCCTGGATATCCTCCAGGCAGACCTGCAACAGAAATTCGGCATCGCCGCGCCGCGCATCCTGGTGACCGGCCTGAACCCGCACGCGGGCGAGGGCGGCTACCTGGGGCGCGAGGAAATCGATGTCATCACCCCGGCGATTGCCGCAGCGCAAGCGCGCGGCATTGATGCGCGCGGACCGTTCCCGGCCGATACCTTGTTCCAGCACAAATATCTGGCCGACGCCGACTGCGTGCTGGCCATGTACCACGACCAGGGCTTGCCCGTGCTGAAGTATGCGACCTTCGGGCGCGGCATCAATATCACCCTGGGCTTGCCACTGATCCGCACCTCGGTCGACCATGGCACGGCGCTGGATCTGGCCGCGCAAGGGTTGGGGCTGGCCGATTGCCACAGCATGGAGCAGGCCCTGCAAACGGCGCTCGACATGCTGCGCGCCAGCACCCGCGCCTGATACCCACCGGTTTTACCCCGCTACACCGCCTCTAGAATAGAAAAACAGAATATGAAACACGTTGCCCGTAAACGCTTTGGCCAGAACTTCCTGCATGACCGCTTCGTCCTCGACGACATCACGGCCGCCATCGCGCCGCAGGCGGACGATGCCATGGTCGAGATTGGCCCCGGCCTGGGCGCCATGACGGAGCAATTGTTGCGTCACCTGAAGCACATGCATGTGGTGGAACTGGACCGCGACCTG
Organism: Janthinobacterium kochi; assembly: GCF_051380715.1. Classification (NCBI taxonomy): domain Bacteria; kingdom Pseudomonadati; phylum Pseudomonadota; class Betaproteobacteria; order Burkholderiales; family Oxalobacteraceae; genus Janthinobacterium; species Janthinobacterium kochi. The sequence goes on from NZ_JBNYXO010000012.1 coordinate 110,087, forward strand.
ATCGTGCGCCTGGAAAAAACCTTCAATCCGGCCAAGCTGACGATCCACTCGGGCGACGCGCTGAAATTCGATTTTGCGCAAATCCCCGTGCCGGCCGGCGAAAAGCTGCGCATCGTGGGCAACTTGCCGTACAACATCTCCAGCCCCCTGCTGTTCCACCTGGCGGACTTCGCGCCGCTGGTGAAAGACCAGCATTTCATGCTGCAAAAGGAGGTCGTCGAGCGCATGGTGGCCGAGCCGGGCAGCAAGGCGTATGGCCGCCTGTCCGTGATGCTGCAATGGCGCTACGACATGACCTTGATGTTCATCGTGCCGCCGACGGCCTTCGATCCGCCGCCGAAGGTGGAATCGGCCATCGTGCGCATGATCCCCGTGGCCGAGCGCCTGGCCTGCGACCAGGCGACTCTGGAAGCGGTCGTCATGAAGGCTTTCTCGCAGCGCCGCAAGGTGATCCGCAACTGCCTGGCCGGCATGTTTACGGAAGAGCAGATCAAGGCGGCCGGCATCGACCCGACCAAGCGTCCGGAGACCGTGGGGCTGGAGCAGTATGTTGCTTTGGCGAATTTGCTCAAAGCACCGCAGTAATCGCAAGGGCTGGGGTCAGACCCTCTCCACCACCAGCGCCTGAGCAGGCGTCGACGCGAACGGGGGTCTGACCCCGGCAGTGCTGGTTTAACTTAAAACCACTGGTCGACCTGTTGCAGATCCTGCCGCAACGCTGAAAAGCAGTCGTCCACATGGTGGTTGCGGCTGATTTCATTGCGCCGCATCAAGGCGATCTTGCGCTTGCACGTGGGGTGGCGCAAGGGCGCCACGTGCAGTTCCTCGTCATTGAGGAAAGTCGTGTACAGGCTGGGCATGATGCCCACGGCGATGCCGGCACGCACCACGCCATACAGCGACTCGCTGTGTATCATCTGGTACAGGCTCGATGGACTCAAGCCATGCTGGCGCAGCGCGCTCGAGGCAAACTCCCAGATGCTGCCCTTGGTAAACACGACGATTTCCTGCCCCGCCAGCTGCTCCCAGCGCACTTCCTTCAGCGGCGCCAGCGCATGGCGTCCCGCCGTCACCAGCACCAGCTCGTCTTCGAACAGGCCCACGCTTTCCAGCGAGACGGAGCCGGGCACCTCGATGCCCACGCAAAAGTCCAGCTGGCCTGAATGCAGGGCGTGCAGCAAGCCGTCATTGGGCATGTCGGACAGGACGATTTCCACTTCATCGCCATGCTGCTCGCTGTAGCGCGCCACCACCACGGCCGTCATCGCCATGGCGGACGGGATCGCGCCGATGCGGATGCGGTGCCGGCCGCTGCCGATGGCGCGCTGGATATCGGCAAAGGTGTTGCTCGCCGTATTCAATAAATGCGTGGCGTAATCGAGCGCCAGCTTGCCTTCGCGCGTCAATTCCAGCTGGTGGGTTGTGCGGTTAAACAACTTTTTTCCCAGCTGATTTTCCAGCAGCTTGATTGACGCGCTGAGCGCCGGCTGGGTCACGCACAATTCCTGTGCGGCCTTGCTGAAGCTGTTTACCCGGGCTAAGGTGGAAAACGCTTGTAAATGTCGTAAGGAAATCTTCTTGCTCAGTTCATGCATGGGCATTGCTTATTAGAAAAAATAATGGATTTATAAAAATAAACAAATTTTCTTATCCCGCAATTTACCATATTCTGGACTGGTCTTTACTTGTCTTGAAAGCAACAATATTCAGGAGAAGCGCCTGGAATGCGGCACCGGCACGTGCGGCGGCGCGTCAGGCATGGGACGCATCAATACAATAATTCCAAAAAAACTCAGGGTTTATTCTTTTTAGGGTGGCGGCGATGAACAAATGGATGACGGGAACGATGGTGGTGGGTGGCTTGCTGGCGGCGCAGGGCGCCGCGCAGGCGCAAAGCAGCGTGCAAGTGTATGGCTTGCTGTCGGCCGGTATCGGCTATGTGTCGGACGAAGGCAAGGGCAGCCGCACGCATGCGCTGAGCGGCACGAATCAGAATCCCCGCATCGGTTTCCGCGGCCAGGAAGACCTGGGCAACGGCACCAAGGCCATCTTCGTGCTGGAAAACGGTTTTAACGTGATGACAGGCACGGCTGCGCAAAGTGGCCGTTTGTTCGGCCGCCAGTCGTATGTGGGCTTGTCCAGCAATGACAAGGGCACCCTGACCCTGGGGCGCCAGTACGAAGCCGTCAAAGATTTGCTGGGCCCGGTGGTCATCGCCAGTAACGGCGTGCATATCGGCGACAATGACAATGGCTACAACAATTTGCGCGTGCAAAATGCCGTCAAGTATGTCAGCCCGAACATCAGCAACCTGTCGTTCACGGGCTTGTACGGTTTCAGCGAAAACCCGCAAGATTCCAACCGCAACCGCGTCTACAGCATGGGTGCCGGCTACAAAGTTGATGCCTTCAGCTGGGCCGTCGCCTACACCAAGATGGACCACCCGAACAGCCCGGATGCGCCGAATGGCGCCATCGGCAATGACTACGGCAGTTCCCTGTTGATTTTCAACAAGAGCGCCGTCAGCGGCGCCGGCGTGAACAGCCAGGCCATCGCCGGCACGGGAGGCTTTTATAATGTGGGCAAGACCAAGTTTGGTGCGCTGTACACCAATGTGCGCTACCACTACCTGGATCAAAGCAATCTGACCTTGCAAAACGTGGATCTGAACGTGAACCACAAGCTGACGGAAGCGCTGAACCTGGGCGCGTCGTATTTCTTTACTACCGGAAAATATGACGTGATCAATAAGACGCCGAAATGGCATCAGGTCAACTTCCAGGCCGATTACTTCCTGTCCAAGCGTACCGATGTCGCCGTCACCTGGAGTTACCAGAAAGCGGCCGGCGATGCGACGTTCGCTCGCGTGTTCGGTTTCGGTGCCTCTGGCGGCAAGACGCAAAGTGTCCTGATCGTCGGCATGCGACATTATTTCTGAGTCTGATTCATCTTTACAGGCGCTGTCCCGCAGCGCCTTCCCCTGAAAGGAAGCATCTTGAAAAAGCACCTCATGTTGGCGTTGAGCCTAGGCTTGCTGGCTAACGCCGCCCACGCGGAAAAACGCGCGCTGGTCATTTCGGCCTACCCGATTGCCCAACCCTTGTTCATGAAGTATGTGTACGAGCCGTTCAAGGCCAAATGCGGTTGCGATATCAAGGTGGAAACGGGGAATAACGCGGACCGCATCGCCAAGCTGGTGGTGCATGCCAAGAACCCGGTGATCGACCTGGTGCTGCTGTCCGATTCCGGCATGCTGGAAGCGGCGCAAAAGGGCGTCATCCAGCCCATGGATTACGCCAAGTTGAGCAATTACAAAGCTCTGTATGACGTGGCGAAAAACCCCATCGGCGGCAACTACGCCGTCGGCTACACCCTGTACTCGGTGGGCCTGGTGTACCGCAGCGACAAGATCGCCCCGCTGACGTCCTGGAAGGACCTGTGGCGCCCCGAACTGAAGGGCCGCGTGGCCTTCCCCGACGTGAGCACCACGCAGGGCCCGCTGATGCTGCGCATGGCCGATGCGGCCTGGGGCGGCAAGACGGATGACTACGCCACCGGCTTTGCCAAGATTGTCGGCATGAAGGGCAACGTCGTCACGTTCTCGAAAAACAGCGCGCAGCTGGCCGCCCTGTTCGCCCAGGATGAAATCTGGGCCGCGCCCGTGGCGCGCTTCACCTGGTCGCAGATGCTCAAGACGGGCCTGCCCCTGAAATGGAGCATCCCGGCCGAAGGCCAGGCGGCCGGCATGAACGTGATGGGCATCGTTGCCGGTTCGAAGAATGCGGACCTGGCTTACCAGCTGATGGATTTCTGGCTGTCCAAGGAAGTGCAGACGCAGCTGGCGACCAACCTGATCGATTCGCCCGTCAACAAGGACGTGCGCCTGTCGGTGGCCGCCGCGCAATTCAATACCTATGGCGCCGATCAAATCAGTTCGCTGAAATTCGTCAAGCCGGAAACCATCATCAAACAGCGCAGCAACTGGATGACGCAGTGGAACAAGGCCATGAGCAAATAGTGGTGACGAGGAGAAAACACCATGTTTGCTGATCCAAAAAAGCGCCTGGGACTGCTGCTGGTCCTGCCGGCGCTGATCTTTATCGTCGTCTGCTTCCTGCTGCCCGTGCTGGCCTTGCTGGTCGACGCCTTCCGCGTCGGCGACGGCATGCAGTGGGGTTTTGAGCGCTTCATTGAATTTTTTTCGCAGGAATTTAACCGCACCATCTTTTGGCGCACCCTGCGCATCGCCGCGCTGGTGACGCTGGCGGCCATCATCCTCGGCTATCCGGCCGCGCAAGCCGTGGCGCGCGTGTCGCCGAAGTGGCGTGGGCTGGTGGTGGGCATGATGATCTTGCCGCTGATGGTCTCGCCGATCGCGCGTACCTATGCCTGGATCGTGCTGCTGGGCCGCAATGGTGCCCTCAACGCGGCGCTGGTCAACATGGGTTTCACGGACGAGCCCTTGCGTTTGCTGTTCAGCGAGTTCGCCGTGTTTGTCGGCCTGCTGCAATTGCTGCTGCCGCTGATGCTGATGTCGCTGGCGGGCGCGCTGGAAAACCTGCCGCGCGACGTGGAACCGGCTGCCGCCACCCTGGGCGCCAATCCATGGCAAGTATTCTGCAAGGTCACCCTGCCGCTGACGCAGGAAGGCCTGGTGGTCGGCGGCACGCTCGTGTTTACGGGCTGCGTGACGGCCTACGTGACGCCGGCCCTGTTGGGCGGCACCAAGGTGCTGATGCTGGAAACCCTGCTGTACCAGAAGGTCAGCGTGGAGAGCGATTTTGGCGCCGCGAATGTCATCGCCGTCATCCTCGTCTGCATGACCCTGCTGGTGAATGCCGGCCTTAAACGTATTTCCTCGAGCCGGAGTTCCGTATGAAAGAAAGCTTGTTCTCACGCGCCGTCCTGTGGCTGGTGTTTTTGTTCCTGCTGGGGCCTTTCGCCATCGTCGTGCTGGCGGGCTTTTCCGGCGGCGAAACGCTGGCCTTCCCGCCCGAGTCGTACTCGCTGCGCTGGATTCTCGAAGTGTGGTCGGCGCCCGAGTTCCGCCGCGCCTTCCAGACCAGCCTGGAAATCGGCCTGATCGCCACCGTCATCGCGCTGTTGCTGGGCATTCCCGTCGCGTACGCGTTTTCGCGCATGCCGCCGCCCGGCATCGGCGCCATCCGCCAGGTGCTGACGTCGCCGCTGATCATCCCCGCCATCCTCGTTGGCCTGGGCTTGCTGCATCACCTGGTGCTGACCATCAACGCGCCCGTCTACGTGGGCCTGCTGATCGGCCATATCGCGCTGCTGATTCCGTACTCGGTGCGCGTGGTGTACGCCAGCCTGGTGAATTTGCGCGTGGATATCGAGGATGCCGCCATCACGCTGGGCGCGTCGCGCCTGCGCGCCTTCTTCATGATCGTGCTGCCGAATATCCGCAATGCCGTGATCGCCGCCTTCTTCCTCGCTTTCGTCACCTCGTTCAACCAGGTGCCCGTCTCGCTGTTCCTGACGGGACCGGGCATCAGCACCCTGCCGATCGAGATGCTGGGGCATATGGAAAACAGTTTCGATCCATCGATTGCTGCCCTGTCGACCTTGCTGGTCTTGTTCACCATGGCCTTCGTGATGGTGACCGAGAAGGTGCTGGGAATTTCTAAATACATGTAAGAGGCAACACACCATGAGTTATCTGGAACTGCACAAGCTGAACCTCGGCTACGCCAAGAACACGACGTCCGTGAAAGACCTGGATTTGCACGTCGAGCAGGGCGAATTGATTTCCCTGCTGGGCCCCAGCGGCTGCGGCAAGACCACCACCATGCGCGCCATCGCCGGCCTGATGCCGCTGCAGTCGGGCCGCATCGTGCTCGATGGCCGCGAAATCGGCAAGCTGGCGCCGAACAAGCGCAATATCGGCATGGTGTTCCAGTCGTATGCGCTGTTCCCGCACCTGAACGTGTACGACAACATCGCTTTCGGCCTGCGTCTGCGCAAGGTGGCGCCGGCCCTGCTGAAAACGAAAGTGGAAGCCGTGATCGCCGCCGTGGGACTGACGGGGTTCGAGACGCGCTTGCCGGCCCAGATGTCCGGTGGCCAGCAACAGCGCGTGGCGCTGGCGCGCGCCATCGTCGTCGAACCTGCCCTGCTGCTGCTGGACGAACCGCTGTCGAACCTGGATGCCAAACTGCGCGTGCAGATGCGCGCCGAGCTGCGCCGCATCCAGCGCGAGCTGGGCATCACCATGCTGTACGTGACGCATGACCAGGAAGAAGCGCTGGCGCTATCCGACCGCATCGTCGTCATGAACGGCGGGCGCATCGAGCAGCTGGCCGCGCCGGAAGCCGTCTTCAATACGCCGTCCACGCGTTTCGTCGCCAACTTCATGGGTTTTGAAAACCTGTTCGACTACCGCGACGGCGCGCTGCACCACGGGGGCGCCAGCCTGCCGTACACGTCTCCCGTCGCTGCCGGCACCACGGTGCTGGGCTGGCGTCCGGACAAGGTGCGCGTCTGCGCCGCCGATGACGCGGCAGGTAACTACCCAGGTACCGTGCTGGCACGGGGCTTTCTGGGCGACACCGTCGAATACCTGCTGCAAACCCCGCTGGGCCAGGTCAAGGGCATTTGCGCGGCCGGTGGCGCCGCCTGGCGCGAAGGCACGGCCGTGTCCTTCGTGCTGCCATCCGATAGCGCCCTGTGGCTGGCCGCCTGACTTTCTAGTGAGAGCATCATGGACAAATCCTTGAAGAAGATCTGGCTCGATACCGATCCCGGTTTCGACGACTGGCTGACGATGCTGCTCCTGGGCAGCAATCCCGACATCGAGTGGCTGGGCGTAAGCGTGGTGGCGGGCAATGCGCCTGTCGATATCACCTACGACAATGCCTTGCGCATCAAGGCCCATGATGGCTTGACGGTGCCCATTTATCGAGGCTGCGAAGAACCGCTGGCGGGCGTCATCGAGACGGCGCAGCGCATCCTCGGCGACAGCGGCATGCCCACCACTGGCGACATCCTGCCGCCCGGCGCCGCCACGGATGCGGCCGGCCACGCCGTCGACGCGCTGATCGCCGCCGTGCGCGCTCACCCTGGCCAGATCACCCTCATGGCGATTGCGCCGATGACCAATATCGCAACCGCGCTGGCCAAGGCGCCTGATATCGCCGGCAAGATCGTCGAAATCATCCTGATGGGCGGCTCCACCGACCAGGGCAACCACACGGCGGCGGCCGAGTTCAATATCTATGCGGACCCGGAAGCGGCTGCTCAGGTCTTCAAGTCCGGCATTGCGCTGCGCATGTTCGGCTTGAACCTGTGCCGCCAGCTGCTGGTGACGAATAAAGAAGTGGAACGTCTGCGCGCCATCGACACGCCGCGCGCGCGGCGGCTGGCCGGCTACCTGGAAGCGTATGTGCGCATCCGCAGCACGGACGGTTCCGTGCCCATGCCGATGTACGACCCGGTGGTGGCCCTGTACCTGGAAGCGCCGCAGCTGTTCCAGTTCCAGAGCGCCAACGTGGCCATCGAATTGACGGGCGAACTGACGCGCGGCATGACGGTGTGCGAATTGCGCGTGCCGCGCCGCGCCGCCATCAACACGCAGGTGGCGATGCTGGCCGATGGCCCGGCCGCCATCGAGCGCTTGATGCGCCGCCTGGCCGCCATTCTCGTCTGACCCACTTCACTACGAAACGAGCTTCATGTCTAATTCACCCCTGAGCATCGAACAGTTTTTTCGCGCCATGCCGAAGGTGGAGCTGCACTGCCACCTGTTTGGCACGGTGCGCCAGGCGACTTTCCGTGCCCTGGCGGCCAAAACGGGCAATGTCGTCAGCCCCGAGGAAATCGACGCGTTCTATACGCGCGGCGACAAGCCCGTCGGCGTGCTGCGCGTGCTGCGCGCGCTCGACGCGCACCTGATCGTCTCGCCCACCGACCTGTATTGCCTCGCCTACGAATACCTGGAAGACGTGCATGGCCACGGCGTGCGCTATGCGGAGTTTTTCTGGAATCCGACCGGCACCGTGCGCGTCTCGGGCATTCGCTATGACGCGGCGCAAGACGCCATCGTGGCCGCCATCCGCGACGCGCAGCGCGATTTTGGCGTGATCGGCCGTTTGATCCCCAGCATCGACCGCGAAGCCGCTCCCGCGGAAGCGGTGCAGATGGTGGAATGGATGAAGGCGCACCGCGCGCCGGAAGTGATCGGCATTGGCATCGACTACCGCGAAAACGACCGCCCGCCGGAGCTCTTCATCGAAGCCTACCGCGTCGCGCGCGAGGCAGGTTTCAAGTGCACGGCGCATGCGGGTGAATTCGGCATGCCGTGGATGAATGTGGCGACGGCGATTGAAGCCTTGCAGGTGGACCGCGTCGACCATGGCTACACGATTGTCGACAATCCGGAATTGGCGCAGCGCTGCGTGGAACGTGGCCTGGTATTTACCGTGGTGCCAACCAATTCGTATTATCTGCGCACGCTGGCGCCCGAGCGCTGGGCGCTCGATCACCCGATCCGCGCCATGGCCAAGCTGGGCTTGAAACTGCATCCGAACACGGACGACCCGACCCTGCACCACGTGACGCCGACTGGCGCCTGGATGATGATGCGCGAATTCGGTTTCGGCCTGGATGACATGCGCGGCTTCATGTTGAATGGCCTCGATGCGGCCTGGATAGCCGAGTCCACGCGGCGCGACTGGCGCGCGCAATTTACGCGCGAGTTCGACGCGCTGCGTGCGCGCGTCGCCGAAGAGTCTTAAGCCGAGACGGGCGGCGGTGCCAGCAGCGACGGAAACGCCCGCTGCGGGCACGCCTGCCGCTCGCACACCTTGCAGCCCGTGCCGATGGGCGTGGCACTGGAAGGGTCGTGCAAATCGAGTCCCTTCGAGTAAATCAGCCGGTGCGCCTGCGAGATGTCGCAGCCCAGGGCCACGGCAAAGGTTTTGCCGGGCGCGCGAAAGCCCGGCGAGGCCGTGCTGACCTGGCGCGCGATCCACAGATAGGTGCAGCCGTCGGGCATGCTGGCCACTTGCGTGAGCACCTGGCCCGGATGGCTGAAGGCGTCGTACACGATCCATAGCGGACACGTGCCGCCCACCCGCGAAAAGTGAAAGTCCGTGGCCGACTGGCGCTTAGAGACATTGCCCGCGCGGTCGACGCGCACGAAAAAGAAGGGCAATCCCGCCGCCTCGGGGCGCTGCATGGTGCTCAAACGGTGGCACACGGCTTCGAAACCCACGCCGAACTGGTGCGCCAGACGCTCGATATCGTAGGCGCGCGTTTCCGCCGCCTGCAAGAAGCGTTGATACGGCATCAAGAGGGCGCCCGCAAAATAGTTGGAAAACGCCAGACGCGCGCTCGTTTGCGCGGCGGCGCCGGAAAATCCCGCCGCCAGCACCAGGGAGTCGATCAGCTCGCTGTGCTCGAGCAGGCTGATTTGCGCCGCCATCTGGAAGGCGCGCTGGCCGCCCGTCAAGGTGTCGGGCAACCACAGGATGTGTTGTTGGGCATCAAAACGGTGCTTGCGCACCATGCCCGCATCGCCATCGGACAGTTGCACCTGGATGCCGTGGCGCTCCAGTAGCCGGCTTTGCAGCGCGTCGAGCGTGCGCAGCTGCGGATCGAGTTCGCCGGCCACCAGCTCCGCCGCCCGGTCCAGTTCATCGATGTAGTTTTGTCGCCGGTTCAGGTATTCGCGCACTTCCTCGTCCGTGGAGGGCGCCGCCGAGCTGGCGCCGCGGCTGCCGTCGTCGAGGCGCGCGGCCAGCGTGTCAGCCCGCTCCGCCATCATGCGGTAGCGCCGCTGCAGCAGCAAGATCGAGCGCGCCAGTTCCGGCATGTTTTCCACCAGCATTTTGAGCTCGGCCATCGAGGTTGGCGGCGCGTCGGGCAATTCGCCGAACACGTCGCGCACGTCGGCTACAAGGCTGGCGCTGTCGTGTTCGGAGAAAATTTGCGGATCGACTCCCAGTACTGTGCCGATGCGCAACAGAATCGGTACCGTCAGCGGGCGCTGGTTGCGTTCCATCTGGTTCAGGTAGCTGGGCGAAATGCCCAGGGACTTGGCCAGCGCCACCTGCGTCATGCGCCGTTCCTCGCGCAGCCGCTGCAGGCGCACGCCCATGAAAACCTTTGCCATCGCGCTTCCTCTTCCCCGGTTTGTGGAATCTGCAAATTTACAATATTTGCAGATTAACAGATTCAGCTTTGCATTATCTCGCATTTTCACGCCTTGTTTGCGGCGGCGATTGTGCGAATAATGCAAACAGACCCATACCCACACCAGGAGACACCGAGTGACCACGCAAAACGCTGCTGCAATGAATATTCCGACAGTTCCCCTCTTGATCAACGGCGAGTGGGTTGAATCCCAGACCACCGTCTGGCGCGACGTCGTCAACCCGGCCACGCAGGAAGTATTGGCGCGTGTACCGTTCGCCACGCCGGACGAAGTCAATGCGGCCATCGCCTCGGCCCAGCGCGCTTTTAAAACCTGGCGCAAGACGCCGATCGGCGCACGCGCGCGCATTTTCCTCAAACTCCAGCAGTTGATCCGCGAAAACATGGCCGACCTGGCCGCCACCTTGACGATGGAACAGGGCAAGACCCTGCTCGACGCGGAAGGCGACGTGTTCCGCGGCCTGGAAGTGGTCGAGCATGCCGCCAATATCGGCACCCTGCAGATGGGCGAATACGCGCAAAACGTGGCCGGTGGCGTCGATACCTACAGCGTGATGCAGCCGCTGGGCGTGTGCGCTGGCATTACCCCGTTCAACTTCCCCGCCATGATCCCGCTGTGGATGTTCCCGATGGCAATTGCCTGCGGCAATACCTTTGTGCTGAAGCCATCGGAGCAAGATCCGTTGGTGACGGAAAAACTCGTGCGCCTGGCCTTGCAGGCGGGCATTCCGGCCGGCGTGCTGAACGTGATCCATGGCGGCGAAGACGTGGTCAATGCCCTGTGCGACCATCCGGACATCAAGGCGATTTCGTTCGTGGGATCGAGCAAGGTGGGCACGCATGTGTACCAGCGCGCCAGCCTGAACGGCAAGCGCGCGCAATGCATGATGGGCGCCAAGAACCACGCCGTCGTCTTGCCGGACGCCAATAAAGAACAGACGCTGAACCAGTTACTGGGTGCCGGCTTCGGCGCCGCCGGCCAGCGCTGCATGGCCGCGTCCGTCGCCGTGCTGGTGGGCGCAGCACGCGAATGGTTGCCGGAACTGTCCGCCAAGGCGCAAACCCTGACGGTCGGTGCGGGCAAGGACAATCCGGACCTGGGCCCCGTGATTTCCTGCGCGGCAAAAGAGCGCGTATTCAGCCTGGTCGCCAAGGGCATCGAACAGGGTGCCGTGCTGACCCTGGACGGCCGCGACGTCAAGGTCGATGGCTATCCGAACGGTAACTTCGTCGGGCCGACGATCTTGTCCGGCGTGAAACCTGGCATGGTCGTGTATGACCAGGAAATCTTTGGCCCGGTATTGATCGTCGTCGAAGTCGACACCCTGGACGAAGCGATCGCCCTGGTGAATGCGAATCCGAACGGCAACGGCACGGCGCTGTTTACGCAAAGCGGCGCGGCGGCACGCTACTTCCAGGAGGAAATCGACGTGGGCCAGGTCGGCATCAACGTGCCCATCCCCGTGCCCGTTCCCCTGTTCAGCTTTACGGGTTCGCGCGGCTCGAAACTGGGCGACCTGGGTCCGTTCGGCAAGCAAGTCGTGTTGTTCTACACGCAGACGCAAACCATCACCCAGCGCTGGTTCACGGATGCGGCGTCGGTGGGCAAGGTCAACACCACCATCAGCCTCAAGTAAGGAGCCGCCATGGACTTTGAATTGAGCGACGAGCAGCGCGAATTCCAGCAGGCGGCGCGCGCGTTTGCCGAAGGCGAACTGGCGCCGCACGCGGCGCATTGGGATGCGGAATCGATCTTTCCCGTGGACACGATCGCCAAGGCGGGCGAGATGGGCTTTTGCGGCCTGTACACGCCGCAGCGCTGGGGCGGCCTGGGCCTGTCGCGCCAGGATGCGGCCATCGTTTTCGAGGAGCTGGCAGGCGGCTGCACCTCGACCACGGCCTACATCACCATCCACAACATGGCCACCTGGATGCTGTCGCGCTGGGGGCAGGAAACCCTGTGCGACGAGTGGGTGCCGGCCTTGGCAGCCGGCCAGAAGCTGGCCAGCTATTGCCTGACGGAACCGCAATCGGGTTCCGACGCGGCGTCCCTGCGCACCAAGGCCGTGAAAGAGGGCGACTTTTATGTGCTGGACGGCACGAAAGCGTTTATCTCCGGCGCAGGCCAGACGGATATGCTGATCGTCATGGCGAGAACCGGCGGCGAGGGCGCGGCGGGCATTTCCGCGTTTGCCGTGCCGGCGAATTTGCCCGGCATCGTGTATGGCAAGAAAGAAGAAAAGATGGGCTGGAACAGCCAGCCCACGCGCATCATCAGCTTCGACCAGGTGAAAGTGCCTGTTGGCAATTTGCTGGGCGCGGAAGGCGAAGGCTTTGCGATTGCCATGAAGGGCATCGATGGCGGGCGCATTAATATCGCCGTGTGCTCGGTGGGCACGGCGCAGGCGGCCCTCACGCGCGCGCAAGCGTACATGAAGGAGCGCACGCAATTCGGCCGCGAGCTGGCGCAATTCCAGGCCTTGCAATTCAAGCTGGCCGACATGCTGACGGAACTGGTGGCGGCGCGCCAGATGGTGCGCCTGGCGGCCTGGAAACTGGACCAGGAAAGCCCGGACGCCACCGCGTATTGCGCCATGGCCAAACGTTTCGCCACGGATGCGGGCTTCAATGTGGCCAACGATGCGCTGCAGCTGCACGGCGGCTACGGCTACATCCGCGAGTACCCGCTTGAGCGCCACGTGCGCGACACGCGAGTGCACCAGATCCTGGAAGGGACGAATGAAATCATGCGCCTGATCGTCGCGCGAGCGATTTTGAAAGATGGCGCCACGGAGACCTTACGATGACTAAAGTGTATACCAATCTGCTGCTGGAACGCCGCGGCCACACGGCCCTGGTGACCCTCGACAACCCGCCCGCCCACACGTGGACCCAGGCCAGCCTGAATGCGCTGACGCAGCTGGTGGCCGACCTGAATGCAGACCCGGACGTGTATGCGCTGGTGATCACGGGCGGCGGCGCCAAGTTCTTCTCGGCGGGAGCCGATCTGAAAGTGTTTGCCGATGGCAACAAGGACACGGCGTTTGCCATGGCCGCCGCCTTTGGCGAGGCGTTTGAGGCGCTCTCGGCGTTTCGCGGCGTCAGCATCGCCGCCATCAATGGCTATGCCATGGGCGGCGGGCTCGAATGCGCGCTCGCTTGCGACATCCGTATTGCCGAAGAACATGCGCAGATGGCCTTGCCGGAAGCATCGGTCGGCTTGCTGCCGTGCGCGGGCGGCACGCAGCACTTGCCGTGGCTGGTAGGCGAAGGCTGGGCCAAGCGCATGATTTTATGTGGCGAGCGGGTCGATGCGGCCAAGGCCCTGGCCATCGGCCTGGTCGAGGAAGTTGTGCCGACGGGCAAGGCTGCCGCCACGGCGCTGGCCCTGGCCGCCAAGGTGGCGCGCCAGAGCCCCAGCAGCGTGACGGCATGCAAGACCCTGATCCAGGGCGCGCGCAGCCATCCGCTGGTCAATTCCCTGCCCGATGAACGCACCCTGTTCCTGGGCCTGTTCGATACGCAAGACCAGAAAGAAGGCGTGCAAGCATTCCTGGAGAAACGTGCGGCGGAGTGGAAGAATGGTTGAGACCGTCAAGATAGAAGAACGTGACTGCCCCGGCGGCATGAAGCTGGGCGTCATCACCCTCGACGCACCGAAGTCCTTGCACGCATTGACCCTGGAAATGATCCGCGCCATCGATGGCGCCCTCGTGCGCTGGGCCAGTGATGCGGCCATCGCCTGCGTGGTGCTGCAATCGTCGACCGACAAGGCCTTTTGCGCGGGCGGCGACGTGCGCAGCTTGCGCTCGGCAGTTGCCGAGCAGCCAGGTATCGTGCCGAACCCGCAGGCGCTGGCTTTCTTTGCCGAGGAATACCGGCTCGACCACCGCATCCATACGTATGCAAAACCGCTGCTGGTGTGGGGCGGCGGCATCGTCATGGGTGGCGGCCTGGGCCTGATGGCGGGAGCCAGCCACCGCGTCGTGACGGAAAGCACGCGCATCGCCATGCCGGAAATCACGATCGGCCTGTTCCCCGACGTGGGCGGCAGCTGGTTCCTGGGCCGCATGCCGGGACGCAGCGGCCTGTTCCTGGGCTTGACGGGTGCGCCGATGAACGCGGCCGACGCCCTGTTTGCGGGCCTCGGCGACTATTTCCTGCGCCAGGAAGAGCGCGCCATGGTGCTCGACGCTCTGGCGCTGGCGCAATGGCAAGCCAGCCCGCAGGAAAACAGCGAGCAGCTGGATCGCTTGCTGCGCGGCTTTTCGGCCCCGGCATCCATGCTGCCCGTCTCCGAAGTGCGCGCCAACTTCGACGCCATCGCCGCGCTGACGCAAGCGCCCACCTTGCCCGAAGTGGTGGCGGCCATCGCCGCCTATGACGGGGACTCGGCCTGGCTGCAGAAGGCGGCGCACTCTCTGGACAAGGGCGCGCCCAGCTCGGCCGCTTTGGTCTGGGCCATGCGCGAACGCACGCGGCATCTGAGCCTGGCGCAAGTGTTCCAGCTGGAACTGATCGTTGCTGTGCAATGTTGCGCCCATGCGGACTTCAGCGAAGGCGTACGCGCCTTGCTGATCGACAAGGACAACGCGCCGCAATGGCAGCCGGCCAGCCTGGCCGACGTCAGCGCAACGTATCTCAATGAATATTTCACGGCGCCATGGGATAGCCATCCTTTGTGCGACCTGCATTAAAAGAACAACAGGAGACTCTAAAAATGCAACATATCGCTTTCATCGGCCTTGGCAACATGGGTGCCCCGATGGCCCGCAACCTGGTGGCCGCCGGCTTCCACGTCTCCGTCTTCGACTTGGCGCCGGCGGCCGTGGCGTCCCTGGTCGAGGCGGGCGCTACGGCGGCCGCATCCGCCAGCGCGGCCGTGCAGACGGCTGATGCCGTCATTACCATGCTGCCAGCCAACAAGCATGTGCAGGAACTGTACCTGGCGGCCGGCGGGGTGCTCGATTCGGCCAAGCCGGGCGCCCTGTTCATCGATTGCAGCACCATCGCCGCCGACGTGGCGCGCCAAGTGGCGCAGGCGGCCAGCGAACGGGGCTTTGCCATGATCGATGCGCCCGTCTCGGGCGGCACGGCGGGCGCGGCGGCCGGCACCCTGACGTTCATCGTCGGCGGTAGTGTAGCGGCCTTGCAGCAGGCGCGTCCATTGCTGGAAAAGATGGGCAAGAACATCTTTCATGCGGGCGAGGCGGGTGCGGGCCAGGTGGCGAAGATTTGCAACAACATGCTGCTGGGTATCTTGATGGCCGGTACGGCCGAGGCGCTGAACCTGGGCGTGGCGCATGGCCTGGACCCGAAAGTGTTGTCCGACATCATGGCCAAGAGTTCGGGCCGCAACTGGACCCTGGAAGTGTACAACCCGTGGCCCGGCGTCATGGAGGGCACGCCCGCGTCGCGCAATTACACTGGCGGCTTCGGCACGGCGCTGATGCTGAAAGACCTGGGTCTGGCGCAGCAGTCGGCCCTGTCGGCAAACGCGCCCACGCCCTTGGGCGGCCTGGTGCGCCAACTGTACCAGATGCATGCGCAAGCCGGTTATGCGCAGCTGGATTTCTCCAGCATCGTGCACATGCTGCAGCCAGGGTTGAACAAGCCCGTTTGAGAAATTTTGGGCAAAAAAAAGCCCGCTGGTAAAAGCGGGCTAAATCCAATTCTTGGAAGAGTTGGAGGAGACAGATGCATTATGTTGCATCGCCACATATAACTCCAATTTATCTTTGGAATATCAACTATATATTTCAGTGATATCTCTTCCCGGTAGCCGCGCAGCGGCTACCGTTCCCGCAACTCAGACCGGATTACAGGCGATCTTCACCGTCGTCACATTCGCTTCGCCCATGGTGCCGACGCCTGTGCCCGGCTGTACCTCGCACTTCAGACCCTTAGGCTGGGCGGTGACGGTGACGTTGTAGGTGGTGCCATCGGCAACAGGGCTAGCCATGGTAAAGGTCGTGGCATCCTTGGCCACTGTGGTGGTTGCATTGCCGTTAATCAGCTCCAAGCCTTCGACCGTCAGGCCGGAAATCGTGCCGCCCACGCTATACGCGTTTTGTGAACAAGAAACAGCGGCGCTGATGTTGATGTAATGGCCAGCCGAACCGGAGCCACCACTGATGCCGCAAGTCATATGGGCCGGTTGTTGCTTGACGGTGATGTTGTAGTCGGTGCCATAGTCGATGCGCTTTTTAAAGGTAAACCTGGTCTGGCCGGCTTCAACCGGGAGGTCCTCCCCGCCGTTGGCCAGGATCAGGCCGTTGGTGTTCAAGTTGCCGATGGAACCACTGACATCATACGAGGCCTTGCCGCCGCAAGCGGCCAGTCCGAGGGTCAGCAGCAGCGCGGCGAGTGGGCGCAAGCAAGATAACTTCATGTATTTCTCCAAAAATTAGGTGACGGATCGCAAGGATTACTGCGGCGTGCAGTCGAGTGTGGCCGCGGTCGTGTCGGCAGAGCCCATCTTGCCGGCCGTATCGCTGCCGTTGATGGAGCCCTGGAAGCGGCACGTCAGGCCCGTTGGCTGAGTCAGTACGGTAATGCCGTATTTGGCGCCGTCATCAACGTCTTTGAATTCGTAGGCGGTGGTGCCAGCCCGTGGGCTGGTGCCGGTGGGACCCATCACCAGGCGCAAGCCGCCAGCGGTCAGGCCCGTGATCGTACCGCGCAGCGCGTAGGTATTGGTCTTGCAGTTCACCACGGCCGTGGTCACGGAATAGCTCGATGCCTTGCCGCTGCCATTGGTAATGCTGCAAACGGCGCCGTTCGGCTGTTGCGCGATGGTGATATCGTAGCGGTCATCGGTCTTGACCAGCTTGGTGAAAACAACGGTGCCCTGGCCCAGGGGAACCGGCAAGCGTTCCCCGTCATTCAAGAGAATCAGGCCATCCTTGGCGAGGCCGCCGACGTTGACTTGCAGATACAGGTTGCCGCCGCTGCCGCCGCAAGCTGCCAGTGTGACGGCGCAAGCCGCCGCCAGCATCGAGCGCAGGTACAAATTTTTCATACATTCTCCAAAACGAATTAGGTTGGGTAGCGCAACGCGGACGCTGGCGCCGCATTGGAATGGCGCCTATTTTAGTCTATCTGGCAAGCTGAATGATCTTGCCTTGTATCACCCTGTAACAATTTTTCGCCGGGAAGCGCTGGCCCGGCCCCATTTCACGGGGCACCGCCATGCCGGCGGCGGCGATCAGTGCGACAATAGATGCAGGCTGCGCACTGTGGCGCGGCATCCATCGTGAATCCCATGTCTCTTGCCCCTGTCAAACCCGCCGTGCCGCCCAAGGCCATCCTGTTCGATCTCGACGATACCTTGTGGCCCATCGCGCCCGTGATTGCCGCCGCCGAAACCCTGCTGCACGACTGGCTGGCTACGCATGCGCCCAGGGTGGCGCAGCAGTTTTCCATCGAGGTGCTGCGCCAGCACCGTCTGGCCATGCTCGAGGAACAACCGCATTTCCATGGCAACCTGATCGAGTTGCGCCGCGCCGGCCTGCTGGCGGCCTTTGAGACCGCTGGCGAGGATGCCTCCCTGGTCGAGCAGGCCATCGTGCACTTCCTGGCCGCGCGCAACCGCGTCCAGCCGTATGACGACGTCTTGCCTGGCCTGGCCTGGATGGGACAGCGCATGCTGGTCGGCTCCATCTCGAATGGCAATGCGGACCTTGAAATTATCGGCCTGGCGCAGCATTTCAAGGTATCGATTGCCGCCAGCGAGTTTGGCGTGGCCAAGCCCGATGCCAGCATCTTCCTGGCCGCTTGCGCCGCGCTGGAGGTGGCCCCGCATGAAGCCGTGTATGTGGGGGACGACCTGCATTTCGACGTGACGGGAGCGCAAGGGGCGGGCATGCGTGCCGTCTGGATGAACCGCAAGGGCAGCGACGCCCACCTGGCCGCCGGCGTGCAGCCCGACGCCATCTGCGCCAACTTTGACGAGTTGCTGCTGTGGCTGCAGGGGCAACTGGAAGATTGATCACCGCCGGACGGGCGAACGTGCATAATAGGTGCTGTTGATGCACGTTCGGCCGCTTTCGTTGCCGCTTGCCTAAAGAATACTTGCTTAAAGAATATTTGCTTACCTAAGACACCATGCAACTCGATACACGTGCCCAAACACTGCTGAAAGCCCTGGTCGAGCGATATATCGCCGACGGCCTGCCGGTCGGTTCGCGCGCCTTGTCGAAAATCTCCGGCCTTGACCTGTCTCCGGCCACGATCCGCAACATCATGGCCGATCTGGAAGAACTCGGCTATGTGTCCAGTCCGCATACCTCGGCCGGTCGCATACCCACGCCGCGCGGCTACCGTATCTTTGTCGACACCTTGCTGACCGTCCGGCATCTGGATGAGCATCTGGTGGAGTCGCGCATGCGCCTGCAGACGCCGCAGCCGCAGAAAACCATCGCCAACGCGGCGCAGATGCTCTCGTCGCTGTCGCAGTTTGCCGGCGTCGTGCTCAGTCCGCGCCGCGAATCCGTGTTCCAGCAAATTGAATTCCTGCGCCTGTCCGAAAAGCGCATCTTGCTCGTCATCGTTGCCCCGGGCGGCGACGTGCAGAACCGCCTGCTGCTGACGGAGGCTGACTACACGCCGGCGCAACTGGTGCAATCGGCCAATTACATCAACCAGAATTATGGCGGCTTGTCGTTCGATGCCGTGCGCGTGCGCCTGCAGGGTGAATTGCGCCAGTTGCGCGACGACATGGGCAGCCTGATGCAGGCGGCGGTGGAAGCGGGCAGCGAAGCGATGGCCGACCATAGCGATGACATGGTGATTTCCGGCGAGCGCAACTTGCTCAGCGTGAGCGATCTGTCATCGAACATGCATTCGCTGCGCCAGATGTTCGACATGTTCGAGCAAAAAACGGGCTTGATGCAGCTGCTCGACGTGTCGAGCAAGGCAACGGGCGTGCAGATCTTCATCGGCGGCGAATCGAACCTGGTGCCGATGGATGAGATGAGCGTGGTGACGGCGCCGTATGAAGTCAACGGCAAGATCGTGGGAACGTTGGGGGTGATCGGACCGACGCGCATGGCGTACGAGCGCGTCATTCCGATCGTCGATATCACGGCTAAATTACTGTCGAGCGCACTCAGCCATCATTGATGCTGCTCACTGCTGCGCCAGCCGCCCCGTGGGAGCGGCCGGCAAGCGTCAGGCGGTTTTGTGCGGGCAGGCTGTCTTGATGCAGTTGCCGTAGATGGCCAAGGCGTGTTCGGCAATTTTGAAGCCGCGCTCTTCAGCCACTTTTTGCTGGCGGATTTCGATCTCTTCGTCGAAGAATTCTTCGACCCGGCCACAGTCGAGGCACACCAGGTGATCGTGGTGGGAACCTTCGTTGAGCTCGAAAATTGCCTTGCCGGTTTCAAAATGGTTGCGGTTGAGCAAGCCTGCTTGTTCAAATTGCGTCAGGACACGGTAGACGGTTGCCAAACCGACATCCATATTGTCGGCCAACAGAATTTTATAGACGTCTTCTGCTGTCAGGTGACGTACCGGGCTACTCTGGAAGATATCGAGTATCTTCAGGCGTGGCAGGGTCGCTTTCAGGCCGCTTGCCTTGAGATCACTAGGATTGTTACTCATGTTTGTTGCTCGTATGTGGGTCAGGTGCTTTATCATATAGCGTTTTGTCGGGGAGTGCCAAAATATGCATTTTTTGGCAGGCCGGTCACTCCTGGCGTTTTGTTCATCCAATTGAGGTCATTTATGCGCGTAACACCGGCTGTATTGCCATCTCTCTGGCACCGTATTTCATTTCGAGCACCAGTCGTGGCAGGCATGGTCTGTGTCGCGCTGGCCATGTCCGGCTGCGCCAGCCGCGGCATCCTTGGCGAAAAGCCGGCAGCCAGCCAAAAAGAAGGCAAGGAAGTGGTCCCCGAACAGGGCGCACAAACGAACACCATTACGCCGCTGCAAAAATTCATGTGGTTTTTCTCGCCGTATCGTCCTGACATTCAACAAGGCAACTTTGTCTCCGAAGAGATGCTGGCCCAGTTGAAAGTAGGCATGACGCGCGACCAGGTGCGTTTCGTCCTTGGCACCTCCCTGCTGACCGATATCTTCCATGCCGACCGCTGGGATTATCCATTCCGCCTGGCACGGGGCAGTGGCGAAACCACCAGCAGCCGTGTGGTTGTGTACTTTGGCAAGGATGGCAAAGTTGAACGTTTCGAAGGCGGCAACTTGCCGACGGAGAAAGAATACATCAACCGTATCGCCGGTCCGTCGCCGTTCGCCAAGGTCGCCAAGGCCGATGTGCCTGCCGCTGCCGTACCATCGCCCGTGGCGCCAAGCGCCGTGCCCGTGCCAGCCGATGCCGCGCCAGCCATTCCTGTGAGCAAGCCTGGCGTTGCCCCCGCACCTGCCCCTGCCGCCGAACCTGCACCGACTGCCGAGCCCACGAAATAAGTTGCCGTAAGAGAATAAAATGACTGAACTGAAAATTGCCATCGCTGGCGCCAGTGGCCGCATGGGCCATATCCTGATCGAAGCGGTCAGCAACGCGCCCGACGCCGTGCTCGCTGGCGCGCTCGACCGCGCTGGCTCGCCGTCCGTCGGCCAGGACGCCGCCGCCTTTCTCGGTAAACCTGCCGGCGTGTTGATCGAGTCAAGCCTGGCTACCGGCCTGGCCGGCGCCGATTACCTGATCGACTTTACGCGTCCCGAAGGCACCTTGCAGCACCTGGCGTACTGCGCCGAGCATGGTATCAAGATGATCATCGGCACCACCGGTTTTGATGACGCGGGCAAGGCCGCCATTGCCGCCGCCGCCGAAAAGACGGCCATCATGTTCGCGCCGAACATGAGCGTGGGCGTGAACGTCACCATGAAGCTGCTGGAACTGGCCGCGAAAAGCCTGTCCGAAGGCTACGACATCGAGATCATCGAAGCGCATCACCGCCACAAGGTCGACGCGCCATCGGGCACCGCCCTGCAAATGGGTGAAGTGGTGGCCAGCGCTCTGGGCCGCGACCTGAAGGAATGCGCCGTGTACGGCCGCGAAGGCGTGACCGGCGAACGCGATCCGTCGACCATCGGCTTTGCCACCATCCGCGGCGGCGATATCGTCGGCGACCATACGGTGCTGTTTGCCGGCATCGGCGAGCGTATCGAGATCAGCCACAAGTCGAGCAGCCGCGTCACCTATGCGCACGGCGCCCTGCGTGCTGCGCGTTTCCTGGCGGACAAGCCGACCGGCCTGTTCGACATGCAGGACGTGTTGTCGCTGAAGAACTGAGGAAGACCATGGCCACTGCCATCCTGAATGGAAAAGACATCACCGACGAAGCGAGCTTCCACGCGCAATGCGTGCCAGCCTTCGGTTTCCCCGCGTTTTACGGCAACAGCATGGATGCCTGGGTCGATTGCCTCAGCTATCTGCGTGACGACGAAAACATGACGCAGTTCCGCCTGAAGCCGAACGAAGTGCTGGAAATTGTCGTGCAGGACGCGGAAAGCATGAAGGCGCAGGCGCCGGACTTGCTGGAAGAAATCACGTTCTGTATCGCGGGCATCAATGAACGCTATGAGGATTATGGCGAAAAGCCGGCGTTGAAGCTGGTACTCAAGTGAATAGAATCGTAGGTCGGATTAGGCCCTGCGGGCCGTAATCCGACAACATTGTTGGCTGTGCAAGTCGGATTACGCGCAAGCGCTAATCCGACCTACGTCCAGACGACCAACATTTACACCACCTTGCGCTCGCGCAAGCCGTCAATCTCCGCACTGTCCAATCCCAGCCACTGCTGCAGCACCTCCTGCGTATGCTGCCCCAGCAAGGGCGGCGGCAAGCGGTATTGCACCGGCGAGGCGGACAGGCGCACGGGATTGGCCACCAGCGCCACCGTGCCCGCCGTCGGATGCGGCATCTCCACTTTCAAGCCACGCGCCACCACTTGCGGGTCGGCAAAGACCTGGTCGATGCGGTTGACGGGGCCGCATGGCACGGCTTGCGCCTCGAAGGCGCTGATCCACTCGGCCGTCGTGCGCATGACCGTGGTCTGGCGCATCAAGGGGATCAGGATCGCCCGGTGCGCCACGCGCTGCGGATTGGTCGCGAAGCGTTCATCCTGCGCCCATTCCGGATGGCCGGCGACGGCGCAAAAGCGCGAAAACTGTCCATCGTTGCCGATCGCCAGAATCATGTCGCCATCGGCCGTGGGAAAGTCTTGATATGGAACAATGTTTGGATGCGCATTGCCCATGCGCTGCGGCACTTTTCCGCCACACAAGTAATTGGCGGCCTGGTTGCCCAGCGCCGCCACTTGCACGTCGAGCAAGGCCAGGTCGATATGCTGGCCCAGGCCCGAACGTTCCCGTTCGGCCAGCGCTGCCTGCACGGCGATGGTGGCGTACAGGCCCGTCAGGATGTCTGTTTGCGCCACGCCCACTTTTTGCGGCCCGGCGCCCGGCTGGCCATCGGGCACGCCGGTGATGCTCATCAAGCCGCCCATGCCCTGGATCAAAAAGTCATAGCCGGCGCGCGCCGCATACGGCCCATCCTGGCCAAAGCCCGTGATGGAGCAATACACGAGGCGCGGGTTGAGTGCCAGCAAGCTGGCCGCGTCCAAACCGTATTGCTGCAAGCCGTTCACCTTGAAATTTTCCAGCAAGACATCCGCTTCGGCCGCCAGCTTGCGCACCAGCGCTTGCCCTTCCGGGGCGGCCAGGTCGATGCACAGGGAGCGCTTGTTGCGGTTGGCGCACTGGAAATAGGCCGCCTCGGCCGTATCGCGGCCGTCTTCATCTTTCAGATACGGCGGGCCCCAGGAGCGCGTATCGTCGCCGCGGCCCGGCTGTTCAACCTTGACCACGTCGGCGCCGAGGTCGGCCAGCATTTGCCCGGCCCACGGGCCGGCCAGCACGCGCGACAGGTCCAGCACGCGCAAACCGGTCAACGGTGCGGGCCGCAAGGTGGAAGCCAAGGCGTCCATCAGTTGCTGAAGGCGGCGATGCCGGTGATGGCGCGGCCGATGATCAGCGCGTGCACATCGTGCGTGCCTTCATAGGTGTTGACCACTTCCAGGTTGACCAGGTGGCGGATCACGCCGAACTCGTCGGAAATGCCGTTGCCGCCCATCATGTCGCGCGCCATGCGGGCAATATCGAGCGCCTTGCCGCAGCTGTTGCGTTTCATGATAGACGTGATTTCCACTGCGGCCGAACCCTCATCCTTCATGCGGCCCAGGCGCAAGCAGCCTTGCAAGCCCATGGTGATTTCCGTCAGCATGTCGGCCAGTTTCTTTTGCACCAACTGGTTCGCGGCCAACGGACGGCCGAATTGCTGGCGGTCCATCGTGTACTGGCGTGCCTTCAGGTAGCAGTCTTCGGCCGCGCCCAGCGCGCCCCAGGCGATGCCGTAGCGGGCGCTGTTCAGGCAAGTAAATGGACCTTTCAAGCCGCGCACGTCGGGGAAGGCGTTTTCTTCCGGGCAAAATACTTCATCCATGACGATTTCACCGGTGATGCTGGTGCGCAAGCCGACCTTGCCGTGGATTTCCGGCGCCGACAAACCCTTCCAGCCTTTTTCCAGCACGAAGCCGCGGATCGCGCCTTCATCGTCCTTGGCCCAGACAACGAACACATCGGCAATCGGGCTGTTGGTGATCCACATCTTGGCGCCGGACAGGCTGTAGCCGCCCGGTACCTTGCGTGCGCGCGTGACCATGCTGCCCGGGTCGGAGCCATGGTTCGGTTCCGTCAGGCCGAAGCAGCCGATGAATTCGCCCGTCGCCAGTTTCGGCAGGTATTTCTGTTTGGTTTCCTCGTTGCCGAAGGCGTTGATCGGCACCATCACCAGCGACGATTGCACGCTCATCATCGAGCGGTAGCCGGAATCGACACGCTCGACTTCGCGCGCGGCCAGGCCGTAACAGACGTAGTTCAGGCCGGCGCCGCCGTACTCTTCGGGAATGGTCGTGCCCAGCAAGCCCAGCTCTCCCATTTCGCGGAAGATGGCGGCGTCCGTGCGGCCATGGCGGAACGATTCAAGCACGCGCGGCACCAGGCTGCCCTGGCAATAGTCGCGGGCCGCTTCCAGGACGGCGCGTTCGTCGCCCGTCAGTTGTTCTTCCAGCAGCAGGGGGGAATTCCAGTCGAATACGGTTTTGCTCATCACAGGCCTCGCAGGTGAGCGCCGGTGATCGGCGCAAGATTGAATATGGCTCATGGTAGGTTTTTGCCTAGCCTTGCGCAAACGATTTTTTCGCACCCAGACATGCGTGTTGAGCATATCTTGCGGCATACTAGGGTTCTTTTACCGGACGGACACCCCATGTCACGCAAAATCCCGATGCTGCAGGCGCTCAATTGTTTCGAGGCGGCTGCGCGCCACCAGAGCTACACGCATGCGGCGCGCGAACTGTCGCTGACGCAAAGCGCCGTGTCGCGGCAGATATCCTCCCTGGAAAGCTTTCTTGGCGTGCAATTGTTCCAGCGCACGCGCCATGGCGTACTGCTGACCAGCGCCGGCGCCGCCTATGCGCGCCAGATCGCGGCCCGCCTCGATGGCCTAGAGCGCGACACGCTCGACACCATGGCGCGCCAGGGCGGGGGCGGCGCCTTGCAGCTCGCGTCCGTGCCCACCTTTGCCACGCGCTGGTTGATGCCACGGCTGGCCAGTTTTGCCAGCGAACAGCCCGACATCGTCGTGCATATCGATGCGTATACAAAGCCGTTCATGTTTGCCGATACGGAATATGACGGCGCCCTGTACGCGGGCACACCCGAGCAGCTGGCGCGCTGGCCCGGCACGCGCGCCACCTTGCTCATGCATGAAGAAATCGTGCCCGTCGCCAGCCCGCGCCTGCTGGCGGCGCGCAGCGACTGGCAGCCGCAGGATGTATTGGAACTGACCTTGCTGCAGCAAAGTACGCGTCCGGGCGCGTGGCGCCAATGGTTTGACGCCATGCAGGTCGAGGGAGAAGGGCGCGATGGAGCGCGTTACGGTGCCCGCTATGAACTGTTTTCCATGCTGGCCATGGCGGCCGTGCAAGGGCAAGGCGCGGTCTTGCTGCCGCGCATGCTGGTCGAAGCGGAACTGGCGCGTGGCGAACTGCGCATCGTATGTGAACGCCCACTGCGTGGGCAGCGTGCGTATTACCTGATTACGCCCGAAACGGCGCATGAAAAGACGGCCTTGCAGCAATTCCGGCTGTGGCTGCAAGGCGAAGCCGCTTAAACGACTTTGCTGGTATCGAAGTGGGGATTGTCGATGAAGCCGATCTGGTTGCCAAACGGGTCGAGCAATTCCACCGTGCGGATGCCGTCGCCCACGTCCGTGATCGGGTGGTGCAGGCTGCCGCCCAGTGCAACGATGCGTTCGACTTCCTGTTCGATGCCGTCCACGCCCCAGTACGTCACGCTGCCCTGCGTGCCCGGTTCACCGCCCGGCATCAGCCCAAGCTCGAAGCCGCCGATGGCAAAACCCACATAAAACGGCTGGTCGAAATATGGGGCCGTGTTGAATACCTGGCTGTACCAGGCCTTGGCCTTGTCCAGGTCGGGGACGGGATAGGTGACGGTGCGCAAGCCCTTGATCATGTTCTGCTCCTGTTGGTTGAAATGCGTGACGCCATCATGCCACCGGCGCGCGCCGCGTGATTGTAAAAATGGAAGGTGACGTTAGCTGTGGCGTTCCGCCAGCCACGCCTCGGGCGAACTGCGGGCGAAATCCTGGAAGTCGTGGATCAGGTGCGACTGGTCGAAATAGCCAAATTGCACGGCGACTTGCGCCCAGTCTGGCTGTCCCGCCAGGCTTGTCAGCCCCTTGCTGGCGGCGCGAAAACGGCAGATACGGGCAAACAGCTTCGGGCTGATGCCCACTTGCTGGCGAAATTGCAGCGCCAGGTGCTGGCGCGACACGCCCAGTTGCCGCGCCAGCCCATCCACGCGCACCTGGCCGCATGCGCGCTCGATGGCTGCGATCGCATGTTCGGCTGCGCCGGCCTGGCGCAGTGGCGGCGCGGCGCGCAGGCGCAGCAGCAGATAATCTTGCAAAATGGCAATGCGTTGTGCATTGGATAGGGGCTCGCTCCACAGGGCGTCGCCCAGGCGTGCCGCCAGTTCGCGGCCCCACAGTTGCGGCAATCCCGTGCGGCCATCGCTGAGCTCGCACAAGGGCAGCTGGAAGAAGCGCGCCGCCGCACCCGGCTTGAAGCGGGCCGCCACCGTCTGCACCAGTCCCTGGCTGACGACGGCAACCGGCGCCGTCATCATGCCCACGGCAAAGCTGGCATCCTGCTGGTCCTGGCACAGGATGTCGATGCAATTGTCTGGCAAGACCTGATGCGTCAGGGGCGTGGCACCCGTCTGCACGCGGCACGTCCAGACGCAGTCCAGCCACGGCCGCAGGGCGGGAATGGGCATATATTCCTGGTAGACTATCATGGCTGGCTTTGATGCAAAGGACAAGATTGCATATATATTACACAGCATAATTGTGCGCCGGCCAAAATATGCCAGCCCGGGCCGCCAGCGCGCCGCGCTATCGGGTGGCGACAACCAGTATAATGCTCGGTTCATATCCACTATTGGCCGCACATCATGCAAGATAAATATAGTCCCGCCGACGTCGAACAAGCCGCCCAATCGCACTGGAAGGCGATCGACGCCTACAAAGCCGTCGAACACGACCCGCGTTTCCCAAAAGGCAAGTATTTTGCCTGTTCGATGCTGCCTTACCCTTCGGGCAAGCTGCACATGGGTCACGTGCGCAACTATACGATCAATGACGTGATGTACCGCTACCTGCGCATGAATGGCTACAACGTGCTCATGCCGATGGGCTGGGATGCGTTCGGCATGCCGGCGGAAAACGCGGCGATGGCCAACAACGTGCCGCCCGCACAATGGACGTACTCGAACATCGCCCACATGAAGCAGCAGATGGAATCGATGGGCCTGGCCATCGACTGGTCGCGCGAAATGACCGCCTGCAAGCCTGAATACTACAAGTGGAACCAGTGGATGTTCCTGAAGATGCTGGAAAAAGGCATCATCTACAAGAAGACCGGTACCGTGAACTGGGACCCGATCGACCAGACCGTGCTGGCCAACGAGCAAGTCGTCGATGGCCGCGGCTGGCGTTCCGGCGCGCTGATCGAAAAGCGCGAAATCCCCATGTACTACGCGCGCATCACCGATTACGCGGAAGAATTGCTGGCCTATGTGGACGACAAGCTGCCCGGCTGGCCCGAGCGCGTGCGCACCATGCAGACCAACTGGATCGGCAAGTCGACGGGCGTGCGCTTCGCCTTCCCGCATGCCATCAAGGATGCCGAAGGCGCCCTGATCGGCGACGGCAAGCTGTATGTGTTTACCACCCGCCCTGACACCGTCATGGGCGTGACCTTCTGCGCCGTGGCCGCAGAGCACCCGCTGGCACTCCACGCTGCGCAAAGCAATCCCGCGCTGGCCGCCTTCAATGCCGAATGCAAACTCGGCTCCGTCATCGAAGCGGATATGGCAACGATGGAGAAGAAGGGCATGCCGACCGGCCTGTTCGTCACGCATCCGTTGACGGGCGCGCAAGTGGAAGTGTGGGTCGGCAACTACGTCCTGATCACCTACGGCGATGGCGCCGTGATGGGCGTGCCGGCGCATGACGAACGCGATTTCGGCTTTGCCAAGAAATACAATCTGCCGGTCAAGCAAGTGATCGAAGTCAAGGGCCAGGAATTCTCGACCGACGCCTGGCAGGAATCGTATGGCAGCAAGGATGGCGTCTGTGTCGCCTCCGGCAAATATGACGGCCTGCATTTCGCTTCCGCCGTCGATGCGGTGGCCGCCGATCTGGCTGAGCTGGGCCTGGGCGAGAAGAAAACCACGTTCCGCCTGCGCGACTGGGGCATTTCGCGCCAGCGCTACTGGGGCACGCCGATCCCGATGATCCATTGCGCCGATTGCGGCGTGGTGCCGGTGCCGGAAAAAGATTTGCCGGTGGTACTGCCGGAAGACTGCGTGCCGGATGGCACGGGCAACCCGCTGAACAAATACGAAGCGTTCCTGCAGTGCGACTGCCCGCAGTGCGGCAAGCCGGCGCGCCGCGAGACGGACACCATGGATACCTTCGTCGATTCGTCGTGGTATTACATGCGCTATACCTCGCCAGGCTCGAACGATGCCATGGTCGACGCGCGCAACGATTACTGGATGCCGATGGACCAGTACATCGGCGGCATCGAACACGCCGTCATGCACTTGCTGTACGCGCGCTTCTGGACCAAGATCATGCGCGACTTCGGCCTGGTCAAGTTCGACGAGCCGTTTGTCAACCTGCTGACGCAAGGCATGGTGCTCAACGAAACCTACTTCCGCAAGGATGCCGTGGGCAAGACCACCTGGTTCAACCCGGACGACGTGCGCCTGTCGCTCGATGACAAGGGCCGTCCGCAAAGCGCCGTCCTGGTGGCCGACGGCCAGCCGGTGGAAATCGGTGGCACGGAAAAAATGTCGAAGTCGAAGAACAACGGCATCGACCCGCAAGCGCAGATCGAGCAGTACGGTGCCGACACGGCCCGTCTGTTTACCATGTTCGCTTCGCCGCCGGAACAGACGCTGGAATGGTCGGGCAGCGGCGTCGAAGGCGCGAACCGCTTCCTGCGCCGCGTGTGGAACTTCGGCTACGCCCAGTCGGCCACGATTCAAGCCGCACTGGCTGGCGGCGCCGCACCGGCCACGGGCGACGCGCAGAAAAACCTGCGCCGCGAATTGCACAAGCTGTTGCAGCAAGCCGATTACGACTTGAAGCGCATCCAGTACAACACCGTGGTGTCGGCCTGCATGAAGATGCTCAACACCCTGGAATCGGCCAAGCTCGATGACAGCGCGCAGTCGAAGGCGCTGATCGCCGAAGGCTTCTCCATCTTCCTGCGCCTGCTCAATCCTGTCGCGCCGCACATCACCCACGTGCTGTGGCAGGAACTGGGCTACGCCGGCGTGCACGGCGACCTGCTCAACGTCGCCTGGCCGCAGGTCGACCCGCAAGCGCTGGAGCAGTCCGAGATCGAGATGATGATCCAGGTGAACGGCAAGCTGCGCGGCTCGATCACGGTGTCCAAGGATGCGGACAAGGCCAGCATCGAAGCGGCCGCGCTGGCGTGCGAAAGTGTGCAAAAGTACGTCGAGACCACGCCGAAGAAGATCATCGTC
Source organism: Janthinobacterium kochi (assembly GCF_051380715.1). Taxonomy (NCBI): domain Bacteria; kingdom Pseudomonadati; phylum Pseudomonadota; class Betaproteobacteria; order Burkholderiales; family Oxalobacteraceae; genus Janthinobacterium; species Janthinobacterium kochi. Next base: position 139,427 of record NZ_JBNYXO010000012.1, read on the forward strand.
GTGCCAGGCAAGTTAATCAGCATCGTGGTGTAATCATGACGACTTCCTCTCAAGTATCGCTGTTGGGCCGCCGTGCCGTGCTGGCGTTGGGCCTGACCGTCCTGCTGTCAGCCTGCGGCTTTCATTTGCGCGGTTCGAACGGCAGTTTCATGCTGCCGTTCGCGACGATGTACATCGGCTTGCCCGAGACATCGCCGCTGGCGATCGGCCTGAAGCGCTATATCCGCGCCATTGGCAGCACGGAGGTGGTGGGCACCAGGGATGGCGCCGACGCCGTGCTTGAGGTGCTCAACGACCCGGAGAGGAATCGTACCAAGACCATTTTGTCGCTGAACAAAAATGGCCGCGTACAAGAGTACCAGCTCGGCTATTCGATTAATTTCCGCGTGCTGGACAAGGCCGGCAATCAGTTGCTGGCGCCGACCACCATCAGCCTGGTGCGTCCGATCACCTTCGATGAATCGCAGGTGCTGGCCAAGGAAACCGAGGAAGCGGCGCTGTACCGCGACATGCGTAACGACCTGGTGCAGCAGATCATGCGCCGCCTGGCCGCCATCAAGCCGGTGCTGCCAGCCATGTCGGTGGCGCCAGTGGCGCCCGTGACACCGGTCGCGCCGGCAGCCCCGCAGCAGTAACGGGGACGCCATGCAATTGCGGATAGACGCGCTCGATGGGCATGTGGCCAAGCCGCTGGCGCAGCTGTATGTGATCACCAGCGACGAACACTTGCTGGCGCTGGAAGCGGCCGACAAGATCCGCCGCGCCGCGCGCGCGCAGGGTTACTCCGAGCGCGACGTGCTGACGGTGGAGCGCAGCTTCAAGTGGGGCGAACTGCTGGCGGCGAACCAGGAGCTGTCGCTGTTCGGCGATAAAAAACTGATCGAGCTGCGCATCCCCACCGGCAAGCCGGGCAAGGATGGCGGCGCGGCGCTGCAAAGCTACGCGAAAAACCTCAGCCCCGACAACCTGACCCTGATCACCTTGCCCAAGCTGGACTGGGCCACGCAGAAGGCGGCCTGGGTCGCCAGTCTGCAGCAGGCGGCCGTGTATATCGAGATTCCGAATGTGGAACGGGCGCAGTTGCCGGCCTGGATATCCCAGCGCTTGTCGGCGCAGGGGCAAAGCGCCGAACGGGCCAGCATCGACTTCATCGCCGAACGGGTGGAAGGCAACTTGCTGGCGGCGCACCAGGAAATCCAGAAACTGGGCTTGCTGCATGCCGCGGGCAAATTGACGTACGAACAAGTGCAGGACGCGGTGCTGAACGTGGCCCGCTACGATGTCTTCAAGCTGTCCGAAGCCATGCTGGCCGGCGATCCGGCGCGCCTGGTGCGCATGCTCGAAGGCTTGAAAGGCGAGGGCGAGGCGCTGCCGCTGGTTTTGTGGGCCGTCTCCGAAGAAATCCGCACGCTGTTAAAATTGAAGGCCGGCATGGCGCAAGGGCGTCCATTGGGCGCGCTGCTGAAGGAATACCGCATCTGGGGACCGCGCGAGCGGATGATGGAACCGGCCCTGCGGCGCATTTCGCTGCCCGTGCTGGAAGCGGCGCTGCAGCAGGCGGCGCAGGTGGACAAGATGATCAAGGGCTTGCGCGCCAAGGGCTACGCGGGCGATGCCTGGGATGCCATGCTGCAGCTGGGCCTGAAGATCGCCCGAGGCTAGTTTTTTACTATATGGATACGAGCATGGACATCACAGAATATATGCAGGACGTGGGCACGCGCGCGCGCGCCGCTTCGCGCGCCATGGCACGTGCCGACAGCGCCACGCGCAACCGCGCCTTGACCTTGATCGCCGCCGCCATCGTGCGCGATGCCGATCTGCTGCGCGCGGCCAACCAGCGCGACCTCGATGCGGCGGCTGCCGCCGGCCTGGCGCCGGCCATGCTCGACCGCCTGACCCTGTCCGACTCTGCCATTGCCACGATGGTCGAAGGCTTGACGCAGATCGTCTCGCTGGCCGACCCGATCGGTGAAATCTCGAACATGAAATTCCGCCCGACGGGCATCCAGGTGGGGCAGATGCGCGTGCCGCTGGGTGTCATCGGCATCATCTATGAAGCGCGTCCGAACGTGACGGTGGACGCGGCCGGCCTGTGCATCAAGAGCGGCAACGCGACGATTCTGCGCGGCGGCTCGGAAGCGATACACTGCAACCGCGCGCTGGCCAAGCTGGTGGCCGAGGGCTTGCTGGGAGCGGGTCTGCCGGCCGATGCCGTGCAAGTGATCGACACCACCGACCGCGCCGCCGTCGGCGCCCTCATCACCATGCCGCTATTCGTCGACGTCATCGTGCCGCGCGGCGGCAAGGGCCTGATCGCGCGCCTGATGGCCGAGGCCACCGTGCCGATGATCAAACACCTCGATGGCATCTGCCACGTCTACATCGACGCCAAGGCGGATCTGAAAAAGGCGATCGATATCGGCTTCAACGCGAAGTGCCACCGCTACGGCACCTGCAACACCATGGAAACCCTGCTGGTGTCGCGCGCCATCGCCGCTACCGTGCTGCCGCAGCTGGCCGAACTGTATTTGACCAAGCAGGTCGAACTGCGTGCCGATCCGGAAAGCCATGCGATCCTGGCCGCCGCCGCTTATCCGCACCTGGTGCCCGCCACCGAGGAAGACTGGTCCACCGAATACCTGGCGGCGATCCTGTCGGTGAAGGTGGTCGACGGCATCGACGAAGCGATGGACCACATCAACCAGTATTCGTCCAAGCACACGGAAGCTATCATCACGGAAGACTACAGCGATGCGCTGCGCTTCCTGCGCGAAGTTGATTCCGCCTCGGTGATGGTGAATGCATCGACGCGTTTTGCCGATGGCTTCGAGTATGGCCTGGGCGCCGAGATTGGCATCTCGAACGACAAGCTGCACGCGCGTGGCCCGGTGGGACTGGAAGGCCTGACATCGCTCAAGTACGTGGTCTTTGGCCACGGCGAAGTACGTAAATAGTCTCTTTCGCGGGCGGCCCACAAGGCGGCCCGTGCTCTCATTTTTCTCCACCTCTGACACTGGGAACCCCATGCTCTTTCTCTGGACCAAAGCCTTTCACATCCTCTTCGTCATGTCCTGGTTTGCCGGCCTGTTTTATTTGCCGCGTATTTTCGTGAACCTGGCGATGGAGACGGAAACGGTGGCCACCGAGCGACTGTTGCTGATGGCGCGCAAGCTGTACCGTTTCATGTCCCTGCTGGCGCTGCCGGCGATGGTGCTGGGGCTGGCGTTGATGTGGATGCTGTACGGTGGGGGCGAAGGCCGCGTGAAGATACCGGGCTGGATGCACGCCAAGCTGACGTTCGTGGTGCTGCTGCTCGGCTACCACCACGCCTGCGGTTCCATCCTGCGCAAGTTTGAAAAAGGCGTCAACCAGCGTAGCCACACCTGGTTCCGCTGGTTTAATGAAGTGCCGGTGGTAATGCTGCTGGCCGTCGTCGTGCTGGTCGTGGTCAAGCCTTTCTAAGGGAATCGAGATGAGTGCAAGCCAGAGCAAAGTCGTGCAGTATTTCTTCGCGCCCCACTCGCCATGGACCTACCTGGGGCACGCGCGCCTGATGGCCATCGCCGCGAAGACGGGCGCACAGATCGACGTGCGTCCCTTCGACCTGGGCAAGGTCTTCAGTGTGTCGGGCGGCCTGCCGCTGGCCAAGCGCGCACCGCAGCGCCAGGCGTATCGCCTGGCCGAACTGGCGCGCTGGTCGGCCTTTTTGCAAGTGCCATTGACCTTGCAGCCAAAGTTCTTCCCCGTGTCGCCGGAAGCGTCGGCCAAGCTGATCATCGCCACGCGCCTGGCGCACGGCGTGGAAGCGTCGCTGAACCTGGCGCACGCCATCATGCGCGGCCTGTGGGCCGAAGAGCGCAATATCGGCGACGAGGAAACCCTGGTGCAGATCGCGCTGGATGCCGGTTTCGATGGCCGCCAGTTGCTGAAGACGTCGGAAACGGCCAGCGTGCAGGCCGAATATGATGCCAACACGGAGGCGGCCACCGCCGCCAGCGTCTTCGGCTCGCCGTGGTACATCGTCGATGGCGAAGGATACTGGGGCCAGGACCGCCTCGATTTTGTCGAGCGCGCGCTGGAGAGGTAATAGCGAGCGGTAGGTCGGATTAGCGTGGCAAAGCCGCGCGTAATCCGACAAGCGCAGTCGGCGGCGGTGCATGTCGGCTTACGCCCTGGCGGGCTAAGCCGACCTACGTAATATTTTAGATTTTTAGTTAATTGTTTTTCAACGGATAAAAGGTACACCATGGCTTCATATTTTTGCCCATGCCCGCGTGGCATGGAAGCGGCACTGGCCGAGGAACTGGGCGAGATTGCTCAGGATAGTTCTACCATGAAGGTCCACAACCAGGTGCCGGGCGGCGTACACTGCTCGGGCGACCTGCTCGATTCCTACCGCATCAACCTGCATTCGCGCATCGCTTCGCGCGTGCTGATGCGCATGGCCCATTCCGGCTACAAGACGGAAAACGATATTTATGACCTGACCCTGGCGCAAGCCTGGGAAGACTGGTTCGGCGTGCACCACACGATCCGCGTTGACGTCACGGCCGTCAAATCGCCGCTGCGCAGCCTGGAATTCACGACATTGAAAATCAAGGATGCGATCTGCGACCGCTTCCGCGACCAGTTCAACGAGCGTCCATCGGTCAACACCAAGACGCCGGACATGCGCATCGTCGGCTTCCTCGACGCGAACACGTTTACCGTGTATCTCGACACCTCGGGCGAAGCCCTGTTCAAGCGCGGCTGGCGCGAAGAGACGGGCGACGCGCCGCTGCGCGAAAACCTGGCCGCCGGCCTGCTGCGCGTGTCGGGCTGGAAGCCTGGCATGGTGCTGTTCGACCCGATGTGCGGTTCCGGCACCATCCTGGCCGAAGCGGCGCAGATGCTGCAAGGCATTCCGCCGGGTGCTACGCGCCAGTTCGCCTTTGAAAACTTCCACGATTTCGATCCGGCGCCGTGGAATGCCATGAAAAACGCCATCAAGGTCAATCCGCTGCCAGCCGAACCGACCATTTTTGGCAGCGACATTTCGGGCGACATGGTCGCCATGACGCGCCATAACCTGCGTTGCGCCGGTGTGCGTTTCGACGTGCCCTTGAAACAGATCGAGGCGCAGGAAGTCAAGCCGCCAAGCGACGTGCCGGGCATCATGCTGACCAACCCGCCGTACGGCGAGCGTATCGGCGTGCGCGGCGACAGCACCATCCCGGAAGATGAGTTGTCGACGTCCTTCTATTCGGCCATGGGCACGACCCTGAAGCAGCGCTTCGCCGGCTGGACCGTGTTCCTGTTTACGGCAGACCTGGGCTTGCCCAAGCTGCTGCGCCTGAAGGAAGCGCGCAAGACGCCATTCTTCAATGGTGCGCTGGAATGCCGTTTGTTCCGTTTCGATATGGTGGCCGGTTACAACCGCCGCGAAGAAGCAAAACCTAAAAATATCTGATTAAACCTACTGCGCGTCGTGACTTGCGGCCTGCGGTGCTCACCGTACTAAAGTACGGTTGCGCACTCGGCCACAATTCACTTCCGCTCGCTACGGTTTTCTCAGATATTTTGGCAGCTGAGAAAGCCGGATGTGTCACCCTGGATCCGCCATGTTTCCCATCCCTCCGGCGAGTGTGCCGCCCGACCCGGTCACGCCCGTTCCGCCTCCCACCCCGAGCCACATGGCGCCGCTGAGCCGCGGTGCGCTGGCCATGCTGCTGGCCGGGCTGTCGATGCTGGGACCTTTGTCGATCGACACCTATCTGCCCGCCTTTGGCGCGATCCAGGGTTCGCTGCAGGCCTCGCCGCTGGAAGTGCAGCAGTCGCTGACGTTCTACATGCTGGCCTTTGCCGGCATGGTGCTGTGGCATGGCGCGATCTCGGATACCTTTGGCCGGCGCAACGTCATTCTCGTCTCCTTGCTGATGTTTGCCATCGGCTCGCTCGGCTGCGCTTCGGCGCACACGGTGCACTATTTGTGGTTCTTCCGCATCATGCAGGGCGTCTCGGCCGGCGCCGGCGTGGTGATCAGCCGCGCCATCATCCGCGACCTGTATGCCGATGCGGCAGCGGCGCGGCTGCTGTCGCTGGTGACGATGATCTTTTCCATCGCCCCGGCCGTGGCGCCGATTCTCGGCGGCTGGATCGTCATCTGGTTCGACTGGCGCTCGATCTTCCTGTTCCTCGCCTTCTACACGGTGGTGCTACTGGCGTTCTGCTACTGGCGCTTGCCCGAAACCCTGCCGATGGAAAAGCGCCAGCCCTTCAATCCCCGCTTCCTGGCCTCGAGCTATGGCCAGATCCTGCGCTCGCCCCTGTTCCACATCAAGGCCGGCATCGTTGCCCTCAATTTCGCGGGCCTGTTCCTGTTCATCACGGCCGCACCGGAAATGCTGCCCAAGCAGCTGGGGCTGGGGCCATCGCAATTCGCCTGGCTGTTCATTCCCTGCGTGAGCGGCATCTTCATGGGCGCCGCGGCGGCCAACCGCATCGCCGGCAAGGTCACGTTCGCGCGCCAGATCGGCATCGGCTTCGCCTTTCTGCTGTGCGCCGCCAGCGTCAATGTCGTGTATCACCTGTTCCTGCCGCCATCGTTGCCCTGGTCGGTGCTGCCTCTGTTCTTCTACACCTTCGGTATGTCGCTGGTGGGGCCGGGCGCGACCCTGCTGGCGCTCGATCTGTTCCCGCATATCCGCGGCACTGTCGCCTCGTGCCAGTCGTTTGCCAGCACCTTGCTGGGCGCCGTGGTGGCCGGCGTGATCTCGCCGCTGCTGTCGGGCTCCGTGCTGTGGCTGGCCTCGGGCCAACTGGCGTTTACGGCCCTGGCGCTGGCGCTGTGGCTGATCTCGCGGCGCTTCCGCCACCGTTTGCTGGGTTCCTTCAAGGCATAAGTTTCCATGGCAGAACGCTGGATTTATTTCAACTTAATTTTCTATATTGCAAGTAAGATCCGGCGCTTATGATAAGATGACTTCTTTCCCGGCATCCTCTCAGGCAGTTTGTTTTTGGGTTACAGGAGTGGAGGATTCCTCTGAACGTGGCCGCGCTTCGCTGCTGAGCGCTCATCCTTTTCGAACCGGCAATGCCTGATACGATGCATCAATCTGATCAAGATATTCGCAATCGCCTGCTGATTGCCCGCCTGCCGGCCATGCCGCAGATTCTCATCAAGCTGATCGCCCACCTGCAGGCCGACGATGCCGGCATGCCGGAGCTGGCCGCCCTGATCGCCAAGGATGCCGGCATGACCAGCAAGATCCTCGGCGTGGCCAATAGCTCGGCCTACCATCGCCAGAGCAAGGTCGTCAGCCTGGAACAGTCGCTCGTGTCGCTGGGCACGGACATGATCAAGACCCTGGTCATCAGCGAATCCGTCTTCCAGACCTTCAACAGCTTTCCCCATTCCGGCAGCACGGATTTGCGCGCCTTCTGGAAAAGCTCGCTGTCGGCCGCCGTCATGGCGCGTGCGCTGGCCAAGGCCATGGCCTATCCGCACGTCGAGGAAGCGTACCTGGCGGGATTGCTGCACAACGTGGGCCGCCTGGCTTTGCTGGCTACGGCGCCGAAGGAATACGCGTTCAATTTCACGGCGCGCGACGATGCCGCCCTGTGCGCGGTGGAGCAGCGCACCTTGCAGATCACGCATGCCGAAGCTGGCGCCTGGCTGATCGAACGCTGGCAGCTCGATTCCTTCCTGGCCGATAGCGTGCTGTATCACCACGAACCGCTGGCGCGCCTGGAGGCCGGCCATCCTTTGATCCGCATCGTGCGCCTGGCGCACCTGCTGTGCTGCCATGCCGAGGATACGGAATCGATCATGCAGGCGGCAAGCCTGTGCGCGCTGGATGTCGAGGTGCTGGAAGACCTGGCCGGCAGCGTCGCGCGCCAGGTGGAGCAGGCCGCACAGCACCTGGGCATTGACCTGGCCGGCGCGGACGATATCGTCACCCCGCCCGCGTATGCTCCGCCATCCGGCGATCCAGTGCAGCAGCGCCTGTCCGACGAAGTGCGCAACATGGTGCTGGTGTCCGAAGTGGGGCAGACCTTCGCCCGGCAGCAGGGCGAGAGCAGCCTGCTTGAAGCCATCACGCGCTCGGCGCGCATCCTGTTCGATTTCGATACCGCCGTGATCCTGCTGCAAAACCCCACCGGCCATGCGCTGATGGGCGTGGCGGCGGGCGAACATCAGCAACGCCTGGCCGGCTTCTCGATCCCGCTGGCCAAGGGTGGTCCGCTGGCCGCTTCGGCGCTGGAGTGCAAGCAGGCGTTCTTAAAGCGCGACATGCCGGCGCTGGGCATCGTCGAGGAGCAGTTGTTCCGCATTCTCGGCACCGACAGCCTGGTCTGCCTGCCTTTGGCGGCGGGCCAGCGCAGCCTTGGGGTACTGATCGGCGGCGTGGCGGCGTGGCAGATTGCCGCTTGCCAGAAGCGCGAGGGTTTTTTGCGCGCCTATGCCAACCAGGCCGCTACGGCGCTGGAAACGGCCATCAGTGCGCGCGGCCTGGCGCGGCGCCAGCTCGATCACGTGGCCGAGGAATACCGCGCCGCGTCGCGCCGCGTCGTGCATGAAGTGAATAATCCGCTGTCCATCATCAAGAACTACCTGAGCGTACTCGATCACAAGCTGGAGAAACAGGAGCCGGTCATGGGCGAGATGGCTATCCTGAACGAGGAAATCGACCGTGTCGGGCAGTTGATCGGCAGCTTGGCCGATTTGCAGCCCGTGGACGCGGGCGGCGTCACCGATTGCGCGCGCGTGGTCGACGATGTGCTGCGATTGTTCCGCGCCACCGACTTCTTGCCGCCGAAGATCGAGGTGGTCACGCGCATGCAGGACGCGCCATGCGAGGTGGAGGCCGATGCCGACATGCTCAAGCAAATCCTGCTCAACCTGCTGAAAAACGCCGTCGAAGCGCTGCCCGATGGCGGGCGCATCGAAGTGGCGAACCGGGGCCACGTCAACCGAGACCGTCGCCTGTATCTGGAATTGTGCGTCAGCGATAATGGCGCCGGCCTGGCGCCGGAGGTGCTGGCCAACCTGTTTTCTCCCGTGCGCAGCAACAAGGAAGGGGCGCATCACGGCCTGGGCTTGTCCATCGTGCATGACCTGGTTACCCGCCTGCATGGCGTGATTGGCTGCCGCAGCAGCAAGTCCGGCACGTCGTTTGAAATTTTACTGCCCATTCCCGTGCCGACGAGTGCTGCAGCCGCGCTGCCCGCACCCGGCAATACCGCCTTGTCTGCGTAACGTCCATGAACTCCTCCGCCATTCCATTTGACCTGGAAAACAGCCCGCGCATCCTGCTCGTCGATGACGAGCCCCGCCTGCTCGCCTCCCTCCACGAATTGCTGAAGGACCGCGGCTACCAGCTGTACACGGCCACCTGCGGCAGCGAGGCGCTGGCGCAATTGTCGAAACTGCGCTTCGACCTGATCCTGCTCGATTTGCGCCTGCCCGACATGAGCGGTCATGAAATCATGGACCACATCAACCGGCGCGGCATCGAGGGCGACGTGATCGTCATGAGCGGCGATGTCGGCATCGAGGCGGCCATCGGCGCCCTGAAACGTGGCGCCTACGATTATCTGCGCAAGCCCTACAGCCGCGAGGAGTTGCTCAAGACGGTGGAGAACGCGCTGCAAAAGCGCAAGCTGGCGCTGGATAACGAGCGCATCGCGCTGCAGCTGGAAAACTCGGAAAAGATGTACCGCTACCTGGTCGACAGCTCGCCCGATATCATCTACACCTTGAACCACGAAGGCCGCATCACCTTCATCAACGACAGGGTGCACCAGTTGCTGGGCTTTGACCGTGAAGAGCTGATCGGCAGCCATTATTCGATCCTCGTGCACGATGAAGACCAGGAGCGGGCGCGCTATGCCTTCAATGAGCGCCGCCTCGACGAGCGCGCCTCGCGCAATGTGGAACTGCGTCTGAAGTGCCATAGCGGTAGCGGCAGCGACCGCACCTTCAACAACACGCTGATGACGATTCCGCTCAATTCGATCGGCATGCACGGCCACCATCACGAAGCGAAAAAGCAGGAATACTTCGGCACCTACGGCGTGGCGCGCGACATCACTGACCGCAAGCGCGCCGAGGAAGTCATCTCTTACCAGGCGTACCACGACATCCTGACGGACCTGCCGAACCGCATGCTGTTCAAGGACCGCCTGGGCCTGGCCGTAATCCAGGCGCGGCGCAAGCTGACGGAACTGGCCGTGATGTTCATCGACCTGGACCGCTTCAAGCTGGTCAACGATACCCTGGGCCACGTGAAGGGCGACGAGTTACTGCAGCAGGTGGCGCTGCGCCTGAAGGATTGTTTGCGCCGCGGCGATACCCTGGCGCGCCAGGGCGGCGATGAATTCACCATCGTGCTGCCGGAGTTGCGCGACCGCCAGGATGCGCGCCTCATCGCCGACAAGTTCCTCGAATGCCTGCACCAGCCCTTCGACCTCGATGGCAACCAGGTGCATATTTCGGCCTCGATCGGCATCGCCATCTATCCGGGCGATGGCGAAACCATCGACGAGCTGCTGCGCCATGCCGACATCGCCATGTACCAGGTCAAGGCCCTGGGCAAGAACGGCCATAGTTTTTATCACGAGTCCATGCTCGATGTGTCGCACCAGAAGATCGCGCTCGAGCAGAGCCTGCGCAAGGCGCTGGAGCTGAATCAGCTGGAGATGTATTACCAGCCGCAGGTGGACGTGATGACGGGCCGCATCGTCGGCGCCGAAGGCCTGATGCGCTGGAACCACCCGCAAAGGGGCTTGCTGACGGCCGGCGAATTCCTGCCGTTTGCCGAGGAAAACGGCTTGATGCTGCCGATCTCGGACTGGATGCTGGGCGCCCTGTGCCGCGACCTGGTGCAGTGGGACGAGGCCGGCGGCGACGCCGTGCGCCTGTCGCTGAATCTGTCGCCGCAATACCTGGACCGGGGCGACTTTTTCGAGAAGATGCGCGGTGCGCTGACGCGCTATGGCATCGCGCCGGAAAAGATCGAAGTGGAAATCACGGAAAACATCTGCATCCGTAATCCGCAATATGCGATCGAGCAGTTGAACAAGCTGTGCCAGCTGGGCGTATCGGTCGCCATTGACGATTTTGGTACCGGCTATTCCTCGCTGTCGTATCTGCACCGCTTCCCCATCCACACCATCAAGATCGACCAGTCGTTCGTCAAGGAAATCCACGACGAACATGGACACTATCCCGTCATCCTGGCCATCATCTCGATCGCGCGCGGACTGGGCCTGCACCTGATTGCCGAGGGTGTGGAAACGGAAGGCCAGGCGCGCTATCTGCAGGACAAGGGCTGCACCACGATGCAGGGCTATCTGTATCACCGGCCCATTTCGCTGGGCAGCTTCATTGGCGTGCTGCAGCAGCAGAATCGCCTGCTCGCCGATGCCGTACCGGGCGCACCGCAGCCGCTGGCCATCGAGGCTTGACCGTGCCGCTTGCCGCTCCCCGCCACACGGCCGCTCATTACACGGCTGATTACCTGCGCCTGAAAGGACTGGCCGAGAAGGGTAATGCGAATGCCCAGCACAGCCTGGGCTTCATGTATTTCAATGGCCAGGGTATCGGGCAAAGCTATGCGCTGGCATTGCACTGGTATGGCCTGGCTGCTGCGCAGGGACTCGAGCACGCGCAATACAACCTGGGTGTCATGTGCCAGAAGGGGCAGGGCGTGGCGCAGGATTTTGTGCAGGCCGCGCATTGGTACCAGCAGGCGGCCGAGCAGGGTTACGCGGCGGCGCAGTACAACCTGGGCTGGCTGTATGCCAAGGGCCAGGGACTCGCGCAAGATAGCGGGCAAGCCATGCTGTGGTTCAGCCGCGCGGCCGAGCAGGGCGACGCGGGGGCGCAAAACAATCTGGGCATGATGTATGACAATGGCAAGGGCGTGCCGCAGGACTTCGTGCAAGCCATCGCCTGGTACCGCAAGGCGGCCGAACAGGGCTACGCGCGCGCCCAGTTCAACCTGGGCCTGCGCTACGACCATGGCCAGGGCGTGCGGCAGGACCGCCAGCAGGCGACCGCCTGGATGCGCAAGGCGGCTGAGCAGGGCTATGCGCCGGCCCAGTTCAATCTGGCATTGCGCTATGAAAACGGCGACGTGCTGCCGCAGGACAGCGGGCAGGCGATCATCTGGTACCGGCGTGCTGCTGAGCAGGGCCATGCCAGTTCGCAGTTCAATCTGGGTTTGATCTATGACAATGGCCAGGGCGTGCCCTGCGATAAACAGGCGGCACTCGACTGGTATGTCAGGGCGGCAGGGCAGGGGCACGCGGCGGCCCAGCACAACCTGGGCCTGCACCATGAACATGGCGCGCAGGACTATACCCAGGCGCAGGTGTTCTATCGCCAGGCGGCCGGGCAGGGCTTTCCCGCCGCGCAGTATCAGTTGGGACTGCTGCATGAGCATGGACAGGGCACGCCAGTCGATGCGCAGGAAGCCATCTTCTGGTACCGCAAGGCGGCCGACCAGGGACATGTGCGGGCGCAGTTCGACCTGGGCCTGCGCTACGAACATGGCCAGGGTGTGCCGCAGGATCTGTCGCTGGCGCTGGAGTGGTACCGCCGCGCCGCCGAGCAGGATTACGCGCCGGCGCAATACATGCAGGGCGTTTTGCACGACCGCGATGATGGCCCGGCGCCAGATAGCCAGCAGGCCTGTACCTGTTATTGCCGTGCTGCCGCGCAGGGCCACAGCCTGGCCCAGTTTGCGCTGGGCCTGCGGCATGACAACGGCCAGGATGTGCCGCAGGATTATGCTGCCGCCTGGGACTGGTATGCGCTGGCTGCGCGCCAGGGTCATGCACGGGCACAAATGAATCTGGGCTTGATGGCGGCCAGCGGCCAGGGTGGCCCGCTCGATTTGCAGCAGGCGTATATCTGGCTGTCGATGGCCGTGGCGGCCGGCGTGGCCGGTGCGGAAAAATCCTTGCGCCAGACAGCGGCGCGCATGCGCGAGACAGATCTGGCGCGGGTGCGCGAACATCTGGCGGCGATAGCCGGCTAAACCATGCCGCCGGCGTTAGCGTGCGCGGATACAACAGCAGGTGCTGTATAGTCCTTTCCCTTCGCCATCTGTGGCGCCCTTTTTTCCTGCGGACGCAAAAAAATGCTGCAGTATTTGCAGTTTTGATGTGCTAAGGTTCCGGAAGAAGGTGGTCTGTCTATTCGTTAGAAAAGGAAAACCATGCGCCTGAACCCTTTCCCTGGTCGTCCGGCCGCCGTCCTGTGTGTGCTGGCATTGCTGTCGTCCGGCGCAGGCGCCGCCAGTCCCCTCGATGCCCTCAGCAACCAGGATGCCAGCAATGGCTTGAAAGCGGCGCTGGAAGCCGGTTCCGCTGCCGCCGTATCGAAATTGGGGGTTGAAAATGGCTTCCTGAACAACGACAAGGTCAAAATCAAGTTGCCAGGCATCCTGGAGCAAGCCCAGCCTTTGTTGAAAATGACGGGGCGCGGCCAGCAATTGGACGATCTGGTGGTGGCGATGAACCGTGCCGCCGAGTCTGCCGTGCCCATGGCCAAGCCTTTGCTGCTCGATGCGGTGAAGTTGATGAGCGTGACCGATGCGAAAAATATCCTGTCCGGTGGCGACACGTCGGTGACGGACTTTTTCCGCCAGAAAACATCAGCGCCGCTGGCCGTCAAATTCCTGCCCATCGTGAAATCCGTGACCGACCGTTCCGGCCTGGCCAGCAAATACAACAGCACCATGAGCCAGATCGGCAAGACGGGACTGGTGCCGCAGCAGCAATCGACGGTGGAAGCTTACGTTACCGACCGGGCGATTGACGGCCTGTACCTGATGATAGGCGAGGAAGAGAAAGCCATCCGCAGTCATCCGCTCGCTTACGGCAGCAAGATTATCGGCAAAGTGTTTGGCAGTTTGAAGTGACTGTTGCAGCGTGCTGCGGGGCCGCAGGCGGCGTTTGCGCGGTACTGACAGGTGTGGCGCAAGGGAAACAAGTTAAGCATTTGCTACAAGAAAACAATGTTAAAATTCCGTGACATACATTCCTGAGGCATGGTTAAACAACGCTCAATTGCCCGGAAGTGCCGAGTTTTAGTGGCGAACTGATGCGCGGCATTGCGAGATGCCCGTCGGTTGGCCTTTTTTCGTTTTATTCACGTTTCCCCAAGCTCATTGATTTTCTGAAGACATCGTCAGGAATTCCAGGTGCAGGATATTTTAGGTAGCCGGATTTGTTAAGCGTACTCAGAAAATCAATTAAATATACCTGGTGTGGCTGCTTGGTGCTTGGCGCGCCTTCGGCGATTGCCGCGACGCCGAATCATGGCGGTCAATCCGGGTATATCAATATGCCCAGTGCCGTGGTGGAAACAGATGGTACCTTCAGCGTCGGCTATAGCTACGACAATCCCTATGGCCAATTGTGGGCCACGGCGAATATCCTGCCTTTCCTGCAAATGACGGGACGTTATGTGTCGATAGCGGGCATTGCCGGTTTTACCAACGTGCCCGGTGAATATGGCAGTGGCTATGGCCGCTACAAGGATAAAGTTGTCGACGGCAAATTGCGCCTGTGGACGGAAACGCAGTGGGTGCCATCGGTCGCCGTCGGTATGACGGACCTGTTCGGTACCGAGCTGTTCAAGGGGCAATATGTGGTTGCCACCAAGACTTTTGGCGCCAGCAAGAATATCGAAGCGAGTCTGGGCTATGCGCACAAGCGTCCGGACGGCGTGTTTGCCGGCGCGCGCTGGACCCCGACCGCACTGCCGCGCTGGTCGGTGGTGGCGGAGTATGATGCGACCAATTATCTGCGCGACTTCCGTGCCAGCGAAACGGCTGCCGGCAAGCGCCGCAAGGGCGCCTCCGTGGGCCTGGAATACCGCTGGGGCTGGCTTGCCCTGCAAGCGGCACGCAGCCGCGACCAGTTTAGCGTGAATGCTTTTGTCAGCATTCCGTTTGGCGAGCGCGAGTTCGTTCCCAAGGTGTATGAACCAGCGTATTTCGTGGACGACAAGAACCCGCCGCCGTTGCCGAGCAAGGAAGAATGGCACCGCGACGCCGTGTATGGCGCCGACCTGGTCAATGCGCTGGTGAAGCAGGACTACAAGAATATCCGTGTCGAGCAAGAGGGCAATGTTCTCAGCCTGAGCCTGACCAACAGCCGTATTTCAAACATGGGCCGCGCCGTTGGCCGTGCCGCGCGCACCGCCGTCGCCTTCACGCCGAAGGGCGTGACGACCCTGCGCATCACGTACACCAAGCTGGACCAGCCAATCGCCACCTACGAATTCTTTGATTTGCCAAAACTGAATGACTATTTGGCAGGCAAGATCGACCGCAAGGCTTTCCTCGACGTCGTGCTGCTGCGTTATCCGGAAAAAAGCGATGTCATCCGGGACGATCAGCAAGGCTGGCTGCAGGAGTTTCTCGACAAGCCGGCGCCCGTCGTGGCTGCAGCGCCTGCTCCCTCCGTTGCACCTGCTGGCGTTGCGCCGGCGGCCGCCGTTTCCGTACCGGCTCCCGCCAAAGCCGCCAACGTCATCAAGGACGATGGCAAGCTGGCTGTCGGCGTCGGTGTCGATGGCGACGTGGTGCAAATCAAATCGCTGGACCGGGAAGCGAACCGTTTCAAGGTCGCTCCCAAGGTGGGCTTCTTCTTCAATGACCCGAGCGGCGCCTTCCGTTACTCGATCTCGGCGGTAGCGAATTACGACCGCCGCCTGGGCGACGGCCTGTACCTGAATGGCGCTGCCAGCCTGCAGTTGCTGGAAACGGTATCGGGCGTCAAGCAGCCATCGAACAGCAACTTGCCGCACGTGCGTACGGATATCGCGGAATACTTGCGCGGCGGGCGTTTCTCGCTGAGCCGAGTCTTGCTGAACAAATACAACAATCCTGCCGAGCGCGTGTATACCCGCATGTCGGCCGGCCTGTATGAAGACATGTTCCGCGGTGTAGGCGGCCAGGTGCTGTACCTGCCGAAGGATAGCCGCTGGGCGGCCGACGTGGCCGTCGATGCCTTGCAGCAGCGTGGCTACAAGGGCTTGCTCGATTCGCGCGACTACAAGACGGTGACGGCGATCGGCTCCCTGCATTACCGCTTGCCGCACGACATGACCGTGACGGCCCGCGCCGGCCGCTTCCTGGCCAAAGACACGGGCGTGCGCATGGAATTCAAGCGCCGTTTCCAGTCCGGTATCGAAGTCGGCGCCTGGTACACGCATACGAATGGTAACGACATCACCAGCCCTGGTACGCCGTCGAAGCCATATCAGGACCGTGGCATCTTCCTGTCCGTGCCGCTGAACAGCATGTTGCCGATGGATACGCAGTCGACGGCCGGCTTTGCCATTGCGCCATGGACGCGCGACGTGGGGCAGATGGTGGCTTCGCCTGGCGACCTGTACGATATGTTCGAGCGCCCGCGCGCCGACATGCACAGCTATGATGGCTTGGGTAACTTTGCCGAGCGCCCGGACGAACAGCACCTGCCTGCCGTCAATCCGCCGGACCGGCCGTTTGTCAGCCCATGGCCCGCCATGCGCGCGCGCCTGGAGCAATCCGCATCGGCTACGCCTAGCGCCCCTGAATGGCTCAAGGCGACGGCGGTGGTCGGGGGCGTGGTGCTGGCATCCGCCCTCAGCGACAAGCCCGTCGACCGTTTCGTCAAGAAGCACGAGGATTCCAAGGTCTACCGCAATTGGGACAAGCTGGGCAAGGCCATGCCATATGCGGCAGTGGGAGCGGCGGCGGCCGCCTTCGCCCTGGGCGATGAGCGCATGCAAAATACGGGACTCATCTCCCTGCAATCGGTTGCCGCGGCGACGGGCGTGGCGGTAGCTGGCAAATATGCGTTTGGCCGCGCCCGTCCAGAGGAAGACCTCGGAGCGTGGAGCCGTGTCGGCAGCGGCAGTTCCCGTTCGAATTCATCCTTCCCTTCCGCGCATGCCGCCATCGGCTTTGCCGCCGTGACGCCGTTTGCCAAGGAATACGATGCGCCATGGTTGTATAGCGTGGCCGCCGTGGGTTCCGCCGGCCGCGTATTCGGCCGCAAGCACTGGGTGTCCGACACGGTCGCCGGCGGCATCGTCGGCTACGCCATAGGCAGCTGGCTGTGGCACGCGCAGCGCGACCAGAGCAAATCGGGTTTGTCGATCAATCCCGGCCCGAAAGAAATCAGCGTGACCTGGCAGGGCAAGTATTAAGCGCGCATGGCGCCCCCTTTACTCATACAACATCATTCATCCAGACAAAGACCAGCATGAAAAAGCAACTTCGTACTCCCCCGCCTTTCGTGAAACACGTGATTTTCTCTGCTCTCCTGCTGGGCGCAAGTTCGGCCCATGCCGTCGAGCAGGAACTTGGCGCGACTGACATGCCTCGCACGGATATTTCCCGTGCACAGGCGAATGAAATGGGCGGCAGCAGCTTGCCCAGCATTCGCAGTGGTCGAGGTGAGCAGCGCCAAGCAAAAACCGTCCCCGTCAACAGTAACGGCAAACGCAGCGTTGCTGGTACTGATGCTGACGTGCCAGTTGGCGCCTTTGAGGAATATGTCGATGGCGTGACGGGCAAAAAACTGAGTATCTTCGGCAAGGATTTGTTCAGCGATGTGCCGTCCACCTTTGCGCCGCTCGATGGCGTACAGGTAAACCAGGAATACGTGATCGGCACGGGCGACGAGCTGCAGGTACGCGGCTGGGGCATGGTCGATATCGACGTCAGCGCCACGGTTGACCGCAGCGGTGCGATTTTCATTCCGCGCGTCGGTTCCATCAAGGTCAGCGGCGTGCAGTACAAGGACTTGCAGGGCTATTTGAAGAAGGCGATCGGCAAGATTTACACCAACTTTGACCTGACAGCGAGCATCGCCCAAACGCGTGCCGTGCAGGTGTACGTGGTCGGCCATGCCGTACGTCCTGGCACGTACACTTTGAATTCCATGAGCACCTTGCTCAATGCCCTGTTTACCTCGGGCGGTCCGGACGCGAACGGCAGCATGCGCAATATCCAGCTCAAGCGCGGCAAGGACACCGTCACGACGTTCGACTTGTATGACATGCTGGTCAAGGGTGACAAGAGCCACGATGTCACCTTGCGTGACGGCGACGTGATCTATATCCCTGAAGTGGGTCCGCTGGTGGCCTTGACCGGGAACGTAAAACAGCCCGCTATTTTCGAATTGAAAGGCAATGCCAGTCTGGCGGATGTACTGAGCTGGGCCGGCGGCTTTGATTCGGCTGCGGAAACGAAGCAAGTGATCGTCGAGAAAAATGTTGATAACCAATACAAGACCGTGGTGGAGTTGACCGCCGATAAAGCCATCAGCAATACGCAGCTGGCCAGTATCGCGGTCAAGCCTACCGATATCCTGCGCGTGTTCGCACCAGGTGCCGTACCCGTCCAGGCACAAATCCAGAATGAATACGTGCGTGTGGCCGGCGAAGCAAAGCAGAGCGGTATTTTCCTGCTGAAAAAAGGTGAAACCTTGCGCGAGCTGATCGCCCGTGTCGGTGGCGCCAATGAAAACGGCTACCTGTACGCGACTCAATTGAACCGCGAGTCCGTGCGCCGCGCGCAGCAAATCAAACTGAACCAAGTGGCTGACCGCTTCGAGCGCGACCTGGAATCGAATGCGACCCAGCGCATGTCTGCCTCGGGCGACAAGGAAAATGCAGCGAAGACCGCGGCCGAAGTGGAGCAGCAGCGCCGCATCGTGCAAAAACTGCGCACCGTCAAGGCAGAAGGCCGCATTGTGCTCGATTTGCCGGGTGTCGATACGCAAGTGAAAAACCTGCCCGACTTGCCGCTGCAGGATGGCGATACCATCTTGATTCCGCGCCGTCCGGGTACAGTGGATGTGCTGGGCTCTGTCTTTCAGCAAAACGCCTTCGTCTACCGTTCACAGCGCACGGTCAACGACTATGTGCAGCAAGCCGGCGGCATCACTGCGAATGCGGATAAATCCGAAATGTACGTGATTCGTGCCGATGGCACGGCGCAAAGCGGCCAAGGCACTGGCTGGTTCGGTGGCCTCGGCGGCACGGCGTTGAATCCTGGTGATACCGTGGTGGTGCCGGAAAAAATCGAGCGCAGCACGTTCATGCAGAGCTTGAAGGATTGGACGGCTATCTTTTATCAGTTTGGCTTGGGTGCGGCTGGTTTGAAAGTACTGAAGAATTAAAGGTGTTTTTATTTTATTGACTAGATTGAGTATTTGATAGTATATAGAAATATTAATTTAACGCCAAAATATGAGTAAATAAAAATGCAAGAAAAAATGAGTCTTAATTCGAAAATTCCTATTAATAATAGCGTTTCATTGGGTAATGATGATGAGCCAATTAATTTATTTTATCCATTAATTGTCTTGGCGAAAAATAAGAGGCGCATAATTTTTATGCCGATTGTTGCCGCATTATTGGCGGTCGGATTTACTTTGTTGATGCCAAATAAATATACGGCTACGGTCCAGATTTTGCCTCCGCAATCGCAGTCGGGCGCTAGTGCTATGCTCGGACAATTAGGTGCATTGGGCGGGGTAGCAGGCGGCGCATTGGGACTGAAGAATTCGGCTGATGTTTATCTAGGCATGTTATCCAGTCGCACGCTGCAAGACCGTCTGATCGAACGCTTTAAGTTGCGGGAAATATATGAAACCAAGACTGCAACGGATACCAGAAAGGCATTGACTGCGGCCAGCAAAATCGCGATGTCGAAGACAGGCTTGATTGTTCTTGAATATGAGGATAAAAATCCGAAGTTCGCAGCTGACTTGACGAATGCATATGTCGAGGAATTGCAAAAAATGACGCAGATTTTTGCAGTGACTGAAGCTTCTCAGCGGCGCTTGTTTTTTGAAAAACAGCTACAGCAGGCAAAGCAGTCGCTGGCGGACGCGGAGATCGCATTAAAACAGGTTCAGGAAAAAACAGGATTGATTCAGCTAGATGGTCAGGCGGAAGCTATTATTCGTTCCGCTGCCGATTTCAAGGCTCAAATTGCTGCTAAGGAAGTTCAATTGGGCGCGATGAGAACATTCGCGACGTCAAACAATCCAAATTATCAAAAATTGGAAAAAGAGTTATCTGGTTTGCATGCTCAGCTGGCAAAAATTGAAACTGGCATGAATCGTGGTAAAGGTGATATTTCGGTCTCCACCAGCAATGTTCCAGAGGTCGGTCTCGAATATGTCAGGCGGGTGCGCGATGTAAAATACTCTGAGGCGATATTTGAGATGTTGGCGAAGCAGTTTGAATTGGCGAAAATTGATGAAGCCAAGGAAGGATCTATTCTTCAGGTGATGGATTATGCCGTCGTGCCAGATAAAAAATCTTCTCCAGGACGTATGGCTATTGTTTTGAGTGTGTTTTTCCTTTTCGCCTTTTTTATGGTTGTCTTGGCATTTGTACGTGAAATTTTTATTTCAATCGACGTGGATCCAGAAAATAATATCCAAATTAAGGCGTTGCGTGATGCATTAAAATGGAAATCTTGAAAATAATCCATTATTGATTAATATATTTGAAATGGAATAAAATGAAGGCAGTAATTTTAGCTGGTGGTCTGGGCACAAGAATAAGTGAGGAAACTTCCACCAAACCCAAACCCATGGTAGAAATCGGTGGGAAGCCCATCCTATGGCATATAATGAAGACATATTCGGCCCATGGAGTGAATGAATTCATCATTTGCTGCGGCTATAAAGGTTACGTAATCAAGGAATACTTTGCAAATTATTTTCTGCATACCTCTGACGTGACCTTCGACATGCAGAATAATAAAATGGAGGTACATGCCCGCAATGCCGAGCCTTGGAAAGTCACCTTGGTCGATACAGGTGACGAGACACTGACCGGCGGTCGCTTGAAGCGCGTCAAGCAATACTTGGAAGGTGAAGAAGCGTTCTGTTTCACCTACGGCGACGGCGTCAGCGACGTCAATATCACCGAATCGATCGCCTTCCATAAAGCGCACGGTAAGTTGGCCACGCTGACCGCGACTCAGCCCCCGGGCCGTTTTGGCGCGTTGATCCTGGACGGCCAGAAAATCAATAGCTTCCAGGAAAAGCCGCAAGGCGATGGCGCCTGGATCAACGGCGGCTATTTTGTCTTGTCGCCAAAGGTTATCGATTACATCGCGGACGACAGCACCACCTGGGAAAAGCAGCCGCTGGAACGCCTGGCCGCCGAAGGTCAGCTGGACGCCTTTTTCCATCGCGGTTTCTGGCAACCGATGGACACCCTGCGCGACAAGGTGCACCTGGAAGAGCTGTGGCAGTCAGGTAAAGCTCCCTGGAAGGCTTGCTGATGAACGCAGCATTCTGGCAAGGCAAGCGGATTTTCCTGACCGGCCATACGGGCTTCAAGGGCGGCTGGCTGAGCCTTTGGCTGCAGCAACTGGGCGCCGAAGTGACCGGCTATGCACTGGAAGCACCCACCACCCCCAGCTTGTTCGAAGTGGCGGACGTGGCGCGCGGCATGGTTTCCATCATCGGCGACGTGCGCGATGGTGAAGCGCTCAAGCACGCCATGGCACAAGCGCGGCCTGAAATCGTGATCCATATGGCGGCCCAGCCGCTGGTGCGTTATTCGTACGTGAATCCGGTGGAAACTTATGCTACTAACGTAATGGGCGTGGTCAATCTGCTCGAAGCCGTGCGCGCCACGCCTGGCGTGCGTTCTGTGGTCAATGTTACCAGCGACAAGTGCTATGAAAATCGTGAATGGCCGTGGGGCTACCGCGAAAACGAAGCGATGGGCGGTTACGACCCTTACAGCAACAGCAAGGGCTGCGCCGAACTGGTGACGGCCGGCTACCGCAGTTCATTTTTTAATGCCGAGAAGTATGCGGAACATGGCATTGCACTAGGCAGCGGCCGCGCCGGCAATGTGATCGGTGGTGGCGATTGGGCCATGGATAGACTGATTCCCGACATGCTGCGCGCCATTGGTGCCGGCCAGCCGGTGATGATACGTAATCCGCACTCGATCCGGCCATGGCAGCATGTGCTCGAACCTCTGAGCGGCTATTTGACACTGGCGGAAAAGCTGTACACCGAAGGTCCAGTGCATGCCGAAGGCTGGAATTTTGGCCCCCATGACACCGATGCCAAACCCGTCGAATGGATCATCGAACGCATGACGCAAGAGTGGGGCGCCGGTGCGTCCTGGTCGCTTGACGGACAGAACCATCCGCATGAGGCGACTTATCTGAAGCTTGATTGCTCCAAGGCGCGTGGCCAGCTGGGCTGGCATCCGCGCTGGGACATCGGCCAGACGATCGCCAAAATTGTCGAGTGGCATAAAGCCTGTGACCAGGGTACCGACATGCGTGCATTCACGTTGGCGCAAATCGCCACCTATCAAAATACCTAATAAATTACCTAACAAATTGAAGGCTGTATCATGAGCGAACAACTGACCCAACAACAAATCCGCGACCAGATCGCCGCCCTAGTGGCGCAATACGGCGCACTGGCCAGCGTACCGAAGCCATTCGAACCTGGCCTGACCGTGATTCCACCGGCCGGCAAAGTCGTTGGTGCGCCTGAAATGGGCCTGATGGTCGAAGCGTCGCTGGATGCCTGGCTGACGACGGGTCGTTTTAATGACGAGTTTGAAAAACGCCTGGCCAAGTTCATTGGCGTCGAGTTCTTGATTACGGTGAACTCCGGTTCGTCCGCCAACCTGGTCGCCTTTTCGGCCTTGACGTCGCCGAAACTGGGTGCGCGCGCGATTCAACCTGGCGACGAAGTCATCGGCGTGGCTGCGGGTTTCCCGACCACCGTCAATCCGATATTGCAATATGGCGCAGTGCCTGTGTTCGTCGATGTCGAACTGGGAACGTACAATATTGACGCCAGCAAGATCGAAGCGGCCATTACCGATAAAACGAAGGCCATCATGCTGGCCCATACCCTGGGCAACCCGTTCAATCTGGAAGTCATCGTCGCACTGTGCAAAAAATACAATCTGTGGCTCGTGGAAGATTGCTGCGATGCGCTGGGTGCCACCTATAATGGCCAGATGTGCGGTACCTTCGGCGATATCGGCACCATGAGTTTCTACCCTGCGCATCACATCACCATGGGCGAGGGCGGCGCAGTGTTTACCAACAATCCGGAATTGAAAGCCATCGCCGAATCATTCCGCGACTGGGGCCGTGACTGCTATTGCGCACCGGGCAAGGACAATACTTGCGGTCAGCGTTTCTGCTGCAAGCTGGGCACGCTGCCAGAAGGCTACGATCACAAATACACCTACAGCCACTTGGGCTACAACCTGAAGATTACCGACATGCAAGCGGCATGCGGTTTGGCGCAGATGGACCGCGCGGCTGGCTTTGTGCAGGCACGCAAGGATAACTTCGCCTACATGAAGGACGGCCTGCAACGCTGTGCGGAGTTCCTGATCCTGCCGGAAGCGACGCCGAACTCGGATCCGTCCTGGTTCGGCTTCCCGATCACCATCCGTCCGGAAGCAAACGTGGACCGTGTCAGCCTGCTGACGTTCCTTGATCAAAACAAGATTGGCACCCGCCTGCTGTTTGCCGGTAACTTGACGCGCCAGCCTTATATGATCGGCCGCAACTATCGCGTATCGGGCGAACTGACCAATACGGATCGCATCATGCATGACACTTTGTGGATTGGCGTTTTCCCTGGTCTGACCAAGGAAATGATGGACTTCTCGATCAGCAAGATCGAAGAATTTTTTGGTGTAAATTTTTAAAATAAGAAAATGCGCATAGATCAAACACATATTCCTGGCTGTTATCAAATATTTCCAGATATCAAGAAGGATGCCCGTGGGACTTTTGTTAAAACTGTCCATAAGGAAATTTTTCTTGAGCATGGCTTAGCTATTGAGTTCGCGGAAGAGTACTATTCTATTTCGCATAAAGGTGTTCTAAGGGGGATGCATTTTCAAACGCCCCCCCATGATCATTTTAAGCTTGTCTATTGCTTGGCTGGGAAGGTGTTTGATGCAATCATTGATTTACGAGCGGGGTCGCCAACATATAATCAATCTGCCACTTTTGAATTAAGCGCAGAAACCGGAAATTTGCTGTACATTGCGCCAGGCATTGCACATGGTTTTTATGCTATGACCGATAATTCCATAATGCAATACAAAGTTACTACGGTATATGACCCACAGCATGATGGGGGAATTAAGTGGAATACCACCGATGTCAATTGGCCAGATAATGTACCAATCATATCGCCACGGGACGATGCTTTCGCTTCATTGAGTGATTTTGAAACACCATTTAAATTCTAATTTTACGAAACTCCTACTATGGCTAACAAACGCATTGCCTTATTAACAGGCGGTACAGGTTTTATTGGTTCGAATTTGATCAGGCGACTTTTAAAGGATGGCTGGGAAACACACATTATAACCCGACCTAACTCCGATTTAAGTATCTTGGGAGCGTCCGTATCGGGCGTAAAGGCGCATCTTCATGATGGGACCACTGAAGGTATGGCTGACATTGTCAAGTCCAGCAATCCGACGGTCGTATTTCATCTGGCATCGCTGTTTCTTTCTCAGCATACGTCGAAAGATGTAGTTTCTTTGATTAACAGTAATGTATTATTTTCAAGCCAGTTACTCGAGGCAATGAGTCTAAATAAGGTACGTTACTTAATTAACACAGGTACGGCTTGGCAAAATTTCGAAAATGCAGAATACAATCCAGTTTGTCTGTATGCTGCAACTAAACAGGCATTCGAGGCAATTATCGAATTTTATACTCAAGTATTCGGCTTGTCGGCAATAACGTTGAAATTGCACGATTCATACGGACCGGATGATGCCCGCCCCAAATTGTTCACTTTGTTGCGTCGAGTTTCCATGTCCGGAGAGGCGTTGCTAATGTCGCCAGGAGAGCAGTTGCTAGATCTGGTCTATATCGATGACATACTTGATGCCTATATGCTTGCTGTTGATATGTTACTGCTCGATAAAATCGAGAGGCATACGGCATATGTTGTTAGCGCCGATGAGCCGATAAAATTAAAAGATTTGGTTGCAGTATATGGGAAAGCAGTGAGTAGGAGTTTGAATATTGAATGGGGTGCACGACCCTATCGCCTCCGTGAAGTGATGGTGCCATGGAACTCGGGTACACGTATGCCTGAATGGCAACCTAAAGTTTCTTTATTGGATGGAATTGCCAAAATGGAATTAATTAATAATTAAATTTTCTTAAAATAATTCTCAACTTTTTTTGAAAAAACGGTTTAATTAATATTAAGCTGTTTGTAAATTCTATCGTATCGTTGGTGGAATTGAAATTTAAAATTTTAATGCTGTAAAAGAAGTAATGCGATAAATATTCAACTATATGTTCATGTTGATGAAAAACGGAAAAATTAGGGTTGCAACCGCGTGAAATCTGATAAAAAAAATGTAGTAAAGACGTTGTCCAATAACGCCATGTTCATGACCGCGTTTGAAATGATAGTAAGGTATGGATTGGCTATTATTGTTCTGCCGATAGCATTAGTTAAATTTGAAAGTGCAGAACTGGCTTACTATTTGTTTATCAGCACTTTGGTAGCGCTTGCCTTTCTTGCAGATAGTGGTTTTTCCCAAACTATAATACGCGCCGCATCATATTTTCGAGCTGGCGCCAAAAAAATACCTAACAGAATTACCAGTCTAGACAGTCAGTCGAGTGAGGCGGGTGTAAATTGGCATGCCCTGGGCCGTCTAGTTGCAACTAGCAGTCGTATCTATAATGCGGTGAGCATTGCTGCAACTATATTACTGCTCACTCTCGGTATTTTCGCTGCGACTAATGTAATTAGTCAGCAAAGCAACAAGATCACTGCTTGGATTACCTATTTTTTGATTGTATTTTTATCAATATTTCTTCTTCAGGTTTCTCGTTGGACAGCTTTGATGCAGGGGTTGAATCAGGTCGCCACAGCGAAGCGGATTGAGTTTATATCGGGCATTGCTAGATTGTTTGGTATAGCCACTGCGATCTTTGTAGGATCAGGGGTGTTGGGTGTAGTGAGTGTTATGCTAATTGCGGCCATGGTGACGACTTATATTATGAGATCGTTCGTTCTTCAAACGATGCAAGACAACGGTTTGGAAAAAAAGGATCTATATGTTTATGATAAAGAGATGTTTATGGAATTGTGGCCATCAACCTGGCGTATGGCTGGAATTTGTTGGGGCGGTTACTTAATATATTACGGGACATCTCTGATCATCTCGCAGATACCAGATGCCAAACTGATTGCATCTTATTTGCTGACGTTTCAAGTAGTAACGTTGTTGTACAGGTTTTCCACATCACCGGCGATGGCTTTTCAGCCACAACTTGCGGCAGCCATGTCCAGCGGCGATTTGAAAAAGGTGCAATATTTTTCTCTGAAAATAATTAAGTTGGCTTTCTTATTGTATATCAGTGGAGGCATCATAACGTATTTCTTTGCTGAGGATATGTTGTTTCTTATAAAGTCTAAAACGCACTTGATCAGCAGCGATATATTTTTGTTGATGCTGGTGATGTATTTTTTTGAATTGCAGCACTCGATACATGCTGGAATCTACCTAAATAGTAATCATGTTCCATTTTTAATCCCTTCTATTATCTCTGGTTTTTCGATTATGATATTCGGATTTCTTTTCATGAAATCTTATGGCATATATGCTGTGGTATGGTCACAACTTTTAGTTCAGGCATGTTTTAATAATTGGTATCCTGTAGTTCTGTCTCTTAGACTACAAAAAATGCCTTTTAAAATTTATGTGAAGAATATTTTTCATTTCCGATTTGGAACTAATTTATGAAAAAAAATCCAAAAGTAAGTATTTGCATTCCAACATTTAATCGCATGCAATATTTGACTCAGACGGTACAGAGTGCATTAGACCAGGACTATGAGAACATCGAAGTATTAGTATCGGATAATTTTTCTTCTGATAACACTGAAGAGTTGATGAAGCAATTTTCTTCAGATCCTAGAGTAATATATAACAAAAATAATTCCAATATTGGCATGGTTTTGAATTGGAGAAAATTATTGTATGAGATGGTTAGCGGTGACTGGTTCATCCTGCTTTCTGACGATGATTATTTCATAGATCACGCTTATATTTCAAAAGCAGTAAAGCTACTTGAATCAAATATTGACATGAACGCCGTATATGCCAGTGGGTATATCAGTAATACCAACGGCGATGTCATGAAAGAAATGACGATACCTTATGATGAGGTGGAGAGCGGGAAAAATATATTTCTTAAAAAATATACTGTGGTACCGCAAGAATTCACGCTGTGCAATATAATTTTTAACGTCGAGAAGTCCAAAGATTTAAAGGCATTTTCGGATTTAAATAATCTTTATTGTGATTCACAGTTATTTTCTGAAATGTGTCTCTCTGGCAAAGTAGGCGTTATTAAAGATTATGTTTCTGTCTATAGGTATCACCCTGGCAACTTGGTCACGAAAAAACGCACCTTTGAAGAATTGGTCGCAATTTGTCAAGTATATTTTTCTCCTTATCGCATCGCGTCCGCTAGTTCAGTCATAACATCTATCGAACTTGCCAAATGGGATGTGAAGCATTTGCGCCCGGCAATTAAGTCTGTCATTCTCCACATCTCGGCTGATCATGCCGACCAATTTGAGGACGGCTATAAGAGGATAAAAGAATCAGCACCATATAGTCTGACCGTATATTTCACGGACCCTAAATTTTTGCTGAAATATCTTATCACAAAAAATAGATTTTTATATTCGTTGATTTTGAAACTAAAAAAGAAATTTAGTGGAAGTGAGAAATAATTTTGAAAACAATTTGCTTTTATCTACCTCAATATCATCCTACCGAAGAAAATAATAAATGGTGGGGGCAGGGCTTTACTGAATGGACGAACGTAACAAAAGCGACACCGCGCTTCCGCGGGCATTATCAGCCCCAGTTGCCATCGGAACTAGGTTTTTATGATTTGCGCTTAGAGGAAACAAGGGTTGCACAAGCTGCTCTCGCCGCAGAGTATGGCATTGGTGGGTTTTGCTATTACCATTATTGGTTTTCTGGAAAATTAATGCTGGAACGTCCATTGCTTGAAATGCTCGAGTCTGGAAAACCGGATTTTCCTTTCTGCTTGTGTTGGGCAAACGAAAAATGGATACGTAGTTGGGATAACGAAACACAGGAAGTGTTATTGGATCAGACCTATAATGACCAAGAACACTTGGCTCATATTCAGTGGTTGATGCCTTTTTTCAAGGATAGTCGTTATATTAAGGTTAATGGAAAACCTGTATTGTTAGTTTATCGAGTTGACGAAATTCCTAATATTGTCGAAAAACTTAATATATGGAGAAAATATGCGGTCAACCGAGGCTTACCTGGGCTTTATCTATGCGTAGTAAACAATTATAAAAACACGCTGCCGCCTGAAAAACTCATTGGATATGGTTTTGATGCTGTGGTTGATTTTCAGCCGAATGCACGAGACTTTCCAAGTCGTAAAAAAACAAATTTTGTAAAATATATCTTGCCAAGAATATTAAATAAAGCCGGCGAGGCATTGCGGATTAAAAATTTCCGGAAATTTTCTGTTACTGACGAATATTCATATGGTGGAATAATTAATAAAATTTCGCAAAAAGAAGCTACGGGTTATCGGGTTTTCCCAACCGCATTTCCATCTTGGGATAATAGCCCACGAAAAAAAGTAAATGCCACCGTATTACAAAATGAAGATGCGGAACTTTTCAAAAAATTTCTTGAAATTTCTAAGAAAAAGGTTAGTTTGTACCCAAAGCAAGAGCAAATTGTCTTCATTAATGCCTGGAATGAGTGGGCCGAAGGGTGTCACCTCGAACCTGATTTCAAGCATGGGCGAAAATTTCTTGAAGTTGTCAATGCAGTATTTACTGATAAATAATGAATTCAATTTCAGAAAAAAATATTTCTCCCCTCGTTTATATCATTATTCTTAATTGGAATGGTTGGGCTGATACAATAGAATGTCTGGAAAGTGTTTTTAAAAGCAATTATACCAACTTTAAAGTAATTGTTTGTGATAACTACTCCTCAGATTTTTCGGTGCAGAATATCGTCAAGTGGGCTCAAGGGAATCTATATCCAAATATTTCTGATACTAATAAGGTAGCCGAGCTTTCAAAACCATTTCAGAATAAACCTATCTCCCACGTAGTATATGATAGAGCACAGGCTGAAGATGGTGGATTTTTCGGGCAAGATGTTGATCTTGTTATTATTGAAACTGGTGGTAATCTTGGTTTTGCTGGCGGTAATAATGTAGGCATCCGTTATGCACTGGCAAGGGATAATTTTTCACATATTTGGTTGCTAAACAATGATACTGTTGTAAAGCCCGATGCACTTTCCGCTTTGGTGTCGCGTATGCTTGATGTTCCTGCGGCTGGCATATGCGGATCTACTCTTTTATATTATGATCGGCCCGATGTGGTGCAGGCATTGGGCGGTGCGACATATAATCCTTTGTTGGCCACGGCTAATGCCATCGGTGCTATGCGCCAATTTGATCCAAATGTGGCTGAAGAGGACATAGATAAAAAGATCGATTATGTTATTGGGGCCTCTATGCTTGTCACAAGGAAATTTATAAAAAAAGTCGGATTAATGTGCGAAGATTACTTTTTATATTATGAAGAAATAGACTGGGCATATCGGGGACGTCGATATTTTTCAGAAATTTATGCTAAAAAATCTATTGTTTATCATAAAGAAGGAGCAAGTATTGGCTCTAATAGCAATGGGGCAAAAAGAAGTAAGATTTCTGACTATTATGGAATTATTAATCGGTTAGAGTTCACGAAAAATAATTGTCCTATATATTATCCTTTTGTCTATTTTACTTTAATTGGAGTATTGTTCAACCGACTTAGAAGAAAACAGTTTGATCGGGTGAAAATGATATGGCATATAATTTTGCTTAGAAAAAATATAGATGTATGAGGAAGTGAAAAACTAGACAGGCGGGAGGAATTTCGAGCTGCGAAGAATGGAAGATAAGACGGAGAACAGCCATTGTTTGAAGAATACAAGTTGTCACCATCATATATTAATAATTCACAATATGCTTTGATAATGAAGCGTTGGCAAGTGCTGCAACACAATTTGGTGCCGGAATTGAGTCCGTAATGTACAGCAATGCGGCGCGCTCACGCCGAAATTGGAAAAGCTCGTGCACATGATTGGTTTGCATCGAAAATTATCGATGCAGGCGCGACTGAGAATCAGTTGCAAGCCGTAGAGCGAAGGCGTTCCTTGTGAGAGCGGTGCTCGAGCTATTCACGACTAAGGCATTGATAGCATGACGCACGATGGCTCGTGGATTCAATTGGTTATATGGAATCTCGACGTGAAAGCAGGCGCTAACGAAACAGCCTTCTCGCGTGCATTTCGCGAATTTGCGTAAGCTAAATTGGCGGAACACTTGCATGAGGTGTTGGTCGATGATTACCTGGGTGATACGCTAACTATTGACCATATTAGCCGTGATTGGAGCGCGAAAGAAACGGACGGGAAAATTGCCGCCTGCAATAGAAGACAATAGCAAGAAAGCGTGCTGGGGCCGTCCCCAAAAAGGTGAGGAGCGTCCGGCAGTGCAGCAGCGGACGCAAACGCTGCCAGCGATGTTGAACGATTTGTCTAGAGTCAGCGACCGAGCATGAAGTGTAATGCACAGAATTACAAAAGATAGTTAGAACGGTTACAAGTTGCATATTGATATCGCGGACTGTGGTATGCACGCTGAGCTTGCTGTTAACTAGTGCCTTGGTGTGCAAGAATCAAATGTCGACGCCGACTGCAGCACTGGCGACGTGATGGGTGCGGCAGGTATTGCATCTGATCTGGTGCATGAATATAGCCGCAGTCTGGGCTATGGACCGTTGATCGACCATAATCCGCGCGGCGAAGAAAGGCTTGAAGTTGAACCGACTGACGTCGTCCGCTACAAGGAATCCACCCCGGGTTGGGCTGATCAACGGTCTGCTGAAAGATGAGTTCGGAGGGCACAACGTCGTTTTGCACGGTCCCGACAGATTGATGTGACACTCGATGTTCGGCATGCTGGCATTAGGGCAGAATAGTTTACGCGCCTGTTTTATATGCAATGCAATGGTATGTCAAGCAGGTTGAAAAGCAATGGTTGTAAGGGGCAACCGGCGCAACCACAGATGCAATCGTTTGAAAGTGGTATAAAGGGACGACATAGGTCACTTCAATATGAGAATTTAGCAGCATCAATCACAAAAAATGCCTAAAGCGGCGATTGGCTATGGTGGCGATCTGGCATACTGAGAGTTTTACAAGAGGCTGATTTCAAAAAAATTATAAAATATTGGCGCAGCGGTTTTTTCATTATAAATTATCGCCGTTTTATATGTATTAAATTATTGAATTTTATATAAAAGCGAGCTATATATTATTGCTATATCAGTATGTAATTTTTTTTGGGTAAATATGAAAAAATTTTTATCAAAATTTAACAATGAATTAGGAAGTATTTGGAGTTCTGGTGGATATTAATAACTTTATCATATTTTTCAGTTCCTTTGCAATGTTTTCGGGGACATATTTTATATGGTTTAGTCGATATAATGTCCTTGCACATTTAAATTTGGGTGTGTTATTTGTCGCCTATTTTGTTCCATTAATGTTAACAAGTACATTGGAGACATTTCCCGAAAAATTGGTAAGTATGTATACCATTATTATGGCATTGGGTGCTATTTTTTATGTCTGTGGACTTATAGTTGGTGCTAGATCAAATATTTTTGAGAAAATACTTAAGAAGCCAATTTTTGCAAAAGATGAATTTTATGACCTTTCTAATTTTAAGCATAATGTAATTTTTCTCATGGTATTCATAGCTCTATTTGTGACGGCATTAAGTTGGGCGTATGTGGGAATGATACCAATGTTTGCCTCGGATCCGATTTCCGCAAAATTTTTCAAGGGGGAGTATTATGAGGCATACTCAAAAATAGCACTTCCATACCGATTAGCACAAACAGTTTTAATTACTCTCTTCCCTATCGTTGTTACTTTATGGGTTTTAACTAAAAAAAATGCATTTTTATTTTGCATCATTTTAATTGTCTTATTTTTCTCATTTGCACTAACTCGTGGATTAGTTTTATCAGGAATTATTACTTTAGTGGCAATACTTTCGACAAGGAAAAGATTTAATACAGTTATTTTTATAATTATATATATTATTATATTTAGTTTTGGTAGTGCTATTTATTATATTTATAGTGCAATGACGGGAGTGGCGATATTTTTTTATTCGCAAGACTCTACTGTTTGGTCGATTATTGCATCAGGAGCACCGGATATATCCGATCAATTGCAACTTTTGAATGCATTTGAGGATCACGGTCAATTTACATTAGGTCGAACATTTTTCGGCGGATTGATACCGAGTCAATTTTATTGGAATCCATCGGCCTGGTCTCTATATATCTTAAATAATACTGATAATATAAATGATATTGCATCGGGCGGACTTAGAGTACCTGTTGCATTGTGGGGATATTTTTCTTTTGGCTGGGTTGGAATCGCAATTATTCCTTTTTTATCCGGGCTAATTTTTGGGGCATCAACAAAGTATATTAAAAAATTTATTACTTCCGAAAATTCATTGAAATCAATTTTGGCATTGTCTTTTTATAGTATAGTACTAAGTTTTTTTGGGACTTTTTACACAATGAGTATGTATAATATTCCAGCATTCTTTATATTAATTCTATTGATATATCGATTTTCATTTCTAAAATAAATATAAATTTCTAAAAAATATAATTTTAATAATTTTATGTAAATAAATATATAAATAAAAATTATAAATTTTCATTTATTTTTTATAAATAAGAACTGCTCTTCGTTATCTTAGGCTTTTGAAACTTCCTACACCGCCCGCCTTTTGCGGTGTACAGTTACATATTTTAGCTAGAATATGTATTCGCTTATGGCGATTTTTTCAGGCGTTTTAGGTTAAAAGCCTATTAATAATTTTTTGAAATGGTTAGTGTAAATGGTTTTTGTTAACGCGCGATTTCTTACTCAATCTATCACGGGCGTACAACGGTATGCTTTGGAGATTTGTCGTATTCTAAAGAAAATAGATTCATCCATTCGATTCGTGGCACCAAATAATATTATTCATCCTGCGTTAGCCGAAGAACTTGGTGTAGAAGTTATTGGACGGTTTACCGGCCACTTGTGGGAGCAATTAGAGTTACCTATATTTTTAAAGCGCAATGGATCACCATTATTATTTTCATTAGCCACAACCGCGCCTATATTCTATAAGCGAAAAATTGTAACAATACACGATTTGGCATTTCTACATTTCCCGGATGCTCATTCTTGGAAATTTCGCTGCTTCTATCGATTCTTGATTCCAAGAGTATTGCGCTCATCTTTGCATATTACCACTGTAAGTGAGTTTAGTAAAAATGATATTTCTATTAAATATAATATTCGAAGAGATAATATATCAGTAATTTATAATGCATCGTCTTTTGACCAGAATCCGAATGAGAATTTTGCTGTTAAGAATAATGTGATTCTTGCTGTTGGTTCAGTTCAGGCTTATAAAAATATTGAGACCCTTGTAGCTGCGTTTAATATATTTAAGACGCAGGTTGAACCAGGGTATGTGCTAAAACTAGTCGGAGGATTGAATAAAAATGTCTTTAAAGACGTTACTTTTGGGGAGATAATTAAGAAACAGGGCGATGATGTTAAGTTAACAGGTTATTTAACCGATACGGAATTGCATGAATTATATCGTTCATCGAAATGTTTTGTTTTTCCATCTCTATTTGAAGGCTTTGGTATACCACCCTTGGAAGCCATGGCTTGTGGATGCCCTGTTATTGCCTCTAATGCAACTAGTATTCCTGAGGTCTGTAAGGATGGAGCCTTATATTTCGATCCATACAATATTAAAGATCTTTCTGAAAAAATGATCAGTCTGGTGAATAATGATATATTGCAGAAGAAATTGATAGAGCGTGGTCTGGAAAATATTCAACGTTTTAGTTGGAATAAATCTGCTAATGTTGTTTATAAGTTGCTTAAAAAATTTGAATGACAAGAAGTTTATAAAAGTAAAAATTTATTTTTTGTATTTAAATATATTAGTTTTTATTAATAATATATATTTTTAAAGTAAATTTTTTTTATGATATTTGCAATATTGGATTAATTATGAGTATGACGGTCGGTTTAATCGTTCCAACTTTAAATGCAGGTGTTTCGTGGGGTGATTGGCTTAGGAAGGTTCAATCTCAAACTCATCGTCCTAATCGAATCTTAATCATTGACTCGTCATCAGATGATGAAACTGCAGTTTTGGCTAAAGCGATGGGGTGCGAAGTTTTAATTATTCCACGAAAAGAATTTAATCATGGGACTACCCGTCAGTTGGGGGCCAGTATTTTTGCAGATATGGATATTCTTGTTTATATGACTCAAGATGCTATGCCGGCTGAGAACTGCTCTTTTGAACGTCTACTTATTCCATTTTCTGATCCGGACGTTGCTGCGAGCTATGGACGACAATTGCCGAATATTGATGCAGGAAATATTGGTGCACATTCAAGATTATTTAATTATCCAGAGATATCGGCTGTACGCTCTCTTTCCGATGCCAAGAGCTTAGGTTTAAAAGTTGCATTCATGTCAAATTCTTTTTCTGCGTATCGACGAGTAATGCTAAACAGTATAGGTGGATTCCCAGACAATAATATATTCGGGGAGGATACTTATGTTGCTGCCAAATTATTGTCAGTGAAAAAAAATATTGCTTATTGTGCGGATGCTTTAGTATATCATTCTCACGATTATACTTATGCTCAAGATTTTCGACGTTGTTTCGATATTGGTGTTTTTCATTCGCGTGAACCATGGATGCTTCAGAAGTTTGGACGCGCTGAGGGAGAAGGAAAGAAATTTGTTATATCGGAAGTTAAGTTCCTTTTAAAAAAATCTCCATGGCTTTTACCTGATGCTCTTATCCGTACTTTATTAAAGTATGCAGGATATAAATTAGGTTTGTGCGAGAAAAATATACCGTTAAAAACCAAAATGAGGTTGAGTATGCATAAAGAATATTGGTTGAAATAATGTCAGGTGTTTATTATTTTCGTGCAATCATATTTTTTTGTGGTTGGTCAATTTTCCGACGGCGGGAACCTCGAATAACTCGAAATTTTAGCGCTGACAGCGAGCGCGGCTTTATACCGTTTTGTATGGAACTTGACGCCCGCTGCGATATTGGGTAACGCCGCCGGTGCATAATACGGCGGCACGCCAGGGATTCTGCGGCAGGTGCTGAAGTTTGGACATGCGCGGGTAGGTGCCCAGTCCCGTTTGATCATAAACGCGCTTTACAAATAGGTCCGGCTTCTTTTGCTGTCATTCTTTGAGCGCTTGGATGGGCGTTTTTTCCCCGATGGCCCGTTGCGGAATGTGGGGTAATCCCCCCATTTTTAGATTGCGCTAGAAGTAGAGGTTAAGTGTCAAGACCCGCCTGGTTATAAACACGTTTAACGAATAATTGTGGCTTTTTTGCCTGCCATTTCTTCATTGCCTGAATCGGCGTTTCGTTGTTGAGAGCACGCTGTGGGATGTTG